>PNKH01000025.1 GCA_013822345.1 Isosphaera sp.
GGGGGTGCCTGTGATCCCGGCCCCGGCCGGGCTGATCCTGGTGGCGACGGCCCTGCCGTTCGCCGGGCTGGTCCGCCGCCGGCTCCGCCGGGCGACCGTCTGACCACCTGACCCGGCCGAAGTGATTCGCGCCGAACCTGTCGCCCGGAGCGGTCGTAACGACCCTCCGGGCGACTTTTCGTTTTCTGCATGATACAGTACACCACCGCCGACCCCGCCGCCACGGAGCCCGCGCCATGAAGTACAAGATCAAGTGGTGGTTCCTCCTCAAGTTCACCGTCCTGCTGGTGGCGCTGGGGGTCGCCGTCCACCTCGTCCACGCCCGGCAGGTGAAGAAGCAGTTCGGGGCGTACCTCGACCAGGCGAAGAAGGCCAAGGACGCCGACGACCCCGGGCGCGAGGCCGAGTACCTCGACCGGTACCTGAAGGCCGTCCCGGACGACATCGACGCCCGGGAGCGGCTGGCCCGGCTGTACTGCCGGACCGCCACCCGCCCGCGCGACCTGGAGAACGCCTACTACGCCCTGGAGGACGTCCTCCGCCGCGACCCGAACCGGGACGAGCTGCGGAAGTACGCCGTCGAGTTCGCCACCGGGCCGAAGGTCGGGCTGTTCAAGGAGGCCCGCGGGCACGTCGAGGTGCTCCTGGCCAAGGGGCCCGACGCCGACCTGGAGGCGACCCGCGGCAAGTGCCTGCTGGCCGAGGGGAAGTTCGCCGACGCGGCCGAGGCGTACCGGAAGTCGTACGAGCTGAAGCCGACCCTGGTCGACTCGTACGCCGCCCGGGCGGTGGTCCTGCGCCGGCACCTGAACCAGCCGACCCAGGCCGACCGGGTGATCGATGACATGCGGGCGGCGAACGAGAAGGACTTCCGCGCCCACCTGGTGGCCGCCGAGTACTGGCAGACGTTCGCCCCGCTCGACCGCGGGGCGGACGCCGCGGCGGCCGTCGCCAAGGCCTTCGGGATCGCCCCGAAGGAGCGGGACGTCCTCCTCATGTCCGCCGACTTCGCCCGGTTCCGGGCCCGGAACCTGTTCCGGGACGGGAAGCCGACCGAGGCGGCCGCGGCCCTCGACGAGGCCCGCAACCTGCTCGACGTGTGCACCCGGGAGCACCCGAAGACGGTCGAGGCGTACCGGGCCCGGGCCGCCCTGGAGACCGACCCGAAGAAGGCGGTCGAGGTCGTCGACAGGGGGCTGAAGGCCGTCCCGGACTCGCCGGAGTTGACCCACGAGCTGTTCGAGTACCAGTTCCAGGCGAAGGACAAGGCCGGGGCGATCGCCACCGCCGAGAAGCTGTACGCCCTGCCGGCGGTCCGGCCGGAGGTCGTCGAGTACGAGAAGGCCCGGGTCCTGTTCCTCCAGGGCAAGTGGACGGAGGCCGCCCCGGCCCTGGCCGCGGTCGTCCCGAAGCTGCCGCACGGCCCGGGCTCGGCCCGCCGCCGGGCGAACCTGCTGTTGGGCCAGGCGTACGAGCAGCTCGGGGAGCACCAGCGGCGGCTCGACGCCCTGACCCGGGCCGAGGGCGAGCCGGAGAGGCTGGGGGTCGACGACCCGCTGTGGGCCCCGGTGGCCTACGGGATCGCCGAGGCGAACGTCGCCCTCGGGCGGACCGCCGCGGCCCTGGACGCGTACCGCCGGCTGGCCGACCGGGCCCCGGCCGCGTGGGCCCAGATCGCCCGGCTGGAGATCGCCCGGGCCGTCCGCAACCCGGAGGGGATGCGGGACTGGGCCGCGGCCGAGGAGGCCCTGGCCAAGGCCGAGGAGGCGGTGCGGGAGAAGAGGATCCCGGACCTGCTCGACATCCGCCTGCTCCGGGCCCACCTGCTCGACCAGAAGGGCGACCGGGCGGGCGCCCGGCAGAGGCTCGACGAGCTCAAGGCGAGCAACCCGAAGGACCCGGCCGTCTGGGTCGAGCTGGCGATGCTGTCGGCCCGGGCCAAGGACCTGGACGCCGCGTTCGCCACCCTGGACGAGGCCGAGAAGCGGGGCCCCGGGGACGGGACCGAGCTGCGGGTCGCCCGGGCCCGGCTGCTGTTCGAGAAGTGGCGGGTGACCGACCGGAAGGACAAGACGATCGCCGCCCAGGTCGCCGACCTCGGGAAGGGGGCGGGGAAGTTCGACCCCGACCAGCAGGCCCGGATGTTCCGCGCCCTGTTCGAGATCGCCGCCCTGATGGGGGCCGACGCGGAGGCCACCCGGCTGGTCGACGCCGCCGCGCAGCTCCGG
Source organism: Isosphaera sp. (assembly GCA_013822345.1). Taxonomy (GTDB): domain Bacteria; phylum Planctomycetota; class Planctomycetia; order Gemmatales; family Gemmataceae; genus Gemmata. Next base: position 2,229 of record PNKH01000025.1, read on the forward strand.
CCGGACGACCTGACGGTCCACGCCCTGCGGTTCGACCGGGCCGCCCGGAAGCCGGACCTCGGGGTGATGGAACTGGTCCTCAAGGACATCGCCAAGATCGACGGGGAGAAGGGCCAGTCCACCCGGGCCGCCCAGGCCGCCGTCCTGCTCCAGCGGGCCAAGGAGAAGAAGGACCCGGCCGAGGCCCGGGCCGTGCGGGACCAGGCCATGGACGTGCTGAACGGGCTGGAGGCGGAGAAGGTCGGGCCGCCGCTCGACGCCCGGGTGGCCCTGTCCCAGGGCCTGGTCCACGACCTCAACTTCATCGCCGCCGGGCCCGGCACGCCCGCCGCCCAGGCGTCCGCCGTCCTGGCCGCCGAGCGGTACCAGCGGGCGTTCGACCTCGGGGAGACCAACCCCCAGGCCCTGCTCCGGCTCGCCTTCATGTACTCCTTCACCCGCCAGTACGCCAAGGCGGTGGAGGTGTACAAGAAGCTGCCGGAGGCGCTGGCGAGCGACCCGAAGGTGCAGCGGATGGCGTCCGGGGCGACGCTCGGGGCCGGGCTCCCGCCGGAGGACGCCCTGGCCCTGGCGGTCAAGGCGATCCCGGAGACCAGCACCGACCCGCAGGCCCTCCTGTACCTCAGCCAGCTGTACCTCGCGACCGGGGACAAGAAGAAGCCCGAGGAGCTGATGCGCCGGGCCACGGTGCTCCGGCCGGACGCGGCCGACGCCCACCTGCTGCTCATCCAGTTCTACGCCGGGACCGGGCGGCGGGAGGACGCCGAGAAGGCGTTCAAGGAGGCGGCCGACAAGGTGAAGGCGGCGGACAAGACGATGTTCGCCGCCGCCGGCCACGCCCTGCTCGGGCAGGTGGCGGACGCCCGGAAGGCGATGGCGAAGGCCCGGGAGGACAAGCCGGACGACCCGGCCACCCTGTTCGCCGAGGCCGACTACCTGCTCCAGCTCGGGCTGCTGGCCGAGGCCGGGGAGGCGTACACCCGGATCGGGAACCTGCCGTCCGCCCCGGCCGCGGTCAAGCGGACCGCCCTGCTCAAGCTGGCCATCGCCACCGCCATCAACCCGGACTACCGGGTGTCGAGCACCGCCCCCAAGCTGGTGGAGCAGGCCGGGCTGGGGAACACCCCGGAGGACAACCTCGCCCGGGTCATCGTCCTCGCCTTCCAGAAGGACCGGTCCCGGAGGCTGGAGGCGGTCAAGCTGCTGGAGAAGATCCCCAAGCGGAGCAAGGTCGAGGCGTTCATGCTGGCCCAGCTGTACCACTCGGTCGGCGACCGGGTGAAGGGCCGGGGCGAGTTGCTGTCCGCCCTGTTGGACGAGAAGGACAAGAAGCAGTGGGCCCCGCTCCACGTCGCGTACCTGATCCAGTCGCTGCTCCGGGACGGGGACCTCGCCGCGGCCGAGAAGTGGGTCGCCCACCTCGCCGAGACCGACCCGGACTCGGTCCAGACGGCCGTCCTGAGGGCCCGGCTGTACGTCGCCCGGAAGGACCCGCGGCGGGCCCAGGAGGTGCTCCTCGCCAAGGAGAAGACGCCGAACCTCGCCCTCGGGCCGCTGGCCCGGCTGTACGAGGAGCTGGGGCTGTACGAGGACGCCGAGCGGGTGCTGAACCTGGCGATCGCGCAGGCCGAGAAGGTGCAGCCGGACGCGGTCCTGGCCCGGGCGGCGTTCTTCGGCCGGCGGGACCGGACGAAGGACGCCCTGGACGTGATCGAGAAGGAGAAGGGGCGGCTCCCGCCGACCTCGGTCGGGGGGATCCTGGTGGACGTCCTGTACAAGGCCAAGGCCCCGGCGCCGGAGGACATCAAGAAGGCCACCGACTGGCTGGACGGGGCGGTCGGTCGGGCGGTGCGGCCGCAGGAGAAGGCGACCCTGAACCAGCAACTGGGGTCGCTGTGGAACCTGCAGGGCGACTTCGTCAAGGCGGCCGAGTTCTACCGGAAGGCGCTGGAGGGGAACCCGCACGACCTGATCGCGCTGAACAACCTCGCTTACCTGCTGTCGACGCACCCGAAGACGCCGGAGCACAACGAGGCGCTGGCGCTGATCACCCGGGCGAAGGCGGTGGTCGGGGAGAACCCGGACATCCGGGACACGGAGGCGACGATCCTGCTGAACAAGGGCGACGCCGGGACCGCGGCGGACATCCTGGAGGGGGTGATCGCCGAGAACCCGACCGGGACGGGGTACTTCCACCTCGCCCAGGCGCAGCTGGCGAAGAAGAACGAGGGGGCGGCCCGGGACGCGTGGTCGGAGGCGCGGAAGCTCAACCTCCAGCGGACCGACCTGCACCCGAACGAGCGCACCAGCTACGACGACTTCGCCCGCCGGTTCCGGTGACCCGGGGCTGAGGGCTCGCCGCTTGCGGCGTTGCGGCCCCGCCCGCAACGCCGCAAGCGGCTACGTGTCACAGCCGGTACCACTTCCCGCACCGCGCGCACCGGGCGCCGCCGACGGTCCCCCACGGGGCCCGGTCGGCGTCGTCCGCGTGGGTGTGGTAGTCGTGCCGCCCGAGCGGGGCGGACATCTCGCACACCGCCGACGGGCTGAGCCGGGTGAGGGCCAGGAACCGCCGCCACGCCCGGGCGACCGGGTGCCAGGCGGCGCGGGCGGCGGCCGTCAGCCGGCGGGCGGCGGGGGACAGGTCGGCCGGGTGCGGCCGGGGGTCCACGCGGGTCATGGGAGGGCCTCCGGGAGCCAGCCCGAACGGGTGGCCGGAGCGGCGGAACGTGGCGAGGGCGGGCGGACAGTACGCCCGGCGGGCGGGCGTGTCAAGTCCGGGCGGGGCGCAACGCCGCAAGCGGCGGAAGTGCGGGTCAGCCGGCGGGCGGGGGCGGCTCGCGGTTGGCGAGCCGGTCCAGGAACCATTCGTGGGCGTCGAACAGCTTGGCGTCCGGCGGGGCCTTCCCGCCGGCGCCGTTGGCCGTCCCGGGGGTCGGGGTGCCGGGGGGCCGCGGCCGGGGCGGGGCCGGGCGGGGGGCCGACTTCCCGGTCGCCGGCTTGGGGGCGGGCGGGGCGGCCGCGGCCCGGTCCTCGGCCCGCAGCTCCCGCAGCTCGGCGGCCAGGTCCTGGATCTGCCGGAGCTGCTCGGCGACCTGGGCCGCCTGGTCGCGCTGCATGGTCGCCAGCATCTGGGCCATGGTCAGGAAGCACTGCTGGAACTGCCGGGCCATCTCGGCCATCGGGGCCAGCGCCCCGGACACCGACTCGGCCAGGGCCCCGCCGGGGAACGCCGGGACGGTGTCCAGGGCGGCCGGCGGGGGGGCGGCCGCCGGGCGGACCACCCGGCTGCCGTGGTGGGCCCCGATCCGCAAGAGCAGGGACACCCGCCCGAGCTCCAGCAGGTCCCCGTCCCGGACCCGGGACAGGCGGGTGCCGCGGCCGTTCACCACCCCGCCGTTGCGGGTCATGGTGTCGACGAACCACACCCCGTCCCGGGTGTTCACCAGGGCGCACTGGAAGTACGCGATCGAGTCGTCGAGCAGCCGCAGGTCGCAGGCCGGGTTCCGCCCGACCAGGGTGACCGGGCGGTCGAGCGGGTGCGGGGCGGGGGTCTGGTTGGGGGCGTGGACCTCGACCGCGGCCGGGGTCCGGGGCGAGACCTCGTCCGGGTCCGGGTAGTCGGCCGACCCGGGGGCGGCCCCGTCGACCCGGACGTCGAACGCCCCGAGGCGGAGGGTCTGGTCGGCCCCGACCCACCCGCGGTTCTGGGTCCCGTCCTCCCACACCACCCCGGTCCGGCTCCCCAGGTCGGCGCAGAACACCGCCCCCTCGATCACCTGCAGGTAGGCGTGGCACTGGCTGACGGACGGGTCGTTCAGCCGCACCCCGGCCGACACCGACCGGCCGAGGAAGACGAACGGGGCCGGGACGGCGTACTCCTCCTCGACCCCGGTCGGGCGGTGCAGGGTCCGGACCCGGAGCGGGCCGGGGGCCTGGCAGGCCAGCGCGAACGCCTCGGGCAGGCTGAGCGGCAGCGACGAGTCGGGCGTCCGCATGGTGGTGCGCGCGGGTTGGGGGGCGCCACGGGCCGGGGTCCCGAAAGCCTAGAGCGCGGGCGGCGGGGGCGCCGGCCGCCCGCCGGGCATCACGGCCGCGGGGCGCCCGCCGGCCGGCTGAGGGTGTTCACCGGCCGGAGCAGCCGCCCCCCGGCCCCGGGGACGGACCCGGCGCCGACCAGCGGTCCGGCCACCGTGTTCACCGGCTGGACCGCCGGCCCCCGCCCGGCCGCGAGCCCGCCGACCGGCCCGCCGCTGCCCGGGCCGGTCGAGAAGTACGGGCCGCCGCCGGTCGAGAACGGGCCCCGCGCCCCGAACTGGGGGACGAACCCGGTCTGCGGCAGCTCACTCAGCCCGGTGATGCTGTCGTCCAGGCTCTGGATCATCTCCTGGTTCATCAGCACGTTCCGGTTCAGGTCCTGGATCGCCTGCCGGGCCTGGATCTCGGGGCGGACGAGCCCGAAGTAGTTCTGGGTGACGGACGCGCCGGGGCGGAACAGGTTGAGGTACGGGCTGAAGGCCGGCCGCTGCGGCTGGCGGGGCCCGCCCGGGATCGGCGGCTGGGCGGCCGCCGGGCCGGCCAGGACCGCCAGCAACACCACGCCGACCGACCCGCCCCAGAACCGCGTCATGGTCACCCCTCCGACCGGGCGGGGGCGGTGCGCCCCCTACCCGGTAGTATATCGGCCCGCCGTCAGGGGACGAAGAAGTTGTTGTTGAACCCGTTGTTGAACCCGTTGTTGAACCCTCCGTTCGACAGGCTCTGGAAGACGCTCTGCCCGAACAGGATGATCCCGAACAGCCGCTCGACCGGGGCGACGACCCGCGACAGGACGTTCTCCGCGGCGGTCGCCGGGTACCCGCCGACGAACACCCGGTCGCCCGGCAGGATCTGGTAGTTGGTCGCCGGGTCGGCCTTCATCACGATCGAGTTCCAGTCGACCGGGAGGATCTGGCACCCGGCCCCCTCGGGGGCCGGGCGGGCGAGCCAGATGCGGCGCGGGCTGGACACGGCGGTCAGCCCGCCGGCCTGGGAGATCGCGTCGAGCACCGTCTCGTTCCCGGTGATCGGGAACCGCTGGACGGTCTGCCCGGCCCCGGCCCCGCCGAGGACGACGTAGAAGATCTTGCTGTTGTAGCTCTGCACGTCGAGCGCGATCTCCGGTTCTTGCAGGAACTGCGACAGGTGCTCCTCGATCGCCCGCCGGGCCTCGGTCAGGGTCAGCCCGCTGACCCGGACGCTCCCGTACGTGCTCAGCGCCACCGTCCCGTCCGGGCGGACGAGGTGCGGCCCGGCGACCCGCTGGGCCCCGCGGCCCTGGACCAGCTGGACGGTCACCTTCGGGTCCTTCAGCCCGACCGCCACCGCGAGGTGCTTCTCCAGCGTCGCCCGGATCTCCACCAGGGTCTGCCCGACCACCTTGACCGACCCCCCGTACGTCGCCCCCAGGTTGATCGTCCCGTCCGGCTCGACGCTCACCTGCCCTTCCAGCGGCTCCCCGGGGATCGGGTTCGCGAGGCGGACGAACAGGACGTCCAGCGACTCCGCCTTGTACGGCGGCTTCGGGACCGTCCGGATGGCCTCGATCACTAGGACATCCGGCGGCTCGATCCGGTACTCCGGCATGTTCGCCTTGTTCAGCTCCTTCGGCACCGCCGGCGGCTCGAACCGCCCGCCGAGCAGCCCCCGGCACCCGGACGACAGGGCGGCCGCCAGCACGGCCGCCCCCACCAGTGACCGCCGGGCCCTGATTCCGTTCATGGGAACTCCTCCAGGCCGCGCGTGACGGCGTGGTAGGAGGATCGGCACGACCGGCACCCCGCGCTGAACCCGAATGACCGATTCCGCCGGCCGAACCCGCCCGCCCGGCACAGCCCGCCCGGGTTACCCGGCCGGCGGCCGCGGGATGACCCCGGCGGCGGCCAGCCCGTTCAGCACGAACTGGACCGCGATCCCGGCCAGCACCAGCCCGAGCACCCGGCCGAGGATGTGGATCCCGGTCCGCCCGAGCCGCCGCTGGATCGGGTCGGCGAGGCGGAGGGTGACCAGGCAAATGAGGCCGGTCAGGGCGATGGCGGCGAACACCAGGGACGCCTCGGCCGGGTCCTTCGCCTGGGCGGTGAGGACGGCGACGGTGGACAGGGCGGCCGGGCCGGCGAGCATCGGGATGGCCAACGGGGCGACGGCCACGTCCGCGGCCGCCTCGCCCTCGCTCATCTCGGCCGGACTCTCCTGGGTCGACCGCCGGGCCCGGATCATGTCCAGGGCGACGACGAACAGGATCAGCCCGCCGGCGATCTGGAACGCCGGGAGGGTGAGGCCGAGGGCCTTGAACACGACGTTCCCGACGGCGGCGAACGCGGCGAGGGTGAGGGTGGCGGTGACGCTGGCGACCAGCGCGGTGCGGCGCCGCTTCTCGGGGGTGTACCCGGCGGTCAGGGCGATGAACGCCGGGACGGTCCCCGGCGGGTCGACCAGGAACAGGATCGAGACGAACGCCGTGGTGGCGAAGTCGAGCATGCCGGTGTTGTAGGGGGTCCGCCGCTTGCGGCGTCGCGCGCGACGCCGCAAGCGGCGACCCCACACCCTCACACCACCAGCTCCTCGCGGTCGGCCCGCCACTCCTTCGGGATGCCGCCGGCCCCGACCGCCAGCGCCACGATCCCGCCGACGATCGCGCAGTTCGTGTCGATGTCCCCGCGGGCGCGGATGGTGGTCACGATCGCGGCCTGGTAGTCGTCGAGGTGGCGGGCGGCTGCCCAGACGCAGAACGGCACCGTGTCCTGGCACGAGATCCGGCTGCCGTTGCCGAGTTGCCGCACGATCGGCGTCATCGACGTGTTGAACGGCTGCACCGACATCCCGTGGTCGAGCAACCGGACAGCGGGTTCGGGCAACTCGAACGGGATCGCCGCGGCGCGTGCGACCCCCGTCCGCACCTCACTTACCGGCGTGTGGGCCAACACCGCGTCGAACAGGCCGCGCTTGGTCGCGGGGTCGGCCGGGGTGGCGCGGTGCTTCCAGGCGCACGCCCCGGCGACGGCCGCCGCGATCGCGCCGGCGACCCCCTCCGGGTGGGCGTGCTTCACCTCCGCCGACAGCCGGGCCTGTTGCGCGACCGCCGCGTAGTCGTCGTCCGCGAAGTACCCGGCGAGCGGGGCGATCCGCATCGCCGACCCGTTCCCGTACGACCCGCCGCGGAACACGCCGTCGGCCGCGACCCGCCAGTCGCCCCCGGCCGCCACTTCCGCGAGCAGCCGGATCGCGCCCGGGCCGTACCCGCGCCACGGCTCGGCCTCGAACCGGGTCGCGAACCGCCGGGCGAGAACGTCCTGGTCGACCCGGCCGTGCTCGTGAAGGACTTCGTAGATGCCGAGGGCCATGGCAGTGTCGTCGGTCCACGACCACGGGCCGCGGGTGGTGGCGAACGGGTCGTCGAGGATGGCCTCGAAGTTCTCGTCCCGGAAGCAGGTCTCGCCGAGGGCGTCGCCGACGGACAGGCCGTCGAGGGCGAGGGCGGCCCGGGCGATCCGGGCGGGGTGATCGGCGGGGAGGGTGGGGGTCATGGTCATACGCTAACCGACGGCGGACGGTCGGGGAAGGTTCGCGTTCGTGGCGAGCCGGGAGCGTGAGCGACCGGAGGTTGCCCTTCTCCGGTCGCTCACGCTCCCGGCTCGCCGAAGCCGCCGCAGTTCCGTTGCCCCGCCGCCCGCCCCCGGTTACACTTCACGCACACCCAACCGAGGACGGACATGAGTTTCGGCGACGAGGCCGGGGTCGGGTACGACACCGCGCGCGGGCGGGACTGGCCGAGCGTCCGCCAGTTCAACGTGTTCCTGGCGAACCGGATGGGGGCGCTGCTCGACCTGGTCCGGAAGTTCGAGACGACCGACGTCCGGGTGGTGTCGCTGACGGTGGTCGAGACGGCCGACTGCGCCATCATCCGGCTGGTCCCGAGCGACTACGAGCGGGGGTACGAGATCCTGACCGCGGCGAAGTTCGCGTTCACCGAGAGCGACCTGCTGGTGGTGAAGCTGCCGGACGACGACCGCCCGCTGCTGACCATCACCAAGGCGATGCTCGGGGCCGAGATCAACATCTGCTACATGTACCCGCTGCTGACCGGGGTCGGGCCGATGGGGAACACGGCGGTGGCGGTGTACGTCGACGACTTCGAGGCGGCCGCCGCGGCCCTGGAGAACCAGGGGTTCACCCTGTTCACCGAGAACGACCTGCGGGACTGACGACCGGAGCCAGCCCCGGATGAAACACGGATCAGACGAAATCCGTGGTTCTGTCTGATCCGTGTTTCATCCGTGTTCATCCGTGGCTCTCTTCGTCCCGGCCGGCCGCCTACAATACCTCATCTCTCCCTCTCCCCACGGTCCCGTTAGCGGGGGCTCTCCCGATGGCACTGACCGCGCAGCAGATCGCCGAGCAGCGTAAGGACGTCGAGGAGCTGATCGCCGGCCCGGACGTCGGGTTCGCCAAGGCCCTGTTCTACGGCCGGTTCAAGGGCGAGCTGCTGTTCCCGTACCCGGTCCTGCCGCCGGACAAGCAGGCGGCGGCGGACGAGGTCGCGGCGAAGGTGAAGGCGTTCGCCGACGCCAAGATCGACCACATGCGGATCGACCGGGAGGCCCGCATCCCGGACGCGGTGGTGCAGGGCCTGGCCGACCTCGGGGTGTACAAGCTGACGATCCCGCCGGAGTTCGGCGGCCTCGGCTTCGGCCAGCAGCAGTACCTGAAGACGATGGAGATCCTCGGCGGGCACGACGCGAGCGTCGCCGTGTTCGTGAACGCCCACCACTCGATCGGGGTGCGGGCGCTGTGCCTGTTCGGCAGCAAGGAGCAGCAGGCGAAGTGGCTGCCCGGGCTGTTCGACGGGTCGAAGCTGTGCGCGTTCGCGCTGACCGAGCCGGAGGCCGGGTCCGACGCCGCGAACGTCCGGACGACCGCCACCCCGACCGAGGACGGGTCGGCGTACATCCTGAACGGCACCAAGCACTACATCACCAACGGCGGGATCGCCCACATCCTGACGGTGATGGCCCGGACGCCGGACCCGAAGAACCCGAAGGGGAAGGTGACGGCGTTCCTGGTGACGCCGGACATGGCCGGGTTCGAGGTGGTGGAGGCCCGGGCGGAGAAGTGCGGGATCCGCGGGACGGCGACCGGGAAGATCCAGTTCAAGGACATGCGGGTGCCGAAGGAGAACGTCCTCGGCGAGATCGGGCGCGGGCTGCAGGCGGCGCTGACGGTGCTGAACTACGGGCGGGTGACGTTCGGGGCGACGTGCACCGGGCACGCCAAGGTGTGCATCAAGGCGATGACGGAGCACGCGAAGAGGCGGGTCCAGTTCCAGCAGCCGCTGGCCGAGTTCCACCTGGTGCAGAAGAAGATCGCGTTCGCGGCGGCGCACTGCTTCGCGATGGAGGCGGCGACGGCCGAGTGCGCCGCGTTCATCGACCGCGGGGCGCCGGACTACATGCTGGAGACCGCCATCCTGAAGGTGTTCGCGACGGAACACCTGTGGACGGTCGTGAACGACACGCTCCAGGTGTGGGGCGGGAAGGGGTACTTCTCGGACCAGCCGGTCGAGCGGTGGATGCGGGACGCCCGGATCAACACGATCGGGGAGGGCGCGAACGACGTGCTGAAGGCGTTCATCGCGGTGGTCGGGTGCAAGGGGCCGGGGGAGTACCTGAAGGGTCTGCGGGACGAGGCGCTGGGCGGGGTGATGGGGTTCTTCCGCCGGCTGCCGGCGGCGCTCGGGGTGGGGGCGAAGCTGGTCGCCCCGTGGCTGACGACCGGGACGCCGGAAGTGCCGGTGAAGAGCGGGGAGCTGCGGAACGACGCCTACACCCTGGCCCGGCTGACGCGGGAGTTCGGGCTGAAGCTGCCGCACGTGTTCATGAAGGCGAAGACGGAGGAGAACTTCGCGCAGGCGGAGCTGGTGCACGAGCGGATCGCGGACGTGGCAATCGACCTGTACGTGTCGGCGTGCGTGCTGGCCCGGCTGGACCACCTGGCGGGGCACGCGGCGGGGAACGGGTCGGCGCGGCCGGCCGACCCGCACGCCGACCCGGCGGCCGGGCGGTACTTCTTGCAGCTGGCGTTCCGGCGGATCCGGGAGCGGTTCGCGGCGCTGGACGACAACGACGACGCCGGGCTGCTGACCGCCGCGAAGAGCACGATCGCGAAGTTCTGACGTGTCTTGGCGAGCCGGGGGTCGCCCATGACCGAGGCGGAATGGCAGTCCCGCCCGAGTTGCCACCCGGTCCGCCACCTGCTGAGTGAGCGGGTCAGGCGCCTGTACGGCGTGGCGTGCGCACGGCTCACCCCGCGCTCCGCCGAGTGCGGGGTGCTGGACGAGGCGGCGGAGGTGGTGGAGCGGGCCGCCGACGGGCTCGCCGACGCGGACGCGGTCGCGGCCGTCGCCCGGAAGTCCGAAGCCGCCGGGCTCCGGGCGCGTGCCGACGTGGGGTGGTGGACGCCGCCCCACTTCCTCGCCATCGCGGCCGAGCGCCTGGCGTGCCCGCCCGGCTGGGAGCACGTTTTCGGCGTGCCGCACTTCCTGTTCGAGGCACTCGGCGGCCGGCACGACAAGACCTACCCCCCGGACGACGTCCGCGAGGCGGCCTGCCGGCTCCACGGCTCGGTTCTCCGTGACGTCCTTTACAACCCCTACCGCGACGTCCGCGGGAAGCCGCTGGTCGGCGTGCGGCGGGCCAAGAGACCGCCCGAGATCTTGAAGCCGGCCTGGCGTACCTCCACCGTTCTCGCGCTCGCACAGGGGATCTACGGGGAGCGGGCGTTCGACCGGTTGCCGATCCTCGCCGACGCGCTGCAGGACGCCGGGTGCGAGGACGCTGACATCCTCGCCCACTGCCGCGGGCCGGGGCCGCACGCCCGCGGGTGCTGGGTGGTGGACCTCGTCCTCGGCAAGGCGTAGCGGTTCGCGGCACTCGCGCTTCCCCGGGCGGGGCGGATCGGGTACAAGGGACGGACCCCGGATCCGACCGCCCACGGGTGCCGCATGCCGATCGCCTTCGCCTGCGACTGCGGGAGAGCATTCTCCGTCGCCGACGCCCACGCCGGGAAGCGAACGAAGTGCCCCGCCTGCGGGGCCGCCCTGACCGTCCCGGCCGCCCCGGCGGACGAGGACGAGGCGTACCGCCTCCTCGCCGACGGCCCGGACCCCGAACCCCCGCCGGCCTCCCGCCGCGACCCCGACCCCGCGGTCCTCGCCCCCGCGCCGCCCAAGAAGGCCCCGCCCGCCCCGAAGCCGCAGCGGCTCCACCGCTCCCGCCCGGCGGAGGAGCGGGAGCACTACCAGCGGCCGCGGATCTACATTTCCCCCGGCGTCCTCGGCGGGCTGGCGTCGATGGTGTTCGGGGCCGGCTGGTTCTTCGTCGGGCTGGCCGCCGACACCATCTACCTGTACGCCCCGGTGGTGTTCTTCCTCGGCCTGGTGGCGGTCGTCCGCGGGGTCCTCGGCCACCCCGAGGACTGAACCGGCCCCTACAATTCCTCCAGCGAGCGGCCGGCGGCAGCCGGCCGCTTTCCGTTCCCGGAGGTTCACCCATGTCCGACGCGCGCGAGACGCAACTGCTGGTGATCGGCGGCGGCCCCGGCGGGTACCCGGCCGCCCTCCACGCCGCCGACCACGGCCTCAAGGTCACCCTCGTGGACGAGGACCCGAAGCTCGGCGGGGTGTGCCTGAACCGCGGGTGCATCCCGTCGAAGGCCCTGCTGCACACGGCGAAGGTCATCCGCGAGGCCCGCGAGATGGCCGAGCACGGGGTCGCGTTCGGCGAGCCGAAGGTCGACCTCGACAAGCTCCGGAACTTCGTCCAGCAGAAGGTGGTCGGCAAGCTGACCGGCGGGATCGGCCAGCTCACCAGGGGCCGCGGGGTGGAGGTGGTGAAGGGCCACGCGACCTTCACCGGCCCGAACGAGGTGGCGGTGAGCGGCGAGACGACGGCGACGATCCGCTTCCAGAACTGCATCATCTCGACCGGGTCGCTGCCGGTGGTGCCGAAGGCGTGGCAGTTGGACGACCCGCGGGTGATGGACAGCACCGCCGCCCTGCTGATGCCGGACGTGCCGAAGACGCTGCTGGTGATCGGCGGCGGGTACATCGGGCTGGAGATCGGCAGCGTGTACGCGGCGCTCGGGTCGAAGGTCACGGTGGTGGAGGCGCTGGACGCGATCCTCGCGCAGGCCGACCGCGACCTGGTCGCCCCGCTGGAGAAGAAGCTGCGGGCGGAGTTCGCGGCGATCCACACCAGCACGAAGGTGGCGTCGCTGACGGCAAGGCCGGACGGGATCGTCGTCGCGCTGGAGGGGAAGGACGTGCCGGCGGAGCTGACGTTCGACCGGGTGCTGGTGTCGGTCGGCCGCCGGCCGAACTCGGCGAACCTGGGGTTGGACAAGGCGGGGGTGCGGGCGACGGAGCGGGGGTACATCCCGATCGACCGGCAGCGGCGGACGAACGTGCCGCACGTCTTCGCGATCGGGGACGTGGGGGAGGAGCCGGGCCTGGCGCACAAGGCGACGGCGGAGGCGCGGGTGGCGGTGGACGTGATCCTGGGTGAGCCGGCGGAGTGGAGCCCGCGGGCGATCCCGGCGGTGATCTTCACCGACCCGGAGATCGCGTGGGCCGGGCTGACGCAGAAGGACGCGGAGGCGCAGGGGGTGCCGCACGAGGTGCTGAAGTTCCCGTGGGCGGCGTCGGGGCGGGCGGTGTCGATCGCCCGGACGGAGGGGCTGACGAAGATGCTGGTGGACCCGGAGAGCAAGCGGGTGCTGGGGGTGGGGATCGTGGGGGCGGGTGCGGGGGAGATGATCTCGGAGGGGGTGCTGGCGATCGAGATGGGGGCGGTCGCCCGGGACGTGATGGAGAGCATCCACCCGCACCCGACGCTGAGCGAGACGGTGATGGAGAGCGCGGAGCTGGCGTACGGCGGGGCGACGCACGTGGCCAGGCCGCGTAAGGTGGCGAAGTAGTGTGAGTGCGAGTGTGGGTGTGAGTGGGGGCGGCCATGAGCGAAGCCGAGTGGTCGGCGGCGACCGACCCGGACAAGCTGATCGACTGGTTGTTCTTCGACGCCCGCGCGACCGACCGCAAGCTGCGGCTGTTCTCCGTGGCCTGCTGCGAGCCGGTCCGGCCGCTGGTCAACGACCCCGCGTTCCTTGCGGTGATCGACCTCGCCGAAGCGTTCGCCGACGGCCGGACCGCCGCCGCCGCCCTTGAGGTCGCTGTGGCGGACGGCTGGCGCGGGTACCACGCCCGGCCGGTCCCGGAGGACACCGACGCCGCAGTCATGGCGTGCCTGACCGCGGCCGACGAGCCCGATCCGGACCGTGACCGGGACCAGTACGAGACGGACGACACCGTCCCGTCCGCCCAGTGGGCCAGTTGGCGCGTCGCGGACGCAGTCGGCCCGAGCCGCCTTCCGGACGTGTACACGGTCCGCAAGGCGGAATTCGCGCGTCACGCCCGCCTGCTCCACGACATCTTCGGGCCGCTGCCGTTCCGCGACGTCCTGATCGACCCCACGTGGCTCACGTCCGACGTGGTGGCGCTGGCCCGCGGCGCCCACGACGAGAAGGCGTTCGACCGGCTGCCGGTCCTCGCCGACGCCCTCCAGGACGCCGGGTGCGACCACGACGAGGTGCTGAACCACTGCCGCGCCGCGAACTGGGAGCACGTCCGCGGGTGCTGGGTGCTCGACCTCCTCCTCGGCCGCCCGTGGCGCGACGGGTGACGGGGTCCGGACGCTTCTGCGAAGCGTCGCTAACCGGGGGCGGGTTTCAACTCCACGTTCCGCACTCCGCGTTCCGCGCTTCCTACCGCTCCATCGCCGTCAGCACCTCCAGGATCAGCCGGCCCTGGTCCGCGTCGCTCAGGTACAGGTTCTCCGCCGCCACGTACTCCGCCACGTACGCCGCCACCACCCGCCGCCGCTCCCCCACCTCCAGCCGCCGCAGGTCGTACACCCCCAGGCTCGCCAGCCGCGACGCCAGCCGCTCCATCACCCGGTTCCGGTGCCGCGTCAGCCCGTCCGCCGGCCCGGCCGGCGCCGCCCCCGGCCGCGGCGACGCGGTCGGCGACCCCGGCCCCGCCGCGGCCGCCGGCACCGGGTGCCGGCCGGACGCCGGGCCGGCCAGGTCCGCGGCCGGCTCCGCCCGGATGAACCCGACCATCGGCGGCAGCCCCAGGGCCGGCGGCGGCGCCACCCCGACCGCCCGGAACCCGTTCGGCAGCCTCAGGTCGAACAGGTTCACGCTCGTCGTCACCCCGCCGACCGGGTCGGCGTGCGTCGCCAGCCGGTCCATCGCCGTCCGCAGGTGCTCCTCGTCCCGGAACCGCACCGGGGTCGGGGTCCACGCCCCCATCTCCCGCCGGGCGATCACCACCTGCGGCCCGGCCACCATCACCTCCCGCACCGCCGGGTCGGCGAACAGCTCCCCGAGCGGGCCGTACCCCAGCAGCTCCGCCAGCACCTCCTCCACCAGCCGGTCCCGGTCCGCCCGCGACAGCCCCCGCCCGTCCTGGTCGGCGAACCCCTCCGCCGCCCCCCGCAGGGTCTGCCGCAGCAGCGACGGCGGCATCCGCTTCGACGCCCCGGCGTCCATCCGGTCTTCCAGCTTCGCCAGCACCCGGGCCTTGATCCCGTCGAACGACAGGGCGGCGTTGGGGTACGGGACCGGGCCGGACGGGCGGGCGGGCGACGACCCGGGCGGGCGGTTCGGCGGCGGCATGCGCGGGGTCCTGACGGGCGGGCGGTCGGCCCCGAAGCCTAGAACGCGAACCGCCACCGGGAGGGCACGTCGGGCTGACGCCCCGACGCTCGCCGGGCACACCCGCGCGGATTTCCCGGATACCCCTTGACCCGACCCGCGGCGTCGGATAACGTCCGCGTTCAGATCTTCATCCGGCCGCCCGGAACGACTCCGAGTCAGCACCCACGGACGGGACGCTCCCCTCACGGCGGGCCGCCCCAGCCTCGCACCATGACCCGCCCCGGACCCCCGGACCCGCTCGCGGTCTACCCGTGCCTCCCCGCCGGCGCGGCCGGACTCGTCGCCGCCGCCCCCGCCAAGCTCAACCTGTTCCTCGAAGTCCTCGGCAAGCGGCCCGACGGGTTCCACGCCCTCGAGTCGCTGATGGTCGCCGTCGACCTGTTCGACACCCTCGAAGTCCAACCCGGGCCGGCCGGCCGGGTCCGCCTGGACTGCGACCCGCCCGGCCTCCCGACCGGCCCCGACAACCTGGTGGTGAAGGCCGCCGTCGCCCTCCGCACCCACGTCCGCCGGCCGCAGCTCGGGGCCGATGTCCGCTTGACCAAGCGCATCCCGACGCAGGCCGGACTCGCCGGCGGGTCGGCCGACGCCGCCCTCGCCCTGCTGGCCCTGAACCGGGTCTGGAAACTGGGGCTGACACCGGCGGAACTCGCGGGTATCGCCGCGGGTGTCGGGTCGGACGTGGCCTTCTTCCTGTCCCCGCCGGCCGGGTGGTGCACCGGGCGCGGCGAGGTGGTGACCCCGGAACCGGCCGCCCGGCCCCTCGACTTCGTCCTGGTCTGCCCGCCGGTCGGGCTGGCGACGGCCGACGTGTACCGCCGCCTCGCCCCGCCGGCGGAGCCGGTCGGCGGCGACGCCCTGCGGGCGGCGGTCCGGGCGGGCGACCCGGAGGCCGTCGGCCGGCTGCTGTTCAACCGGCTGGAGGAGCCGGCGTTCGCCCTCGCCCCGGTCGTCGGCCGGATCTGCGACCGCCTGGCCGCCGCCGGCCCGTGCGGCGCCCGGATGTCCGGCAGCGGGTCGGCGGTGTTCGCCGTCTGCCGGTCCCGCGAGCACGCACAGGCGGTGGCCGCGGCGTTCCGCGCCGCCCGCCCGGCCGACGAGCCCGTGTCCCGTGTCCTGGTCGTCCGCAGTCTTACCTCGGATCCCGCCTGAAGGAGAACAGCGGTGGTCATCACGGAAGTCCGCATCAAGCTGTGCGAGGCGAACAGCGAGCGGCTGCTCGCGTTCTGCTCGGTCACCTTCGACAACGCCTTCGTCGTCCGGGACCTGAAGATCATCGAGGGGACGAAGGGGGTGTTCGTGGCGATGCCGAGCCGGAAGCTGACCGACCGGTGCGGGAAGTGCTCGAGCAAGAACCACCTGCGGGCCCGGTTCTGTAACTCGTGCGGGGCCCGGCTGGACGAGCACCGGGCGGTCCGGGACACCGACGGGCGGGCGAAGCTGCACGCCGACATCGCCCACCCGATCCACTCCGGGGCCCGGGAGCTGGTCCAGGGGGCGGTGGTCCGGGCGTACGGGGAGGAGCGGGAGCGGTCGAAGCAGCCGGGGTACGTCTGCACCTACGACGACTACGACTACGACACCGACGACGTGCCGGCGAGCTACGGGGCGGTGGTGGCCGAGATGGGCCGCGGGGTGAAGGCGCACGGCGGGCACCCGGCCCCGAAGGGGACCCACTTCCACACCGAGGCCCGGGCCGCCACGACCGGCGACGACTTCGCCAGCGGGCTGCGCTGACCTGGACCGCGGGCGTCCCGCCCGCTCCCGCTCCGGCGCGCCGGTGGCAACCGGACGAACCGTGGGGCACCCGGCGTCGGACAGGTGGAGCGGGCGGGACGCCCGCGGTCCAGGAAAACAGAACGCCCCGGGGTCACCCCCGGGGCCTCTGTGCGCGTCGCAGCCGGTCTACTTCCCATCCTGGGGCGCGGAAGGCTCACGGCACCGCCGGGCAGGGCCTGCCCAAGCATGCTGCGGAACCACGACCCGCGGGGTTGAGCCAGGCCGCAGCATGCTTGGGCAGGCCCTGCCCGTTAGCGGTGCTGGAACAGCCTTCCCCGCGGCGGATCGCTGGGCATTCGCTCGGACGACGCAACATCGTCCGGTCGCAGAGCGACGAGCTAGACCCACAACGCCGCGACGAGCGGTGTCGTTCTACCCCGCCCCGGCCGGCGGTACAATACCCCGCACCCCGGGGGCCAGGCCGATGCCGTACCGGCTCGTCGTGTTCGACTTCGACGGCACCCTCGCCGACTCCCTCCCGGCCACCGTCGAGATCTTCAACCGGCTCGCCGCCGACCTCGGGCACCGGCCGGTCGAGGACGTGGCCGCCGCCCGGGCCATGACCACCCGCCAGTTCCTCCGCCACCACCGCATCTCCCTGTGGCGGCTGCCGCGCCTCGTCCGCCGGTTCCACGCCGCGGCCGCCGAGCGGGCCGACCACCTCCGCCTCTTCCCCGGCCTCCCCGACGCCCTCGCCGCCCTCCGCGCCGGCGGGGCGCGACTCGGCATTCTCTCCTCGAACCGCGAGGACACCATCCGCCGGTGCCTGCGGGCGAACGGGGTCGAGGGGCTGTTCGGGTTCGTGGTCGGGTACCCGAAGCTGTTCGGCAAGGGGAAGGCGCTGCGGCGGCTGGTCCGGGCGGAGCGGGTGCCGGCGGCCGAGGTGGTGTACGTCGGGGACGAGGTGCGGGACGTGGAGGCGGCCCGGAAGGCCGGGGTTGCGGCGGCCGCAGTCACCTGGGGGTTCCACGCCGACGGCATCCTCCGCGACAGCCGGCCGGACCTGGTCGTGGCCGCAGCGGGCGAGCTGGCGGCGGCCCTCACGTCGCGGGCTTCTTGACCAACGGGTAATGTTCCGTCATCGCCGCCTTCATCTCCCGGACGGCCCGCTCCATCCCGACCAGCACCGCCCGCGACACGATGCTGTGCCCGATGTTCAACTCCTCCACCCCGGCGATCCGCACCACCGGCTGGACGTTCCAGTAGTTCAGCCCGTGCCCCATGTGAACGTGCAACCCGAGTCCGACCGCGTGGGCGGTCGCCGCCCGCAGCTTCTCCAACTCCCGCCCGACCGCGTCGGCCCCGACCGCCTCGGAATAGCTCGCCGTCTGGAACTCGACCGCGTCGGCCCCGGCCGCCCGGCTCGCGTCCGCCTGGCCGGGGTCCGGGTCGATGAACAGCGAGACGTGAATCCCCGCGGCCTTCAGCCGCCCGACCGCCGGCCGGACCGTCGCCGCGTTCCCGGCCACGTCGAGGCCGCCCTCGGTGGTCAGCTCCTGCCGCTTCTCCGGGACGAGCGTGGCCTCGTCCGGCTTCACCTTCAGGGCGATCGCGAGGATCTCGTCGGCGGTCGCCATCTCCAGGTTCAGCCGGGTGGTGACCGTCTCGCGGAGGACGTACACGTCCCGGTCCTGGATGTGCCGGCGGTCCTCGCGGAGGTGGACGGTGATCCCGTCGGCCCCGCCGAGGGTGGCCAGGACGGCGGCCGCGACCGGGTCCGGCTCGTTCGCCCGGCGGGCCTGGCGGACGGTCGCGACGTGGTCGACGTTCACCCCGAGGCGGATCATGGGCGCTCCGTAGGGTGGGCCGAGCCGGCGTTTCGCCGGCGAGTCCCACCTCCTTCGCCGGGCGGTGGGACTATCAGGGCGGTGGGACTCGGCCGCAGAGCCGGCCTCGGCCCCCACCCTACGGCCGGTCACCGGGCGTACCGGTTCATGTAGTCGAGGACCTCGCGGTACCGGACGGTCTCGCGGGTCAGGACCTTGTACCCGACGACCCCGAGGACGACGGCCAGGACCCGCTCCAGGACCGGGCCGACGAACCAGAACGGCATCCAGACCGAGAACAGGAAGTAGTTGAACACGAGCAGCCCGAGGATCGCCGGGATCACGAACTGGGCGGTCCGGGTGAGGCGGTAGCGGGGGTCGAGGTACATCCGGGCGATGAGCCGGACCTCGGCGAAGAACTGGGTCAGGAACCACCGGCGGGTGGCGGGGTCGGCCGGCGGCTTGGGCGGGTGGAGGACGGCCCCGTTCGGCGGCGGCGGGGGGACCGGGGCGGATGGGGCGGGGGTGTCCAGGACCAGCACGCGGTCGGCTCCGGGTTGGGCCAGCGGGCGGGGGTCGTCGGCGTAGGCGGTGAGCTTCGCGATCACCCGGTCGGCGACCGCGTCCTCGTCCGGCGGCGGGGGCGGCCGCTCGGCGACCGCGGTCTCGAGCCGGCGGACGCGGACCTCCAGGTCCGCGAGGCGGTCCGGGGCCGGGTCGGCGGGCGGGGCGTCGGTCGGGCCGGTCATGCCCGGTCCTCGGGGCGGCGGTCTCCCACAGGTTAACTAGCAACGGGAATGCCACAAGCCCAGCCGGGCCCGCGGCCGGTCGTACCACAACCGTCCCCGGTTGTGCACAGGGGGCACAACCGGGGACGGTTGTGCTACGGACGGACGGGCCGGATAGAATGGGCGACACCTCGCCCCCCGACGGAGGACAGCCGATGACCCGCGACCCGGACGACGTGGTGAGGGTGTACGCCGGCCCGCTGGTGGAGGTGGAGGCGTACCAGCAGGTGCTGACCGAGGCCGGGATCGAGAGCAAGGTGGTCGGGACGGACCTGGGGGCGAGCTTCGGCAGCGCGATCCCGGACTCGATCGAGCTGTGGGTCCACCAGGGGGACCTGGAGAAGGCGGTGGCGGCCGTCAAGGCCCACGACGAGGAGCGGGCCCGGCGGCACCACGGGCACGGTCACCCGCCGGGCGGGTGAGGCGGCCGGCGAGCCGGGAGCGTGAGCGACCGGAGGGGTGGACGCCTCCGGTCGCTCACGCTCCCGGCTCGCCGGGTCTGGTCACTTCAGGGCGTCCTTCAGGGCCTTGACCGGCCGCAGCTTGACCTGGTTGTACGCCGGCTTGTCCTTGGTCAGGTACTCGGCCCCGGTCAGCCGGTTGATCTTCTTCTCCCCGCCCTTGACCGCCGGCTTGCGGGTGACGGTGACCCGGCACAGCCCGGGGATCACGAACTTCCCCGGCCCCTTCGTGCTGACCTCCTGCTGGACCACCGCGATCAACTCCTCCATGACGGCGTCCACCTGCTTCTTGGTGACGCCGGCCTTCTCGGCCAGGTGGGCGACGAGGGCGGACTTGGTCATCGCCTTCTTGCTGCCGGCCTTCTTCGCCGGCGCCTTAGCGGCCTTGGCCATGAGCGGGACTCCGGGTGGGTGGGGTGCGGAACTGCCAGAAAACTAAGGAGTTTCCGGGGCGGTTGTCAACGCGACAACGTCGTTTCCCTGGAAATATCACGCTTTTCCCGCCCCGCGGGCCCCGGTCAAGTCGTTTCCCCCCCGGTTTCCAGGGGTTTCCGCCGGCACACGCGGCACACCCGGCACCCCCGCGCGGTGCCGGCCGCCCGGCCGACTTCGTATCATCGTCCGGGACCGGCACCCCACACCTTCCGAGGCACCACGTCATGGGCGAAGCCGCGCACCCGTTCACCCCGACCGACGCCCTGTGCGTCAACACCATCCGCACCCTGGCGATGGACGCGGTCCAGAAGGCCAACTCCGGCCACCCCGGGGCCCCGATGGGCCTCGCCCCGGTCGCGTACACCCTCTGGAACCGGTTCCTCACCTACGACCCGGCCGACCCGATGTGGCCGAACCGCGACCGGTTCGTCCTGTCCAACGGCCACGCGTCGATGCTCCTCTACTCCCTCATCCACCTCGCCGGCATCCGGAACGTCGACCACCACGGGAAGGTCCTGGACGAGCCGTCCCTGCCGATGGACGAGCTGAAGCGGTTCCGCCAGCTCCACAGCAAGACCCCCGGCCACCCGGAGAACGAGCTGACCGCCGGGGTGGAGACGACCACCGGCCCGCTCGGCCAGGGGATCGGCAACGCCGTCGGCATGGCCATCGCCCAGAAGTGGCGGGCCGCCCACTACGGCCGGCCCGGGTTCGAGGCCCTGTTCGACCACCGGGTGTACGTGATCTGCGGCGACGGGTGCATGATGGAGGGGGTGGCGAGCGAGGCGGCGTCGCTCGCCGGGCACCTCCGGCTGAACAACCTGTGCCTGATCTACGACGACAACACCATCACCATCGACGGGCACACCGACCTGGCGTTCTCCGAGGACGTGGCCGCCCGGTACGCCGCCTACGGGTGGCACATCCTGCGGGTGGACGACGGGAACGACACGGCCGGGATGGCGAAGGCGCTCGAAACCGCGAAGGCGGTCACCGACCGGCCGACGCTGGTCGTCCAGAAGACGGTGATCGGGTACGGGGCGCCGAACAAGGCGAACACCCACAGCGCGCACGGGGAGCCGCTCGGGGCCGACGAGATCAAGCTGGCGAAGAAGGCCTACGGGTGGCCGGAGGACGCCCAGTTCCTGGTCCCGGACGGCGTCTACGACCACTTCAAGGGCGGCATCGGGAAGCGCGGGGCGGACGCCCGTGCGGCGTGGCAGAAGCGGTACGACGAGTACCGGAAGACGTTCCCGGAGCTGGCCGCCGAGCTGGACGCGATGGAGCGGCGGGAGCTGCCGGCCGGGTGGGAGAAGGCGGTCCCGACGTTCCCGGCGGACGCCAAGGGCCTGGCCACCCGGGACAGCTCCGGGCAGGTGCTGAACGCGATCGCCAAGGCGGTCCCGTGGGTCGTCGGCGGGGCGGCCGACCTGAACCCGAGCACCAAGACGTTCCTGAAGGGCGAGGGGGTGTTCAAGGCCGGCAACCCGGGCGGGCGGAACATCCACTTCGGGGTCCGGGAGCACGGGATGGGGGCGGCCCTGAACGGGATGGTGCTGTCCAAGCTCCGCGGGTACGCGTCCGGGTTCCTGATCTTCTCCGACTACGGCCGGCCGTCGATCCGGCTGGCGGCGGTGATGCACGTCCCGCCGCTGTACGTGTTCACCCACGACTCGATCGGGGTCGGGGAGGACGGGCCGACGCACCAGCCGGTCGAGCAGATCATGTCTCTGCGGGCGATCCCGGGGGCGGTGGTGATCCGCCCGGCCGACGCGAACGAGGTGGCCGAGGCGTACAAGGTGGCCCTGACCGAGAAGCACGCCCCGGTCATCCTGGCGATGACCCGGCAGGCGGTGCCGACGCTCGACCGGACCAGGTTCGCCCCGGCGTCGAACCTGGCGAAGGGCGGGTACGCGCTGAACGACGTACCGAGCCCGGACATCATCCTGATCGGCACCGGGAGCGAGGTGTCGCTGTGCGTGGAGGCGGCGGAGAAGCTGGCCGCCGACGGGGTGAGGGCCCGGGTGGTGAGCCTGCCGAGCTGGGAGCTGTTCGACCGGCAGCCGCCGGAGTACCGGGAGTCGGTGCTGCCGGCGAGGGTGACGGCCCGGGTGTGCGTGGAGGCGGGGGCGGCGTTCGGGTGGGAGCGGTTCGCCGGGCCGACCGGCGCGGTCATCGGGATGCGGTCGTTCGGGGCGTCGGCCCCGATCAAGGACGTGTACAAGCACTTCGGGTTCACGACCGACGCGGTCCTCACCGCGGCGCGGAAGCAGCTCGGGAAGTGAGACCCGCTCGGGTCGCCGCTTGCGGCGTTGCGGGCGCCGCCCGCAACGCCGCAAGCGGCGAAGGGTGTCACTTGTGGGCCTTGTGGCACCCGCCGCAGGACCCGCTGATCGCCCCGAGGGCCTTGTTGGCGGCGGCCGCGTCCTTCTTCTCGACCGCGGCGAGCACCGCCTTGGTGTTGGACGCGTACTTCTCGCACAGCTCCTTCCACGACTTGTCGTCGCCCTTCGGCGGCTTGTTCTTGCCGAGGGCCTCGCCGAACGCGTTCAGCAGCTTCGCGTGGGTGCCGGCGTCCTCCCACTTCTCGCCCTTCACCTCGGCCTTGATCTGGGCCAGGTAGTTGTCCGTCGCCTTGTGCCCCTTCTGCATGATCTCCTTGATGTCGGGGAGCTTCTCGTCCTTCTTGTCCTGCCCGCCCGCCCCGGAGGCGGTCAGCACCGCCGCCACCCCGAGGGCGGCCGTCAGGCCCCGCCGGATCGTCTTCCGCGCCATCGCAGCGTTCTCCCTTCCACAACACGCCCCGGCCCGCGCGGACGACCGTCGTCCGCCGGGCACGGGGTTCGGTTCGGGTTCGGTTCCGGCGGGATGCGCCCCGCCGCCGGTGGAGACGCGGGCCGTCCGGTGGGTATTCAACGGAAACCGGACCGGCGGCCGGGGCACGGTCCGACGCCCTCACCCGCGGCCGACGAACGGCATCCGGGTGGCCATCACCGTCAGGAACAGGACGTTCGCGCCCGGCGGCAGGCCGGCCATGTAGACCACCGCATTGGCGACGCACTCCACGTCCATCGTCGGCTCGGGGGCGACCGACCCGTCCGCCTGAGGAACCCCGCCGGCCATCCGGGCGGTCATCTCGGTCGCCGCGTTCCCGATGTCGATCTGCCCGCAGGCGATGTCGTACCCCCGGCCGTCGAGGGCGGTGGCCTTGGTCAGCCCGGTGACCGCGTGCTTGGCGGCGGTGTACGGGGCCGAGTTCGGCCGCGGGGCGTGGGCCGAGATCGACCCGTTGTTGATGATCCGACCGCCGCGCGGGGCCTGGCCCTTCATCTGCCGGAACGCCGCCTGGGTGCAGAGGAACGCCCCGGTCAGGTTCACGTCGACGACCGCCCGCCACTGTTCGAACGTCAGGTCTTCGAGCGGCACCGGCGGGGCGCCGACCCCGGCGTTGTTGAACAGGAGGTCGAGCCGGCCAAAGGTGCTGACGGTGCGGTCGAACAGTTGGCGGACGGAGTCGGGGTCGGTCACGTCGGCGGGGACCGGCAGGACCGGCGAGCCGGGCGGGGCGAGGGCGGTGGTGGCCGCGAGGGCATCGGGGCGGCGGCCGGCGAGGGCGACCGCCCACCCGTCGCGGACCAGGGCCAGGGCGACCGCCCGGCCGATGCCGGACCCGGCCCCGGTGACCAGCGCGACCTTCGGGGCGGGCGGCATGCGGGGCTCTCGGGATGGATGACGCTGCCGACGGTCTCGGCAGGTGGTGCCCCTCACCCGCCGGCGAAGCGCCGGCGACCTCTCCCCAGCGGGGAGAGGTGGGGGTGGTTGACCGACCGGGTCGCTGAGGGGGAGCGCCGAGGCCCCACCTCTCCCCGCTGGGGAGAGGTCGGTCCGGCGCTTCGCCGGGCCGGGTGAGGGGCACCACCTGCGGAGGAACCCGGCGGCGTCGCCCCGACCCGTCTCACCCGAACAGGTCCAGCACCGGCCTCCCGGCGCTGACCGGCAGGGTGAACCCGTCGGCCCCGAGGCGGGTCTCCGGCGGCACCCCCAGGGCGTGGAACAGCGTCGCCCCGAAGTCCTCCGGCCGGACCGGGGCGTCCTTCACGTACCCGGCCGTCTTGTCACTCGCCCCGTACACCGCCCCGCCGCGGACCCCGCCGCCGGCCAGCAGCGCGGTGTAGCACTGCGGCCAGTGGTCGCGGCCCTCGCCGGACACCTTCGGCGACCGCCCGAACTCGCCGACCATCACCACCAGCGTCGTCTCCAACAGCCCGCGGTCGGACAGGTCGTCGAGCAGCGCCGACACCGCCTCGTCGACCCGCGGCAGCGCCCACCCCAGGCCGAAGTGGCCGGTGCCGAAGATGCTGCCGAGCCCGGCCCCGGTCCCGTGCATGTCCCACGTCTGCACGTTGCGGAACTTCTCGCCCGGCGGCAGCCCGGTCCACGCGGTCACGCTGACCAGGCGGGTGCCGGCCTCGATCAGCCGGCGGGCGAGCAGCAGGTTCTGGCCGAGCGGGTGCCGGCCGTACCGGTCGCGGAGTCGTTCGGGTTCGCGGTCGAGGTCGAACGCGGCGCGGGCGGCCGGGCCGGTCAGCAGGTCGAACGCCTTCTCGCGGTGCGTCTGCAGGTCGGCGGCGCCGGGCGGGGTGCGGCCGGCCGACTCGACGCGGGTCAGCAGGTCGGCGCGGCCGAGGAGGCGCGGGGCCGGCACGTCCGGGGCGGGGTCGAACGCCCGGACGCGGAACCCGGGTGCGGAGGGCGTGTCCTGGTCGGTGCCGACCCGGAACGGGGCGTACCGCGGGCCGAGGAACCCGCCGGTCAGGTACCGCGGCTGGACGTCCCCGGCGAGGTTCTGGACCCAGACGTACGGCGGCACGTCGCGGCCCGGCGGCAGCAACTTCGCCGCGACCGCCCCGAAGTACGGCGTGTTCTCGGCCGGCTGCGAGTGGCCGGTCATGGCGACGTGCATGCCGCCGTCGTGCCCGGGGTTGCCGTGGGTCATCGACCGGACCAGGCAGTACCGGTCGGCGATCCGGGCGAGGTGCGGCAGGTGCTCGCAGACGCGGGTGCCGGGGACGCTCGTCGCGATCGGGCGGAACGGCCCGCGGACCTCTTCCGGGGCGTCCGGCTTCGGGTCGAAGCTGTCGATCTGGCTGCACCCGCCGTACTGGACGATGAACACGCACGACTTCGGCCGGGCGGCGCGGCGGTCGGCGGCGAACAGCTGCGGCAGGCCGAGGCCCAGCGCCCCGAGTCCCCCGAGCTGCAGGAGTTGGCGGCGGGTGGGCTTCACGGCGGGCCCTCGGGCGGGGCGGCGGGGCGGGAGCGCCGAGCATACCGCGCTCGCACGCGCGGGGCACGCGGAATCTGACTCCGGTGGGGCAGGCATTCCTGCCTGCCCGAGCCTCAGCCGGCAGGCAGGAATGCCTGCCCCACCGGGGCGCCGTCACTTCACCGTCAGGAGCTTGTCCTCCTTCGGGAACGTCTCGAGCACCAGGCCCTTGAACCGGACCTCTTGCGGCACCTTGTTCGAGTGCAGCTGCAGCCCGATCGGGCCCTCCTTGATCCGGGTCGGCTCCGGGTCGCGCCAGTCGACCACCTGCGCCCCGTTGATCGCCACCCGGATCCGGTTCCCCTGGGCCAGGACCTCGATGTCGTTCCAGTCGTGCTGCTTCCCGACCTTCTTCGCCGGGGCGGTGTCGACCGGCAGCCCGTTCCGCCCGAACAGGTCGTACAGCCCGTACCCGGACGGGAACATCACCAGGTGCCCGGCGTAGGTGTGCTTCGTCCGGTCCTTCTCCGGGTCCTTGCTCACGTCCGGCTTGACCACGCCCCAGAACGCGACGCCCGAGTGCATCTCGCTCTCCACCAGCTTCGCCGCGAACGTCAGCCGGAAGTCGGTGTACTTGTTCTTGGTCAAGAGGTAGGTGCTGAACTTCAGCGGCTCGGTGTTCTTGGCGACGATCACCCCGTCCTTGACGGACCACAGGTCGGAGTACCCCTCCCACCCGTCGAGAGACTTGCCGTCGAACAGCTTGACGGTCTCGCTCTTCCCCTTGAGGGGGGCGACGACCGGGGCGTCCTTCTTGGCGGGCGGGTCCTTCTTGTCCTGGGCGGCGGCCGACGCGACGAGGGCGGCGGCGAGGAGGAGCGCGGCGGGGCGCATGGGTGGGGGTCCGGTGGGGAGGGCGGGCGATGCGGGGAGATGATACCGCGCCGCTACCCGCCGAACAGCCGGCGGAACCAACTCCGGGGCGGCGGGGCCGGCGGCGGTACCGCGACCGGCAGCCCCTGCAGCACCGCCGCCCCCCACTCCGCGCCGACCCGGTCGGCGGCCGCCCGCCCGGCCCACTCCGCGAGCCGCCGGTACCCGTCGGCGAGGCGCGGCCGGCGGCGGTCGATGCCGTGCCCGTCGGACCCGAGGAGGTGGACGAACCCGCCCCGGGCCCACCCCCGCAGCGCCTGCTCGGCGAGCGGGTTGGGCGGGTCGGCCAGGGCCCGGGCGGTCACCTGGATCAGGCACCCGGCGGCCACCCAGTCGGCCGCCAGCCCGGGGTTGTACAGCAGGTCCGGGTACCGCTCGGCGTGGGCGACGACCAGCCCCACCCCGGACGGGCGGAGGGCGTCGGCGAACGGCCGGACGTCGACGAACTCCCCGTGCGGCATCTCGACCAGCAGCCACCGCCCGCGGTCCCCGACGGTCAAGAGCCGGCCGGCCCGCCAGTCGTCCAGGGTGGTCGGGGAGAGCATCACCTCGCCGGTCGGGTAGACGGCCAGCGGGACCCCGTCCGCCGCCAGGTCCGCGGCGAGGTCGGCGGCGGCCGCCCGGAGCCGGTCGGCGGTGTTGTCCGGGTAGTCGGCGTTCTGGTGGGCGACGGCGGCCGCGTGCCCGGCCCCCTCGGCCGTCAGCATCCGGCACATGGCCAGCGCGACCTCCCGGTCCGGGGGGCCGTCGTCGAGGCCGGCGAGGAGGTGGACGTGGGTATCGGCCAGGGGGGGCATGGGCGGGGCCGCCGGGTCGCGGGTCCGACGCGTCCCCGCCGCTGAACTGTAGAACGGGTTTCCCGGGCCGCCGCTCGCGGCGTTGCCCGCAACGCCGCGAGCGGCGGACGCCACACCAACGGCAAGTCGGCTCACCCCTCGGCGTCGGACGGGTAGTCGTACCGCGACCCGTCCCCCGCGTCCCGCCCGGCCGACGCGTTCACCACCACCCCGAGCAGCTTCCCGCCGGCGCCCGCCAGCTCGTCCTTCGCCCGGGCGGCGGCCGGCCCGGCGTCGGGCGTCGCCCGGAACACTAGCACCACCCCGTCGACCTGCGGGGCGACGGCCGCCGGGTCGCCGACCGACAGGACCGGCGGGGTGTCGAGGACGACGAGGTCGTACGTCGCCTTCAGCTCGGCCAGCACCTCCGCGAGCCGCGGCGAGGTGAGCAACTCGGCCGGGCCGCCGGGCCGCGGGCCGGCCGGGAGGAGCGACAGGTTGGCGACCTCGCACGGGTAGACGGCGTCGGCGAGGTCGGCCTTGTCGGCGAGGACGGCGGCGAGCCCGACCGGCGGGTCGGCCAGGCCGAACGTGGCGTGGACCCGCGGGCGGCGGAAGTCGCCGTCGACCAGAATCACCCGCTTGTCGGCCCGGGCGAGGGCGGCGGCCAGGTTCGCGGCCACCGTCGTCGCCCCGTCCCCCGGCCCGGGGCCGGTCACCTGGACGACCTGCGACCCCTTGTTCCGGGTGGCGAACAGGAGCTGGGTGCGGACCCCGCGGACCGCCTCCGCGTCGGCCGACCGGGGCCGCAGGACGACGGCCAGCGCCGGGTCGAGGGCGGCGGCCGGCTTGACCTCCGGCGGGTCGGCGGTCCGGAGGACCGGGACGTGGCCGAGGACCGGCAGCCCGAGCCGGCGCGGGTCGAGTGCCGGCCGCGGCACCCCCGGCGGGGTGACGGTCGGCCCGGGCCGGAAGAGGGCGAGGCCGGCCCCGAGGAGCAGCCCGAGCGCCGCCCCGGGGAGTAGCGACGCGGCCAGGTTCGGGCCGACCTTCATCCCGGTCCCGGGCCGGGACAGCTCGCGGACCTCGTACCCGCCGGCCGCCCGCGGGCCGTCCGCCCGCACCCGGGCGCGGGCCGCCTGTCGGTCCGCCTCCGCCGCCCGCAGCTTGTCCTCCGCGGCCCGGACCTCGGACTGCAGCAGCGCGAGCCGACCGGCCAGGGCCTCGTCCGCCTCGACCTGCTTCGCCAGCGGCGCGAGATCGGCGGTGACCCGGGCCAGGTCGGCTTCCAGCTTCTTCCGGTACTGGTCGAACCGGTCCTCGGCCGACGGCCCGCCCTGTCCGAGTTCCGCCTCCAGCGCCGCGATCTGCTTGTCGAGGGCGATCATCTCCGGGTGACCCGGGCCGAGGCCGCGGCGGTCGACGAGCCGGGCCTTCTCCGCCCGCAACTGCCCGAGGAGGGCGCCCGGGTCGGAGCCGCCGCCGGCCGGGCGGTCGGCCGGCTGGAGCTTCTGAAGGATCGCCGCCCGGGCCGCCGGGGAGGTGCCGGCGTCGCGAACCTGCTTCAGCTCGGCCTGGATCGCGTCGCGGCGGCGCTCGAGGCCGAGCCGGGCGGCCCGGCCGTCGCTGACCCGCTGCCGCACCCGGGCGAGGTCTTCCGGGCCGGCCTCGCGGAGCTTCGCCTCGGCGGCGCGCAGCTCGGCCCGGGCGGCGTCCTCGGCCTCGCGGAGCCGGTCCGGCTTGTCGCCCGGGGCCGGGGTCGGCGGGGCGGGCGGCTCGCCGTACAGCTCCTTGACCGTCTCCCGGTACGCGGCGACGACGGCCCGGAGGTACTTCGGGGCGTCGGCCGGGCTGGCGGCGCGGAACGACAGCCCGATGACGCTGCTCGGGGCGTCGGACCCGGGTTCGCGCTCCCGGGCGGCGGACAGTCCGGCCTTCAGGAATCCGACCCGGTTCTCGACCCCGTCGGGGGGGGGCGATTCGAACGGCTTCTCCTTGTCGACGTGTCGCTCGGCCGCGGCCCTCAGCACCGTCTCCGACCCGATCAGGATGACCTGCGGGCCGACCTCGTCCCCGGCGTTCGCGGTGACGAGGAGCTGGGCGGTCGACTCGTACACCGCCGGCTGGAGGAGGTGGTAGATGCCGCCGAGGATGAGGCCGACGGCCAGGCCGAGGGCGAGCCACGGCCAGCGGCGGAGGAACCCGGGGGCCGGGGTCCGCGTCGGGGCGTCGGTGGGGATGTCGGCCGGGCGCGGGGTGGCGGCCGGCGGGGGCGGGAGGGTGGCGGTGGACACGGTGCGGCTCCGGGGCGCGGGGGCGGCCCGCACCCTATTGTCCCGCGCCCCGGCGGGGAGCCAAGGGGTTTCCGCGCCGCCGCCGGGGCGGGCGGGTCGGGCCGGGGCGGTGGGGGGAGAAAGTCCGCGGGTGAGCCGGCCGGGCGGGCGGGTCGGCGGAAGTCGGGGCATTCGGCTCAAGCACTCCGGGCCGGGCGCGTGGGCGACGGATCGGGGTCGGCCGCCGGGGTCCGTCGACGCAGCGCCCCTCACCCGCCGCTCCGCGGCGACCTCTCCCCAGCGGGGAGAGGTGGGGGTCGTGCGGCCCCTCGTCCAGCTTTACGGAACGGCCAACCGCCCCCACCTCTCCCCGCTGGGGAGAGGTCGGCCCGGCGCCTCGCCGGGCCGGGTGAGGGGAAACCACCTCCCGAGTCACCCGGTCCGCCGACGGGTCTCAGACGCGGCCGTCGCTCACGCGTCCGGCTCGGACGGACCCGCCGTCACGGCCCCTCGCCGAGCAGCGACCGCGCGGCCGCCAACTCCGACTCCCGCGCCGACCGGTCCGCCGCGAGTTCCGCCCGCCGCAGCGCGAACCGGGCCGCGGCCGGCTGGCCGGTCCGGTGGTACGCGACGGCGAGCGCCGCCAGGCAACCGGCCGACGGCCGCGGGAACCCGGCCGCCCGCTCCAGCACCCGGACGGCGTCGGCCGGGCGGCCGTTCCCGGCCAGGACCGCCCCCAACACCTCCAACGGCCCCGCGGACAGCGTCGGTTCCTCCGCCAGCAGCGGCACCGCCGCCCGCAGCGCCCCGGCCGCGTCCCCCGACCCCCGCAGCCGGAGCGCGGCGGCCGCGGCCGCGACCTCCGGTTCGGCCCGGTCGGCACGGGGCAGGGCGTCGAGCGCCGCGAGCGCCGCGGACGGGTCGGCGAACCGAGACAGGGCGAGTGCCCGGACCCGGTCCGCTGACAGCCGCCCGGCCCGGTCGGCGACCCACGCGGACCGGTCGGCGTCCGGTGGGGCGTCGAGGACGCCGAGCAGGAACCCCACCGCCGGGTCACCCCGGAGCCGGCCGAACTCCTCGTCGCGCGCCGCCCACCGTCCGGAACCGACCACGACGCGGGCGTGGAGGCGGGCCAGGTCGGGGTCGAGGAGCGCGGCGTCGCCGAGGGCGGCGAGGGCGTCCCGGGCGGCCCGGAAGTCGCCGGCCCGGACCCTGACCCGGGCCTCGGCGGCGCACGCCCACCGGTGACCCGGGTCGACCTCGCGGGCCTTCCCGCAGGCGGCGAGGGCCACGTCCGGGTCGTCCGACACCAGGGCGACCTCCGCCGCCACACACCACTTCACCGGGTCGGTCCGCGCGTCCGCGGCCGGGTGGAGGACGGAGTCCGCGAGCGACCGCCGGGACTCGTCCCCGAGCCGGGCGACGGCGACGGCGAGCACCTCGCGCAGCTCCGGGCGGTCGCCGCACGCGGCGAGGCCGGCGACCGCCCGGCCCGCGGCCTCGTCCGGGTCGGCGGCGCGGAGGGCGAGTCGGGCCAGCCCGCGGTACGCCGCGGGGCGGTCCGGCGCCGCCTCCCGGACCGCCGACCACGCCCGCCGGCCGCGGCCGTCGATCGCGTCCAGGAACGAGGTGAATCGGTCGTCCGGGAGGTGGGCCGGGTCACGGGCGCGGAGGTCGAACAGGGCGACCCGCATCCGGTCCCCGAGGTCGGCGAGGCGGGTCAGGGTGTCGGGGTCGGCGGCGTCCGCCGCCGCGGCCACCGCGTCCTCGGCCAGGTCGTCGGCGGCCCGGTACGCCGCGAGGTCGAGGGGCGCGTCCAGGGCGGCGGCGAGGAGGTCGGCCTTGGCCCCGGGCGGGACGGGGCGGCGGTCGGTCGGGCGGACGACGAGCCCGACGGCGACGGCGGCGAGGGCCAGGAGCCCGAGGCGGGCGCGGCGGGACCGGGGCGGGGCGGGTTCCACGGCACACCCGTGGCGGACATCGGGGTGTGGGTCCGCCGCTTGCGGCGTTGCGCCCGCGCCCGCAACGCCGCGAGCGGCGGACGGGTCACCCGGGCGGGGCGGCGGCGTGGTCCTTCTCGTAGGCGGTCAGCTTCTCCAGCCGGCGGGCGTGCCGACCGCCCTCGAACTCGGTCGCCAGCCACGTCCGCACCATCTTCTCGATCTGGTCCTCGCCGATCAGGTCGGCCGACAGGCACATCACGTTCGCGTCGTTGTGCCGCCGGCTCAGCTCGGCGTCCACCATGTCCCGGCAGTTCGCCGCCCGCACCCCGGCCACCTTGTTCGCGGTGATGCACATCCCGTGGCCGGTCGCGCAGATCAGCACCCCGCGGTCGGCCCGGGCGGCGCTCACCGCCTCGGCCACCGGGATCGCGTAGTCCGGGTAGTCGACGCTCGCCGGCCCGGCCGCCCCCAGGTCGGCCACCTCGTGCCCGAGCTCGGCGAACAGCCCGAGCAGCCGCACCTTCACCGCCACCCCGCGGTGGTCGTTGCCGACGGCGATCTTCATGGTCCGGTCCACTCCGGAAGGAACCGCTCCAGGTGCCCGGCGATCGCCCGGGCGCACTCCCGGTACACGTCCAGCCCGGCCCCGATCGGGTCGTTCAGGTCTTCCTCGCCGCCCAGCAGCCGCGGCTCCGGCCCGACCCCGGGATACCGGTCCGCCAGCGCCCGGGCGTGGCCCCGGGTCATCGCCACCACCGCGTCCGCGGCCGCCAACAGCTGCGGGTTCACCGGCCGGCTCCGGTGGGCCGCCAGGTCCGCCCCCCACTCGGCCGCCACCGCCGCCGCCTCGTCCGTCGCCGGCCCCCCGCCGTACGCCGCCACCCCGGCCGACAGCACCCACACCCCGCGCCGCGGCAGGTCGCCCACCCCGCACCCGAGCCGGTCGGCCAGCAGCTTCTTCGCCAGCCCCTCGGCCAGCGGGCTGCGGCAGGTGTTCCCGGTGCACACGAACAGCACGATCCGGGCCGCGAACTTCGCCACCTCGTCGGCCGGGAACAGCCCGTCCCGTTCGATGGCGTACCCGTCCGCGTCCGCCCGCACCACCGTCGGCCGGCCGTCCACCGGCAGTTCCCCGGCCGAGACGGCGAAGGCGTCCGGGTCGGCGACGAGGTCGAGCACCGCCTCGGGCGTCGGGAGGAAGGTGTCGACGGCCAGGGCGGGTTGGTCGAGGGCCGGGACGGCGGCCTCGGCGAGCGGGTGCTCGGGGCAGCGGAACCGGACCGCCCCGGCCGCGGCCAGGGCGGCGCGGACCTCGGCCGGCCAGGCGGCCGGCCAGTCGGGGATACCGGGGACGGCCACCGCCAGCGGGGCCGGCCACGCCCGGACCATGAGCCGGCGGGCGGCCGGCCCGGCGGCCAGGCCCAGCCCGGCCGGGTCGTCCGACCCCCACGCCAGGACCGCCGGCGGGTCGGCCCCGCCCGCCGCCAGCGCGGCGAGGCGGTCCGCCGCGCCCGGGGCGGCCGGGTTCACCAGGCCGACGTACCCGCAGTCCCCGGGGAGTACCGCCACCGCCCCGGCCGCCAGCGCCTCCCGAACGGCCCGGACGAGTTCCGACGGATCGACGGCCGGGCTCCAGTCCAGGACCGTCGGCATGGAGACGCGTCTCCCGGTCTTCGGGGAAAGCGGACGGACCACTCCGTAACTTATGAGTCCGGGCGCGAAAGGCCACTCGGGCGAGAAGGATGCGTCGAGGGGTCCCGTCCCACGCCGGCACCCGTAAGTCGGCGCGAATGCGTCAAATCCTTCTAGCCGCCGGGCCGTCTCGTCGGGTAGGATAACCGTCCCAAGGTCCACCCCCCTCCTCAGGGACCGGCCATGTCTCGCGCCACACCCCTGCTCTCCGCCGCCCTCGCGCTCCTCCTCGCCGGGCCCGCCGCCGCCCGGGACGCCAAACCCGCCGACCTGGCCGACCTCCGCGACGCGGTGAAGGCCGCGGCGAAGAAGGGGAACAACGTCGGCGAGATCGCCAAGGCCGTCGACGCGGTCGGGCAACTGCTGGCGAAGGGGTGGGCCGCCCCGAAGCCGGGCGACGCCCCGCCGCCCGAGTTGGCCGCGCTGCGGGACGCGGTCGAGGCGGCCGCCCGCAAGGGCGAGAACGTCGACGGCATCCGCACGGAGCTGGAGGCGGTCGAGAAGGCGCTGGTCGGCCGGACGCTGACCGCGGCCAAGCCGGAGGTGACCCCGCTCGGCGAGCCGAAGGTCGAACCGGACCTGCCGCGGTTCGGGCGGGGCGGGGTGATCGTCCGCGGCGGCGGGGTGGTGATCGGCGGCGGCCGCCGGGTGGTGATCGGCGGGGGCGACGCCGGGTTCCGGTCGGTCACCATCTCGAACGACGCGTTCACCATCAAGGCGTCGCAGGGCGGGATCGAGTACGTGATCAGCGGCCGGCTCGCCGACGACGACGCGGACGCGGTCAAGGTGGTCATCACCGACGGCGAGAAGAAGGTCGAGGCCGAGTCGCTGAAGAAGGTGCCCGAGCAGTACCGCGAGGGCGTGGACAAGCTGCTCAAGTCGATCCGCCGCTGACGGGTGTCGGGACCGGTGGGGCAGACATTCTTGTCTGCCCCGGCAGGCAGGAATGTCTGCCCCACCCAGGGATCGATCGGTTGTCGCGCCCCCGGCCCCGGCGGTTCCCGCCTACAATGGGTGGGAACCGCCCGGGGGGTGCATGATGCGTCACGTCTTCGCGGTTGTTCTTCTCTCCGCCACCGTCACCCCGTCACCCGCCGCCGACCCGACACCCGCCGGGCGCGGGTACAAGGCCCTGACCGAGACCGCCTTCATCCCGGCGTTCTGGAGCACCAAGGCGTTGCCGAACGCCTGGCGGCACTGGGACGGCGTCGCCGAGAAGCCGGCCGACTACGACGCCGCGGTCCGCGACCGGTACGGCCTCCACCCGGCCCCGTACCCGAACGGCGGGCTGCCGATGGGGCTGCGGGCCGCGAACCTGGTCCTCGGCCGCGGGGTCGGGCTCGACTGCATGCTCTGCCACGGCGGGTCCGTCCTCGGCACGAGTTACGTCGGCCTCGGGAACAGCACGCTGGACGTGCAGGCGCTGTTCGAGGACCTGGCGAAGGCCGACGGGCGGGACCCGAAGCTGCCGTTCACGTTCGCCAACGTCCGCGGTACGAACGAGGCGGACGGGTTCGGCGTCTACCTGCTCGGGCTCCGCAACCCGGACCTGTCGGTCCGCGGCGACTGGAAGGACCTCGGGCTGCACGACGACACCTGCGCCGACGTGCCGGCGTGGTGGCTGTTGCGGAAGAAGAAGACGATCTACCACACCGGGGCGACGGACGCGCGGAGCGTCCGCACCCTGATGCAGTTCATGATGCACCCGCTGAACCCGCCCGAGGCGTTCCACAAGGCCGAGCCGGCGTTCCGCGACGTCCAGCAGTACCTCCTGAGCCTGGAGCCGCCGAAGTACCCGTTCCCGGTCGACCGGGCGAAGGCGGCGCGGGGGAAGGAACTGTTCGCGGACAACTGCGCGAAGTGCCACGGCACCTACGGCGAGGAGTGGACGTACCCGAACAGGGTGATCCCGCTGGACGAGATCGGGACCGACCCGAAGCGGCACGCCGGGATCGAGGTCGCCTACGGGGCGGCGTACTCGGAGTCGTGGTTCGGGAAGGAGCGGGCCGGGTGGTTCGTGGACGGGAAGGCGCTGCGGTGGACGGCCGGGTACCAGGCCCCGCCGCTGGACGGCGTCTGGGCGACCGCCCCGTACCTGCACAACGGCAGCGTCCCGACGCTCGACGGGGTGTTGAACTCGAAGGCGCGGCCGAAGCTGTTCACCCGGAGCTACCGGACCGGCGAGGCGGACTACGACAAGGAACGGGTCGGGTGGAAGGTGACGGAGTTGCGCGAGCCGCCGTCGGAGAAGGTGCCGGCGGTCGAGCGGCGGAAGGTGTACGACACGTCGAAGCCGGGCCGCGGGAACGGCGGCCACACCTACGGCGACCACCTGACGGACGCGGAGCGGGCCGCGGTGGTGGAGTACCTGAAGACGCTGTGACCCCGACCGTCCGAGCCGGAAGCGTGAGCGACGGCCACCTGCATCCGTCGCTCACGCTTCCGGCTCGGACGATCACCCCCGCGGCGTCAGCCGCGCGATCTCGTCCGCGAACGCGGTCCACTTCGCCGTCAGCTCCGCCCGCGACCCGCCGGTGTAGTCGGCGTAGTCGAACCCCGGCGCCACGGTGCAGCCGAGCAGCGCGAACCCCTCACCGCCGACGAGCCGCGTCCCCTGCCACACGCCGCCCGGCACCACCAGTTGCGGCACCTGGCCGGCGGCCACGTCCGACCCCAGCACCACCTCCCGCCCCGCCCCGTCCGGCCACAGTTGCAGCATCCGCACCGGCGCCCCGAGGTAGAAGTGGAACACCTCGTCGCCGGGCAGGACGTGCAGTTCCGAGACGTGCCCGGGCTTGAGCAGGTAGTAGATGGCGGTCGACGCGCTGCGGGTGCCGCCGTGCGCCGGGACGGCGGCCGCCGACCGGTACGTCTCGCGGAAGAACCCGCCCTCGACCGGGTGCGGCTGAAGGTTCAGCAGGCGGATCACGTCGTCGGCGGTCATGTCGCCTCCTGGCGAACCGCGACCGTCAGGGAGCGGGTGTTCGTGGGCGCTACCCGCTCCCTGACGGTCGCGGTTCGCCGGTCACACGTTTGCCAGCACCACCGAGTACCCGCGGTTCTCGATCACCGAGCAGTCGCCGTACGTGTCGAAGATCAGCGGCACCACCGCGGTCGGCATCTTGGTCACGATCGCGTACCGCCCGCCGGGCTTCAAGAGGTCGCGCGTCCCCTCCACGAACAGCGCCGTGATCTCCGACTTCGCGTAGTACGGCGGGTTCGCCAGGATCGCGTCGAACGAGCCCGGCTGCAGCCCCTCCAGCCGGGTGGCGGCGACGAACCGCGGGTCGGGGGTGTTGTTCGCCTTCGCGTTCAGCTCCGCCAGCGCCACCGCCCGCAGGCTGCTGTCGACGAACGTCACCCCGCCGGTCGGCCCGGCCTTCGCCCCGGCCAGGCACCCGACCGCCCCGTTCCCGCACCCCAGGTCGAGCACCCGGTCGCCGGCCCGCACCTCCGCCACCTCCAGCATCGCCCGCGACCCGTTGTCGAACCGCCCGTACCCGAACGTCCCGGGCCGGGACACGAACTCCAGCCCCGGCCCGTCGCCGACCTTCGCGTGGAACGTCACCTCGTGCCGCCGCCGCTTCACGTCCTCGGCCGGCCGGGTGCTCCAGAACGCCATCCCGTGCTCGCTCGCCGGCGTCTCGCCGCACTTCCCGTACACCTTCTTGTGCCACTTTGCGAACCGGTTGTCCTTCTCGTACTCGGAGAGTGTGAGGAACAGCCCGCCCGGGGCGAGGACGTGGTACGCCTGCTCGACCACGTCGAGCTTGAGTTCGCGGTCGGCGTGGGCGGACGCCGGGAAGATGACGGTGTGGAACCGGGCCGGCAGGTCCCACAGGTCCGGGACGGTGACCACCTCGGCGGCCGCCCCGACCTCGGCCAGGCACTCCCGGACGCGGGCCGTCTGGTGCAGGTCGAACTGGGCGCAGGTGACTTCGGCCTCGGGCAGGTTCAGGGCCTTGACGAGGTTGGCGACCGGCCACGGCGGGCCGAGGGCGAACAGGACCGGCGGCTTGACCCGGCGGGCGACCGTCGCGAACAGGTCGGTGACGTGCTTCATGCGGGCATTCTACCGCCCGCCTACGGCTTCTTCTTGCGGGCCTTCTCGACCAGCGACTCGTACCGGTCCTTCACCGCCCGGTCGAGGTTGTCGCGGAACTTCGCCAGGTCGTCCTTCGCCAGGGTGAGCTCGGTCCGCAGCAGCTCCACCCGGTGTTCCAACCCCTGCAGCTCCAGCTCCACCAACTCCTTCGCCAGCGCCTGCAACTGCTCCTCCGCTTTCTTCCGGTCGTCCTCCTTCGGCGTCGCCAGCCGGGCGACCAGCACCAGCGCCTTGTTCTCCGCCTTCCAGACGCTCAACTCCAGGTCGTGCCGCTTCGGGTCGTCCTGCAGGTCGGCCAGCAGCTCGGTCACCTGGAACGTCTCCCGCACCTGCAACTCGTAGGCGGGGCGGTTCGCCTTCTTCAGCTCGTCGAGCAGCGGGACGAGTTCCGGGCAGTGCTTGCGGACGAAGTGGAGGGCGGCGGCCTCCCGCTCCTCGGTGAACCGCGGGAGCGGTTCGGCCGCCCCGGCGGGGGCGGCGGCCAGCACGGCGGCCAGGGCCAGGCGGGACATCGGCTACCTCGTGGCGGGAGGGCGAGGCTCCTGCCGAGCCGGAAGCGCAACGGGATCGGCTCCGCCCGCGGCTCGGCAGGAGCCTCGCCCTCCCGGGCTACGGCTCGCGGCCGTCCGCCGGGCGGGCCGGGAAGGCGGCCGCGTCCCGGAACTTCTGCCGCCACCGCATCTCGTCGTCGTGGGTCTTCTCGACGTGCTCCGGGGTGCTCAGCGCCGCCCACACCTCGGCCACCGACGGCTCGTCCCCGCCCGCCTCCTCGACCTCCCGCGGGGCCGGCGCCACGGCGACCACCGGGACCGGGGCGGCGACCGGCGTCGCGGTCGGCACCGGTTCGGCGAGCGACAGCCCGACCACCGCACACGCGGCGACCGCGGCCGCACCCAGCCCGGCCCACACCAGCGGGTGCCCGCGGTACGCCCGCCGGGCCAGCCACCCCGGGCAGCACCCGGTCAGCCGCTCCCGGATCAGCGCCCGGTACGACCGGTGCGGCGACGGCGGGGCCTGGCCGAGGGCCGCGGCCGACAGCCGGACCGCCTCGCCCAGCGCCTCCCGGGCGGCCTGGTCGGCGGCCAGCCGGCCCTCGAACGCGGCCGCCTCGGCCGGCGGCAGGTCGCCGGCCGCGTACCGCAGGGCGGTCGTCTGGAGGGCGGGGTCAGGCACCGCGGGCCTCCCACAAGAGTCGGAGCCGCTTCAGCCCCTCGTGCATCCGCGACAGGGCGGTGTTCAGCGGGCAGCCGAGCGCCGCCGCCACCTCCCGGAACGTCTTCCCCTCGAACACCCGGGCGGCGATCACCGCCCGCTGCGAGTCCGGCAACAGCCCCAGCAATTCCCGCACCGCCCGGGCGTCGTCCGCCCGCCCGGCCCGGGCGTCCGACCCGTCGTCCCCGACCAGCCCGAGCAGCACCAACTCGTCCGCCTGGGTCGGCACCCGCCTGGCCCGCCGCTTCAGGAGCATCGCCTGCCGGTGGGCGACGGTGAACAGCCACCCGCGGAACGTCTCCCCGTCCACCGCGTCGGCGTACCGGACCGCCTGGACGAACGTCTCCTGCAGGGCGTCCTCGGCCGCGTGGTGGTCGCGGAGCACCCCGAACAGGAACCGGAACACCGGCCCCTCGTACCGG
Organism: Isosphaera sp.; assembly: GCA_013822345.1. Taxonomy (GTDB): domain Bacteria; phylum Planctomycetota; class Planctomycetia; order Gemmatales; family Gemmataceae; genus Gemmata. The sequence continues at coordinate 40,891 of PNKH01000025.1, forward strand.
GCCACTAGGTCCTCGAGGGCGGCCGCGTCCCCGCCGCGGAACCGGGCCAGCAGTTCGGCGTCGGACGGGGTCATTCCTCGTCCTCGTCGGCCGGCTTCTTCCGCCGCTTCTTCGGCTTCTCCTCCTCCTCTTCCTCCTCGCCCCCGTCGCCGTCCTCGTCATCCCCGCCCTTGCCCGTCAGCCCGCCGAGCAGCTTGCGGCCGATCTTCCCCGCGGCCCGCTTCGCCGCCCGCTTGGCGGCCCGCGTCACCATGTCGTCCCCGTCCTCGTCCTCCTCGTCCCCGTCCTCGTCGTCTTCCTCCTCGTCGTCGTCGTCGCCGTCCTCGTCGCCCTCCTCGTCGTCCTCCGGGCCGCCCTCCGACTCTTCAAACCCCGCCTTCACCTTCGGGTTCTGCAGCATCACGATCCCGTAGATCCCGACCAGGAGCGGGACGCACCCCATCACCGACCCGACGTACGCCCACGGGTACGAGTCGAGCTCCTGCATCTTGCTCGCCCCCCAGCAGACCAGGCCGCCCCAGAGGAAGCAGCAGCACCCGACGACCATCGTCAAGAGCGCCTCCTCCAGCTCCTCGTCCCCGGGCGGGGCGTCGTTGAACACCAGCGGCCACATCCCGATGACGAAGATGACGATCCCGGCGGCCAGGGTGAGCAGCCCCTCGGCGGTCAGGAGGTTGGCCGGCATCACCAGCAGGGCCTGGGCCGGGCCGCGGGCGCTCTTCTTGAACTTGTCCTTCGGGCTCACGAACTTCGGCTTGTTCTTCTCCGCCGCCTTCAGCTCCTCCTCCGTCTCCCGCACCACCCCGTACCCCTTCTTGACCGACTCGTCCGACTCGTCGTCGTCGTCGGCGAACGGCCGCTTCACCCCCCCGGCCGCGGCGGCCGCCGGCTCCGGGATGGGGGCCGGGACCTCGGCCGCCGCCGGCTCCGGGACGAACGGCTTGCCGCACTTCGGGCACTTGACCGTCTTCCCGGTCGCCACCCGCGCGGCCGTCTTCAGGGGAACCCCGCAGTCGGGGTTCGGACAGGTGTACGAGACGGACATCGACAGCTCCGGGGGCCGGCCGGCGGCGACCGGGGTTGACGGGCTTACGGGGAATGGTAACCGACCGCGGGGCGGTCCGCCAGCGACCGCCCCCGTTTCGGGCGCGCCGCCGCCGCTTGCGGCGTTGCGGCGGTCGCAACGCCGCGAGCGGCGGACCGGGGACTCACTTGTCCTTCTTCCCGGCCTTGAAGTCGGCGAACTCGGAGTCGAACACCCGGACCTTCGCCCACCCGGCCTTGTTCTCCTCGATGAACTTCAGGTGTTCGGGGTGGTCCTGGTACTTGTCGTGGGCGGCCTGGTCGGCGAACACGAGGTGCAGGGCCACGTCCCAGTCCCGGTCGTTCACCTCCCGCTTCAGCCCGTCCGCCAGCACCCCCGCCGAGAAGAACACCACCCCGTCGTGGTCCGCCAGGTACTTCTTGCACGCGTCCACCAGCTTCTGCCGGTTCGCCGCCGTCGGGTCCTTCAGCTTGAAGTACACCATGTGCCCGATCAGCGGGCCGGCGGCCTTGGCCGGCTTCGCCGCCGCGGTCGTCGGGTCCTGGGCCGGGGCGGAGACGGTCGTCAGGGCGGCCAGCGCGGCGGCGAGCGCGAGGCGGGTCATGTGAATTCCCCTGAATGTGGCCGGTCGGGAGGCCCGGGGGACATATACAGAATGGCGAAGAAGTTTCGAGCACCGCCGGCCCGCCGGCGGCCACGTCGTCCCGACCCGCACCGCCCGCACGACCGGCTCAACTTGCCCCGCCGGCCGTCCGCGCGGTATGCTCGTGCCACCGTCCCCCGTGCCGCCCACGAGGAACCCGCCGTGAGCCCCCCGACCACCGGCCAGACCGAAGACCGCAACCGCTACGGCCGACAGATCGAGGAGGCGTTCGAGCACGCGGCGAAGCTCGCCGGGTCGAACCTCGCCCCGACCGAGTTCTACGAGCAGTTCCTCAACCGCGCCCTCACCGCCATCGACGCCCCGGCCGGGGCCGTCTGGCTCCGCACCCCCCAGGGGTTCCTCCAGGTCGCCTGCCAGCTCAACCTCGACAAGGTCGGGCTGGACAGCCGCAACGGCGGCCGGCAGTGCCACAACGAGGTCCTCCGCCAGGTCTTCCAGGCCGCCCCGCCCCGGCCGATCATCCTGGAGCCGAACGGCCGGATGGCCCCCGGCCCCGGCGAGCCCGGCCCGGTCCCGCCCGCGAACCTCACGAACCACTTCGCCCTGTTCGCCCCGATCGTCACCGCCGAGAAGCAGGCGCTCGGCGTCCTGGAGGTGTTCCAGGACCCGACCCACGACCCGCGCCTGTACCCGGCGTTCCTGAACTACGCGTTCCAGATGGCCGGGTACGCCAGCCAGTACCACCAGTTCATCAGCGCCCGCAGCGGGTCCGGGGCGGAGCGGACGTTCGTCCAGGTCGAGGCGTTCGCCCGGGCGGTCCACGCCAGCCTCGACCCGACCGCCGTCGCCTACGTCGTCGCCAACGAGGGCCGGAAGCTGGTCGAGTGCGACCGGCTGTGCGTCGGGGTCCGGCACGCCCGCCGGAAGGTCACGGTCGAGGCGGTCAGCGGGGCGGACGTGGTGGAGAAGGCGAGCACGCACGTGGTCCGGCTGCGGCACCTGATGGAGGCGGTGCTGCAGTGGGGCGACCCGCTCATCTTCAAGGGGGCGAAGGACGCCGGGATGCCGCCGGCCGTCGCCGCGGCGCTGGACGAGTACCTGCACGAGAGCCAGCCGAAGTTGCTGGTGGTGAAGCCGTTCCGGGACGCCCGGGAGAAGGACGCGGCGAAGCCGGCCCGGTCGGTGCTGGTGCTGGAGAGCTTCAACCCGCCCGAGAACCCGGACCCGCTCGTCCAGCGGCTCGACGTGGTCGGGGCGCACGCCGCCCCGGCCCTGTACAACGCCGCCGAGCTGAAGCGCGTCCCGCTGAAGTTCCTGTGGTGGCCGCTGGCGAAGCTGCAGGAGGGGGTCGGCGGGAAGACGAAGTTCTTCACCCTGCTGGCCCTGCTGCTGGTGGCCGGACTGGTCGGCTGCCTGGCGGCCGTCCCGTACCCCTTGCGGATGGAGGCGAAGGGCCAATTGGTGCCGGTCGAGACGGCCCAACTGTTCCCGAAGCGGGAGGCGATCATCCGGGACATCCACGCCAAGCCCGGGGCGCAGGTGCCGCCGGACTTCGCCGCCGTCACCCTGTTCAGCGAGCGGTTGGAGCGGGAGATCCGGGACGCCCAGGCGAAGCTGAACCAGGCCAACGGGCGGGTGGTGTCGGCCCGGCTGAACCTGGACGGGCTGCCGAAGGACCAGCAGTTCGAGGAGTCCCGGAGCAACTTCCGGAGCCAGTTGGCGGTGGCCGAGTTGGACGCCGTCGCGGCCGACAAGGAGTTGAACGCGATCCTGGCCCAGTACCGGGCTGACGTGCGGCAGCCGGGGGTGTTCTACGCGACCGCCCCGGCGTTCGACCTGAAGCGGGCCCGGCCGGGCGGGGTGCCGGCCCGGTGGACGGTGGTGAGCGAGGACCGGAGCGAGCTGCGGAACAAGGCCGTCCAGCCGGACCAGGAGCTGATCCGGGTCGGGAACCTGGAGGGCGAGTGGCACGTCGAGCTGAAGATCCCGCAGCGGAACATCGGCCAGGTCCTGCGGGCGTTCGCCGACCCGAAGTACTACAAGGAGGAGCCGAACACCCGCCGGAAGTACCTCGACGTCGACATCCTGCTGGCCAGCCGGCCGGACAGCAGCTACCTCGGCCGGCTGTACGCCGACGACGTGGTCCCGCAGGCCGTCCCGAACAAGACGGACCACGACGAGACGGAGCCGGTGGTGACCGCGTACGTGAAGCTGTCGGCGGCCGACCTGCCGGAGGCCGCCCGGATCCCGCCCGACCAGTTCGTCACCGGGCTGGAGGTCCGCACCCGCGTCCGGTGCGGCGACCACTCCCTCGGGTACTCCCTGTTCCACGGCGTCTGGGAGTGGTTCTACGAGACGGTGGTGTTCTTCTTCTAGTTGGTCATTAGTCCTTGGTCGTTAGTCCCTGGTCCCTGGGTGCTCACCGAAGCGGGTGGACCAAGGACCAAGGACCAAGGACCAAGGACCAAGGACCAAGGACCAAGGACCAAGGACCAAGGACCAAGGACAACCCGCCGCCCGGCCGGGCGAGTCCGTCTCGCACCCCGGCGGCAACCGTGCTACAACCCCGCAACCTCCCCGGAGGACCTGTCATGCGTGCCCGCTCCGCCCTCCCGCTCCTCGTCCCGGCCGCCCTGGCCGCCGCCCTCGTCGGGTGCGGCCGACCGACCCCCCCGCCGAACCCGGCCCAGGCCAAGGGGCCGGCCGACGCCGGCCCGCCGGACCGGGCCGGCCGGACCGACGACCCGAACGCGGACGTCGGCCGCCCGCTGTTCGCGCCGGGGGCCGCCGCCAAGGCCCCGCCGCCCGGCCCGGCCGGGGCCGAGCCGATCGTGGTGAACGTGACCGTCCAGTACGAGGACCGGCAGGTGGTGTCGGCCGAGGTGGACGGGACGGTCGACCTGGTCGCCACCCCGTTCAAGCTCCGCCGCGGGCCGGACGGGAAGCCGGACGGGAGTGGGGTGTTCGAGCACCGGCTGCCCGACGGGACGGTGGTCACCCACGACCCGCGGACGTTCGACCCGAAGAAGGCCGACCCGAACCTGGAGTTCATCGAGCGGGAGAAGCAGGCGTTCCTGGGCAACCCGGAGAAGTGGGTGCCGTACTGGCGGGTGCGGGAGGGGGACGCGGTCGCCCGCGGGCAGATCCTGTGCCTGCTCGACGACTCGCTCATCACCGGCAAGATCGAGGCGGCCGAGAAGCAGCGGGCGCTCGGGGTGGAGGGGTACAAGTACGCCAAGCAGGGGGTCGAGTTCACCCTGGAGAAGCTGGAGCTGTTCAAGAAGAGCCCGGGGTCGTTCTCCAAGGCGGAGGAGCTGAACGACCGCACCACCCTGGCCCGGTTCCAGGAGAACATGACCCAGAACGGGCAGTCCCTGGCCAAGGCCGAGGCGGACCTGAAGGAGGCCCAGGTGATGCTCTCCCGGCACCGGGTCGCCAGCCGGGTCGACGGGGTGCTCCGGAGCGTCGCCAAGCGGGCCGGGGAGTACGTCCGGGCCGGGGAGAAGATCTTCGAGGTCCAGTCGACCGAGAAGGTGCGGCTGGAGGGGAACCTGGACGTCCAGTACTACGGGCTGGTGAGGCGGGGGATGGCGGTGACCATCGAGCCGGCGGTCCCGAGCGCCCCGGTCCGGTCCCACGCCGGGCACCGGCAGGAGGTGGCCGGGGTGGCGGTGACCGGGGACCCGGCCCGCCCGCGGGTGGTGTCCGCCGGGCTGGACGGGGCGGTCCTGGTGTGGGAGCCGAACCTGGCCGACCCGGCCGGGCGGGCGGTCGCCCCGCGGCCGCTGCCGCACCCGGCCCCGGTCCGGTGCGTCGCCTGCACCCCGCCCGGGGCCAGGACCGTCCTCGCCGTCACCGGGGCGGACGACGGGCGGGTCCGGGTGTGGGACCTCGGCGACCCGGACAAGCTGCCGCCCGCCCCGGCCCGGGAGCCGGCCGACTTCCACCTGTCGGCGGTGGCGGCGGCCGCCGTCAGCCCGGACGGGAGGTTCGCCGCCACCGCCGCCGGGCGGGAGGTGTTCGTCTGGGACCTGGCGGCCGGGAAGAAGCTGTACGCCCTGCCGCCGGAGCACCGGGACGGGGTGACGTCGGTGGCGTTCACCCCGCAGTGCGAGCTGGTGACCGCGAGCAAGGACCGGACGCTGAAGAAGTGGAAGCTCGGGGCGGACAAGGCGGCGTGCGCCAAGACCCTGGACCACCGGGCCGGGGCGGTGGACGCGGTCGGGGTCAGCCCGGACGGCGGGAAGGTGCTGTTCGACCAGGACAAGGCCCGGGTCGACCTCGTCGACCTGGCGACCGGGCAGACGACCGGGCAGTTGGCGAACGTCGGCCCGGGGCTGGCGTTCGCGACCCTGGCGGCGTTCGCCCCGGACCCGGCGGAGGAGGCGGCGCACCACACGGTGGTGACGGCCGGCGGGGAGGGGGACCTGAAGGGCGGGGTGCAGGTGTGGCACGCCCCGCGGGCCGGCGGGCGGGGGAGCGAGGTGGCCCGGTTCTTCACCCCGAACAAGCAGGCCGGGGTGACGTGCGCGGCGTTCGGCCCCGGGGAGGGGGCGCCGTTCCTGGCGGTCGGGACGGACAAGGGGACGGTCCACGTGTGGGCGCTGCCGGCCGGCCCGGCCCGGCGGCTGGAGGGGCGGGTCGCGAACCTGGACTCGACCGACCCGCGGTACGTGACCGTCCGGGTGGAGATGGACAACAAGGGGGCGAAGCTGCTCGACCGCAGCGCCGCCGCGGTCATCATCCCGGTCCCCGGCCGGGGGAAGGCGGACTGACCGGCGGCGCGGCCGGGGTACTCGGTCGGTGGCGCCCCTCACCCGGCTCCGGCGGAGCGCCGGAGCCGACCTCTCCCCAGCGGGGAGAGGTGGGGCTTGAGGCGCCCCTCGCCGGCGCTCCGACCGGTGTCGCTGCCGAGGCGGCCGGTGTCTTCCACCTCTCCCCGCTGGGGAGAGGTCGCCGGCGCAGCCGGCGGGTGAGGGGCGCCACCGACACGGTCACCCGAGCCGCGTGCCCCTCGCGGCGCCAGGTCTTCCAACCCCCACCCACGACCCCACCCGCCGCATGAACGCGGAGACCGAGAACCTGAACGACCCGGCCGAGCGGCGGAAGTCGCTCCGGCTGAAGGTCCGCCCGGACCTCCAGTTCTTCGACCAGAGGTACGAGGGGAAGACGTTCCACGTCGTCAAGGACCCGGTCTGCCTCCGGTACTACCGGTTCAACAAGCAGGAGTACTTCGTCTTCCGCCTGTTCGACGGCGAGCACACGCTGGAGGCGATCCGGGACCGGTTCGAGGACGAGTTCCGGCCGATGCGGCTGGAGTACCAGGACCTGGAGGTGTTCGCCCGCCAGCTGGTGACGGCGGGGCTGGTGCAGCACGAGCAGCACGGGGCCGGGAGGCACCTGTTCGAGCGGCGGAAGAAGCAGCGGCGGACCCGCCGGCTGATGGCCGCCGTGAACATCATGTACCTGAAGATCCCGGTGTTCGACCCGGACCGCATCCTGAACCGGATGTACCGGCACCTGTCCTGGATCTTCACCTGGTGGTTCCTGGCCCTGAGCGTCGGCCTGATGCTCGCGGCCGTCGCCCACGTCACCCTGCACTTCGACACGTTCTACGCCAAGCTGCCGGCGTACCAGGAGTTCTTCTCCCTCAACACCGCCCTGTACATGTGGCTGTCGCTGGGGGTGGTGAAGATCATCCACGAGTTCGGGCACGGCCTGTCGTGCAAGGCGTTCGGCGGCGAGAGCCACGAGATGGGCGTGTTGTTGATGTGTCTCAGTCCGGCGCTGTACTGCAACGTGACGGACGCGTGGACGCTGGCCGACAAGTGGAAGCGGATCGTCATCAGCTTCGCCGGCATCTACGTGGAACTCGTCATCGCGGCCATCGCCACGTTCGTGTGGTGGTACACCCCGCAGTACCCGGTGACGAACAACATCGCGCTGTGCGTGATGGTGCTGTGCTCGGTCTCGACGGTGGTGTTCAACGCCAACCCGCTGATGAAGTTCGACGGGTACTACATCCTGGCCGACTGGCTGGAGGTGCCGAACCTGCGGGAGAAGTCGAACCGGTACGTGAACAACCTGTTCCTGACCAAGGCGCTGGGGGTGGAGACGCCGCCGGAGCCGTACATGGCCCCGTGGCGGCGGTGGCTGTTCGTCGGCTACGCGGTGCTGAGCTGGGTGTACCGGTGGGTGGTGATGTTCGGCATCCTGTGGTTCCTGTCCGACTTCCTGGGGCCGAAGCTGAAGGTGCTGAGCCAGATGCTGGCCCTGTTCTGCCTGGCGTCGATGTTCGTGATGCCGGCGTTCAAGGTGGTGAAGAACATCCGTCAACGGGGGCGGCTGCCCGACATGAAAGCCACGCGCGTCTACGTCACGCTGGGGGTGCTGGGGTCGCTGGTGCTCGGCTTCTTCCTGCTGCCGCTGCCGGTCAGCCGGGTGCGGGAGACCGGGCTGGTGGCGGTCGACCCGCGGGCGGCCGAGGGGGTGACGCTGCCGAAGCCGGCCCGGCTGGTGTCGCTGGAGGTGCGGCCCGGGCAGCAGGTCCGGGCCGGGCAGGTGCTCGGGCGGTTCGACAGCCCGCTGTTGAACGTCGAGCTGGTGAAGGCGACGGTCGAGGAGGACACCCAGCGGCGGGCGGCGGAGCGGCTGGAGGCGGACGAGCGGGAGGCCGCCCGGGCCGGGAACACGGCGGCCGCCGCCCGGTACAAGTTCGACGCCCGGCAGGCCCGGGACCGGGCGGCGAAGGCCGAGACGGACCGGAACCTGGCCCTGGCGATGCTGGCCCGGGTGGAGGTGCTCCGGGCCCCGCGGGACGGGACGGTGCTGGCCGGCCCGACCCCGGCCGACCTGGACAAGCCGTTCGGCCGGGAGACCGGGGAGTCGGCCCCGGTGTTCCTGATCGGGGACCCGGCCCGGCTGACCGTCCGGGTGCCGGTCGACCCGCCGGACTACCGGCTGCTGCGGGAGGACCTGGCCGGGCGGGAGTACCTGGACGTGTCGGTGCTGGTGAAGGGGCGGAGCGACCGGGTGTTCGCCGGGCGGGTGTGGGGCCCGGCCGACCGGCTGCCGCAGCAGAACGCGGCGACGGTCCCGGTGCAGTTGACCCAGCGGGGCGGCGGGCCGCTGGCGGTGAAGCCGGGCGGCGACCCGAACGTGCTGCAGCCGCTGACCCAGGTGTACCTGGTGGAGGTGGAGGTGCTGGACCCGGACGCGGCGGTCGACCCCGGGCAGCTGGCGGCGGTGAAGATCCACACCCGGTGGCGGAGCGCGTCGTGGTGGGTCGGCCGGACCCTGTCGAACGCCCTGGACATCGGGCTGTACTGATCGGGGGTGCCGCGGCGCAAGCCACAAGCCCGGGGGGCGAGCAAGGGCCGGCCAACGCCCTTGCTCGCCCCCCGGGCTTGTGACGCGGAATCCGAAACCCCGGGGCCACGCCGCTCGTCTGAAGGGTGCGGCGGTCCCTCCCGATGCTCCCGGGCTACGTCCATGAACCTCCCGGCCAACCTCCTCCGCACCCTGGCCGCGGCCGTCGCCGCCGCCGGCCTGTCCGGCTGCGCCGCCAACGGGTTGTCCGACCCGCAGCCCGGCGGGCCGGCGCCGTCCGACCCGCCCCAACCCCCGGCCGTCTGCCCGGTGGAGCAACCGGGCGAGTTCCGCCACCCCGACGGTTGCCCGGCCTGTGGACAGGGCTGACCCCGCGGCCCGGCCGCGGGTCGGCCTGTCGCTGATGCCGGAGCCCGACTTCCTCCGCGCCGCGGCCCCGCTCTTCGCCGCCGGCGCCGTCGAGGTCGTCGAGTGGAGCTTCGACACCGGCTGGCCGCCGGCCGCCGTCCCGGGGTGGATCGACGAGTTACTCCGGCACTACGGCGACGCCGGCCGACTCCTCGGCCACGGCGTCTCGTTCTCGCCGCTGTCCGCCGGCACCGGCGACGCCCAGCGGCGGTGGCTCGGGCGGCTGACGGAGGAGGTCGCACGGCGCAACTACCGGCACGTCTCCGAACACTTCGGCTTCTCCGCCGCCGGCGACTTCCACCGGTCGGCCCCGCTGCCGGTGCCGCTGACCGGCCCCGCCCTGCGGCTCGGCCGGGACCGGCTGCGGCGGCTCGCCGACGCCGCCGGGGTGCCGGTCGGGCTGGAGAACCTCGCCTTCGCGTTCGGCCGCCGCGACGTGGACGAGCAGGGGCACTTCCTCGACGCCCTGCTCGACCCGGTCGACGGGTTCCTTCTGCTCGACCTGCACAACGTCCACTGCCAGGCGGTGAACTTCGCCGTCCCGTTCGACGACCTGCTCGACCGCTACCCGCTGCACCGGGTGCGCGAACTCCACCTGTCCGGCGGCTCCTGGAGCGACGGCGTCCGCCGCGACACCCACGACGGCCCGGTTCCGGAGGAGCTGTTCGCGGCGCTGCCGGGGGTGCTGCGGCGGTGCCCGCGGGTCGAGGCGGTGGTCCTGGAGCGGCTCGGCGGCACTCTCGCGGAGGCGGACGACGAGCCGTTCCGCCGCGACTTCCTCCGACTCGCGGGGTGCGTCCGTGGCGCCGGATGACGACGACCTGGCCGCGTTCCAGGCGGCGCTCCTCGACCTGCTCGACCGGAACCTCCCGGCCGAGGAGTTGCGGCGCCGCCTCCGGGACGACCCGGCGTTCGCCGCGTTCCGCGGGTACGTGGAGACGTTCGAGCCGCGGATGCTGGCGGTCGCCGCGGACCTGGTCAAGAAGTGGGGCCGGCGGTCCGGGAGCGGCGAAGACCAGGGTGGCCGGCCGGGGTGACGTGGCCGGGTCGACCGTGCCGGTGGTACCCAGGCCACCGGCCTGGGTTTTACCGCGGCGGTCTGATGAGTAACCTCTGAGAAACGGTTCCAAAAGGGTCAGGTATCATAACCTGTCGGGATGACGCGGCGACCATACCCGAGCGACCTGACCAACACCCAGTGGGAGCTGGTCGCCCCCTTGATCCCGCCGGTGAAGCCCGGCGGCCGGCCCCGCAAGTACGACATGCGGGAGGTGGTCAACGGCATCCTGTACGTCAACCACGAGGGCTGCCGGTGGCGGGCCCTGCCCCACGACCTGCCGCACTGGAAGACGTGCTACAACTTCTTCCGGGCGTTCGCCGCCGACGGCACCTGGGACAAGCTCGTCACCGCCCCGCGGGTCGCAATCCGGACCAAGCTCGGCCGCGACCCGACCCCGAGCGGGGCGCGCATCGACAGCCGGTCGGCCAAGACCGCCCACGGCGGGGCCGAGGTCGGGACGGACGGCGGGAAGATGGTCCGGGGTCGCAAGCGGCACATCGTGACGGACACGCTGGGCCTGCTGCTGGTGGTGCTGGTGACGGCGGCCAACCGGGACGACGGGACGACCGCCCCGAAGCTGCTGACGGAGCTGCGGGCCGAGGCGTTCCCCCGGCTGTCGGTCGTCTGGGCGGACTCGAAGTACCACAACGACACGCTCGCCGCCTGGCTCCGGGGGCAGGACCGGCTTACGGTCGAGGTGACGAGTCGGCCGGAGGGGCAGAAGGGGTTCCACCCGCTGCCCAAGCGGTGGGTGGTGGAGCAGACGTTCGCCGGGCTGATCCGGTCCCGCCGACTGGCGAGGGACTTCGAGCGGCTGCCGGAGACGAGCGCGGCGATGGTCAAGCTGAGCGGGGTTCATCGGATGGCCCGGCGTGCCCGCCCCCCGCGGGGGCGGCGAAAGTTCCGCTACAAACCCGAGGCGGCTGCCTGACCCTTTTGGAATCGATTCTGAATCCGCCGGCAGGCACTACCGTTAACATCACCCGCCGGGTAGACTTTCCGGTACGCCATCCGCGCCTGCCGGAGTCGTCCCACCCATGACCCGCCCCCTCGCCTGTTCCGCCGCGCTTCTGCTCGCCGCCGGCGCCCTCACCTCGGCCGCCGACACCCCCGAAGCCCCGGCCCCGCGGCCGAAGACTCCGGTCGCTTACGCTCCCGGCTCGCCCGGCCCGGGGAAGATGCCGCTCACCGGGCTCGCCCCGGCCAAGCCGATGTTCGACGCCTGCGTCTACCGGTACGGGGTCGGGACCACCAACCCGCAGTGCCAGGCGTTCGTGAACCAGGCGCTCGGCATGTACTACTCCTACGTCTGGATCGAGGCCGCCCGCGCCGCCGAGACGGCCCTGACCCACGACCCGGAGTGCGCCTACGCGTGGCTGGTGCTGCACCGGTCGCTGGAGAAGTGGGGGAGGGGGTCGGCGGCCCCGAAGGCCGCCGGCCTGGCCGGGGCGCTCGGCGGCCCCGGGGTCGCCACCCTGCCGGACCGGCTCACCAAGTCGGCCCTCGACGCCAGCCTCGAGACGGCCCGCAAGCTGATGCCGAGGGCCAGCGACCGCGAGCAACTCCTGATCCGGTCGCGGCTGGAGGAGAAGGGGATGTGGCCGGGGGTCGGGCCGGACGACCGGAAGAAGAAGGCGGCCCAGACGCTGGACGAGCTGCTGACGCTGTACGACGACGAGGAGGGGCTGTTCTGGCGGGCGCAGCTGGCCGACGGGCCGAACGGCAAGGCCCCGTTCTTCCGGGCGCTGTTGCGGGTGAACCCGCTCCACCCCGGGGCGAACCACGAGTTGGTCCACTTCTTCGAGAACATCCGCCGGCCGGCGCTCGGGTGGCCCTTCGCCGAGGGGTACGTGAAGTCGTCCCCGGGCATCCCGCACGCGCTCCACATGCAGGCCCACCTCGGGATGCGGATCGGGAAGTGGGGCGTGACCACCGACTGGAGCCGGAAGGCGGTCGAACTGCAGGTCGAGTACCACCGGTACCAGGGGGTGACCCCGGGCGAGGACCACCAGTTCAACCACCACCTGGAGACGCTGACCCGCAGCCTGGTGCACGACGGCCGGTTCGCCGAGGCGGCCGACCTGAAGGCGAAGGCCGAGGGGTACAAGTACAGCTTCCGGCCGGAGTGGTTCCGGATGGCGGTGGCCCGGAAGGACTGGGCCGCCGCCCGGGCGGCGGTCGACCAGTTCCGCCGGACGGACAAGGCCGGCGGGGCGTACTACGGGGCGGTGCTGTGCCTGGAGAAGGGGGAGACGGAGCAGGCCGGGCGGGAGGTGGACACGCTCCGGCAGCTGCAGCAGTCGAAGAAGGGGGACAAGAAGCTGGAGCAGCGGCTGTGGGAGGTGCAGGGCCGGCACCTGTGCCAGAAGGGGGACGGCGAGGCCGGGCTGAAGCTGTTGCGGAAACTGGTGGACGCGACGAAGAACGACTTCGGGCACCACGCCTGGGGGAACGGGGCGGTTCACATGGAGGCGTGGGGCGTCGGGGCCTTGGAGGCGGGGCACGCCCGCGACGCCGAGGAGGCGTTCCAGGAGGCGCTGGCCCACGACGCCGGGAGCGTCCGCGGGGCGCTCGGGCTGTGGGCGCTGTGCGGTCGGCTCGGCAGGGCGGAGGAGGCGGAGCGGTACCTGAAGGTGGCCCGGCGGGTGTGGGCGAAGGCCGACCCGGCGGACTTCGCCGCCCTGCAGTCGGACATGACCCGGCGGGCCGCGAACGTCCCGCGACCGGCGACCACCGCCGCCGGCGGGGAGTAAGCACCCTGTCCGAGCCCGAGCGCGAGCGAGGGTCGGACGTAGACCCTCGCTCGCACTCGGGCTCGGACCCGGTCCGCCGCCCGTCGTTCCACACCACGACACCCACCACCATGACGCACGCCTCGCTCTGTCTCCTCCTCGCCCTCCCCGCCGCCGAACCGGTCGAGTCCGGGGTGCCGGTCGGGAAGCGGCCGGGGCCGTACAGCTTCCTGGTCGCGACCGGCCCGCAGCGCGGCCAGCAGACGTGCTACGTCTGCCAGCAGCACGAGAAGGACCGGCCGGCGGCGGTGGTGTTCGCCCGGACGCTGTCGGACCCGGTCGGGAAGCTGCTCGGGCGGCTGGAGGCGGCGGGGGCCGGCCCGGCGGCGAAGGACACCGGGTACAAGGTGTGGATGACGCAGCTCGCCGAGAAGGCCGACCTCGACGGCCTGGCGCGGTGGTCGCAGAAGCACGGGCTGAAGGCGGCGCCGGTGGGGGCGTTCGAGGACGCGGACGGCCCGCCGTCCTACAAGCTGAGCGCCGCCGCAGACGTGACGGTGCTGCTGTTCGCCCGGCAGAAGGTGGTGGCGAACTTCGCGGTGCGGGCCGGCGACCTGACGGACGGGAAGATCGACGAGGTGCTGAAGGCGGTGCCGCAGCTGTTCGAGAAGAAGTAGGGTGGGCCGAGCCCGGCGAAGCGCCGGGCTCGGCCCACCGGGCGTAGGCGGTGGTGGGACTCGCCCGCACAGCCGGGCTCGGCCCACCCTACCTCTACCACGACCGCCCGCCCGGAAACGAAAACAGCCGGCTCTTGCCGGCCGACGCCACTCCGTGATGTGATCGCCCGCTTCAGCTCACCCGGCGGTCGAAGTCCGGGATGCGGGTGAACGCGACCCGGGTCGGGGCGGACGACTCGTACCCGTGCATCGACCCGAGGTGCACCACGCTTGCCCCGAACTCCGCGTTCACCTGGTCCATCGCCCGCGACAGCTCCGCCGCCCGCCGGTCGTCCGGGAACAGCGACGGCGTCGCGCACCGGGCCGGCTTCAGGTCCGACAGCACCATCCCGACCTTCTTCGGCACCCCCGCCGGCCGGCCCGCCCACAGCCGCGCCACCGCCCGCACCAGCGCCGGCGTGTCCTGGCAGTGCGGCACCCGGCACCCCGCGTCCCACCCCCGGTACCCCCGCGCCCCCGCCTCCGGCGGGCCGTCGTCCCGGAAGCTCACCCCGACCGACACCGCCCCCGCCCAGTACCCGATCCGCCGCAGCCGCGCCGCCGCCTTGTGCGTCAGCCGGACCAGCACGCCGCACGCCCCGGCGTCCGTCCGCAGCTCCGGCGGCAGGACGTGCGAGTGGCTGACCGACTGCCGCCGGGTCGGCGGGTCGGCCTCGTCCCCGCCGCGCAGGAGCCGGTGCCACCGCCCGCCGAGCACCCGGCTCCCCCACACCGCGCACAGCGTCGCCAGCGGCAGCTCGCACAGCTGGCGGGCGGCGAACACCCCGTGCAGGTTCAGCCGCCGCTCCATCCGCGGCCCGACCCCCGGGAAGTCCTGCAGCCTCAGCCCGTACAGCGCCCCCGGCAGGTCCTCGTCCGCGAGCACCGTCAGCCCGTCCGGCTTCTTCATGTCCGCCGCCACCTTCGCCAGGAGGACGTTCGGCCCGGCCCCGACCGAGCACCGCATGCGGTCCCCGGCCCGGGCGAGGATCGCCGCCTTGACCGCCCGCCCGAGGTCGGCCGCCCGGGCCGGGTCGCGGTCGGCCCCGGCCAGCCGGCACGACACCTCGTCGATCGACCGGACCTGGTCGACCGGCAGGACCGACCCGACGGCGTCGAGGACGCGGTGGTGCATGACCACGTACCGCCGGTGGTCGGCGACCACGCAGGCGATCCCGGGGCAGAGCCTCCGGGCCTCCCACACCGGGGTCCCGGTCCTCACCCCGAACGCCTTCGCCTCGTAGCTCGCGGCGATGCACGAGGTCGTCTCGGCGTCGGTCGGGATGACCGCCACCGGCCGGCCGCGGAGGTGCGGGTTGTCCTGCTGCTCGACCGAGGCGAAGAAGGCGTTCATGTCGACGAACAGGTGGCGGACGGGCACGGGGCAACTCCCCTTGACGGGTGGTGAACATTTGTCCCTCGACGGGATATGCCCGACGATCCGCCGGCGGGCAAGCGAATCGGCGGGGATTGTGCCGGAAAGGTCAGCCGACGGGGCGGGCCGGGAGGGGCCGGGGCGGGCCGGCGAGCACCAGCAGGGCGAACAGCGCCACCCCGAGCGGGCGGTGGAAGTCGAACCCGACCGCGTGCAGCGGCGCGAACCGAACCGCCTGCAGCGCCAGCAGCAGGACCGCGGCGGCCGCCCACCCGCGGCGGCCGGCGGCGACCAGGTCGCGGACCCACGGCACCGCAAGCACCAGGACGAACGCCTCGTACCCGAGCACCTGCGGGCACCACACCGCCCCCGCGGCCGCCGCCGCCAGCGCCCACGCCGCCGACGGCCACACCCCCGCCGCCCGGCACCGCCCCGCCACCAGCCCGAACCACACCAGGTACGCGGCCACCGCCGTCGCCGCCGTCTGCTCGACCAGCACCCCGGTCGCCACGAACAGCAGCCGGTTCCAGCTCGTGATCTCGGGGTTCAGCCCGGCCCGGTTGTACACCACCGCCCCGAACCCGGTCCCGAGGTACGCGAGGTAGTCGCGGAGGAACAGCGGGGAGCCGCCGATCAGCGTCGCCCCGGCCAGGTTCAAGGCCGCGACCACGCCGACCAGGGCCGCCGCCCGCCGCCACCCGCCGAGGTACCACGCCAGCGGGACCAGCGGCAGCGCCACGTGCGGCTTCACGAACGCGACCGCCCACAGCAGCACGCTGACCCAGGCCCACCGCCCGCCGCGCTCGAAGCACCACAGCCCGGCCGACACGCACCCGACGAACACCACCGTGAACTGCCCGACCGTCACCACGTCGAGCGGCAGCCAGTTCAGCAGGAGCAGCAGCGGCACCAGCAGCGGCAGCGGGCCGGCGAAGGCGGGGTCGCCGGGGCGGCGGAGCCGCCGCGGCAGCGTCGCGATCGCCACCGCGGCCAGGCCCTGGAGCAGCGCCCACGCCACCTTCGCCTCCCGCCACGGCAGCGCCGCGAACGGCAGGAACAGGACCGTCGCCGCCGGCGGGAGGAAGTACCCGCAGTTGTTGACGAAGCTGGTCGGCCCCGGGTCGGGGTCCGGGAACTGGGTGGCGACGTGAGCCCGCACCTGGGCGAGGTCGTACGGGTTCTCGCCGCGGGCCGTCAGCTCCGACCCGAGGCGGAAGATGAAGAAGTCGGGGAACGTGTGGGGGTTCGCCGCCCGGGCGACCGCGAACGCGGTGAACAGCCCGACGGCCGCGAGCACCGGGGCGCGGGTCGCGTCACCCACCGGCCTTCTCCGGCAGGAGCAGCAGGGCCGGGTTCTGCAGGTACCGGACGACGGCGTTCCCGAACGCCGCCCCGACCGCCCCGTCCACCACCCGGTGGTCGAACGAGAACGACAGGAAGATGATGTCCGCCGGCCGCAGCGCCCCGTGGGCGTCGTACACCGGCCGCTTCACCACCTTCCCGACCCCCATGATCCCGACCTGCGGGTGGTTGATGATCGGGGTCGAGATCAGCCCGCCGATCCCGCCGACCGAGGTGACGGTGAACGTCCCGCCCTTCAGGTCGTCGAGCTTGCTCTTCCCGGCCTTGGCGTCGGTGCTCAGCCGGTCGATCTCGGCCGCGACCGCGGTCACGTCCTTCCGGTCCGCGTCCTTGACCACCGGGACGATCAGCCCGCCCGGGGCGGCCACCGCCACCCCGATGTGGTACCGGTCGTGCAGCGTCACCTCCCCGGCCGCCTCGTCGAACGTGCTGTTCACCACCGGCACCTCCTTGAGTGCCCGGGCGGCGGCCATCACCAGGAACGACAGGTACGTGAGCTTCACCCCGGCGGCGGCGAGCGGGTCGCGGAGCTGGTTCCGGAGCCGGACCAGGTCGGTCAGGTCGCACTCGTCGATGTACGAGTAGTGGGGGATCGACCGGGTCGACTCGACCATGTGCTCGGCGATCTTCCGCCGCAGCCCGACCAACTTCTGCCGCGTCCCGGCGACCCCGAAGTCGAGCTTCGACGTGTCCGTCTTCGACGGCGCCGGCGGGCGGTCGGCGTTCCCGGGGCGGGGCTTCAGCAGCGGGGCGAGGTCGTCGACCAGGACGCGGCCGCCGGGGCCGGTGCCGCGGACGCGGTTCAGGTCGACGCCGAGCTTGCGGGCGAGCATCCGGACCGACGGGGCGGCCGGCGGGAGCCGGGCGGGCGGGGCGGCGTGGCCGTTGGCGAGCTTCGGCGAGCCGGGGGCGTGAGCGACCGGAGCGGGTCCGGGCGCGGGGGCGGAAACCTCCGGCCGCTCACGCCCCCGGCTCGCCGGGGCCGCCAGCTCCCCGACCGGGTCGTAGGTGAGGATCAGTTGCCCGACCTTCACCTTGGTGCCGGGGGTGGCGGACAGGGCGGTGACGGTGCCGGCGAACGGGGCCGGGACCTCCATGCTCGCCTTGTCCGACATCACCTCGGCCAGCCCCTGCCCGCGGGACACGGCTTCGCCGGGCCGGACCAGCCACCGGACCAGCTCGACCTCGAACAGCCCTTCGCCGACCGGCGGGAGAGGAAAGTCCACGGCTGTCGTCCTCCGTCCTTCGTCCCTCGTCATTCGGGAGCAGCCGGATCACCCCGGCCGCCGGACCGTCCGGATGTCTTACGGAGGACGAGGGACGACCTAAGCCGGGTCCGTCGCCAGCTCCCGCAGGGCGGCCCGCACGTCCCCGAGCTGCGGCACGCTGTTCGTCTCGTACGCCTGGTTCATCCCGATCCCCGGGACGTGCTTCCCCATCAGCGCCCGCGGCCGGACGGCCAGGTCGTAGAAGTGCTCGTCCACCACCCGCCGGATCAGGTGCTCGCCGAAGTTCGTCACCTCGGTGTCCTCGTTCACCACCAGCACCCGGCCGGTCTTCTGCACGCTCCGGGAGATCAGGTCCCAGTCGTACGGGAAGATGCTCCGCAGGTCGATCACGTCGAACGAGTGGCCGTGGTCGCGGGCCAGCTCGTCCGCCGCCTGGACGCACAGCGGCAGCGGCCGGCCGTAGCTGATGACCGTCCCGTCCGTCCCCTCCCGCACCAACTCGCCCTTGCCGATCGGAACCACATACTCCTGCACGTCCGGCCACTGCGGCCGCCAGTCGGTCCGGTCGCCGATCGGGGCGTCGATCATCCGCGACAGCTCGTCCGGTTCGGCCGGCTCGCCGGGGATCAGCCGGGTGTCCTTCGCCCGCAACAGCGCCTTCGGCAGCAGCACCAGGACCGGGTTCGGGTCCTTGATCGCGGCGATCATCAGGCCGTAGGCGTCGAGGGCGTTCGACGGCATCACCACCTTCCACCCCGGGAGCCGGCTGGCCCAGCTCTCGAAGCAGTGGGAGTGGTACAGGCTGCCGCGGATGCCGGCCCCGGTCGGGGTCATCACCACCACCGGCATCTCGTACTCGCCGGCGCTCGCCCACCGCTGGTTCCCGGCCACCTTCAGCAGGTCGATGACGTTGAACGCGTAGTCGCAGAACTGGATCTCGCACACCGGCCGGCCGCCGGCGTAGGCGATCCCCATCGCGGTGCCGACGATCCCGCGCTCGTCGAGCGGGGTGTTCCACGCGGTGCGCAAGCCCTGCGTGGCGGTGAACACGCCGCCGAGCGGCGGCCCGACGTCCTCCCCGAACACGTCGGTGACGCCGAGGTGCTCCTCGCCGTAGTGCAGCGCCAGCCGCACCGCCTGTGCGATCGTCGCCATCGTGAACCTGGAGAGGAGATGAGAATTAACCACAGAGGACACAGAGAGCACAGAGGAAGACACGAAGCAGAGGGAAAACAGTTCTTCAAACCCTGTTTCCTCTCCGCCTCTTCCTCTGTGTCCTCTGTGTCCTCTGTGGTTAAGTTCTGCCGGCGCTCACTTCGCCGCGGGCAACCCGGTGTAATCGTTCGGGTACACCGCGTCGACCTCACTGGGGGCGTAGCTGTCGCGGTACACGTCCTCGCGGGTCGGCTCCGGCTCCCGCATCGCCGCCACCACCGCCGCGTCCGCCTCCGCCTTCGCCTCGTCCCACAGCCCCTTCACCCCGGCCGGGTCGATCGCCCCGCCGTCGACCAGCCGCTGCTCGAACGCGGTCAGCGGGTCGGCCTGGCCCCACTCCCGCTGCGCCCCGCTGCTCGACGAGTGCCCGTGCAGCCGGCTCACCATCGCCTCCAGCAGGAACGGCTTCCGCTCCCGCCGGCAGTACCGCATCGCCCGGTCCAGGGCGTTCCACACCGCCACCGGGTCGTTCCCGTCGACCGTCTCCGCCCGGATCCCGTAGGGGGCCGCCCGGTCCGCGATCCGCTGCTCGGCACTGACCGCCTGGAAGTCGGTCGAGATCCCCCACCGGTTGTTCGTCACCGCCATCAGCACCGGCAGCTCCTGGCCCGGCCGGGTGCTCCAGTTCAGGCACGTCTCGAAGTCGCCCTCGGCGGTCCCCGCCTCCCCGCCGACCACCACCGAGATCCCCTCGGCCTGGTCCGGGTGCCGCTCCCCGTGCCGCTTCTGCACCAGGGCCGTCCCTGGGGCCATCGCGTACTGCACCTCGATCACGCTGGTCACCGGCACCACGTTCCACGCCTTCACCGCGTAGTGCCCGACGAAGTTCCGGCCGCGGGAGTGCGGGTCGGTCGCCCGCATCGCCAACTGCCGGACGTGGTCGATCATCGGCATGCCCATCGCGAGCATGACGCCGGCGTTGCGGTAGTGGAGGTGGAGGTAGTCGTGGGCCGGGCCGTGGCCCTTGTGGACTTGCAGCCCGAGGCAGACGTTGAACGCTTCTTCGCCGGGGCCGCCGATCCAGAAGTACGCCTCCCCGGACTTCGACATCTTGATGCTGCGCTCCTCCAGAGCGCGGGTCCGGATCATCTGCCGGAACACGGTCAGGGCCAGCTCGGCGGAGACCACCTCGCGGCCCGACCGGACGACCGCCGGGGCGACGGTCCGGACGGCCCGCCGCACCGCACCGCTCTCGTTGTCCGGAGGGTCCTCGCTCGTCCCGGGCATGGGCACGTCCCCCGAGGAAGTGATCGGGAATTACTCCCCGGCCCGGACCGGGCCGGCTCACCCAAACTGACGGAATCGGACGGTCGGACGCGGAAGTACAAACCGGGTGCCGGACCCCCGCCGGGTCGGAAAATTCCTCGCCCGCAAAGTCCAGCGCCCCCGACGCCGACATTCTAGCCGGACGGCGTGTCGAATTGGAGGGCAAGTCCTGCGGTACGGGCGGGCACCCGGGCCGGCTTCGCGCCGGGGCGAACACCGCCCGGTGCCCGCCCGTCGACATTATACGCGGTCCGGTGCCGCGCCGGCGGGCAGCCGGCGGTTTCCGAGCACCGCCGACAGCAGGTAGAACCCGACCGCCACGCACAACAGGTACTGGAACCCCAACAGGACCGAGGCGTTCTCCGACAGCCCGCCGACCAGCGCCCCGGCGATGTTCGCCCCGAACACCCGGTCCGGCTGGGCGGTCCGCCGGAAGGTGGTGGCGAAGATCACCCCGGCGAACGCCACCGGGGCGAACACCAGAGCACACACGCCGACGACTTGCAACGTCGGGTTCAGCCCCAGGAACGTGCTGACCGGCACCGCCAGCACCACCCCCAGCGCCACGAACAGCCCGACGTAGTACGGCTCCAGCCGGGCCGGCTTCACCAGCCCGGCGTACAGGTTCCCGGCCAGGCTCATCACCAGGATGGCGGCGATCACCACCGTGTTCACCATCCAGGTGCCGCCGAACAACAGCGCCATCTCGACGATCGCCTTGGTCTCGACCAGCATGAACCCGGCCCCGAGGAAGAAGCTCCGGCCCATCGCCCCCCACTCCGGGGCGGTGCCGGCCTCCGCCCCCAGCGCCCGGTGCCCGCCGAACCCGAACCACAGCAGCACCGACAGCACCAGGGTCAGGGCGACGCCCCGCCAGGTGAGCGTCGGGACGGCCGGGGTGCGGGTGTACAGGAACGGCCAGTCGTCGGTCGCCTGGCGCATCCCGCCCGGCTCCTGGACCGCGGCCAGCCGCAGCCCCAGCCACTCCGGCCGCACCGGGTTGTTGGCGCCGTCCACGAACTCCCCGTAAGACCTCGGCGGCTCCGGCGGGGCGGCCGGGCCGAACCGGGCCGCCGAGTCCGGCCGGATGCCGACCTTCCACGGGTACCAGTACCGGGTGGCCGGGTCCCGGAACGCGTCCCGGATCGGGCCGACGACCTCCGGGGAGCCGGCGAAGAAGTTGACGAACCCGCCGGTCTTGTACAGCGGGTCGTCCAGCGGGACGGCGGCCGTGGGCGGGACGGTCAGGGCGACCGGGTCGGCCCCGAACTCGGCCCGCAGTTGGTCGCGGATGCGGCACGCGATCCACCCCTGGCGGAGGAAGTTGTAGACCGCGTACACCCCGGTCGGCTTGAGCACCCGCCGCACGTCCCGGAACGACTCCCGGGTGAACAGGTAGCTCTCCAATCGGAGGTTCGAGTACCCGGACTGCAGCACCAGGGAGTCGATCAGGGCGAAGACGACCAGGTCGTACTCCCGGTCCGGGGCGTCGCGCAGGAAGTTCCGCCCGTCGTTCAGGAAGACGCGGACGCGCGGGTCCTGGAACGGCTCGTCCGGGTGGTGCTGCTCGCCCAGCTTCTGGATCACCGGGTCGATCTCGACCGCGTCGATCCGCGCGTCCTTCGGGAGCCACCGGCACGCCCGGGCCACGTCGTTGCCGCTCCCGGCCCCGATGATCAGCACCCGCTTGAACTCCGGCCACGCCTTGCCGTCCGGCCCGGCCAGGTCGCGCTGGAACAGGTACGGGAGGGCGTAGGTGGCGACCGCCGGGCTGTCGAGCGGCTCCATCAGTTGCTGGCTGATCAGGTTGGTGTTGATGAACAGGTTCCGCGGGTAGTAGTCGATCCGGTAGTACGGCGACCACGTCGTCTCCCGGCCGCCCTTGCCGGGGAAGAAGCCGGCGGTGAACACCGTCATCAGCACCGTCAGCCCGAGGCAGACGGCCGGCACGACCGGGCCCGGCCGCGGGGCGGCGGGGGCGTCCGGGTCGGGCCGGAAGAGGAGGTAGGCGAGGGCGACGGCGACGAGGCCGAACCAGACCGGCGGCGGGAGCCGGAGGTACGAGCAGGCGGCGAACATGCCGATCCCGAGGAGGCTGCCGAGGAGGTTGGCGGAGTAGGCGGCGGTCCGCCCGGGGACGCGGTTGAAGGCCCGGCCGAGCTCCTGCCCGGGGCCGACCATGACCGCCCCGACGAGGAGGAAGAACAGCCCGCCGACGACCTCGATCGGGATGGTGAACGGCGGCTCGTGGACGGCGGCCGTCTCGGTCCCGAAGTAGACGACGTCCGGGTTCGCCTGGTTGCCGACGGCGAAGTACAGGTTGAACTGGTCGGAGAACTGGTCGCACAGCAGCCCGGCGGCGACGGCGGCGGCGAGGAGGTACGGGGTCTGGTTGAGGAGCCGGCCGGGGCGGCGGGCGACGAGGCACCCGACCGACATGCCGACGAACGCGGCCAACAGGACGGTGTTGGTGAAGAACGTCAGGAACATGACGTGGGACGGGAACCAGCGGATGCAGGCGAGCTCGAGGAAGAGGACGACCCAGGAGACGAGGAACAGGTCGGACGCCGGTCGGTCGCGCATGGGTGCGGCTCGGGGGTCGGTCGGGGGGTCGCGGGGTCGGGTCGGGAACGGTGTACGGAATCGGGGGCCGGTGTCACCCGGCGAGGTGGGGGCGGAGGTGGACGGAGATCACCCGCGTGACCCGCTCCTCCTCGAGCACCTTGTAGTACACGACCAGGGGGCCGAAGAACCCGATCCGGCGGCCGCTCGGCCGCGACTCGCCGACCTCGTTCGGCCACTGCGACAGGTCGCGGGCCAGCCGCCGGAGGCCGGCCGCGAACGCCGCCTCGAGGACCGGGTGGTTCCGGATCAGGGCGTCCATCTGCTCGAACCCGGCGTCCAGCCAGTCGAGGCGGTACATCACGCCCCCTTGAGTAGCTTGAACACCTCGTCCATGCTGTGGCGGCCGCCGCGGCGCTCGGCCGCGTCCAGCTGCTCCTCGGTCACCAGGGCGGCCGCCTCGTAGGCGGCCTTCCGCTCGTCCTCCCACCCCGCCATCCGTTCCGGGGACAGGTAAAACCCGATCAGGTTGCCGGCGTCGTCGTACAGCGGGACCGCCGCCCCGTTCGCCCCGGCCAGCTTCGCCCGCAGGTCCGCCGGGATCGTCACCTTCTCGCCCATGGTTCGCCTCCGCTGGGGACCGCCAGGAATGATACCACACGGTCACGACCCGGGGCGGCCGCGCGGGCCGTACAGCGCCTCCCACTTCTTCGGCGACCCGGGCGGCATCAGCCCGGGGGCCGCCAGGTCGTACTGCCGCGCCAGCTCGACCACCTTCCGCGGGTACTCCGGCCACCGCCCCTCCAGCCCCGCCAGCGCCTTCGCGTCGGCCGGCGACAGGGCCGGCACCAGCTCCCCGGTCACGAACGCCCGCAGCGGCTCCCGGAACTCGACCGGCCGGGCCGGGCCGAGCGGGCCGAGCCGCTCGGCCTTCGCCGCGTACCCGTGGACCGCCAGGGCGAAGTCCGGCCACCGCCCGACCTTGTCCTGCACCGCCTTCATCCCGGCCCCCTTCTCGAACACCCGCTTCCCCAACTCCCCCAGTTGGTCCGGGCGGGTGACCGGCTCCCCGACCGGCTCCGGCAGCAGCTCGTACCGCCGCGGCGGCGGCGCGGCCGGGGAGGTGAACTCGTGCACCACCCGCCCGTACGCGTGCCACGCCCACCCCTTCTTCTCCCGCGCCTGGTTCAGGGCCGCCGCGTGCCGCTCGAAGTCGGCCGGGGTCAGCCGGGTCTTCTTCGGGTCGTCGGTCCGGAACGCCGCCCGGGCGAACTCCTCCACCTCCGCCCGCAGCTTGTCGTCGTCGAACGGCCACGGGACCCGGTTGGCGACGATGTCCGGGGCGTGCCGGCGGACGAACGCCCAGTCGTCCCGCCGCCGGGCCTCGGCCTGCCGGAGCTCGACCACCGCCTGGTCCCGGCGGTCCGCCGGGAGGTCGTTCAGCCGCCGCCTTTGGGCCTCCGGGAGGCCGTCGAACCACTGCTGCCCGCGGACCTTCCGGACCTCGTCCAGCCGGCCGCGCGGGGTGGTGGCGGCGAGCACCGCCCGCCGTTCCGGGTCGGACAGCCGGTCCAGCCACAGGGCGTACACCTCGAGCACCCGCAAGAGGTGGTCGCGGGCCGCCGGGTCGAGGGCGTGGAGCTGCCGGTCGAGGTCCCGGACGGCGTCCCGGCGGGCCGGCGGGAGGGCCTTGAACTCGGCCGCAAGGGTGTCGAACCCGGGCCCGGTCGGGGCGTCCGGCTCGGCCCCGTGCGGGGGCCGCAGGGACGGGTCGAAGTCGACCGCCGGGTCGTCCCCGAAGAACTCCGGGCGGGCCAACTCGCGGACGTAGTCGAGGTCGTCGGCCGGGGCGTACAGGGGGAGCAGGGCGACGGCCCGGTGGTCGGAGATCGGCAGGTCGTCGGGGGCCGGGAACAGGTACGGGCGGGCGGCGGCGGCGGCGAGGTAGGCGGCGGCGGCGGACGCGGCCGACGCGAGCAGGATGCCGGCCGCCCACCGGCCCCACCGGACCGGGGCCGGGTCGGCGGCCGGCGGGAGCGGGGCCGTCGCGGACGCCGACCCGGCGACGGCGGGCCGGCCGGCCCCCCCGCTGGCGGTCGGGAGGCGGTCGAGGGTGCGGGAGGCGAACGTCGGGGACGGGGGCGGCTGGGGGAGGTAGTCGAGCAGGTCGAACGTCCCCTTCAGGGCGGCGGCCCGGGCCCGGGCGGACGGGTCGGCGGCCAGCCGGGCCTCGACCCGGCGGGCGTCGTCCTCGCCCAGCTCCCCGTCCAGGTACGCGACCAGCTCGGCCTCGAACGGGTCGGGCGGGACGGCGGTGTCGTCGGCCGAATCCGGGTCGGGCATGGCGAGTCCCCCGTGTGGGATCGGTCCCCGGTCGGAGTGCGCTTCCGCCGCTTGCGGCGTTGCGGGCGGTACCGCCCGCAACGCCGCAAGCGGCGGAAGCGCGTTAACCGTCCTCGGCCGCCGGCGGCGGCTCGGCGTCCATGTACACGTACCCCTGGAGGGCCTCCCGGAGCTTCCCCCGGGCGCGGCTCAACAGCGACTTCACCGCCTTCGCCGACAGCCCCATCACGTCCGCGATGTCGGCGTAGTTCATGTCCTCGAACTTGTTCAGCACGATCGCCACCCGCTGCCGCTCGTTCAGCCCGTCCAGGGCCCGGCGGATGACCGCCGCCAGCTCCTGCTGCTGCAGGTGGTGGGCCGGCGGCTCGTCCCGGCTCTCGCCGCCGTCCGCCGGGCGCGTGCCGAGCGGGCCGCTGTCCCGCACCTCCAGCGGCAGGGCCGGCCGCCGCTTCCGGTCCCGGAGGGCGTTCAGGGCGAGGTTGTTGGCGATGGTGAACACCCAGGTCGAGAACTTCGCCCGGGGGGTGTACTTCTTCCGCGTCCGGTACACCCGGAGGAACACCTCCTGGGCCAGGTCCTCGGCCTCCTCCGGGCTGCCGACGAGGTGGTGCATGACCGCCACCAGCCGGTGCTGGAACCGGTCGACCAGCTCGGCGAACGCGGCCGGGTCGTCGTCCCGGACCCGGAGCATGAGCCGGATGTCCGGGTCGCGGAGGGCCATCACGGCGCTGGTCTGACCGGTCGCCATTCCGCCCCCGGCCTCGGAAGAAGACACCCGGAGTTCTCACCACAGAGGACACGGAGGGCACAGAGGAAGACGGGAGGGCAGGGGGGAGTTCTTCAAACCCTATTCTCCTCTGCCTTCTGTCTTCCCTCTGTGCCCTCCGTGTCCTCTGTGGTTAATCCCGCCTCGGCCCGCCGCCGCAGCTGGCCGCACGCGGCGTCGATCTCCGCCCCCTTCCGCTTCCGCACCTTCACGCTCACCCCGGCCCGCCGGAGGGTGTCGATCAGGTGCCGGAGGTCGGCGTCGGCCGGGCGGCGGTACGGCAGCCCGTCCACCTCGTTCCACGGGATCAGGTTCACGTGCGCCTTGCGCCCGGCGAGCAGCCGGGCCAGCTCGGTGGCGTGGGTCGGGTCGTCGTTCAGCCCGCCGAGGACGACATACTCATACGTCACCTGCCGGCCGGTCCGGGCGTAGAACTCGTCGGCCGCGTCGAGGATGGCCGGGACGCCGGTGCCGGTGTTGGTCGGGACGATGCGGGTGCGGAGGGCGTCGGTCGGGGCGTGGAGCGAGACGGCCAGGTGGTACTGCTTGCCGGCCTCGGCGAGCCGTCGGATCTTGGCCGGCAGCCCGACGGTCGAGATGGTGACGTGCCGCTGGCCGATGTCCAGCCCGGTCCGGTCGCCGGCGACGGCGAGGGCGTCGAGGAGGTTGTCGAGGTTCGCCAGCGGCTCGCCCATCCCCATGACCACGATGTGGGTGAGGCGGCCCGGGTCGGCCCCGACCAGGTTCCGGAGCCGCACCAACTGCTCGACGATCTCCCCGGCGGTCAGGTTGCGGACCACGCCCTCCAGCCCGCTGGCGCAGAACACGCACCCCATCCCGCACCCGACCTGGGTGCTGACGCACGCCGTCGCCCGGCCGTCGTCCCGGATCAGGACGCACTCGATCAGCCGGTCGTCGGCGAGCCGCAGGACGAGCTTGTGGGTGTCGTCGGACGGGGCGTGGAGGTGCCGCTCGACCCGGGTCGAGAAGACGGCGAAGGCCGCCGCGAGGTCGGCCCGCAGCGGCTTCGGCAGGTCGGACATCGCGTCGAACGAGGTCGCCCGGTTGGCGAGGATCTGGCGGCGGACCTGGTTCGCCCGCATCGGCGGCTGGCCGCGCCCCGCGAGCCAGGCGCGCAGCACGTCCGGCGGCACGTCGAGGATGCCGGGACGGGTCGTGGGGTGGCCGGCGCCCGGGGCGTCGCGCCCCGGGTCGAGCAGCGGCAGCGTCGTGGACATGGGAGCATTTTAAGGCGCGGCCGGGGTGCGGGGAAGCAACCGGCCGCGGCCCGCGCCCGCCGGGCGGCTCGGGCGGCCGGGTTCATCAACATTTCATCACCCCGGGACGGCGGCGGGCGGTGAGGGTGTGACGGGGGTCGCAAGACCGGACGTGCGCCGGACCGCGGAACTGATACTCTGACCCCGGGGTCGTCCGTCCGCCGCCTCCGGGAGGTCCGCCGTGAACGCGCTGTTGAACCTGTCCGCGCTGTTCGCCGAGGAGCGGGAGATGCTCCGCCGGAACTGGGGGTGGTTCGTCGCCCTCGGGGTGCTGTTCGTCGCCGCCGGGGTGGCCGGGCTGGCGTTCGTCGGGCTGACCACCCTGTTCACGGTGGTGTTCGTCGGGTGGTGCTTCCTGGTCTCGGGGGTAGTGGGGGTGGTGCACGCGGTCGTGCGGAAGGGGTGGTCGGGGTTCCTGCTCGACCTCCTGTCCGGGCTGCTGACGGCGGTCGCCGGGCTGTTCATCCTGCTGCACCCGGCCCAGGGGGCGTCGGTCCTGACGGTGGTGGTCGGGGCGGTGTTCCTGGCCGGCGGGCTGCTCCGGCTGGTGGCCGGGGTGGGGATGCGGAACCCGTACGCCGGGTGGTTCGTGTTGCACGGAGTGGTGTCGGCCCTGCTCGGGGTGATGGTCCTGGTCGGGTGGCCGGAGTCGTCGGTGTGGGTGATCGGGACGCTGGTGGCGATCGACCTGTTGTTCGAGGGGTTCCGGCTGGTGTCGTTCGGGCTGGCGGTGAAGAACCTGCCGGAGGCCGAGCCGGGGGAGTACCGCCCGGGCCAGGCGGCAGCCCCGACCCCGCCGGTGTAACCCGGCGAGCCGGGATCAGGGCTTCCGCCGGCCCGCCTCGATCTCCTTGACCAGGTCGGCCGTGGGCCGCTCGACGGCGTCGAGCCACTTGGCTTCCGGCCCGGCCCCGACGACCCCGGTGTACCGGACCGTCTTGTACCCGGCCGCGTCGCACGCCCGGAGGACCGGTAGCGTGTCCATGGACGGGAAGGTGGGGACCACCCGCAGTTGCGTCGGGGCGGTCGGGTCGGCCCGGGTGCGGGCGAGGAGCTTCGCGAGCATCGCCTCGCCGCTCACGTTCGCGGTGCCGATCACCTTTCCGTCCGCCCCGGCCTCCGACAGGGTGATCTCGAACGCCTTCGCGTCGCCGCCGAAGGAGAGGAGGACGAACCCGCCGCCCGGCTTCGCCGCGTTCACCAGCTTCACCCGCTCCCTCCGCAGCGCCTCGGAACGTTGCGCGAGCGCCACCGACCGGTCTTCGGCCTCTCGGAGCGGCAGGCCGAGGGCCGCCCCGACGGCCGCGAACCCGGCCCCGGTTCCGCCCGCCGGGCCGAGGAACTGGGCGTCGGCGGCGATCCGCCAGACCCTCAGGTCCCGGAGTTGTACCGCGGCCTCGAGCGCCTCGCGCTCGAGGCCGCGGATCACCTCGTCGATTTCCTCGACGGTGTCCGCGGCGGGCGGGACCCGGCGTGGTTGCGGCGCGGCGGACACCTTCTCCTGCCCGTCGGCGGTCGGGACCGCCACCCGGGCCGACATCCCGACCCCCACCCCCAGCGCGAACACCGCCGACAGCGCGGCCGCCGCGGCGGTCGCCTTCTTCACCCAGAACATGCGGAGCACTCCTTCGGCGATCAGGGAGACGGCGGACGGGACGGACGCGGTCGCGGCGGCGCCAACCGCCCGGGTGGCCGACGCCGCCAGGCCGGTCGGGACCGACGCGGCGGCGAGGACGAGCAGCTTCGCCGGGTCGTGCCCGCCGAGCCGGGCCCGGAGTTTGGTCAGCCCGCGCGACAGCCACGCCGACAGCGTCCCCTCCGGGCACCCGAGCCGGGCCGCCGCCTCCGTCCGGGTGAACCCCAGCAGGTGGCACAGGACGATCGGCGACCGGTACTTGTCCGGCAGGTCGAGGAGGGCGGCGTCGAGGTCGAGGGCCAGGTCGGGGTCGGCGGCGGGGGCCGGCAGGTCGGGCGGCAGCGCGGCGGTGCGGGCCAGCCGGCGGGCGTTGCGGCGGACGTTCCGGGCGGTCAGCGCCGCGACGCGGTACAGCCACGGGCCGACGGTCGGGGCCGCGGTCAGCCGGCCGGCCCGGCGGGCGAGGACGAGGAACACCGCCTGGAACGCGTCCTCGGCGTCGGCCGCGGCGGGGAGCGTCCGGCGGCAGACGCCCCAGACGAGCGGGCCGTGCCGGCGGACCAGTTCGGCGAAGTCGGCGTCGGCCGCCGGGCCGCCGCTCCGGAACGCGGCGAGGAGGTCGCCGTCGGGGCGGGGGTCGGCGGCGGCCAGGTGCCGGGCGATCCGGTCGGGGAGGCGTCGCATACCGGTATCATGTCGCGCCGCGGGCCGGCGCGTGCACGGGAAAACGGAGCGGCGCGGGCGAGGCACAAGCGTCCGGGGTTCCGACCCGGCCGCCCGGGGTTCACACCCCGGGCTATTGGCTGCCCACCCCTTCGGGGTTCAAGCATTCAGCCCCGAAGGGGCGACGAGGTAATAGCCCGGGGTGTGAACCCCGGGCGGGCGTGGACGCTCGGCGGCACCAGACTACGCCGCTTCCGCGTCGCCGCCGTGGCCGTGGAACCGGTGCGCCCCGCAGATGCCGCGCTTCGAGGTGCGGACGAACTCGACCAACTCGCGGACCGCCGGGAAGTGGCCCAACTCGGCCTCCATCCGGAGCAGGGCGGCGGGGATCGGCAGGCGGTCGGAGTAGATGAACCCGAACGCCCGCCGGACGGCCTGGATCTCGGGCGTCGGGATCCCGGCCCGCCGCATCCCGACGGTGTTCACCCCGCACACCCAGTTCACCTCCTGCATCACCCAGAACGGCGGGATGTCCTTGCTCGACGCCGACGCCCCGCTCAGCAGCGCCAGCCGGCCGACCCGGCAGAACTGGTGGACGGCCGAGTTCCCGCTCAACAGCGCCCGGTCGCCGACGGTGACGTGCCCGCCGATCACCGCCGCGTTCGCGAACAGGCACTCGTTCCCGACCACGCAGTCGTGGGCGACGTGGCTCCCGGCCATGAACAGGTTGCGGCCCCCGACGCGGGTCACCCCGGTCCCCGGCCCGACCCCGGCCGGCATCCCGCGGTGGACGGTGACGTGCTCCCGGAACGTGTTCCCGTCGCCGATCTCGACGCCCGTCGGCTCGCCGCGGTACCCGAGGTGCTGCGGGGCGCCGCCGAGGACGGTGCCGGTGCCGACGTCGTTGTTGGCCCCGAGGGTGAGCGGGCCGATCAGGTGGGCGTGCGGGCGGACCACGGTGCCGGGCCCGACCGTGACCGGCCCGTCGATGACGACGAACGGCCCGACCCGGACATCCTCCCCGAGGACGGCCTCGGCCGACACGACGGCGGACGGGTGGACGGCGGGCGGGGGCATGGCGGAGTCCTTTCCGGCGACGGCAGGGGTCGCAGGGTAGCCCGGCGGGCGGGGGCGGTGCCAGCCCAAAGTGCGGGCCGCGGGTCCGTAACATCTCACCGTCGGGCACCCTCACGACCGGAGCGATCTGATGCGCGCTTCCGCAGGTGTGACGGTCGTTCTCGGGCTCGCGGTGCTGGTCGGGGGCGCCGGCGCGGACGAGGGGTTCGTCGGCCCGCCGCGGCCGGAGAACGTGATGCGGGTGGTCCGGGTGATCGACACCGGGGAGAAGCCGATCTACGATGTCGCCTGGTGCCCGGACGGCCGGGCAGTCGCAGTGGCCGACGGGTTCAAGATCCGGTTCTACGACCCGGCTACCGGGAAGGAGGCCCGTAAGGCGTGGGATGTCACGCCCGGCACCACCCGAGTCCGGTTCCTGGACGCCGCCACCCTGGCCCACGAGGACGGGGGACGCACCTCGTTCCGGGTCCGGGCGTACCCGTCCGGAAAGGAGCTGGCCCGGCTGGAGCTGGACATGGGGAAGTCCCCGATGGTCGGGTGGGACGCGGCCCCGGGGGTGGTGGCGATCGTGACCGGGGGGACCCCGTACCACCTGCGGGTGTGGGCCGCCCCGGACTGGAAGGCGGCCTGGTCCGTCGAGGTGTCGGTCCGCCCTGGGGACAGTCCGCGGCCCGTGGTCCTGTCCCCGGACCGGGCCGAGGTGGCGGTCGCGACCGTGCACGGGCACGTCCACGTCTTCCGGGTGATGGACGGGAAGTTGCTCCGGTCGCTCGGGTCGGAGGTCACCCGGGCGACCAGGCCGAGCGTGGCGTACCGCCCGGGCGGGCGGGAGTTGGCCGTCGCCCAGGGGTGGTTCCGGAACTCGGCCCCGCCGGCGGAGGAGTACGGGGTCGGGGTGTGGGACGCCGACCTGAAGGCGGCCCGGGTCTGGCCGCGGTGGGGCGCGGCCGGGGAGCGCGGGTCCTGGCACGCCCTCGGGTGCCTGTTCACCGCGGACGGGAAGACCCTGCTCGTCCCGTGCATGGACGGCGCGGTCCGGGTGTACGAGGCGGCGACCGGTAAGCTCCGGCACGTCGGCCGGATCCCGGCCGACCCGCACGAGACGGTCCTGTCCCCGTGCGGCCGACTCCTGGCGGTCCGCCTCCCCGACCCGGACGGCGGCCACGGCCG
This sequence comes from Isosphaera sp., assembly GCA_013822345.1. Taxonomy (GTDB): domain Bacteria; phylum Planctomycetota; class Planctomycetia; order Gemmatales; family Gemmataceae; genus Gemmata. The sequence continues at coordinate 72,726 of PNKH01000025.1, forward strand.
ACACGTCGCCCTGGTCGACTGGCGGGCGAACGACGCGGACCGGCGCGGACCGGCGGATGCGTGGGCGGACCTGGCCTCCCCGGACGCGGCGGCCGGGTACCGGGCCGTGGTCGCGCTGGGTGCGGACCCGGCCGGGGCGGCGAAGCTGATCGGGGAGAAGCTCAAGCCGGCCGCGGCCGCCGACCCGGCGGCGGTGCGGAAGCTGGTGGCCGACCTCGGGGCGGCCGACTTCGCGGACCGGGAGGCGGCGACGGCGGGGCTGGCGAGGCTCGGGGCGGCGGCCGCCGCGGAGTTACGGGCGGCGGCGAAGGACGACGACCCGGAGCGGCGGGAGCGGGCCGGGAAGCTGTTGCGGGCGATCGACCGGGCCGACGCCCCGGACCGGCTCCGGGCCGAGCGGGCGGTGGAGGCGCTGGAGTACGCCGACACCCCGGCCGGGCGGGCGGTGCTGAAGGGGCTGGCCGGCGGGGCGCCGGTCGCCCGGCTGACCGCGGACGCGAAGGCCGCCCTCGCCCGGCTCACCGCCCTCGACCCGAAGCCGTGACGGCGCAGCCCGGCGGGGCTCACTTCCCGCCCTTGAACTCGACGGCCGCCCAGTCCGAGACGGCGGTGTACCTGTCGTACTTGAACGTCACCCGGACGCGGTACGTCCCGGCCGCCAGCCGCTCCCGCCGCTCGGACGGGACCGACGCGAACGCCACCAGGCCGACGACCTCCGGCTCGCCCGGCCGGAGCGTCCCGACGTTCATCTTCTCGAAGTACGGGGACGAGATCGCGGCGTAGTAGAACTCGGTCGAGACCCGCTTCCCGGCCGGGTCCTGGACCTCGACGTCCAGGAAGACGCGCACCCCGCCCGGCAGGGACGACGACAACTCGATCGGGTCGGGGGTGTTGTTCGTCAGCCGGACGGTCAGCGACTTCTCGGCGAACGGGTCGGCCTTCGGGTCGAGGGTGATGGCGCACCCGACCGGCGGCTTCGCCCCCTTCGGGACCGGGGCCGGGGCGGTCGCCACCAGCGGGACCGCGGCCGCCGCCGCCGCCCACGGTGACCCCCGCTGCTCCGCCAGCCACGGCCGGGCGGCCGGCGCCGCCGGTCCGTACTCCGCGAGCAGCCGCAGCGTCGCCCGGACCGCCCCCGCCCCGGCCGACAACTCCTGCGTCAGCTCGTCCCGCCGGACCTTCGCCTTCCGGACCGCGGCCGCGTCGTCCGGGTCGTCGAAGGCGATGCCGTCGAGCCGGTCCAGGGCGTCGGCGAGGGACCGGAGGTCGGCCGCGGTCCCGGCGTGGGCGGCGGCCAGGTCGCGGGCGGCGTCGAACAGCGCGGACGCGAGGTCGTCCGGCGGGACCGACCCGAACGCCCGGCCGACCGCCGCCTCGAACCCCGCCCGGTCCGCGTCGGCCGCCGCGGCGAGCGCCGCACGCACCGCCTCCCGCACCCGGCCGCGGTCCCGGGCCGCGACCTCCGCCGGCGCCCGGAACCCGCCGTCCTCGCCGGGCTTCAGCGAAGCCGGCGGCCGGCCGGCGACCGCGAGGTGCGCCGCCGGGGCCAGCGCGGCCCCGACCACCCGGGCGGCGCGGGCCGGGGCGTCGGCCGGCCCGGCGAGCAGTGACACCGCGTCGTCAACGGTCAACCCGCGGGCGGCCGCGGCCGCCACCACCTCCGCCTCGTCCCCGTCCGCGACCGGGCGGCCGAGCCGGGCCTGCACCTTCCCGGCGAACGGGGCGAGCGCCCCGGCCCGGGCGTCCAACTCGGCCCGGACCGCCGCGGCCGTCGCCGCCACCGGGCCGGCGAGCCGCTCCACCTCCGCCGCCGCCGCCGTCACCAGGCCGGCCCGGGCCTCCTTCTCCAAGGCCGCCGCGGTGGTCTCGCCCCGGGTCGGCACCGGCGACCGCCACGCCGCGCGCCGGGCCGCCGGGACCAGCGGAGCCAGGGCCGCGGTCGGCTGCTCCGGCGGCAGGCGGTTCCCGATCTGAACGTTCCCGGTCGCCCCGCCCTCGCCGAGGACCGCCGCCCGGAGGTCGGCCAGGATCTGCCGGGCGCGGTCGCCGTCGATGTCCCCGTCGAGCAGGGCGAGGGCGATGTCCGTCTTCCCGTCGAGGAACGCGGCGGCCGACAGCTCGACCCGCAGCTGCGCCGCCGCAGCCGGGCCGAACTCTTTCTCGACCGCGGCCAAGGTTTCCTGCGCGTACCCGATCGGCCACCCGAACCCGGCGAACGGTTTCGCCACGTCCCGGACCACCTCGACCCGCGCCACCGCCGGCCGGAGTGCGGCCGGGACGGCGGGCGAGTTCGATGGCGGCAGCGCCCCGTCCGGCTTCAGCGCGGTGACGGCGGCGAGCGCGCGGAGGTCGGCGAGCAGCCCGGGGACCGCCCGCGCCACCGGCACCGGGAGGTGCCGGCTGTCGGCCAGCGGGGCGAGCTCGGCCGCCGCCTTCGCGTACTCCTTGCCGTCGACGAACCCGAGCGCCCGGAGCAGGGCCGCCCGCTCGGCGGCGGCCTCGGCGGTCGCGAGTTCCAGTTCCACCAGCGGGTCGAGGCCGGCCCCCGGGCCGACGGCCGCCCAGTCGCCGCGGAGCGCCCGCAGGGCGGCGAGCCTGCGGGCCAGGTCCGCCTCGGCCCGCTGCTGGCGGACGAGGTCGGCGGCGATCAGGTTGAGCAGGGCGGCCCGCTGGACGCGCGACAGCGCCTCGCGCTCGCGGCGGAGCATCTCGGCGGCCTCGGCCGCGTCGCGGCGGCGGGCGGCCTCGAGCCCGGCGATGACGGCGGGGAGGTGGGCCGGCGGGCGTGTGAACCCGGCCGGCGGCCGGGGCGCCGGGCGGGGCGGGGCGGGCCGGGCCGGAGGCGGGGCGGGTCGGCCGGCGGGTGGCGGCGCCCACGCCGGGGCGGCGAGCACGAGGACGGCGGCCGCGGCGGGCAGTCGGCGCATGGCGGACCTCCTCACGGGCGGGTGCGGGGCGGCGGGGCGGGGTCCGGGGCGGCGCCGGCCTTCTGGTCCAGGGCCGCGAGGTAGCGGTACCCGTCCCGCAGCCCGGCCAGGTCCCGCTGCTCCTCCGGGCCGAGGATCTCGGCGGTGGCGAACCACTCGACGGCGTGCGCCCGGGCGACCCCGAACGCGGCGGCGTACCGGCCGGCGGCGAGGTGGGTGCGGCACTCCTCGCGGGCGGCCTCGTGGGCGGCCCGGAACAGGACGCCGCGGGCGGCCCGGAACCGTTCCGGGGTCGCGTCCAGCGACCGGAGTTCGAGGATGAGGTCCCGGTGTCGGCCGCACCACTCGCGCCGCTCCTTCGGGGTCGCCTCCTTCAGGTCCGCGTCCCGCCCGGCCCACGGGAGAGACACGTAAAACTCGACCCGCCTCAGGACGTGCTCGTCCTCTGCGGCGGCGAGCCGGGCCCGGGTGTCGGGGAAAGCGGCGGCGAGGGCGTGCCGGGCGTCGGCCGACCGCTCGAGCTCGGTCAGCCGCTCGACCGCGGGGTCCCGCAGGTCGGCGACCCGGGCCTCGACCGACCGGCCGACCCAGTCCCGGGCGGCGGCGTCGAGTTCCGGGCGGGGGCTCCGATACACCCGGGTGAGGAGGGCGGCCCGCGCCTCGGCCGCCCGGTACGCGGCCAGGTCGCCCGGCGCGGCGTTCCGGAACTCCCAGCCGACCGCGGCCGCCGCCCGGTCCGCCCGGCGGAGCACCCCGCCGTGCAACCCCAGGGCGAGGTCGGGGAAGTGCTTCCTGAGCACCTCGGCCCGGGCGTTCAGCGCCGTCAACTCCGGCACGTCGGCCTCGGCCAGCTGCCGCTCCACGTCGTCCCGGTCGGCGACGGCGGCGGCCAGCGACGGGCCGCCCGACCCGGCCGGCACCCACCACCACGCGGCCCCCGCCCCGCCCAGCCCGGCCAGCAGCGCCACCCCGCGGACGGGGAGTCGCACTCGCGGCCACAGCGCGACCGCGAACCCGGCGAACAGCGCCGCCCCGGCCGCCCCGGCGCGGGCGGCGTGGATGTCGCGCCCGTACCCGAGGCCGGCGGCCAGGTAGGAGAGCCCGAACACGCCGGCCGCGGCGGCGACCGCGGCCGCGGCGAGCAACCGGATCGGCGTCGGGCCGCGGGGCGGGGCGGCGGACATGGCGATTTCCTCCGGACCTGGCGGGCCGGTTGGGCGACTCGGCAGGTGGCTTCCCCTCACCCGCCGGCGAGGCGCCGGCGACCTCTCCCCGGCGGGGAGAGGTGGGGGCGGTTGACCTCCTTGTCAGCTTTCCGGGTCGGTTGCGTTTCGAGAAGCCGCACCGGCCCCACCTCTCCCCGCCGGGGCTTTGCACAACGGTGGCCGGTTTT
>PNKH01000026.1 GCA_013822345.1 Isosphaera sp.
TTCGCCCGGCGGACCGGTCGTCAACGACCGCGGCGAACTCGTCGGCGTGCTGTCGGAGAAGGAGTCGGCGCAGGTGGTCGGGTACGCGGTGGCGGCGGACGAGGTCGCCGCGTTCCTCGACGCCGTCCGCCCCGACCGCCCGGCCCGGACACTGGCCGGGTTGGTGGCGCGGGTCGAGGCGCTGCCCGCGGCGTTCGCCGCCGCGGCGGCCGCCGGCCTCGGGCGGCGGGCCGAACAGCTCTTCCGCGACGGGCGGGGGGAGCTCGCGGCCGCCGACATCCGGGCCGCCCTGCGGCTCGACCCGAGGTGCGTCCCGGCCCTGCGGGCGGGGGCGATGCTGCACCTCGCCGGCGGCCGCCTGGGCGCGGGCCGCGCCGACCTCGACGCGGCCGCCGCGGCCGGGCCGTTCGACCGCCTGGTGCTGTCCGTCCGGGCGGACCTGGCGGCGGACGCGAAGGACTGGCGGGCGGCCCGCGGCGACCTGGAGCGGCTCCTCGGGGTCGACCCGACGAACCAGCACGCCCGCCGCCGGCTCGTCCCGGTGCTGCTGGAACTCGGCGAGGACGCCAAGGCGGCCGCGGCGGTGGCCGACGTGCTGCGGGTCGACCCGAAGCTCCTGATGGCCGTCGCCGCGGACCTGCTCGCCCAGGCCGAGGTATTGGCGAAGAAGTTCCCGGACGCCCCGTCGGTCCCGGCCGGGTGGCTGGTGCGGGCGATGACCGCGGCGAAGCGGGACGAGTTCGCCGCCGCGCTGAAGCGGGCCGCAGCCGCGACGGACGACGCCGCCCGCCTGGCGGCGCTCCGCGACGGGTTGCGGAAGTTGAGGTAGCTGCCGTAGGGTGGGCCGAGCCGGCGCCTCGCCGGCGAGTCCCACCGGACCCGAAGAGGTGGGACTCGCCGGCGAGGCGCCGGCTCGGCCCACCCTACAACACCCCAATGAACCGCACCTTCGACGTGATCGTCCTCGGGGTCGGCGGGATGGGGTCCGCCACGTGCCTGGAGCTGGCCCGCCGCGGCCGCCGCGTCCTCGGGCTGGAGCAGTTCCCGCTCGCCCACGCCCGCGGCAGCTCGCACGGCCACACCCGGATCATCCGCACCGCGTACTACGAGCACCCCGGGTACGTCCCGCTCCTCCGGACCGCCTTCGCGAAGTGGCACGAGCTGGAACAACTCACCGGCCGGCACCTCCTCACCGCGTGCCCGTGCCTGAACGTCGGCGTGCCAGGCAGCGAACTGGTCGAGGGGGTGCGGGCGTCGGTCCGGGAGCACCGCCTGGCGGCCGAGGAGCTGACCGCCGCCGACCTCGCCCGCCGCTACCCGCCGTTCGCGTTCCCCGCGGACTGCGCCGCGGTGCTGGAGCACGCGGCCGGGTTCCTGTACGTCGAGGACTGCGTCCGGACCCAGATTGACGCCGCGGTGTCACTCGGGGCGGATGTCCGCGCCGAGGAGCCGGTGCGCGGGTGGAAGGCTGTCGGCGAAGGGGTCGAGGTGACGACCGACCGGGGGACGTACCACGCGGCGAAGCTGGTGGTCACCGCCGGGGCGTGGGCGACCCGGCTCCTCGCCGACCTCGGCGTCCCGCTCGCCGTGATGCGGCAAACGCTCCTGTGGTTCGACGCCGGCGGCCGCGCCGCCGACTTCCGCCGCGACCGGTTCCCGATCTTCATCGCCGACGTGCCCGGCGGACCGTTCTACGGGCTCCCCGCGGTCGACCGGTTCGGGGTGAAGGTCGCCCGCCACTACGGCGCCCCGGAACTGCCCGACCCGGCCGGCGTGACCTGGGACGTGACCGCCGCGGACGTGGCCGCCGTCCGCCCGCTCCTCAGCCGGCACCTGCCCGGCCTCGGGCCGCTGACCAAGGGCCAGGTGTGCATGTACACGGTCACCCCGGACCGGCACTTCGTCGTCGACACCCACCCGCGCCACCCGCAGGTGGCGGTGGCGTGCGGGTTCTCCGGGCACGGGTTCAAGTTCGCCCCGGTGGTCGGCGAGGTCCTCGCCGACCTCGCCCTGACCGGCGCCACCACGCACGGGGTCGGCCTGTTCTCGGCGCGGCGGTTCGTCGGCTGACCGGGCACCTGCGGGCCGGTGAACGGCACCCGGTTTGCCGTCCACACCTCCCGTCGGGATTCGCCCCAACCACGGGAGCCGTCCATGACCCGCGCCGCCTGGCTCGCCGCCCTCGGGGCCGGCGGGTATCTCGCCTACCGCGCCTTCCGGCCGCGGTACGACTTCCGCGACCGCCACGTCCTCGTCACCGGCGGGACCCGCGGCCTCGGCCTCGTCATGGCCCGGCAGCTCGCCGCCGCCGGCGCCCGGCTGTCGGTCTGCAGCCGCGACCCGGCCGAGGTCGCCCGCGCCGCCGCCGACCTGACCGCCCGCGGGGCCCGGGTCGTCGCCGCCGCGTGCGACGTGACCGACCGCGACCGGGTCCGCGAGTTCGTCGCCGCCGCCCGCCGCGGCAACGGCCCGGTCGACGTGCTCGTCAACAACGCCGGCGTCATCCGCGTCGGCCCGGTCGAGGAGATGACCGAGGACGACTTCGAGCAGTCGCTCCGGACGCACCTCTGGGCCGCCCTGTACACCACGCTCGAAGTCCTGCCGGAGATGCGCGCCCGCCGCGCCGGCCGGATCCTGAACGTCTCGTCGTTCGGCGGGAAGGTCGCCGTCCCGCACCTGCTGCCGTACACGGCGGGGAAGTTCGCCCTGGTCGGGCTGTCGCACGGGCTGCGGGCGGAACTCGCCAAGGACGGGGTGGTGGTGACGGTCGTCTGCCCCGGCCTGGTCCGGACCGGGAGCCACCGGAACGCCGAGTTCAAGGGCCGCCACGACGAGGAGTACGCGTGGTTCGCCCTCGGGAACGCCACCCCGGGGCTGTCGATGAGCGCCGAGGCGGCGGCCCGGAAGGCGCTGGCGGCGTGCGCCCGCGGGGACGCCGAGGCGGTGCTCGGGCTGCCGGCGAAGCTGGCGGTCGCCGCCCAGGGCGTCGCCCCGAACCTGTTCGCCGGGCTCCTCGCCCTGGTCAACCGGTGGGTGCTGCCGGACCCTGGCGGGATCGGCACCGCGGCCGCCCGGGGCCGCGACAGCCGCGGGGCGCTGCCGGAGTTCGTGACCGCCCACACCGACCGGGCCGCGGCCCGGAACAACGAAGGCTAGAGCGGTTTCGGGTCCGCCGCTTGCGGCGTTGCGGGCCCCGCAACGCCGCAAGCGGCGGACGGTCACCGCCCGAACCCGGGTAGCAACTCCAGGTCGTTCCACACGCCGCGGTTCCGGCGGTCGGCCCCGGCCAGCCCGCCGGCCTTCTCCAGCCACACCGCCCCGGCGTCGACCACCGCCTTCAGCCCGCCGTTCTGCACCCCCGGCTGGAACACCTCCAGCCGCACCTCCGCCCCCGCCCGGGTCGCGGCCACCGTCGCCGGCGGCAGCCCCCCGACCGCCGCCGCGAACCCCGCCCGGGCCTTCTTCACCTCGTCCCGGAACGACTCCGGCAGCGGGTTCCCGTTCCGCAGGATGATCGGCTCGTCCCGCGGCACCACCGGCCCGGCCGCCGGCGGCGGGTCGAACACCCCGGCGGCCACGCGGCCGAGCGACACCACCCCGAACGCGGCCGCCCCGGCCGGCGGGGCCACCGCCCGGTCCCCGCCGGCCACCGAGGCGGCCGGGTCCGCGGCGACCGCCGCCGCCACCACCTTCCGGTCCAGCCCGACGGCTAGGACCGACCCCTTCCGGGCGTAGTGGACCGGGGCGTTCGGCGGCAGCCCGGCCGCGGACACCGAGAACACCTTCACCCCGCCGACCACCTCGGTCGACGGCTGCGGCGCGGCCGCCCCGGACAGGTGCCCGACCAGCTTCGGCAGGAAGTCCTCCCAGGCGGCGGCCGCGTCCCCGTCCGCCAGGTGGAGGACGACCGTCGGCAGCGGCTTCGCCCCCTTCGGCAGCTCCTGCGCCGCCGGGAGGAAGACGGTCGCCCCGGTCGTCTTCCCGATCAGGGCGTCGGACACCGGGATCTTCGATTGCTGCTCGAGCTCGCGGACCGCCTCGCCCGGGAGCCGGCCGAGTTCCCCGCCGGCCTTGGCCAGGGCGTCGAGGAACCCGAGCACGGCGGCCGCCCGGTCCTTCTCCGGGAAGGTGACGGCGAGCGCGTACCCGGCCGGGCGGCGGGCGTGGTGGAGCATCTCGACCTTCACCCCCGGCCCGGCCAGGAAGTCGGCGAACGGGCTCTTCACGGCCGGGTCGAGCGTCGCGGACACGGTCGCCGCCACCCCGCCGTCGCGGAACCGGACGCTCCCGGCGACCGCCCTCACGGCCTTCGGGTTGGCGGCCAGGTTGAACCACGCGACCGGGTCGACGCCGAGCCACTCGCCGACCCCGGCGGGCGCCCCGCGGGCCTTCCCGGCGGCGTCCGTCCTGGCGGTGAACTCGGGGTAGTCGACGAAGAAGAACAGCCCGGGCTTGCGGTGGGCGGCGGCAGCCGCGGCGAACGCGGCGGACCTGGCGAGCCCGCCGTCCTTGTCCTCGCCGGCGAACCGCCGGAGGGCGTGCCCGACCGCCGTCTTGCTCGACCCGAGGACGAACAGCCCGGGGGTGTACGCGACCGTCGGCTCGTGCCCGCCCTCGGCCTGCGGCCGGTCCTTGTCGAGCTTCGGGACGCCGTCGTTGTCGTAGTTGACGTTCGGGGTGCGGTGCTGGAACACGGGGACCTTGCCGACCTCGCCGACCTTCCGGAGGGTCGGGGTGAGGGTGACGTAGGCGCGGGCGGCGAGGCCGGCGGCCGGGCTGTCGGCGGTGAGGGCGACGAGGTACGCCTCGGGCTCCCCGTTGGGGGTGTACCCGACCAGCCCGGCGGCGAGGCGGACGTTCTTGAACTCGCCGGCCAGCTCCGGGGAGGCGAGGAGCCCGACGAGGGCCAGGTGGCGGCTGCCGCCGAGGTCGAACAGGGTCTTGGCCGCGTCCTTCCGGGCGTGGACGAACGGGATGCTGTCCTCCAGCGCGGTCCCCTTGACGAGGGCGGCGAGGTCCGGGGCGAGGGCGGCCGGGTCGACGACCTCGGCGTAGGCGAGGGTGCCGGGCGGGAACAGGGTGGCGGGGTCGGGCGGGGCGGCGGCCGCGGGGGCGGACAGCAGCAGGGCTGCCGCCAGGGACCGGGTGAGCGTTCGCACGGGGGCACTCCGGGGGTTGGGCCGCGTCCGGCGGGTCGGGTTTACTCCGGCCGGTCGTCGGGCCGGGCGGCGTCGACGAACACCGGCTTCGTCGGGTCGTAACTGTACGTACCCTGGTAGCTGGCGACCCCGAGCCCGGTCGCGGTGCGGACGGCCCGGACGGCCTGGCCGAACCCGTTCGCGTCCGGGCTGTGGGGGACGGAGACGTACGGCCGGTTCCCCCGCCCCTCGTGGAACAGTTCCGCAACCTCGATGCCTTTCGGCACCTCGGCCGCCTGCGTGTGATACCCGCACAAGACGACCTTGGTCAGCCGGGTGTTCGGCCCGACGATCACCTGCCAGGTGACCGGCTCGTACGCGCTGAGGACCAGCGTCACGTCCTTCCCGGGCCGGTTCACCGCGACCTGGGCCTTGACCGAGACCTTCCCGCCGCCGGCCACCCGGGCGTACGACTCGTACAGCCCGACGACGTGCAACTCCGGCCCCGGCCCGGCCGCGGCCAGCACCGCCACCGCCCACGCGACCATCGGAAGCCCTCCGAAGGTGAAGCCGATCCGTCACCCCACCGCCCGCTCCTGGTCACCGACCCGATGACGTACTGAGACGACCCGTAGCCCCACCTCTCCCCGCCGGGGAGAGGTGGAGACCGCGTCCCCTTCCCCACGCACCCGTCCCACCTCACTCCCGCCACGCCTTCAGCCGGGCCAGCGCCGCCCCGGCGTCGGCCGCCACCTTGTGCCCGGCCGGGCCGGCCGCCCACCTCCCCAGCACCCCCCGGGCGTCCGCCGACCCCAGCCCCTCCAGCACCTCCACCGCCCGCGCCGCCCGCAGGTCGGCGGCCGTCGGCGGGCCGTTCGCGATCCGCACCAGAGCGTCCGCCGCCAGCTGCCGGGCCTCCGGGTTCGCCGACTTCTCGGCCACCGCCCGCAGCGCCGCCCCCGCCTCCCCGCCGATCTCCGCCAACCCCTTCACCGCCGCCGCCCGCACCGGGAAGTCGTCGCTGTCCAGGTCGGCGACCAGCTTCGCGATCCGCCCGGCCGGGGCCGCCGCCGGGGCCGGCACCCGCGCCGCCAGCTCCCCCGCCGCCTCCGCCGGCCGCCGGTACAGGTACTCCATCCCCCGCTGGGCGGCCGCCGGGTCCGCCGACCCGAGCAGCCGGACCGCCTCCTCGAACCCGGCCACCGCCGCCGCCTCCGGCCGCGGCGCCGCCTTCCCGGTCGCGTCCCACACCACCACCGTCCCGTCCTCCGACGCCGTCGCCAGCCGGTCACCGGCCGGCGACCAGGCCACCCCGCCCGACTGACCGTCCTGCCCCTCGAACCGCGTCACCTCCCCGCCGGTCGCCAGGTCCCACACGGTCACCGCCCCGGCCGCCCCGGCGACCGCCACCCGCTTCCCGTCCGGGGAGAAGGCAACCCCCGACCCGCCCGAGGCCGGCCCGTCCCCCGCCAGCCGGCGGGCCAGGGCGCCGACCCGCACGTCGTACACCGACACCGGCCCGCCCCCGCCGTCCCACGCCGCCAGGTGCCGGCCGTCCGGGGAGAACGCCATCCCGGCCGACACGACCTCGAACCCGAACCGTTTCTTCCCGGTCCCGACCTCCCACACCGACACCGTCCGGTCGGCCACGGCCACCAGCCGGCCGTCCGGGGACAGCGCCCCCGGCCAGGCCCCGTCGCCCGGCCGCCCGAGCGGCAGGGTGCGGACCGGCTTCCCGGTCGCCACGTTCGCCACCACCACCGACCCCGGGCAAAACGCCGCCGCCCGGTTCGGGTCGGTCGGGCAGAACGCGACCGACCCCGCCCCGCCCGCCGGCACCGGCACCTTCCCGACCACCTTCCCGGTGTCCGGGTCGAACACCCGCAGCTCCGGCTCGTCGTCCCCGAACAGGACCGCCGCCCGGCGGGCGGCCGGGTCCCAGTACACCGCCCGGTCCGCCGCGTCCGGCAGCTCGACGACCTTCCCCGGCTTGCCGGTCGCGGCGTCGAACGCGTGGACCCGGCCCTCGGGGGCCAGCACCCAAACCGTCTTGCCGTCGGCCGAGAACCCGGGTCCGGACAGCGGCGGGAGCCGGTCCGCCGCCGGCCCCTTCCCGGTCTTCGGGTCCCAGACGACGATCCCGCCGCCCTCGCCCACCCCGGCCGCCCGGGTGCCGTCCGGGGCCAGCGCGAACGGCGGGTTGACCTTCGCCCCGGGCGGCCGGGTCGCCTCCCCCGCCGCCCCGGTCGCGGCGTCCAACCGGACCAACTCGCCGTCCGGGCCCAGGGCGAGGACGGCCTTCCCGTCGGCGGTGAACCGCGGGCAGAAGAACGGCCCCTCGTGGGCCGCGTACCCGTCCTCCGCCTCCTCGGCGTCGGTCGGGAAGACGTGGAGCCGCTCCCCGCCGACCGCCAGCCGGGCGCCGTCCGGGCTGAACGCGAACTCGGTGGCGTCGTCCTCGACCCGGTACGTCCGGACCCGCTTGAACGTCCGCAGGTCCCAGAGCGACACCCCGTTGCCGCCGGCCCCGCCGAGCCACCGCCCGTCCGGCGAGTAGGCGAGCCGCCCGACCGCCTTCCCCGGCGGGCACTTCAGCTCCCGCAGCGGCTTGCCGGTCCGGAGGTCGATCAGCACCACCTTCCCGGCGGCCGCCGCCGCGAACGACCCGAGCCCGGGGTGGACGGCGACCGCCTCCGTCCCCTCCGGCAGCGCCCCCTCGGGCAGCTCGCGGGCGGCCCCGCCCGGCGTCCACACCCGCGCCCGGTCGTCCTCGCCGACGGTCAGCACCGTCCCGTCCCGGGCGAACGCCCCGAGCCGCACCCGGTGGTTCAGCCGGGCCAACTGCCGGCCGGTCTCCGGGTCCCACGCCCGCAGCCCGTCCGGGGTGTCGGCCGCGCTGCCGAGGACGCGGCCGTCCGGGCTGAACGCCAGGCCGACGGGGGCTTGCCCGTGGCGGAGGCGGACGGTCCCGTACCGGGCGACCGCCCCGGGCGGGAGCGGGTCGCCGAACCGGTCGAGCTTCGCCGCCGGGTCGTCCACCGGCGGCCGGGCGGCCGCGGGGGCGGGCCGGGTGGCGGACACCTTCCCGCCTTCGCCGAGGGCGTTCGGCCGCAGCGCCGGCCGGCGGATCAGGGCGCACCGCTCGGCCCGGACCTCGACCACCGCCGCGGCCAGCAAGACCAGCACGCCGCCGCACGCCCATCGGGTCATCGCCGGTCCTCCCCGGGGGAACGGACAGGGCCATCAGGTTTTCAGGGTGTGGTCGGGTCACCCGCTCCCTGACGGTCGCGGTTCGCCCGACCGCCCCGGCGAACCGCGACCGTCAGGGAGCGGGTGACCGTCCCACCTCAACCAACCCCACCCCACGAACCCGACGGCCCCGGGGGAACGGGGCCGTTCACTTCTTCAACTCCGTCTTTGCCGCCCACGCCAGGCCGTTCACCAGGAGCCGGACGAAGTTCGGGTCGGCGAAGTCGTCCGGGTGCCCCAGCGAGGTGTAGAACACCCGCCGGCCGTCCTTCTCCCGCACCCACGCGACCGGCTCCGACTGCTTCGGGATCGACCCGGTGAGCAGAACGGTCACGTCCGCCGCCACGTTGGGGTTCTTGTACAGGCTGCCGTTCGACTTGAACGCCGACACGCCCTTCAGCACCGGGTGGTCCTTCCCCTTCTCCGCGGCCGCCACCTCGCAGACGATGTTCGCCCCGAAGTGGCCCTTGTAGTCGCCGCCGAACACGTCCTTGTCCATCTCCAGGAAGTTCTGGAACCCGTGGCTCGCCGTGCGGACCCCGACCACCGGCTTGCCGGACTTCAGGTACGCCTTCACCGCGTCCAGCGACTCGCCATCGATCTGGAGCCGGCGGGTGAAGAACACCGCCACGTCGGCGGTCGCCAGCGCCTCGACCCCGGCGAGCGCCTTGTCCTTCTCGGCCTTCGCCGCCACCAGGACGCACTCGACCGGGTACGTCGCCTCCAGGTGCTTCTTGAACGCCGCCAGCGACGCGTCCGACTTGTACTCGAACGACCCGGACACGAGCACCACCTTCAGCTTCTTCGCGGCCTTCGCCTCCGGCGGGCCGGGGGTGTCAGCCCCCGGAGTCTTCTTCGGGTCCGCCATCAGGAACGCGAACAGGTCGGCGACCTCGGCGTCGGACAGGCCGTCGAGCAGCTTCTCCGGCATCAGCGACACGGCCGACGGGCGGGCGTCGGCGATGTCCTTCTTCGGCACCGCCACCGTCACCACCTTGCCGTCGACCCAGTTCGACAGCTCGACCACCTCGCCGACCTCCTTGGCGATCCCGGACAGCTTCCGGTCGTCGACGGTCAGCACCTGCTGGACGACGTACTCCGGGCGGATGTACCCGGACGGGTCGACGACCTGGGCGATCAGGTAGCCGCGGTTCTTCCGGTCGGCGGTGGTCAGGTCCGGGCCGACCTTCCCGCCCTCCCCGTGCAGGACGTGGCACGCGGCGCAGTGCTTCGCGTACAGCAACTTGCCGCGGGCCGCGTCGGCGTTCTTCTCGCGTGGGATCTGGACGTTCAGCCACGTGATGCGGGCCTGCTTCTCGCCGGCGGTCGCCGGGGCGAGCTTGCCGAAGTGCTTCTCGACCAGGCCGGTCACGTCCTTGTCGCCGAGCCCGACCGCCGCCCGCGCCTGCTCCACCGCGATGTCCGCTTTCGGGAACGTCCCGGCGTCGAGAGCCTTGAAGAGCGCGAGCGCCCACGCCGGCCGGGCGAGGAGGAGCTGCACCGCCCGCCTCTTCACCGCCGCCGGGTAGCCGGGGTAGCCCGCCAGCACCGCGGCGCCGACCTTCGGGTCGTCGTACCCCTCCAGCCCGGCGACGAGGGCGACCCGGACGGCGGCCGGCGTGGCGGACCCGAGTTCGGCGAGGAACAGGTCCTTGGCCTCCGGGTCGCCGACCTGCCGGAGGAGGTCGGCGGCCCTGGCCCGGTCGGCGTCGGGGGCCTTCGGGTCGGCGACCGTCTGGCGCAGGGCCGCCCGGGCCGGGCCGTCGTTCATCCGGGCGAGGACCTCGAGGACGAGCAGGTCCCCCGGCCGCTCCTTCCTCAGCTGCGCGAGCGTGGCCCGCAGCCCGGCCGGCACCTCGTCGAGCGGGCGGGCCTGGAGGGCGGTGGCCACGCCCCGCAGCACCGCCGACCGGTCGACGTTGATCCCGAACGGGAACAGGTTCGCCACCCGCCGCTGCCCGTCCCGGATGTCCCCGGACATGAGCCGGCGGGCGGTCCGCTCGTTGAAGAAGTCCTGGAGCCGGTGGCTCCGGCCGCTCGGGTACGGGAACCGGACCGTCCCGGTCGGGTCGGCGGCGTTCGCGTACTCCATCGCCCACCACACCAGCAGCGGCAGGTGCGGGTCGTCCTCGATCACCGGGTTCTCGAGCAGGGCGGACGCGAGGTCGACGGCCGCGGCCGGGTCGAGGCGGCGGGCCGAGCAGGCGAGCTGGGCGGCGACCGCCGGGCTCTTCTCGGCCCGGGCCATCCGGACCAGCTCCGCCCGGGTCTGGTCCGGGAGGACGCCGTCGTCCGCCAGGAACCGGACGGCCCACGCCCGGACGTGCTCGTTCCGGTGCCCGCCGACCTGGTCGAAGTCGCGCTCCACCCACCCGCCGGCGGCGTACACCGCCCACAGCGACTCCAGGGCCAGGTCCCCGTCGGTGGTCAACAGCCACTGCCGGGCCTTGACCACGGCCGCCGCGTCGGCCCGCTCGGCGATCAGCCGGCGGGCCTCCCGCCGCCACCACGCGTTCGGGTGCTTCAGCAGTTCCGCCAGCTCCTTCCCGGTCTTCGCCCGCAGGTCGAACGCCGGGTACTTCGGCCCGCCCGTGTACTCGATCCGGTAGATGCGGCCGTTCGTCTTGTCCCAGTTGTCGACCGGGTCGAGGTGGGCCGCCCGGCGGTCGTAGAAGTCGACGACGTACACGCACCCGTCCGGCCCCTGGAGGCAGTCGACCGGGCGGAACCACGGGTCGTTCGCCTCCAGCAGCCCGCCGCCGTGGCTCGCCTTGAACGACGACTGGACCGGCTCCAGCTTGTGCCAGTTGACGGCGTTCGACAGGAGGTTCGCGGCGATGTACTGGTCGCGGTACTCCTCCGGGTACACGTCGGCCTGGTAGACGATGCCGCCGCAGGTGACGTGCCCGCCCTTGAAGCCCGTGTACGGGACGTGCTCGAAGTAGCCGTAGGCGTGCGGGTTGTGCAGCGGGCCGTGCTTCGCGAACCCCTTGACGTGGTACGCCCCCTGCATCTGGTGGAGCATGGCGAACCCGCCGAAGTTCGTCCCGGCGATCACCTGGCCGTGGCGGTCGAAGTCGAGGCCGTAGGTGTTCCCGCCGCCCTCGCTGAACAGCTCGAACTTCTTCGTCCTCGGGTGGAACCGCCAGACCCCCTGCTGGAACTCGACGACCGGGTCTTTCGGGTGGTGCGGGTTCTTGATCTTGCAGGTGCTGGTGCTGCCGGCGGCGCCGTACAGCCAGCCGTCGGGGCCCCACTGCAGCGAGTTGGCGAGCGAGTGGGTGTCGTCCATCCCGAACCCGGTGAGCAGCACCTCCGGGTCGCCGTCCGGCACGTCGTCCTCGTCCTTGTCGGGGTAGTAGAGCAGGTACGGCGGCTGGGCGACGTAGACGCCGCCGTGGCCGAGGCAGAACCCGCTGGCGATGTTCAGCCCGCCGACGAAGTCCTTCGCCTTCCGGAACACGCCGTTCTCGTCCGGGTCGGACAGGATGGTGATGCGGTCGGCCCCCTTCGGCCCGTTCGGCGGCGCCTCGGGGACCTTGTCCCAGATGGTGCGGAGGTACTGGTCCTGCTTGACCGGCTTGAGGCCGGCGTAGTTCGGGTACTGGAGGTACTGGAGGACCCACATCCGGCCGCGGGCGTCGAACGAGATGCTGACCGGCTGGCGGACCATCGGCTCGGAGGCGACGCACCGGGCACTGAAGCCGTCGGGCAGCTTCATCGCCTTGACGGCCTGGTCGGGGGTCAGGCCCTGCGCGGCGGCGAGGGAGGGGAGGGTGAGGAGCGGGAGGGCGAGCGCGAGGCGGACCATCGGTGGGGACTCCGGAGGCTGCGCGAGCCAGGAGTCAGGATGGTCCGGAACGGGCCGGAATGCAAGGGCCGACCGGTAACGGGCGGGGTCAGGGGGAGGCCCCGTAGCGGTTCTCGAAGCACAGAATGACCGGCAGGACGGTCACGCACAAGACCGCCCCGGCCGTCGCCTTGGCCGCCTTCTCGCACCAATCGCGGGTACCGACGGCAAACCGCTCCGACCCGTTCGCCGGCGTGGGCGTGTATTTCCACGCGTAGCGGCCCTCGGGGAGGGAGGTCGTGTGTTCGCCGGCGAACGCGACGACCAGCCCGTCTGGGTCCCGGCGGAAGCCAACGGCCGCGCCCTCGGGCACGTCGATCGCCACCGGGTACGCACCCCCGTCGCCCACGAGCTGGTACGCCGCGGCGCACCCCGCGACCGCACTACCCGGAGCCCCGCCCGGGGCGTGCTCGATCGCAACCACGTCCCGGTCGAGCGCCCGGCACCCGGCCGAGACGGCGAGCGTTCCGAGCGCGAGCAGCACGGGGCGGCGCATGGGCGGGTTGCCGTGGGTGCGGGTGTGATGTTCGGGTGCCGGCCCGCCGTATAACATCCCCACCGCCCGCTGCAAACCCGCCCCGGAAACTCGCCGATGTCCCCCTCCCGCGGCCGCACCCTCGCCCTCGTCGCCGCCCTCCTCGGGTGGATGTTCGACGGGATGGAGATGGGCCTCTTCCCGCTGACCGGCCGCAGCGCCCTGCGCGACCTGCTCGGGTCGTCCGCCCCGCAGGCCGACGTCGACACCTGGTTCGGCGTCATCATGGCCTGCTTCCTGGTCGGGGCGGCGACCGGCGGGGTGCTGTTCGGGTGGCTCGGGGACAAGATCGGCCGGGTCCGGGCGATGACCGTCAGCGTGCTGCTGTACTCGCTCTGCAGCGGGCTGTCGGCGGCGTCGCAGACCCCGGCCCAGCTCGGCGTCCTGCGGTTCCTCGGGGCGCTCGGGATGGGCGGGGAATGGGCGCTCGGGGTGGCGCTGGTGATGGAGGTGTGGCCGAACGCGTCGCGGGCCTGGCTCGCCGGCTGGATCGGGGCGTTCGGGAACCTCGGGTACACCCTCTGCGGCGGGATCGCCCTCGGCCTGAACCGCTACCGGGACGACCTTCCCGGGTGGCTCACCTCCGTGGGAATGTCCGAGGGGTGGGCGGCCGCGCTGACCGCGAACGGGAACTGGCGGCTCCTGATGCTCGTCGGGGCGGTGCCGGCGCTGCTGACGCTGTTCATCCGGCTGTTCGTGCCGGAGTCGGAGAAGTGGGAGAAGGAGAAGGCGGCCGGGAAGGCGTCGCACTGGTCCGGCCGCGACCTGCTCGGGGTCGTGATCGGGGCGGCGGCGGCGCTCGGCGTGATCGCCCTGTGGGCGCCGGGAGTGGAGTTGCCGCCGGCGGTCCGGATCGTCGGGTCGGTGGCCGGGCTGGTTGTGGTGGTGACCGGCTACCTGATGCCGGCGAGCGGGTATTTGTCGCGGGCCGGGCTGCCGGCCGGGGCGCGGGCCGAGACGCTCGGGCGGATGCTCCTGGCGGCCGGGCTGAGCGGGGTGGCGCTGCTCGGCACCTGGGCCGGGCTGATGTGGGTGTACATGTGGGTGGACAAGATCCCCAGCGGGGCGGACCGGGACGCCCGGGCGTGGCTGCAGGTCGCCACGTCGCTGACCGCCGCGGCCGGGTGCCTGGTCGGGGCGGTGCTCGGCGGGGTGCTCGGCCGGCGGCCGGTGTACGCGGCGCTGTGCGTGCTGTCGGGAATCGGGATGGTAGCGTTCTACAACCAGCCGGACCCGGTGTACGGGGTGGGGTTCGTGCTGTCGGCGGGGGCGCTGGCGCTGGTGTCGGCGGCGTTCTACGGGTGGCTGCCGCTGTACCTGCCGGAGCTGTTCCGGACGGCGGTGCGGGCGACCGGTCAGGGGTTCGGGTTCAACTTCGGGCGGATCATCGCGGCGGTGGGGCAGCTGCAGATGGCGAACCTGCTCGGGGCGTTCGACGGGGACTACGCGAAGGCGTGCAGCGTGGTCGCCGGGGTGTACGCGTTCGGCCTGCTGCTGATCTACTTCGCCCCGGAGACGAAGGGGAAGCCGCTGCCGGAGTGAGGTTCGGTCAGCCCAGACCGAGCACCCGGATGTGGGCGAACCCCGGCAGACGGCGCAAGTCCTCGCGCTCCTCCCGGGTCGGCTCGCCGTCAGCGAACAGGAGGGCGTCGAGCCGTCCGAGGTAGGGGCTTTCGGCCAAGGCGCGGATCCCGGCGGTCCCCAACCGGTTGCCGGCCAGGTTCAAGAACCGGACGTTCCGCAGCCCCGGCCAGCCCGCGAGGAGCCGGCCCGACTCCGCCGTCAAGCCGGTCGAGTGGAGGTGAAGAAACTCGATCCCGGTCAGGTACTTCGACCGGACCAGGGCGCGCACCCCGATGTCGCCCACCGGGTTGTCCTCGAGGAAGAGGGCCGTGGCGCCGGCCAGGTTGGGGGAGTCGAACAGGTCCCGGGCGGCGTCCGAGCGCATCGCGTCACCCAGGCTCAGCTCCCGGAGTTTGCGCAGGTGCGGGGAGCCGCCGACCACGAATCCGAGCGTGTCCCCGGCCCGGTCGAACCACACCCGGAGTGAGGTGACGTTCGCCAGCCGCGGGCTCCCGAGGCAGGCCCGCAGGGCCGGCACCTCGACCGTCCCGCTCGTCTTGCGGCCGGTCAGGCGCAGGGAACGGAGGGTGTCCAGTGCCGGCGAGGCGGCCAGGGCCCGGAGTTCGCCCGTCCCAACGCAGTCCAGACTGAGCTCGGTCAACCCGAACAGGCTCGGGTCCGTCACCAGCTCAGCAATCCCGTCGGCCCCGCCGTCGAGGCTCACGCACTCGATCGGCGCCGACGCCCGCACCTTGGGGCCGTCGGCCGCCCACCGCCCGGCGGCCATGTGGACCCGGGCGGGGAAACCCCGGCAGAACGTGACCGAGTGGCCACCCCACGGCCACGGCGGCAAGCCCGCCAGCCACTGCTTCGCGTACCGACCGAGCAGGTCGCGCTCCCGCCGGTAGAGCGCCGCGGCGGCCGGGTCGAACGCCGCCCGGACCGCCTCGTCGGTGGCGTAGTCCGGGTGGAGGCGGTACAGCGCGATCTGCGCCCGGACGAACTCCGCCCGGTCCGGGTCGCCGTTCTCGTCGAGCCAGTCGGCGGCCACCAGCCGGGCGGTGTCGTCGGCCGGGTCGGCGATGATCGCGGCCAGGAACGGCCCGAACCCGGGCGGGTACGCGTCCGGCATCGGGTCACGTCTCGTAGGTGATCCGCCCGTGGCGGGTGCCGCGGCTGATCCGGTCCGTCGCGTACAGCCCGGCCAGGACGAACTCGGCGCAGCTCGCCCGCATCGCGTCCGACTCCCCGGCGTTCACCTCGAACGCCTTCTCCCACGCCTTCGGCACCCGCTTCAGCCGCTTCGCGTACTCGGCACTCGGCAGCATGTCCCCGACCTCGATCTTCACCCCCTTGCCGAACACCTCCGCGACCTCGCCCAGCCCGTGCTCCTCCACGTACTCCTCGAACACCACCCGGATCGCGTCGGCGACGATCGCCTCCAGCACCTGCCGCTCGCCCATCTGGTGCGACCCCATCAGGTCCAGCTCCAGCTTCCCGATCGACGACGTCGGCAGGTGCCCGAGGTCCGAGATCCGCGGGACCGCCGGCTTCTCCCCGAGCTTCACCCCGCGGTGCCGGGCCGACGCCACCATCGTCCGGTAGTTGGCGATCGAGAACCGGGCGCTCACCCCGCTCGCCTGGTCGACGTACTTCGACTTCCGGGCCGCCACGCTGATCTGCTCGATCACCTCCTTCATGAAGTACGGCACGACCACCGGGAACTCGCCGCCGAGGTCGAGGCCCGCCTCCTGCTCCATGATCTCGATCCCGAGCGCCCGCTCGGTCGGGTAGTGCGTCTGGATCAGGGAGCCGATCCGGTCCTTGAGCTGCGGGATCACCTTCCCGGA
Organism: Isosphaera sp.; assembly: GCA_013822345.1. Classification (GTDB taxonomy): domain Bacteria; phylum Planctomycetota; class Planctomycetia; order Gemmatales; family Gemmataceae; genus Gemmata. The sequence continues at coordinate 16,186 of PNKH01000026.1, forward strand.
CCGGTTGAACGTCGCCGGGTTCGCGGAGAACAGGACCAGCACGTCGAGGTCGAACTGGATCGGGTACCCGCGGATCTGCACGTCCCGCTCTTCCAGGATGTTGAACAGCCCGACCTGGATCAACTCGTCGAGCTCCGGGATCTCGTTCATCGCGAACAGCCCGCGGTGCATCCGCGGGATCAGCCCGAAGTGGAGGGCGTCCTCGGCCGACATGCTCGCCCCCATCGCCAGCTTCGCCGGGTCGATCTCGCCGATCACGTCGGCGAACTTGGTCCCCGGGGCGAGCCGCTCGGCGTACCGCTCGGACCGGTGCCACCACGCGATCGGGACCCGGTCTTCGGGGGTGTCGCGGACGAGGTCCTTGCCGGCCCGGGTGATCGGGGCGGACGGGTCCTCGTGGACCGGCGAGCCGGGGATGTCGAGGTAGGGGACGGACTCGTCGAGGAACCGGACGAGGGACCGCATGAGGCGGCTCTTCGCCTGGCCCTTCTCGCCGAGGAACAGCATGTCGTGCCCGGCCAGCACCGCGATGCTGATCTCCGGGATGACGGTGTTCTCGTACCCGACGATGCCGGGGAAGAGCGTCTCCCCGGCCTTCAGGGCGGCGAGGAAGTTGTCGCGGAGTTCGTGCTTGACGGTCTTCGACTGCCAGCCGCTGTCGCGGAGCTGCTTGAGGGTGGCGGGCCGGGGTGCGGTCATCGGGTGTCCTTCGCGGCGGGGGCGCTTACCCCCGCATTCTAGCCCGGCCCGCATTCCCGGAACAAACGCCCGGCGGGTATGCTGGGGGTGACCCCGGGGAGCCGACATGCCGATCCGTGACCACTTCCGCCCGCCGGTCGGGAACCGTCTGCCGTGGGAAAGCCTCTTCAACGGCTGGGCGTCCGGGATTGCCGACGTGCTGAACGGGCCTTACCTCCCGGAGGAGTACGTCGGCCTGGAGTACGTCACCCTACACGGGCGGCCGGAAGTGGACGCGAGGTCGTTCAGCGACCCTGCCACCGCGAGCCAGGGGTTCGTCCGCCCGCCGCCACCGCCACCGCACCAGACCCGGCCGATGGCCCTCCCCGACTCGGTCGAGGTGAGAGTCCGGGACCGGGAGTGGAAGACGTTCGTGGCCGCGGTCGTGCTCGTCACGCCGGCGAACAAGGGGACGACCGCTTCGCGGTTGGGTCTGGCGGCCCGCTGCGTCGGATACCTGCAACGGGGCATGGGCGTGGCGGTCGTGGTCGTGGTCACCACCGGCGAAGGGAACATTCACAACGACATCTGCGGGATGCTCGGCACTCCCGGGGGTCTGGAGCCGACCGGCTTGTATGCCGAGGCGTACCGCCCGGCACTCAGGCAAGGGAGGGCGGAACTCGACATCTGGGTGAACCCGTTCTCAGTCGGCGACCCGCTCCCGACGATGCCGCTCCGGCTCATCGCCGACTACTTCGTGCCGGTCGAGTTGGAGGCGACGTACATGGAGGCGTGCCGCCGGCGGAGGCTGATCGCGTGACCCTCGTCCTCGAACCCGCCGACCCGGCGACCGCCACCCCGGAGGTGTTCGCCCGGGTGTGGCGGACCGCCCTCGACCAGCCCGGGTTCGCCGTCCTGCGGTTCCCCCGGCCGGTCACCTCGCGCGAACTCCGCCGGGCGATGCTCGACCTGGCCCGGGCGTTCCCGGTCCCGTTCGCGGTCGAGCGGCTCGGCCGGTTCGACCAGCAGGTCAGCTCCAAGTTCCACCGCGACGGGGCGCCGCCGGCGTCGCTGCTGCTCCTCGGGTACGAGCCGACCCCCGTCCGCGGCCGACTCTTCGTCGCCGACGGCAGCCGCGCCGCGGCCGGGGCGGGCGTCCCGCTGCCGGAGTTCGTCGCCCGGTTCAACCCGATGTTCCCGGCCGGGGAGGCGGCGTACCGGCCGTTCGTGACGGAGTTGGAGCTGCCGCACGGCGAGGCGCACGTCGTCGCGATCAACAACAGCCTGCTGCCCTTCGGTGACGGGAACCCGCTCGGGGTGCTGCACCAGGCGGTCATCGACCGCCCCGACCCGGCCGCCCGGCGGGTCATCAACTCGGTCGGGCTGACCCCGGCCGGCGACCACGCCGGCAAGCCGCCGGCCGAGGTGGAACGATTCGTCACCCGCGACGACCTGGACTGACCGCCGTCAGTAATCCCCAGGGACGTCGCCGGCGTTGCGGGTGAGCAGCGCGACGAACGTCTGGGCGGCGATCCCGGACCGGAGGAACGCGACGTGCCCGTCGGCGAACACCACGTTCGCCCCGCCCGGGTGGAAGCTGTACACCTCGCTGTTGTTCGTGCAGTTCACCACGCACGTCCCGGGCCGGGTGTTGTTCGGCTCGTCGGCCGCCGCCACCGCCTTCGCCGGGTCGTACCCGCCGGGGGCCATGATCAGGTCCCGGTCCGGCCACGCCGCCCCCTTCGGCACCGCCGCCGTCCCGAACGGCCGGCCCTGCCGCATCACCAGCGTCCCGGCCGCCATCTCGGCGATCACCACCGTCTGGCTCGACCCGTCGGCGATCATCCGGAACGTCGGCGGCCGCGCCCCGGTCGCGGCCGTCACCATCACCCCGAGCAGCTGGTCGCTGTTCAGCGCGACGCCCGGGGCCAGGATGCCGGTGTTCGTCGTCGCCGGCGGCCCGGCCCCGGCCAGGCGGTCGCTCACCCGCACCGTCGGGGCGTAGTCCCCGACGTGCATCCCGTTCCGCACGTCCCCCGCCCCGTAGGCGACCGTCCGCGGGGTCCCGGCCGACGGGCAGAGCATCACCTTCATCGGCAGCCGGCCGAGGTCCGGGTTCGGCCCGGCCGGGTCGTTCCAGTTCCGGGTCAGGTCGTACGCCGCGACCACGTTCCCCTGCTCCAGGTTCGACAGGATGAACACCGCGAACCCGTGCAGCCGGTTCGGGTACGGCGGCGGGGCGGTGGTGCTGGTCGCGGCCGGCGGCAGCACCCCGTACTGCGACTCGTAGTTCAGGACCGCGATCCCCTGCTGCTTCAGGTTGTTGGTGCACTGCGTCTTGGCCGCCGACTCGCGGACCTTCTGGACGGCCGGGAGGAGCAGCCCGACCAGCACGGCGATGATGGCGACCACCACCAGCAGCTCGACCAGGGTGAAGCCTCCTGGACCGCGGCCGTCCCGGCCGCTGCGACCGCGATCGTTCCGCGACCGGGGCGGCCGGGGACGCGATCGGGGGCGTGCCGCGGAGCGGCCGGGACGGCCGCGGTCCAGGGCGAGCATGAACGCCCCGCGCCGGCGCCGGAGAGGGGGTGACGGGCACATGAAGAGGCCTCGGACCGGGGGGGACGGTACGGGAGCCGACAAAGCGCTCATCATGCCCCGGCGGCGGGACTTCTGTCAACGGGGTGCCGGGAAAAACGAACCGCCCCCGGTGTCGGGGGCGGTGTGCGGAATCGTGGTCGCCGGCGGTCAGATCTTCAGCACACCGGTGCTGTCGCCGAACGACTTCGCCGCGGCCCCCATCCGCTCGAACAGGGCCAGGTACAGGTTCGTCAGCGGGGTGTCGTCCCGCTTCGGGAAGACCACGTGCCGGCCGGCCGCCAGCGACCCGCCGCCCTTCCCGGCCACCAGGATCGGCAGGTCGTCGTGGTTGTGCCGGTTCCCGTCCCCGATCCCGCTCCCGTACACCACCATCGCGTTGTCCAGGAGCGTCGTCCCGTTCGCCTCCTTCACCGCCGCCATCCGGCCGAGGAGGTAAGCCAGCTGCTCGACGTGGAAGGTGTTGATCTTCCGGATCTTCTCCAGCTTCTTCGGGTCGCTCCCGTGGTGCGACAGCTCGTGGTGCCCCTCCGCCACCTCCAGCATCTTGTACGGCCGGTTGCTCCCGTCGTTCGCCAGCGGGAACGTCGCCACCCGGGTCAGGTCGGTCTGGAACGCCAGCACCAGCAGGTCGCCCATCAGCCGGATGTGCTCCTGCACGTCCTTCGGGACGCCGGTCGGGGCCGGCATGTTCGGCCTGGCGGCCGGCTTCCCCGCCCCCGCCCGGGCCTTCTCGATCCGCTGCTCCACCTCCCGGACGCTGGTCAGGTACTCGTCCAGTTTCTTCCGGTCGCCCTGGCCGAGCGTCTTGTCCAGCCCCTTCGCGTCCTCGTTCACGAAGTCGAGGACGCTCTTGTTGAACAGGTCGCGCTTCGCCCGGGCCTCGGCCACGTCCTTCGGGTCGTTCCCGCCGAACAGCCGGTCGAACACCAGCTTCGGGTCGGTCTCCTTGGCGTTCGGGGTGCTCTCCGACCGCCAGCTCAGGTTCGCCGAGTAGGCGCACGAGTACCCGCTGTCGCAGTTCCCGGCGTTCAGCCCGCGCTCGATCCCCAGCTCCAGCGACGGGAACCGGGTCGCGTCCCCGACCGCCGCCGCGACGTGCTGGTCGGCCGACATCCCGACCTTGATGTCCGCCCCGTGGGTCTTCCGCGGCTGCCGGCCGGTGAGGAACGCGGACATCGCCCGGGCGTGGTCGCCGGGGCCGTCCCCGTTGGCCCGGGCCTTGTCGCACGCCAGCCCGGAGATGACGGTCAGGTGCGACTTGACGCCTTCCAGCGGCTTCAGGATCGCCGGCAGCTCGCCGAGCGGCCCGGCCGCCTTCGGGGTCCAGTCGGCCATGTTCACGCCGTTCGGGACGTACAGGAAGGCGAGCCGCCGCGGCGGGCCGGCCGCGGCCGCCGGGGCCGCCCCGGCCAGCGACTCCAACCACGGCAGGGCGACGGCGGTCCCCAGCCCCTTCAGCACGGTCCGGCGGGTGACGGCGGTCTTCATCGGCTCGGCTCCGTGGGGGCACTTCGGAATGTTGTGAGGCCCCGGTTAGCGACGCGTCGAAGACGCGTCTTCGACGCGTCGCTAACTGGGGCTGCAGTTTACTCCGTCCGCTTGCCTTTGCGCTTCTGGAACGGGTCGGACTTCACGACCGCCAGCACCAGGCCCGAGAACGTGTCGCCCTTCGCCTTCGACGCGGACACGATCTCGTCCAGGGCGCACTTGTCGTAATACTCCAAACCCCGGCCGAGGGCAAAGGTTACGAGCTTGTCGGCGAAGCACCGGCGGAACTGGTCGGCCTTCCCGAGCAGCACCTTCCGCAGCTCCGCCGGGCCGCCGAACTTCTCCCCGCCCGGCAGCACCCCGGACGGCTCGATCGGCCTCTTGTTGTCCTGCGTCCGCCACGCCCCGACCGCGTCGAAGTTCTCCAGCCCGAACCCGAGCGGGTCGAGCTTGTTGTGGCACGTCGCGCAGCTCGGGTTCGCCCGGTGCTGCTCCATCTGCTGGCGGAGCGTCCCCTTCAGCTGCGGCGTCGGCGGCAGCTCCGGCACGTCCGGGGCCGGCGGCGGCGGCGGGGTGCCGAGGATGTTCTCGAGGATCCACTTCCCGCGCTTGACCGGGCTGGTCCGGGTCGGGTTACTGGTGACCGTCAGGGTGCTCGCCATCGTGATGACGCCGCCGCGGCGGCCGTCCGGCAGCTTCACCTGGCGGAACTCCGGCCCGGTCACGTTCGGGATGCCGTAGTGCCTGGCCAGCCGCTCGTTGACGAACGTGTAGTCGGCGTCGAGGAACTCCAGAATGCTCCGGTCGGCCCGGACCACGTGTTCGAAGAACGCCTCGCCTTCCCGGGCCATCGCCGCCCGCAGCGGCTCGTCCCACCCGGGGAAGTACCCCTTGTCCGGGTCGGCGGTCTTCAGGTTCCGCAGCTGCAGCCACTGCCCGGCGAAGTTCTCGGCCAGGGCCTTCGCCTTCGGGTCCTTCAGCATCCGCTTGACCTGCGCCTCCAGCACCGCCGGCTTCCGCAGCTCGTTCCTCGCGGCCAGGCCGAACAGCTCCTCGTCCGGCATGCTCGACCACAGGAAGTACGACAGCCGGGTGGCGAACTCCCAGTCGTTGATGACCCGGACGGTCTCCGGCGCCTTCGGGTCGTCCTCGACCCGGTAGAGGAAGTGCGGCGAGACGAGGACCGCCTTCATCGGCAGGGCCAGGGCCTTCTCGAACGGCTCGCCCTGCTTGGTGGCCAGGTCGAACAGCTTCATCAGGCGGGCGGTTTCCTCCGGCTTGACCGGCCGGCGGTACGCCCGGCGGGCGAAGTTCGCCAGCACCTTCTCGGCGGCCGGGCGGGCGTCGGCGGCCGACGCCGGGCGGGCCACCTGGAGCAACTTCAGCGACGCGGACGGCGGCGGGGCGACGGCCTTGAACGGCCCCTCGACCTCGATCAGCTCGAGCCCGAACTCCCGGGCCTTCCCGTCCTTGTCGGTGAACCCGTTGGTGAACGCCACCGCCACCCGCTTCTCGCCGGCCGGCAGCCGGGCCGTCACCTCGTAGACCTTCGCCTTGGCCGCCTCGGCGTCCACGGTGAACGTCTTCAGGTCCTTCCCGTCGACCCGGACCGTCACCTTCGGGAACTCGCCGCCGACCTTCGACCCCCACCCGCGGAACCGGACGACGTACTCGCCCTCGGCCGGGAAGTTGTACTTCTCCAGGAACCCGGTCCCCTCGGACGTGAAGGTGATCTTCCGGGCGCCGCCGTTGGCGTTCCGGATCTTCGCCTCCCGCGGGATCGTCTGGATCGCCTGCGGGTTGTACCCCTGCTTCGAGCTCTTCGCCGCCTCCTCGACTGCCAGCGCCGCGGCCAGCACCTTGTCGGCCGCCGCCATGTACTTCTCGAGCAGGATCGGCTGGAACGACAGCACGTCGCCGATGTTGTCGAACCCGTACCCCACGTCGTCGGACGGGAAGTCGTCGGCCGGCTTGTGGTCGACCCCGACGAGGTCGCGGATGGTGTTGTTGTACTCGGCCCGGTTGAGCCGCCGGAGGGTGACCCGGCCGGGGTCCTTCGGGGCGGTGCAGTCGACCTTGGTGAGGGTGTTCTCGATCCAGGTGATGAGGAACTCCTTCTCCTCCTTGGTCGGCTGCGGCTTCTTCTCCGGCGGCATGTCGCCGGCGGCGAGGGCGTGCTGGACCGCCCCCCAGTCCTTGCGGTTCTTCCGGGCGTGGGCCTCGCTCGTGTACCCGTCCAACTGCAGCCCGCCGGCCGCCTTGTCGGCGTTGTGACACGCCAGGCAGTACTTCTTCAGCAGCGGCAGAACCTTCGTCCGGAAGGTGGGGTCTTCCGGCGGGGCCTTGGCGGCGACGGGGGCGGCCGGGACGGGCTGGCCGGGCAGGACCGGAGTGGCCGGCTCCGCGGCGGGCGACCGCCGGGACCCGGACAGCGCCCACCACCCGACGGCGAGGCACGCGGCCGCGGCCGTGGCGCTACCGATCAGGACGAGGGCGGGGCGGGACGCCATCGGCACATCTCCGGCGAACTGCAGGCAGGCGGGGGCGGGCAGGCGAGTGAAACACTATACCGGCGGCGGGGGAGGGATTCTTCACAACTTAGCCGAAAACCGACCGCGTCGCAATCGAATAACCACGGGTCGGGGGTCCGCGGGGGGGTTCTCATCCGCCCTTCACACCCCCGTTTAGCCGCGACGCGGAGTCTTCGGAGCGGAGCGCGGCGTATGACTCGCGCTCCGCTCCGAAGACTCCGCGTCGCGGCTAAACGCGAGCCCCGTGTGCGCTTGCCTCCGGCAACGGGATCGGCCACAATGTTCAGCAGAGTGATCGGGCCGCCCACCTCCCCCTGCCCGGCCCCGCCCGCCGTCTCGTCGCCGAGGCAACCGATGTCCGCCGGCCGCCGCGCCCTCCTGTCCGCCGCGCTCCTCGGCTCCGCCGCCCTCCTCGCCGGGGGCCGGGCCCGGGGCCAGGACCGGTCCCACGACCTCTGGCAGTCCGACCTCAGCGCGGACCGAATCCGCGCCGCCCTCGCCCGCCTCAAGACCGACGGGGCCGGCCTCGACCCGTTCCAGCGGGCGGTCAAGGACCACCTGTTCAGGAACAACCCGGACGCGCTAAAGAACTTCCCCCCCGGGATGATCGACCAGGCGATCAAGAAGATCGCCGAGAACCCGGACATGATGCGGAAGCTGGAGCAGGTCGCCCGCGAGAAGGCGGGCGACCCGGGGCGGCCCGGGAACCCCGACCCGGAACAACTGGGCAAGCTCCTCGAGTCGATGGGGAAGAACGGCGGGCTGCCGAAGGAGTTCGACAACTTCAAGGGCTTCGGCCAGCCCCGCGACGACCCCCGGCCCGCCGACCCGAAAGTCGGGCCGCGGCCGCCGCCGGACGTGAACCCCGCCGACCCGAAGGTCGCCCCCCGTCCGGAACGGAACCCCGACCGCCCGCCGGCCCGCCCGGCCGACCCGCCGGCCCCCCCGGAGAAGAAGGACCCGATCCGCCTGAACGAGAACCCGTTCGGCAAGCCGGAGGGGCCGGACGACCCGCGGGCCAAGTCGCTCGACGCCCTGACCGCGTTCTGGGAGCGGAACGTCGGCCCGCTCGACCAGACCCCGGAGCTGAAGCGGGCCCTGTTCGACCTGGCCGGGGAGAACGGGTTCGACTTCGACCTGACGGACGCCAACGGGAACAGCTTCTGGGACGCGCTGAAGAACGGCACCGCCGACGGCGGGTCGCTCGGCGACCTGTTCAGCGGGGCCGGCGGGAAGTGGTCGTTCGGCGACTGGGAGTTCCCGAAGCTCGGCGACTGGGGCCGGTCCGGCGGCGGGGGCGGCGGGTCGTCGTCGAGTTGGTGGAACCGGGGCGGCTCGTCCGGCCGGTCGGGCGGCGGGTCGTCGCGGTCCGGGGGCGGGTCCGGCTGGGGCGGGTCCGGGGGCGGCCTCGGCGGGCTCGGCGGGAACCCCCTGCCGTTCCTGGTCCTGCTGCTGGTGGTCGTCGGGTTAGTCGTGTTCCTGAAACTGCGGTCGATGGAGTGGCAGCGGGCGACCCCGGCGTTCGCCGGCGCGGGGGTCGGCGGGTGGCCGGTCGACCCGCGGGCGATCAACACCCGGGAGGACGTGGTGAAGGCGTTCGAGTACCTGAGCGTCCTGGTGTGCGGCCCGGCCGCCCGGAACTGGACGCACGGGGCGATCGCCGAGGCCCTGGCCGACCTCGCCCGCTCCGGCGGCGGGGCGGCGGTGCTGCTGGCCCGGCTGTACGAGCTGGCCCGGTACGCCCCGCTCGACGAGCCGCTGACGCGGGCCGAGCTGGTCGAGGCCCGGTCCCTGGTCTGCACCCTCGCGGGGGTGGAGTCCTGATGCGGCCCGCCCGCCTCCTCGCCCCGCTCGCCGCGGCGGCCCTGCTCGCCGCCCCCGCCCCCGCCCAACCCCCCGGGCGGAAGGCCGCGGTGGTGGTGTCGGCCGACGGGACGGACTTGTTCCGCGGGCTGCTCGACCAGGCCGGGGTGCGGCCGGTCACCCGGAAGGAGCTGGCGGAGGGGGAGCGGCGGGGCCACGGCTTCCGGATCCGGCCCGGCCCGACCGAGGACCTGATCGTCATCGTCCTCGGCCCCCCGGGCGGGGGCCTGGAGGTCGACCCGGTCCGGTACGCCCGGGACGCGCTGCAGGCCGGGGGCGCGAGTCTGGTGGCGTCGGACGAGGAGATGGTCCTCGCCGAGCGGTGGGCGGCGGTCGGGCGCGGCCGGGTCCGCTGCGACGCCCTGGGAATGACCTTCGGCGGCCGCGCGCACTGCCCGTTCGTCGTCCCCACCCCCGCCGGGGACGAGCACGCCCCCCCCCCGGACTCCCCCCTCGCCGGCCTGTTCCGCGGGCTCGACCGGGTCGCCGTCAACGAGTCGGCCCGGCTCCGGGTCGGGGCGCACCTGAGCGAGTTCCGCCACGCCCTCGCCGGGTTCCCCCGCGGGTCCTGGCTGACCGACCGCGCCGGCGGCGACGTCCGGGACCTGACGGCCGACGACCTGTTCGCCGTCGGCGGGGTCGGCCCGGACCGGTGGAAACCGACGCCGTACCGGTTCCTGGCCCTGGCCGACCACAGCGTGTTCATCAACCTGCTGCTCGTCGACCCGGACGCGGACAACGTCCTGTTCGCCCGCCGGGTGGTCGACTACCTCCGCGGCCCGGAGAAGCGGTCCCGCTGCCTGTTCGTCGAGAACGGGCGGGTGGTCGAGCAGTTCGACGGCCTGCGGAAGGCGTTCGACAAGAACAGCGGGTTCCCGGTCCCGGACCTCGTCAAGCTGCAGGAGCAGGCGGTCGCCCTCGCCGACGCCGCGGTCGCCGACCTCCAGACCAACGACGTGCCGAACCGGATCCTGAACAGCCTGTTCGAGCCGCCGGCGATCGCCCGGTTCGTCCTGGTCCTCGCCGCCGCGTACGCCACCTGGTACCTCCTCCGCCGGGCGTTCGCGGCCCGCAAGCCGGCCGACGCCCCGCCGCCGCCGAACGTCCCCGGGGCGCCGGCCGGCCCGCCCGGGGTGTTCGACCGTCGACAGCGGGAGCTGCTCCGCCGGGACAACCTGTACGAGCCGGTCCGGGACCTGGTCCGGGAGTTCTTCGCCGCCATCGGCGCCGGCGGCAGCCCGGGCGCCCCGCTGCCGCGGGTGGCGGTCGCCGCGACCGTCCGCCGGCCGGAGTCGCTGCGGAAGGCGGTGAAGGACTTCTGGGCGATCGCCTACGGCCCGCCGCGGGAGTTGAAGGCCGCCCGGTGGCGGGAGATGGAGCCGTACCTGGACCGGCTGTGGCGGGCCCACGCGGACGGGAAGTGGCGGTTCGAGTCGGCCGCGCCCGTTTAGTGCTGTGGGGTCCGCCGCTCGCGGCGTTGCGGGCGCCGAAACGCCGCGAGCGGCGGACCCGAACGGGCCTCCAACGAGACGTGACACCACGGAGTGTGGAATGAGTGCCGCCCCGACGAGGACCGCCGACGCCCCGCCCCCGGACACCGCGGCCGCCCGCGAGCTGGCCGCCCAGGCGAAGCAGCTGAACCAGAAGGTGGCGGCCGAGGTGGCCCGGGTGGTGGTCGGGGTGGACGCGGTCACCCAGCAGCTCTTGATCGCGCTGTTGGCCGGCGGGCACGTCCTGCTGGAGGGCGTCCCGGGGGTGGCGAAGACGACCCTGTCGAAGGTGTTCGCCCGGCTCCTCGGGTGCCAGTACCAGCGGGTCCAGTTCACCCCGGACCTGCTCCCGTCGGACGTGACCGGCACGAGCATCTTCGACCGGAACGCGAACGACTTCGTCCTCCGGAAGGGGCCGATCTTCACCCAGGTGCTGCTGGCCGACGAGATCAACCGGGCCCCGGCGAAAACGCAGTCGGCCCTGCTGGAGGCGATGCAGGAGTACCAGGTGACGGTGGACGGGCAGTCGCTCCCGCTGACCCTGCCGTTCCTCGTCCTGGCCACCCAGAACCCGGTCGAGCAGGAGGGCGTGTACCGCCTGCCGGAGGCGCAGCTCGACCGCTTCCTGCTGCGGGTCGAGATGGGCTACCCCGGGTTCCGGCACGAGGTCGGGCTGTTGCGGCTGCACAGCCGGCCGCCGGCGGCGGTCGAGCCGATGTTCACCCCGGACCTGATCCTGTCGCTGCAGCGGCGGCTGCCGGCGGTGTACGGGGCGGACGTGCTGTTCGAGTACATCGTGCAGCTGGCGGAGGAGTCGCGGCGGCACCCGGACGTGGCCCTCGGGGCGAGCCCGCGGGCGGCCCTGAACCTGCTGAAGTGCGCCCGCGCCCGGGCCGCCCTGGAGGGGCGGCACTTCTTCACCCACGAGGACGTGCAGGCGGTCGCGTTCGGGGTGCTCGGGCACCGGCTGATCCTCCGCCCGGAGGCCGAGATCGAGGGGAAGCACGTCGCCGACGTGGTCCGCGACATCCTCCACGCCGTGCCCGTGTTGGAGACGGTGTGACCCGTAGGGTGGGCCGAGCCGGCGCCTCGCCGGCGAGTCCCACCCCTCCCGCGACAAGAGGTGGGACTCGCCCGCAGAGCCGGGCTCGGCCCACCCTACCACGGAAGCCGATGCTCACCCCCCGCGGCACCTGGTTCCTCGTCGTCTCCGGCATCGTGCTGGCGGTCGGGGCGCTGGTCGTCCCGCTCTACTCCGTCGTCCCGGTCCTCCTCGCGCTGGCGCTGCTCGCGTGGTTCGCCGCCGAGTGGGTGGCGTTCCAGACCCGGTCGTGCGCCGCCGTGTCCCGGCTGACCGTCACCCGGACGGTGCTGCAGGGCGGCCGCGAGGTGCCGATGGTGTGGGCCGGGCTGGCGTTCGAGGTCCGGGTCACGGTCCGCAACCCGTCCACCTTCGACATCCCGTTCGCCGTCGTCGAGGACCGGCCGGCGGTGGCGACGGACCGCGCCCGGGGGGCGGGCCGGCGGTTCGTCCGGATCCCGGCCGGCGGGGAGGTCGAGCTGACCCACACCGTCACCGCCCCGTCCCTCGGGGTGCTCCGGTTCGAGGGGGTGCAGGTGCGGGTCGCCGACCCGAACGGGTTCTTCCTCCGCCGGGTGTTCCTCCGCGACCCGGCCGAGTACCTGGTCCTGCCGCCGCTGACCGACGACGAGGGCCGGCAGCGGGCGACCAAGCGGTTCAACACGCTCCCGCCGCCGGGGGCGCACCGGCTCCGGCTGCCGGGGTCCGGGAGCGAGCTGCTCGACCTCCGCGACTACCGCCCGGGCGACCCGCCGAAGACGATCGCGTGGAAGGCGTCCGCCCGCCGGGACCGGCTCATCACCAAGGAGTTCGAGAACGACGTGCCGGTCCGGACGGTCCTGTTCCTCGACACCACCGACGGGGTCCGGCTCGGGCCGCCCGGGAACACGCTGCTGACCCGGATGGCGGCGGTCGCCGCCGGGGTCGCCCAGTCCGCGGCCGCGAACCGCGACCTGGTCGGGCTGACCACGTTCGACGAGCGCGGCGCCGCCGGGGCGTCGCCGGCCCGGACGAAGCTGCACATGATCGGCGTCCTCCGCCGGCTGGCCGAGGCGTCGGCCCTGCAGCCCGGGGCGGACGGGGTGCCGGCGGAGGTGCTGACCGCCCGGGCGTACCCGCTCGCCCGGGAGCTGTACCCGGAGCTGATGGACAAGCGGGCGAACGCGATGCCGCTCTCGCGGCTGTGGTTGCCGCTGCTCGACCGGCGGTTCGGGTGGCTCGTCCCGGTGATGGTGATCGTCGGGGTGCTGCTGTTCTACCTCGGGCTGCGGTCGCTCTACCTCGGCGTCTTCCGCCCGGAGGCGTTCGCCGACCGGGGGGCGTGGGACACCCAGGCCCTGCTCGGGGCCCGCCAGTGGCTCTTGCGGGCGCTCAACTTCGCCGCCTCGCTCACCCCCGCGAGCTGGCCGTTCCTGTTGAAGGTCGGGTGGCTGCTCCTGATGCTGGCGGTCACCTTCTTCCCGCCGGCGACGCTCGGGCTGATCTTCTGGTTCTTCTTCGGGGCCCGCGGGTGGTTCGGGGAGCGGCGGCGGGAGCTGACCGAGCGGAAGCAGTTGGCCGCCCTGTTCGCCCTGCTCGACCGGGCCGGGCCGGACCCGATCGAGCGGTACGTCGCGGACGACCGGGCGTACGCCGCCCGGGCGGCGGCGTTCCTCCAGCAGCACCTCTTGCGGTGCCCGGTCCCGCTGTACGACGAGACGGGGCGATACCGGTACCGGTGCCCGGGGAAGGCGGCGGTGCTGGCCGGGGCGCTGGTCCGGGCGGTCGGGCGGGCCCGGGACAACGAGCTGTACGTGGTGTTCGCCGACCTAGCCGAACTCGGGCCGGACCTCGCCCCGGTGGTGCGGGCGTGTCGGGCGGCGCGGGCCCGCCACCACCACCTGCTGGTGATCGTCCCGTGGCCGGCCGACGTGCCGCCGCCGGACGAGGCGGACGGGCCGCCGGTGGTCGCGACCCCGGACGAGGACGACCGGCCGACCCGCGGCCCGAGGGCCCGGCCGCGGCGGCCGGAGGGGGGCCTGGCCCGGCTGGTGCGGGAGAGCCTGACCCGGCAGTACCACGAGGCGTTCCGGGCGCTGCGGCGGGAGCTGGGGCGGGCCGGGGCGACGGTGATGCGGGTGAGCGACGGGGACCCGGTCCGGGTGGTGCTGGACCGGCTCGACCGGCTCCGCGGGCTGCGGACCCGGCGGTGACGGGTCGCCGCTTGCGGCGTTGCGGGCGGCGTCGCCCGCAACGCCGCAAGCGGCGACCCGTCACCGGGCTCGCTGACGACTTCGACCACCACCGGTGAATCCGATGAGTTCCCCCACGCCGTACGAAGTCGTCCCCGACCCGGCGGAGCCGGACGGGCCGGACCGGGCCGACGGGTCCGCAGAGCTGGACCAGAGGGAGACGTTCGCCCTGCTGTTCAACGACCCGGCGGTGCGGACGTACACGATCGCAGCCCTGGCCGCCCTGGCGGTCGTCTTCCTGGTCCTGTTCGAGAACGGCAGCGACCTCGGGGCGCTCCTGGTGGCGGCGGTCGGGGCGGCCGGGGTGTTCCTCCGGTGGACCACCGCCCCGGGGTTCGTCCTGGTCCTGGTGACGTACTTCATGGTGTTCCCGCTCGGCCTGCCGGGGTCGGAGTTCGAGAGCCGGTCCGAGATCACCGACGGCCGGTTCCGCCCGCCCGACCTGATGCTGGCCGCGGCGGTGGTGGTGTACGCCGCGGCCCAGTTCCGGCTGTACGGGTTCGTCCGCCAGGCGGTCGCGTCCGAGGGGTCGGACCGCCGGCCCGGCGACCCCCCGGCCCGCCGCCCGCCGGCCCTGGTGTCGGCGAACGAGTTCGCCGTCCTGCTCGGGCTGTCGGCGGTCGCGGTCGTCCTCGGGCAGCTCGTCTGGTGGGCGGCGACCGGGGTCGAGGTGGTGCCGGGCGAGGACTGGCCGCTCCGGTGGGCGCAGGACTCGCGGTCGCAACGCCAGGCATTTCCCCGGGCGTTCCCCGGGGACGACGGGCGGTTCCGGGACGCCCCGGCCGAGCCCCTCCCGCCGCGGACGAGCCGGTTCGTCCTGCTGGTCGGGATGCTGTTCTTCACCACCGTGGTGGCCCGGCTGGTGTTCGGGTACTGGCGGCTGCGGGCGATGGGGCCGGCGGAGGGGGCGATGGTCGTCCAGGACGGCGGGTGGCTGGAGACGAAGCGGGAGCGGTCGCGGCTGGAGAAGTGGCGGGCGTGGGGGCGGAAGCGCGCCGGGGGCGACGAACCGGGGGGGACGGGATGAGGTACACCTATTGGGCCCGGGAGGTCGCCGGGTGGTTGCTGGTGGCGGGCGGGCTGTGGGCCTTCTTGGAGGCGTACGGCCTGCTCCTCAACCGTCGGGTGTTCGAGGCCGGGCCGCTGGCGGTCATGGGGTTCGTCGTGTTCCGCGGCGGCATCCACCTGCTGAAGGTGGCGGTCGCGGCCCAGGCCGCCCTCGGGCTGCCGGACGCCCCCGCCGCGGCCGCCGCCCGCCGGGCCCCGCGCCTCCCGACCCGGCAGGTCGGCCCGACCCCGCCGCAGAAGGTGCTGCCCGGGCCGCGGGGCCGCCGCACCTCGGCGACCGACCGATGACCGCCGGCCTCCCGCCCGGCACCCGGGCCGTGTTCTTCGACGCGGTCGGGACGGTGCTGTTCCCGGCCGTGTCGGCCCCGGCGGTGTACGCGGACGTGGCGCGGCGCAACGGCCTGGCGGTGTCGGCCGACGCGGTCAAGGCCCGGTTCGTCGAGGCATACCGGGTGCAGGAGGGCGTGGACCGGGCGGCCGGGTGGGTCACGTCCGAGGAGCGGGAGCGGGAGCGGTGGCGGCACATCGTGTCGGCGGCGCTCCGCGGCGTCCCGGACCCGGACGCCTGCTTCGCCGAGCTGTACGCCCACTTCGCGAAGCCGGCCGCGTGGGAGCTGAGCCCCGGGGTCGGGCGGGCGGTCACGGAACTCGCGGCCCGCGGCCTCGTCGTCGGGATGGGGTCGAACTACGACTCGCGGCTGCTGTCGGTGCTGGACGGGTTCCCGGACCTGGCCCCGCTCCGCGACCGGGTGGTGGTCAGCGCGGCGGTGGGGTGGCGCAAGCCCGCGGCGGAGTTCTTCCGGGAGGTGGTGCGGGTCGCCGGGTGCGAGCCGGGCGAGGTGTTGTTCGTCGGCGACGACGTGGAGAACGACCTGACCGGGGCGACCGCGGCGGGGCTGAACGCGGTGCTCGTGACGCCCGCGGTGTGGGATTCCTTCCGGTCCCCCGGTTAGCGACGCGTCTCCGACGCGTCGCTAACCGGGGCCCAGGTCTTCCGCCACCGCCTCGGCCGCCCGCCGGCCGCTCGTCAGCGCCCCGTCGATCGACCCGTTGTCCCGGTGGTCGCCGCAGACGTACAGGCCGCGGGCCAGCCGGACCGGCCGCCGCCACGGGTCGAGCTTCCCCGCCGCCTGGTTCGGCAACGAGTGCGGGACGCGGTACACCCGCAAGAGCCGCCACCCGCCCACGTCCGGCCCGAACCAGTCCGTCAACTGTACCCGGGCGCGGCGGTCGAGTTCGGCGTCGTCCTCCGCCGGAATGCCGACGACCGACGCCGACACCAGCGCCTGCCCGGGCGGGGCGTACGCCGGGGCGGCGTTCGACATCACCACCAGGCTGTTCACCGGCCCCTTCCCGTCCCCGTCGAGCACCAGGATCGGCTCGGCGACCGGCGGCTTCGCCGCGGCGTAGTACAGGGCCGTGCTGCCGTTCGACCCGGGGTCCGGCACCCGCCCGCCGAGCAGCCGGGCGGCGGCCGGTCCCTCGACCGCGATCACCACCGCCCGCGCCGGCAGGTGCTCGCCGTCGGCGAGTGTCACCCCGGTGTCACCGACCGCCTCGGCCCGCGCCCCGAGCCGCACCGCCCCGGCCGGCAGCCCGGCCGCGAGCTGCCGCGGGATCACCTCCATGCCGAGCGCCGGCACCGCCCCCGGCCCGGCCGCGAAGGTCCGGGCGACGAACCGGAAGAACCGGGCCGACGTGGCCAGCGACCGGTCCAGACTCACCCCACCGAAGAACGGGCGGAACAGCCGGTCGGTCATCGCCGGGGTGAACCCGACCGCGCCCGCCAGGAAGTCGACGGTCGGGCCGTCCGGGACGGCGTCCTCGTCGCCGTCCCGGCCGAGCTTGCGGTACAGCCGCAGCATCCGGAGCTTGTCGCGGGCGGTGCCGACCGGGTTGAACAGCGACCCGACTGCCCCGAACGGCTCGCTCCGCGGGTCGGCGACGCGGCGGAACGTCCCGCCGAACCGGACCAGCGCCCCGCGGGTGAACGGCTTCAGGTCGAGGGCCGGGAGGTCGAGGACGCGCTTCCCTTCGGGGTACGCGGTGAGGTAGATCTGGAACCCGCGGTCGAGGCGGAACCCGTCGACCTCGTCCGTCCGCACCCGCCCGCCGACGGCGTCGGCCGCCTCGAGGATGGTGAACGGGATGTTCCGCCGGGCGAGTTCGCGGCCGCAGGCGAGCCCGGCCAGCCCGCCGCCGACGACCAGCACGTCCGGCCCGGTCATGGTCGCTCCCCGTTCACCCGGTGGGCGTGGCGCAGGATGAGGGCGAACGGCACCCACCAGACCAGGTCGTTCGGGATGATGGTGATGAGGCCGGCCGGCGGGGACTCCTCCGTCAGCACGCCGAACGCCAGCCCGACCGGGCCGAACACCTTGCCGAGCAGGCCGACGAGCACGACCGGCCAGTGCCGGGCCGGGTCGCGGGCGGCGAGGAGGTAGCCGACGCCGTAGACGCCGACGACCATGCCGACGCACTGCCAGAGCTGCGGGTAGTGGAGCGGCTTGTCGGCGACTTGCATCCCGGACAGGGCGAACGACGCGGTCGGGAACAGGATCGTCCACGTCCCCCATGCGAGGTTGTACACCCCGGCGAGGGCGAGGACGGCGGACATCCAGCGCGGCGTCGCGGTCGGCATGCCCCATTCATAGCCGGCGGAAACCGCGCGGCGAGCCGGGGGCGCGAGCGACCGGAGGGGTTGACGCCCTCCGGTCGCTCGCGCCCCCGGCTCGCCGGTGCCGGGCCGGCGGTCACCGCTGCACGTTCTCCATGAAGTAGTCGCGCGGGCTGCGGACGAACGTGTGGTGCGGGAACACGAGCGTCCCCTGCTGGACCGGGCCGTTCGGCCCGAAGGCGCCGGGCGGGTACCCCATCGGGTTGTACGCCGGGCCGCCCTGCCCGTACCCGCCGGCCGCCCAGTTCGCCGGGTTGGCGAGCGGGTTGTGGGTGTGGCCGGGGGTGCCGCACTTGTCCTTCGACCGGAACAGCCGCTTGAACAGCGGGTTCCAGCCGTAGCAGTCGGGGCCCCGGTCCGGGGGCGCGTCGCCGGCCCCGAGCAGGGTGCCCGGCCCGCCCATCCCCATCGACGGGACGCCCGACCCGCCGGACCGCGGCGGGGCGAACCCGCCGTGGTCGGCGAACGCCGTCCCCGCCCCGGCCGCCAGGCCCGCCGCGGCCGCCAGGGCGATCATCGTCCGCTTCATCTCCGGTCCCTCCGTGGGCCGGCCGGGCGGTCGCCCGCCGGCGAGTGTCGGTGGTATCGGCCGGGCGGGCGGGCGAACGGGAGGGAAGTTCGCGGAATGCGGGGGGGCGGGGTCAGCGGGAGGAGAAGACGTACACCATGAGCAGGCCGAAGAAGACCCCGGCCGAGAACCCGGCCCCGCCGGCCGCGGCCATCAGCCACCGGGTGGCCGGGTTGTCGTCGGACGGGGAGTTCCCGGCCGCCTCCCGGAGGAGCCGCTCGGCCTCCCGGAACAGGGCCAGGTCCTTCGCCACCCACCGGAAGGTGACCGTCCGCCCGCCGTCGAACCGGTCGAGCTCGAACAGCGGGGTGCCGCCGGCCGCCCACACCCTCCCCTGCCGCGCGACCGGCCGGCCGAGCCGCTCGAACACCCCGGCGGCGTCGGCCTCGAACTCGTCCGGGTCGACGTTGTACACGACGAGGGACCGGCGGCGGTTGGCCAGGGCGAGGGCGACCCCGCCGCCGACCATCAGGAGGTAGGCGACGGACAGGAGCATCCAGGTGTACTTCTCGTCGCCCCACGCCCGGCGGAGGGACTCGAAGTTGCCGCGCATCCAGTACCGGACGTTCTCCTGGAGGACGGACAGGACGAGGCCGCCGCCGAACAGGAGGAACCCGGACAGGCCGGCGACGAGGGCGGCGAAGTCCCACGGCCCGGACACGACGGTCGGGCGGTCGCGGCGGGTGACGAGTCCGAGCCAGAGGAGGTAGACGGCGAGCGGGGCGAGGCAGACGAGCCCGGACAGGCAGAGGACGGGGACGAAGTTCGGGGGCACGGGGTGGCTCGTCGCGGGGGGTCGGGCCGGCCGGAGTTGGGTGGGTTATCGTAGGCCGCCGGGGCGGGGCGGTCAAACCCGCGACTTCCGGTCCGCCCCGAACGACCCCCTTTTCTTCCGCGCGGCCGCCGCTATGATACAGGCACAACACGACGCGGCGTGGAGCAGCCCGGTTAGCTCGCCAGGCTCATAACCTGGAGGTCGTAGGTTCAAATCCTACCGCCGCAACTCGCAACACCCCTGGGCCACCAGGGGTGTTGCGTTTTCCGGTCTCCCGCGGGTGTGGAGCCCGGGCGGGGTGTGGGGTACAATCGGCAGCCCGCCCGTCCCCTCCCCGCCGAGAAGCCATGAGCCGCACACCGCCGCACCTCACCGACCGCCGCTCGGTCCTGAAACTCGCCCCGCTGGCCCTCGCCGCCGGCCTCGGCCGACCCGCCGCCGCGACCGACGCCCCTGCGGCGAAGGTCGAACCGACGCTCGACCCGAAGCCGGCCGTGCTGGAGAAACTCGCCGCGCTGAAGCCGAACCAGGCGGCCCTCCTCGGCAAGGCCGACGTGGTCGGCGAGTTCAACGACACCGCCAAGAAGTACGACCTGCACCGGACCGGGCCCAAGGGCCGCGACTTCACCATCAAGATGTGCTGGGCGCCGGACCGCAAGCGGGTTCTGTTCTGCGGGGCCAACCACGGCGTCCCGCACCGGCTCAACGACGTGTGGGAGTTCGACCTGCCGTCGCTCACCTGGGCCATGCTCTACGCCCCGGACCTCCCCCGCGGGTACGGCGACCTCGGCAAGGACACCTCCGACGTCGAGTTCAAGGGCGGCGTCCTCGTCACCAGGCGCGGCGGGCCGGCGGTCATCGCCCACACGTGGTGGGGGCTGACCTACGACCCGCGGAAGAAGGCCCTGCTGTTCATGAACACCTGGGTCACCGACCGGAAGAAGGCGGTCAAGGACCTCGGCGGCGACCCCGCCGACTTGTACGACGGCCCGCCGCTGTGGGCGTTCTTCCCCGCCGACAAGACGTGGAAGCCGTTCAAGGCCCCGAAGCCCTACCCGGTCGCGATCTTCGGCGGGATGCTGGAGTTCGTCCCGGAGCTGGGCGGCAGCGTGTGGCACGCCAACAACTGGCAGATGCGCGGCACCTGGCGGCACGACTTCGACAAGGACGCCTGGACGGACCTGAAGGCCAACGGCGGCGGCAAGCCGTTCGAGCAGGAGTCGGCCGAGCCCGAACAGATCGGCTACCACGACCCGAAGCGGAGGATCGTGGTGGCGCAGCGGCACCACCACACGCACCACTTCGACCCCAAGAAGAACGAGTGGAAGAAGGTGCTCGCCGGCGACAAGGACGACGAGAAGTCGCCCTACGGACACGACGCCCGGTCGGTGGTGTACCACGACCCGGTGAGCGGGCACGGGCTGCTCGTCCAGTTCCAGACCAACACCGTCTGGGCCTACGACCCGGACAAGGTGGCGTGGACAAAGCTGGCCCCGGAGGGCGACCCGATGCCGACCGGCGGCAAGCGGCTGGCCTACCTCGACCCCGCCCTCAACGCGGTCGTCGTGATCGACGGCGTCACCGTCTGGGCCTACCGCTACAAGGCGGGGTAGGCGGCTCGACCCCCGGCACGCCGCCGCCCCCCCGCACCGTCCCGCCGCCCGTCCGGACGGCGACGACCCTGCCCTGAGACGACTGCCGACCGCGGCCCCGGCCGCCCGGCTCGCCGGGTGGTCCGGCGAGCCGCTCCGGCCCGGGCCCGTGACCGGCCGCCGGTTCCGGTCTGGCGGCCGCCAGCCCGGCCGGATAGGATGGGCGTAGGAGGTCCGTCCCGATGCCGCGCGGCGCGATCCGTCCCGACCTGCTTCGACTCCTCCGGCCGGGCCGGGGCAGGTTCCCTTCGCGCGTCGGATGACCCGAACCACGAAGCACCCGCGGCCCCGGAACCGACAGGAGTTCCGGGGCCGCGTTCGTTTCCCCTCCCGAGGTGACGCATGCCCGCGCCGACCGACCCGAACCGGGTGATCGTGTTCGACACCACCCTGCGCGACGGGGAGCAGAGCCCCGGGTGCAGCATGAACCAGGGCGAGAAGCTGGAGCTGGCCCACGCCCTCGCCGCCCTCGGCGTCGACGTCATCGAGGCCGGGTTCCCGATCGCCAGCCCCGGCGACTTCGAGAGCGTCCAGGCGATCGCCCGCCAGGTCCACGGCCCCGTGATCTGCGGCCTCGCCCGGTGCAACCCGGCCGACATCGACCGGGCCGCCGACGCCGTCGCCGACGCCGCCCGTCCGCGCGTCCACGTGTTCCTCGCCACCAGCTCGATCCACCGCGAGTTCAAGCTGAAGATGTCCCGGGACGAGGTCGTCCGGCGGGCGGTCGAGGGGGTGAAGCGCGCCCGCGACCGGGTCGAGGACGTCGAGTTCTCGCCCGAGGACGCGGCCCGCACCGAGCTCGACTTCCTGGCCGAGGTGGTCGAGAAGGCGGTCGAGGCGGGGGCGACCACCCTGAACATCCCGGACACCGTCGGGTACGCCGTCCCGAGCCACTACGCCGGCATCATCCGCCACCTGAAGCAGCACGTCCGCGGGATCGACCGGTGCGTCCTGTCGGTCCACTGCCACGACGACCTGGGCCTCGCGGTGGCGAACAGCCTCGCGGCGCTCACCGAGGGCGCCCGGCAGGTCGAGTGCACCGTGAACGGGATCGGCGAGCGGGCCGGGAACACCTCGCTCGAAGAGGTGGTGATGGCCCTCCACACCCGCCGCGACTTCTACGGCCTCTCGACCGGGATCGACACCCGGCACCTGTACCCGGTGAGCCGGAAGCTGTCGAACGTGACCGGGATGCAGGTCCAGCGGAACAAGGCGATCGTCGGCCAGAACGCGTTCGCCCACGAGGCCGGGATCCACCAGGACGGGATGCTGAAGGAGCGGAGCACGTACGAGATCATGCGGCCGGAGGACGTCGGCATCCCGGCGACGGAGCTGGTGCTCGGCAAGCACAGCGGGCGGCACGCCCTGAAGCAGCGGGTCGCCGCCCTCGGGTACCACCTGACCGACGACCAGCTGAACCGGCTGTTCGACGAGTTCAAGCGGCTGGCCGACCGGAAGAAGGAGATCTACGACGCGGACCTCGAGGCGCTGGCCGAGAACCAGCTGCAGGCCGGGACCGGGAGCGTGTGGGCGCTGGAGGGGTTCACCAGCACCGCCGGGACCGGGTCGCAGACATCGGCGGCGGTGGCGCTGCGGCACCAGGACGGGTCGGTGCGGCGGGACGCGGCGGTCGGGAACGGGCCGATCGACGCCCTGTTCAAGGCGATCAACCGGGTGACCGGGGCGCAGGTGAAGGTGGTCGACTACCGAGTCCGGTCCGTGACCCAGGACATGGACGCCCTCGGCGAGGCGCAGGTGGAGGTGGAGCACGCCGGCCGGCGGTCGAGGGCCCGGGCGGTGAGCGTGGACGTGGTCGAGGCGAGCGCGCTGGCGTACCTGGAGGTGGTCAACCGGGTCGCGTCGCGGCAGCTCCGCGACCGCCTGAAGCCGACCGACAACGTCCCGACGGAGGTGGTCCCGGGGGCGTGAACCCTGGACCGCGGCCGTCCCGGCCGCTGCTGCCGAGGTCGTCGGGCGATCGAGTCCTCCGCAAGCACCCCGCCCGGCGTCGGTGGTGCGGCCGGGACGGCCGCGGTCCAGGAAGTCACTTCCCGCGGTTGTCGCGCTCGAGCTGCCGCAGGAACGCGAGCGCCTCGTCCACCGTCGGGACGACCGCCCCCGGCACCCGCCCGGCGTCGTCCAGCTCGCGCAGCAGCATCAGGTCGTCGAAGTCCTCCGACTCCTCCAGCCGCCGCCGGGCCCGCGCCCCGAGGGTGCCGGCCCGGTACTCCTGCGCCAGCATGTGGTGCTCGATCAACCACGCCGTCCGCGGGGTGACCAGGCCGTCGAGCGCCTGCAGCGCCGCCCCGACGTGGTCGTGCGGGTCGATCCCCTTCCCGACATCGTGCAGCAGCGCCGCGAGGACGAACTCCTCGTCCCACGGCCGGGCGTCGCGGGCCAACTCGAACACCTGCAGCAGGTGGTACAGCACGTCCCCTTCGGGGTGGTACCGCGGGTTCTGCTTCACGTTCTCCAACGGCAGCAGCAACAGCCGGAACAACTGGTACGGGTCGACCGCCTCGTCGCGCTCGGCCAGCGCCTCGTCGAGCCGCACGTCCGGGTGCTCCCGGGCGATGAGTTCTTCCAGCTCGCGGGTGCTGGCCCGCTCGATCGCCTTCCCGGTGATCGACGACTTGAACACGTAGTGGGCCTTGTCGTCCGGGTAGACCGTCAGCTCGAACGGGAACCGGTCGTGGACGTGGACGTGGGTGAAGACGCGGGCCTCGCCGTGCTTCTCGATGTGCTTCCGCTCGACATCGAACTGCAACCCCTCTTCTTCGAGCACCGCGGTGACCGGTTCGAGGTGGTCGCTGAACACGTGGAGGTCGATGTCCGACCCCTTGCGGACGTGGCCGGTCATCACGCTGCCGATCAGCCGGGGGCGGAACCGGGCGAGGCGGCGCATCAGCCACAGGGCGGCGAGCCGCATGTCGCGGAGGTCGGCGGTCCGGCGCTCGCCCTCGTGCATCCGGGCGAACGCCTGCACCTGGTCGCGGATCTCGGCGTTGCTCGGCAGGTCGGACGGCTTGACCGACCCGCGGCACAGCCGGGCGGCGGCCTTCCGCTTGGCGGTGAAGTACTCGGACTCCTCCCGCTCGTACATCAGGCGGGCGGCCTCGAACGCGATCGCGTGGCGGAGCTTGGCGTCGGACACGGGGGCTGCGGCGGATGCGAGTTTAACGAGCCTGTCCGGTGCCGCCGCGAGGCTCGTCCCGGAATGATACGCGACTGGGTCGGGAAGACGAAGCGATCGGAACGCGGATGAAGAGGATTGAAAACAGGATGCAGAGGATCGGACCGAACATGATTTCTGTCCGATCCTCTGCATCCTGTTTTCAATCCTCTTCATCCGCGTTCCGATCGCTTCGTTCCCCCGCCGGAGGGGTCCGCGACACGACGTAGAACAGCAGCATGTTCCGGCCGTAGGTCCGCACGTCCCACGCGGCCGGGTCCGGGAGCTTGTCGAGCGGGAACCCGTCCTCGGCCTGGATCGCCAGCACCGACTCGTCCGGGGCCTTGTCGAGTAGGGTCCGGACCAGGCCGAGGAACTCGTCCGCCCGCTGGCTCAGGTCCGGGAACGGCGGGCTGAGGAACAGGTTGACCGGGTCGGTCCCGGCCGGGATCCACCGCTCCGCCCACCGGTACGCGTCGGCCTTCAGCACCTGCACCCGGTCGGCGACGGCGAACCGGTCGGCGTACTTCTGGATGTCGGCCGCCGCCCGGCCGTCCTTCTCGATCAGCCTGGCCGACGCCGCCCCCCGGCTCACCGCCTCCAGCCCGACCACCCCGGTCCCCGCAAACACGTCGAAGAAGACGCGCCCGGGGACGGCGTTCCCGAGGATGCTGAACAGCGCCTCGCGGACCATCTGCGGGGTCGGCCGCAGCCCCTCGTGGACGAACGCGGTCAGCTTCCGCCCGCGGAGGCTGCCGGCGACGATCCGGACCTCGGTCTTCTCTGCCATTTCGGGTCGGGGGGGTGTGGCGGGGCCGGGGCGACTGATCCGTCCGGGCATTGTATCCGGCCGGCCCGCCCGCACGCCGCGCCCGGCCGGTCGCGATCGACCTTTTCCCCCCCGCCGGACAGGGCTATAAGGGCGCAAAGCCCGACGGCCCGGCCGTTCCCGGGTGGCCCGCCCGTCCGCACAGGAGACCCGCATGCGACCCGCCGGCCTGGTCCTCGCCGCCCTCCTCGCCGCCGCCACGGCGGCCGGACAGCCGCCGGCCGCCCCGCCGGGCCAGCCGCCCGCCCCCGCCGCACCGCCCCCCGGCAAGCTCGACGAGCACCTCGCGGCGTGGGAGAAGCGGATGGGGGAGGTGAGCAACTTCTGGCTCAGCCTGAAGCTGAAGCGGACCGACGCCCTGCTCAAGCAGGAGAAGACGTACACCGGGCTGGTCCTGTGCATGAAGCCGAATCTGGCCCGGCTGCGGCTGGCGAACGACGCGGACAAGGAGGGACGGGACTACGAGGCGTACGTCTGCAACGGGAAGGCGGTGTACGAGTACAGCGGGCTGCGGCGGACGGTCACCGAGTGGCCGCTGCCCGACCCGAAGGCCGGAGCGACCGACAACCTGATGATCGACTTCGTCTCCGGGCTGAAGGCGAAGGACGCCAAGGAGCGTTTCGACCTGAAGCTGTTCAAGGAGGACGCCCACTACGTCTACCTGGATGTCCTGCCGAAGACGGCGAAGGACAAGCAGGAGTTCCAGCAACTGCGGATGGCCCTGTTCGGCCCGAACACCAAGTTCGCGTACCTCCCGGCCCAGGTGAACCTGGTGAAGCCGACCGGGGACGCCGAGTCGTGGTCGTTCTCCGACCCGCCGCCGCAGACGAACGTCCCGGGCATCACCCCGAAGCACTTCGAGTACGAGCCGGTGCCGGGGTTCACCCTGGTGAAGGGTCAGCCGCCGGCCTCCGGCCCGCGGCCCGGAGAGCCGAAACTCCCGGCCGGGGCCGGGCTGCCGCCCGGCGGGGCGGTCCGCCCGGCCGCCAAGCCGTGACCCCGGCGAGCCGGGAGCGTGAGCGACCGGAGGGGTAGACCTCCTCCGGTCGCTCACGCTCCCGGCTCGCCGCGTCCCGGGTTTCTCACGAGCTTTTCACCCCCCCCGGCGTAACGATGTGGCAGACGGCGGCCCGCGGGGCCGCCGGGTCCTCTCCACCTCACGTCCGGGGGGTTCGTCATGCGCGGGTTGCGGTACGCGGTCGCCGGGGTGCTGGCCGCCGGGATGGCCGTCGTCGTCCAGGCCCAGCCGGGGTTCGGGTTCGGCGCGGGCGGGCCGAGCGGGCTGGTCAGCAACAAGGCCGTCCAGGAAGACCTGAAGCTGTCCGAGGAGCAGGTGACCAAGGTGAAGACCTGGGCCGAGGAGTTCCGGAAGACGGCCCAGAAGATCCGCGAGGACAAGGGGGTCAAGGGCGGCGGGTTCGGCGGGAAGGTCGACGCCGAGATGCTGGAGAAGATGGCGGCGGCCAACGCCGAGATCTCGAAGGCGGCGTACAAGGAGTTGGGCGAGGTGCTGAAGAAGGAGCAGGTCGACCGGCTCCGGCAGATCGAGCGGCAGCAGATGGGGATCCGGGCGTTCACCGACGCCGACACCGCCACCGCCCTGAAGCTGACCGACATGCAGAAGGCGTCGGCCAAGGGGATCGGCGGGGACTTCCAGAAGGAGTCGCGGGAGATGATGTCCGACCTGTTTAAGGGCGGCAAGGGCGGGTTCGACCAGGAGAAGATCAAGGAGATGCAGACCAAGACCCAGAAGCTGCAGAAGGAGTACATGGACAAGATCGTCGAGCTGCTCGACGCGGACCAGAAGAAGACCTGGAAGCAGCTGACCGGGGAGGCGTTCGACCTGTCCAAGCTCCAGCAGGGCTTCGGGCCGCCGAGGAAGAAGGACTGACCGCCCGCCGCCCCCCGAGGCCCGTCCGTTTCCGACGGCGGGCCTCGCCATTTCCCGCCCGCCGCGGTATCCTCCCGCCATCCCTTCCCCTGCCCCGGAGGCGGTCATGCGGCGGACCCTGCTGGCGTCGGCATTCCTGGTGCTCGGGGCGGCCGCGGCCGCCGACCCGACCGGCCTCCCCGGACCGCCCGCGGAGGTGAGCGTCAACGCCTACAAGCGGCTGGTCAACCACCCGGCGGTGGCCAAGGAGCTGGGACTGGACGCCAAGAAGGCGAAGGCCGCGTTCGACCTCGGGCTCGAGACGTCGAAGAAGTACACCGCCGGGATGGCCGCCCTTGGCCGGGTCCCGGGCCCGGAGCGGACGAAGAAGAAGGCCGAGCTGCGGGAGGCGACCGAGCTGGAGTACCGGGCCGGGCTGGCGAAGCTCCTGACCCCGGCCCAGCTCCGGCGGCTCGGGCAGGTCCGGGTGCAGGCGGAGGGGGTGGCGGCGTTCGCCTGGCCGGAGGTGGCCGGCCCGCTCAAGCTGACCGACGCCCAGAAGGCACAGGTCGGGAAGATCACCAAGGACATGGACGCCGCCCGGTCCACGATCATCCGCACCGACCTCCCGACCACCGGCGTCGACGCGGAAAAGGCGAAGGCGATGTCCGCGAAGATTTACGAGGTGCAGCGGAAGGCGGCGGCCGACGCCGTCGGGCTGCTCGACGCGGCCCAGAAGAAGGTGTGGAAGGACCTGGCCGGGGAGCCGTTCGACGTGAGCAAGTTGGACTTCGGCGCCGACCCGAAGGACTGAAGAGAGCCGGGCCGCCACGGAGGGCGGCCCCTACCCGGCTGGTAGGGGCCGCCCTCCGTGGCGACCCGCGGTCACGCCCACTTCACCAGCACCCCGAGGTAGTGGTCCTTGTCCTTGAGCAGCCCCTCGTAGGCGCCGCCGAGCCCCTCCGGGGCGATCGTGTGGGTGACCAGCCCGGCGAGGCTCAGCCGCCCGCTCGCCAGCTGCCGCAGCAGCCACGTCTGGGCCTTGTTGATGTCCCACGCCCCGGCGAGCCGGGTGTGGGCCGGCTCGAACAGCATGTTCCCGTGCGCCCCGGTCACCTCGATGTACCGGCGGTGCAGGTCGTCGTAGAAGTTCACCTCCGCCGCCCTCCCGCGCGGGCTCCCGACCACCACCACCTGCCCGGCGTCGCACGCCAGGCCCATCGCCGTCGGGATCGCCGCCGGCACCCCGGTCGCGTCCGCCACCACCTCCGCCCCCCTCGCGTTCAGGAACGTTGCGAGCTGCTGCTTCACATCGCCGGCCGACGGGTCGATGACGTGGTCGGCGCCGGCGGCCAGGGCCGCGTCGCGCCGCATCTTCACCGCGTCGATCCCGACCACCGGCGACATCCCGGCCGCGATCGCGCACCGCAGGGCGAACTGGCCGATGATCCCGAGCCCGAGCACGGCGCAACTGCGGCCCAGGGTCAGCCCGGCCCGGACCGACGCCCCCATCCCGTACCGGGCGATGCACGCCACCGCCGCCTTCTCGGACGACAGGGCGTCCGGCATCTTCCACACCCGGCACCGCTCGTGCCCGACGGTCAGCAGTTCGGCCGACGCGTGGTTCCCCGGGAAGCTGACCCGGTCGCCCTCCTTGAAGCCGCCGGGGAAGTCGCGGCCGACCTTCAGCACCCGGCCGGCGGCCGAGTACCCGGACCGGAACGGGAACTTCCAGTCCGGCAGGTTCGGGTCCTTGAGCCACTGGTGGGTGCCGGTGTAGACGGCCAGCTCGGTCCCGGCGCTGACCGCCGACCACTCGGCGGCGACGAGGATCTGGTCCGGGTTCGGGTCGGGGAGGTCGACCTCGCGGACGGCGGTCTGGTACGGCTCGGTGATGACGGCCTGACGTGCCCGGACCATGCGCGGCGCCTCGGGGAGGTGGCGGGGGGCGTGCGGGCGAATTGTAGACGGGCCGGAGACCGGCGGCGAACCCGCGGGTCTGGTAGGGTGGGCCGAGTCTTCGTGTCCCACCACCCCCATCCGCCGAGCGGTGGGCCGAGTCTTCGAGTCCCACCACCCCCATCCGCCGAGCGGTGGGACTCGAAGACTCGGCCCACCCTACCAGACCCGACCTACCGCCGGCGGAGGCGGCGGGCGGCGAGGCCGAGCACCCCGACGGCCGCGAGCGCACCGCTCGCCGGCTCCGGGACGGCGTTCAGTTGGTTGTTGATGACGACGGCGTCGAGGAACGACCCGTTGGGGTTGGCGATCAGGCTCACGAACGAGACCTGGTTCAGCCGCAGCCCGCCCGCCGGGACGCTGCGGAACCCGAGCGGGTCCGGGGCGTTATACATGACCCCGTCCAGGAAGATGTTCCAGGTCCGGACGACCGGGTCGACCTCCACCCGCACCTCGTGCCACACCCCGGGGGTGATCCGCATCCCGGTCAACTCCACGGGGCAGCCGGAGATGCACGAGTCCTCCACCCCGTCGAGCACCCCGAGCTGGAGGTTCGAGTTCACGAACCACTGGACGGCGATCCCGAAGATGTCCGCGAACCGGCTGTCCGCGACGCGGAAGATCAGGCTGTCGGTGACTGCCCCGGGGACCATGAACCGGACGCTCACGCTGAACGGGTCGAGGAGGTCCTGGGCCACGACGCGCAGCGCCGTGGCGGTGTTCTGGAAGAACGCGGCCGCCCCGTCGCCCTCGAACGCGGTCCGGCCGACCACGACCCCGCCGCCCTGCTGCCACGGCCCGGCCCACCCGGGCTCGCCGGCCCCCTGGTTCATCAGCGGGGCGTTGTTGACGTTGAACGGGGAGTTGTTGGCGACGCCGTCGGCGTTGATGCCGGTCACGTCGTTAAACCCGGACTGGATGATCGCGGCCGGGGCGGGGCCGGCGCAAAGGACGAGCAGGGCGGCCAGCGGGCCGCGGGCGGGGCGGGCGAGCATCGGGCGAGACTCCGGCGGGTGGAACGGTAGGGGTGCGGCGGCGGGCGTCGGCCCGCGTCGGCCGCACGGACGAGACTACCGGACCGGCGGGCGGGTTGCAACGACGTGCCCGGTCAACCCCCACCGGCTCGCACCGCGGGGTGGTCGCGCTTCGCGACCCGACGACGCACCACCCGGCTCCACAGGTGGCATCCCCTCACCCGCCGCTCCGCGGCGACCTCTCCCCAGCGGGGAGAGGTGGGGCTGGTGCGATCCTTCTTCCGGTCACCGACCCGGGAAGCTGCCGAGGCGGCCGGCGGCCCCCACCTCTCCCCGCTGGGGAGAGGTCGCCGCGGAGCGGCGGGTGAGGGGATGCCACGCACCGTGAAGTCCGGCGGCCGACTCCGGCCCGTAGGCCCGAACCGCCCACCGGCGTCAGTCCAGGTCCACCACGACGGCGGTCCCCGGACCAGGCGTGCTGGCGTTCACGAACACGATCCC
The DNA here is from genome assembly GCA_013822345.1 of Isosphaera sp. GTDB lineage: Bacteria > Planctomycetota > Planctomycetia > Gemmatales > Gemmataceae > Gemmata. The sequence continues at coordinate 46,194 of PNKH01000026.1, forward strand.
GTCCGCGTCGAGCCGGCCGGCCGCCTCGTGGATGTGACCGAAGACGTGCAGCCGCGGCCGGACCTCGAGGACGCGCCAGAACAGGTCCCGGCACCCGGCGCTGTCGCCACGACTCGTCGTGTCGAGGATCCCCTCCGGCGGGCCGTGGGTGACCAGCACGTCGACCCGGTCCGGGATCTTCGCCCACACCCGGGCCAGCTCCTCGCCGCGCGGCAGGTTGAACGCCCACCCGCCGAACCACGGCTGCCACGGACTCCCCCAGAACGTCAGCCCGGCCGCCTCACACCCGGAGTCCTCCAGGTAGGTCGCGTGCCGCAACCGGGTCCGGGCCTCGGCCGGGTTCTCCTGGAAGCAGAAGTCGTGGTTCCCACAGACCACCACCTTCACCGGGTGCGGCAGGCCGGCGAGCCACCGGTCGAACGCCTCCACGTCCTCCAGCTTGCCGCGCCGCGTAATGTCCCCGGCGTGGACGAGCACGTCCCCGTCCGGCACCGCCGTCAGGTGGTGCCGGGCGTGGGTGTCGGACACGCAGACGATCCGGGGCACGGGTGGTCAGCGGTGGTGCGGGTGGTGGAACAGCCGGTGGAGCGGGTGCGGGTGGCGCGGCGCGACCGTCGGCCCCCCGGGGCCGACGCCCGGCGGGGGCTCCGGGTAGACCATCCGGAAGTGGCCGGTCGACCGGACGAACCCGTCGGTCCCGCCGAGCAGCCAGTACCCGCTGTCGTACGGGTACCACCCGTCCGCCCCGACCAGCACCCCGTTGCTCTTGTAGAACCCGGCCCCGGGGGTGATGACCGGCGGGCCGGGGGTCGGGGTCGGGCCGGGGTACGCCGGCGGCGGCGGGAGCGGCGGCGGCGGGCCGACCACCCCCCCGGAGACCTGGCCCGGGAGGACCGGCAACTGGGCGGCCGCGTCGGTCGTGAACGCGAGGACCGGGGCGAGGGCGAGCAAGTACCGCGTCATGGTGCGGACTCCGTCCGTGGCGGGGCGGGCGAACCGAAGCATTCCCGCGCCCGGGGCCGGGTCAACGGCCACCGGCCGACGCCCGCCCGCCAGCCGGCCGGCCGGACCGGCGCATCCACCCCATCCGTCCGAGCCGGACGCTCACTTTGAGTCGGCCCGCTTCCGGGCGTCCTCGATCAGCCGCAGGTACAGCTCGGCGCCCGGGGCCCGCCCCAGCACAACCCCCCACCGTTCGAACTCCTTCCGCTCCTCCGCGCTCAGGGCGTCCGGCCGGGTCTGGAGGAACCGGTCGGCGGCTTCGGACACGTTCCCCTCGAGCAGGTGGAGGATGCCCCGGCGGGTGAAGAAATCGACCTGCTCGGCCCGCTTCCGGGCGAGGTTCCCCCGCAGCCCCTGGAACGAGGTGACGTTCGCGACCCTGGCCGCCCAGGCCAGCGGCCCCCCGACGGTGTCGGTCGGGAGAGGGGACAGCAGCCCGGCCCGCGGGGCCAGGGCCGCCCAGTCCGGGAGCACCTGCTTTTCCAGGAACGGCTTCGGGTCGAACTTCTCCCGGACCGGCTTCAGCGGGTCGGCCCGCAGCGCCTCCCCGTCCAGTTCCTCCAGCGCCTTCCCGGCGTCCGCATAGTTCCCCTCCAGGAGCAGCTTCTGGTAGGCGAGCTGGCGGACGATCACCCGCAGCCCGGGGTCGGCCAGCCGCCGCTGGGCGCCGGCGTCGGCGGTCAGGGCGTCCAGGTCGGCCGCCGCCTCCTCCAGCCGGCCGACGGCCAGCTCGGCGGCGACCCGGCAGAGGACCAGCAGCGGCCCCTCCGGGCCGAGGTCCTTGTCCGGGTCCAGGTCCTTGTCGGTGAGGAGCCGGAGGGCCTCCCCGGGGAGTTGGTACTGGAGGGCGAGCCGGACCACCTGGCCCGGGTGCTTCGCCGCCCCCTTCCGGCCCTCGAACGCGGCGCTGGCCCGCCCCAGCTCCGCCTCCACCCGCCGCAGCCCGGCCCGGATCCGCTCCCGCTCCCGGTTCGCCTCGTCGCTCTGGTTCCACTCCACCGCCGCGTACGCCTCCGCCCGCTGCACCGCCTCCCGGGCCAGGTCCAGCGGCAGGAGGAACGGCCCGCCCGGGACCCGCGCCTGGGGCGGGATCGAGTTGTCCAGCGCCGGCCCGCGGACCACCCGCTTCCCGCCGTCCACCACCCCCACCGCCTGCGCCGCCCCGACCAGCTGCAGGACCTCCAGCCCCGGGACGGACACCGGGACGCCGGTCGGGAACGCGGCCAGCTCGCCCCGCCACTTCCCGTCCTTGTCGCGGCCGACGTCCGCGGCCAGGATGCCGGTCGGGAACCCGCCGGCGTCGGCCCGCCACCCGCAGTACAGGTCGGCCAGGGCGATCGCCACCTGGGTCGGGGAGGCGGTGTACACCCCCGGGCGGAAGTCGGCCGGGTCCGGGAGCCGGGCCAGGCACTGCCGCAGGGCGGTCACCCGCCCGAGCCACCGCTCGGCTTCGGACAGCGGCAGGAACCGGTCCTGCAGCGCCAGGTCGAGGGCCACGTACCCGTCCGGGTGGTCCGGGGCGGCGGCGATCGCCCGCCGGGCCGCCCGCAGGGCCAGCAGCGGGGCCGCCCGCTGCCCGTCCTCGGGCGGCAGGGGCGGGGCGAAGTTCGACACCACCGCCACCCGCCGGTTCGGCCACGGGAACGTCACCCGGTCGACGAGCTGGGCGGCGAACAGCACCGCCCGCTGGCGGGCCGCCTGGACCTCCTGCCGGACGGCCGCGTACCCGACCCACCCGCGGGCCTCGTCCGCCGCCGGCGGGGGCGGGTCCGGGGCCCGGGCGAACGCGTCCCAGAACCCGCGCGGGGTCGGCGGCTTGGCCACCCCGGGCGGCACCGGCTCGACGTTCGGGCCGAACGCCAGCACCACCGGGTCGAGGCGGAGGGCGTCGAACGTACCCTTCCCGGCCCCGGGCTTCTCCCGCCACCCGCTCACCCCGACCCGCCCGTCGAAGTACCACAGCGACCAGTGGGCCTCGTCCGCGGCGTGGGACAGGGCCGACCCGAACGCCTGCGGCTCATTCGCCCCGGTGTACACCGCGACGTACTCGGCCCCGGCCTCCAGCAGCACCCGCGGCAGCGCTCCGGGCTCGGCCCCCTCGTCCGCCTTCACCAGCCTCAGCCCGGTCCGGGCGGCGACCAGGCCGGGGAGTTCCGGCCGGTGGTGGTTGTACCGGGCGTTGGCGTACACCTTCTCGGCCGGGGCGAACCACGCGAGGTAGTTGGCGAGGTCGGCGGACGCGACCAGCCCGCGGACCTCCGCCGGCAGCTTCCCGGACGCCCGCCACGCCTGGAGCTGCTCGGCCGCCCGGACCGCCGCCGGGTCCGGCTCGACCGCCCACGCCACCCGCCGGGCGTACGCCGGGTTCTGGGCCGGCGGGTGGACCCACCCGGGCCACGCCAGCGCGCACCCGACGGCCACCGCCAGCAGCACCGCCACCCGGCCGCCGGCCGACCCGAGCAGCAGCATGCGGGACCTCGGGTCGGTCCACTCCCGGAGGACGAGGCCGGCCGACAGCCCGTTCAGCGGCCCGGCGACGACCGGGACGGCGACGACGGCCAGGAACGGGATGGCCTGGATCGACCCGAGGCTGAGGAGTGCGAACCCGACCCACAGGGCGACGTGGGCGAACCGGAGGCGGGCGGCCGCGAGGCCGAGGACCGCGGACCCGCCGAGGAACAGGGCGGCGAAGGCGAGGCCGTTGGCGTTGTACCCGAACGCGGCGTTGTTCCGGTACAGCTCGCCGAGCGGGCCGGCGACGGCCACCCGGAACCGCCCGTCGGCGAGCAGCTCCTTCGACCCGCCGACCAGCTCGAACGGCAGCTCCCACACCCGGACGTGGTGCGGGGTGAGCATGCACGCCACGACGCCGACGCCGAGGGCCTTGGCCAGGGTGGGCACGTCCGGGACCGGCCCGAGCGGGTCGGGGTCGCGGTCGGCCCGCGGCCCCTGGATCACCTCCCCGAGGAGGACCAGGCCGAGGGCGAGCGGGCCGACGAAGAACCACTCGTCGGTCATCGCCCACACCCAGAACGTGACCCCGATCGCGGCCGGGAACCGCCACGACCCGGGCCGGTGCGGCATCCGGAACAGGAGGAACAGGGTGAGGGCGAGCAGCAGGATCGACCCGACGACCGGGCGGAGGGTGAGGTACGGGGCGGCGGCGACGGCCCCGACGGCGGCGACCGCGGCCCACGGCCAGAGGGGGAAGCCGGGCCGGCGGATGGCGAGGAGGAGCCCGAACGCGAGGGCGGCGGCGAGGGCCTTGGCGACGACGAGTCCGGCCCCGCCGGCGGCGTCGTACAGGAGGTACGAGGCGGCGTCGTAGAGGAGGCTGTGGTTGACCCAGGTGCGGTCGGCGGCGGAGTAGGAGAACGGGTCGGTGCCGGGGGTGTACTCGCCGGCGAGGAGCCGCTGGCCGGCGGCGAGGTGGAGCCAGACGTCGGAGTTGCGGGCGGCGAACGAGGCGAGGAGGAAGACGAAGACGAGGGCGAGGACGGCGAGGGTGAAGTCGGCCCCGGCGAACCACGCCGGCCAGGTGAGGGGCTTGTCGGTCGGGGCGGCCGGGACGGTTCGGCCTTCGGGAGGGAGGGCGGGGGTGGGCTCGTTCGGCTCCGGCGGCGGGGGCGGCGGGGCGGAGAGCTTCACGACGGCCTCGGGGTGGTCGGACGCCCGGACGGGTGGGGTACACGCTAGGCGTCACCGGAGATACGGTCAAGCGGCGGGGGCGGTTCGGGCGACGGGCGGTTGCGTGGCGGACGGAATGTCGGAAAAATGTGGTGCGTCGCGGCCGCCGATTTCGCATGTCGGGGTGGGTCCGTCCGAGCCGGGAGCGTGAGCGACCGGTGGAACCCGCCGCGGAGGTACGCCCATGACCGACGAGTCGCTGTTCGCGCGGGCGGTGGCGATCCCCGACCCGGCCGAGCGGGCCGCGTTCCTCGACCGGGAGTGCGCCGGCAACCCGGACCTCCGCCGCGAAATCGAGAGTCTGCTCGCCGCCCACGCCGGAGGCGGGTTCCTGGACCGCCCCGCGGCCGGACCCGCGGTCACTTCCGACCTGTCGGCGAGCCCGCCGTCGGCCACGTCCGGTGTGCCGGTCGCTGTCGCGAATAACACGCCCGGACCGGGCGTCGGGACCGTGATCGGCGGGAAGTACAAGCTCGTCGAGGAGATCGGCGAGGGCGGGATGGGCAGCGTCTGGATGGCGCAGCAGACGGAGCCGGTGAAGCGGTTGGTGGCGGTCAAGCTGATCAAGGCGGGGATGGACTCGAAGGCGGTGCTCGCCCGGTTCGAGGCCGAGCGGCAGGCGTTGGCCCTGATGGACCACCCGAACATCGCCACGGTGCTCGACGCCGGGGCGGCTCCGGACGGCCGCCCGTTCGTCGTCATGGAACTCGTGAAGGGCGTCCCGATCACGACGTTCTGCGACGACCGGCGGCTGACCGCCGAGCAGCGGCTGGAGCTGTTCGTGCCGGTGTGCCAGGCGGTCCAGCACGCCCACCAGAAGGGGGTGATCCACCGGGACCTCAAGCCGTCCAACGTGCTGGTCGCCCTGTCCGACGGCCGGCCGGTGCCCAAGGTGATCGACTTCGGGTTGGCGAAGGCGGCCGGGGAGCCGCTCACCGACCGGACCCTCGCCACCGGGTTCGGGGTGGTGGTCGGGACCCCGGAGTACATGAGCCCGGAGCAGGCCAGCTTCGGCACGCGGCTGGTGGACACCCGGACCGACGTGTACGCCCTCGGGGGGCTCCTGTACGAACTGCTGGCCGGCAGCCCGCCGTTCGCCCGGCCGGAGCTGGAGGCGAGGGGGGTGCTGGAGATCCTCCGGGTGGTCCGGGAGGAGGAGCCCCCGCGGCCGAGCGACAAGCTCTCGACGGCCGACGCCCTCCCGACCCTGTCCGCCAACCGCGGGACGGACCCGGCGCGGCTGACCCGGCTGCTGCGGGGGGAGCTGGACTGGATCGTGATGAAGTGCCTGGAGAAGGACCGGGACCGGCGGTACGAGACGGCCGCCGGGCTCGCGGCGGACGTCCAGCGGTATCTTACCGGAGAGCCGGTCCTGGCCCACCCGCCGAGCGCCGGGTACCGGCTCAAGAAGTTCCTACGGCGGAACCGGGGGCGGGTGGCGGCCGGGGTGGCGGCGGTACTGGCCATGGCCGGGGCGGCCTACGCCGTGGTCGAGTCCCGGCAGCGGCGGGAGGTCACCGGGCTGCTGCACGAGGCGACCACGGCCCGCGGGCGGGTGGAGGACCTGCTCGGGACCGAGACCCGGCTGCGGAGCGAACTCCAGACCACGAACGGGAAGTTGGAGACGGCCCTCAAGGGCGAGCAGGCCGCGCTGAAGCTGGCGGAGCGGGAGCGGGAGAAGGTGGCCCGGTTCGAGTACGGGCGGACGGTCCAGGTCGCCCACCAGGAGGCCCGGGACGGCGCCGCCGTCGCCCTGGCCCTGCTGGAGAGCACCCGGGCGGACTTGCGCGGGTGGGAGTGGCGGTACGTCCACCGGCTGTGCAACGGCCAGCGGCTCACCCTGAAGGGGCACGACGGGTGGGTGCAGTCGGCGTGCTTCCGCCCGGACGGGGCCCGGGTGCTGACCGCCGGGGGCGACCACACCGCCCGGGTCTGGGACGCCCGGTCGGGGGCCGGGCTGCTGGTCCTGAAGGGGCACGCCGGGGACGTGCATTCGGCCGGGTGGAGCCCGGACGGGGCGAAGGTGGTGACCGCCGGCCTGGACCGGACCGCCCGGGTGTGGGACGCGAAGACCGGGGACGAGCTGCTGGCCCTGGAGGGGCACAAGGGGTGGGTGAGCGCGGCCGCGTTCGGCCCGGACGGGATGAAGGTGGCGACCGGGTCGGACGACCGCACCGCCCGCGTCTGGGACGCCCGGTCGGGGGTTCAGCTGGCGGTGCTGCGGGGGCACGGCGGGGAGGTGCACGCGGCCGGGTGGAGCCCGGACGGGGCGCGGGTGGTGACCGCGTCCGAGGACGGCACCGCCCGGGTGTGGGACGTGAAGACCGGGGCGGAGGTGCGGGTGCTGCGCGGGCACGTCCGGCGGGTGCGGTCGGCGGCGTTCGGCCCGGACGGGTCGACGGTGGTGACCGCCTCCGAGGACGGGACGGCCCGGGTCTGGGACGCGGACGGGGCGGCCGACCCGCCGACCTTCAAGGGGCACGCGAGCGGGGTCGACTGCGGCGCCTGGAGCCCGGACGGGTCGCGGGTGGCGACCGCGTCCGAGGACGGCACCGCCCGGATCTGGGACGCGGCCACCGGGGAGCCGCTGCGGGTGCTGGAGGGGCACACCGGGCGGGTGAACACGGTCGCCTGGGGCCCGGACGGGGCGCGGGTGGTGACCGCGTCCGTCGACGGCACGGCCCGGGTGTGGGACGCGGCCACCGGGAGGGAGCTTCTGACCCTGGCGGGGCACACCGCGACGGTCCACTCGGCGGCGTGGAGCCGGGACGGGTCGAGGGTGGTGACGGCGGCGGAGGACCGGACCGCCCGGGTGTGGGACGCCGCGACCGGGGCGGAGGTGCTGGTCCTGACGCACCCCCGGTGGGTGCGGTCGGCGGCGTTCAGCCCGGACGGCGCCCGGGTGGCGACCGCGACCGACGACCGGGCCGCCCGGGTCCGGGTGTGGGACGCGGGGACCGGGAGGGAGCTGCTAGTCACGGGCGAGCACAGCGTCCCGCTGTACTCGGCGGTGTTCAGCCCGGGGTGGGTGCAGTCGGTGGTGTGGAGCGCGGACGGGGGGCGGCTCCTGACGGCCAGCATGGACGGGACGGCCCGGGTGTGGGACCCGACCACCGGGAAGGAGTTGCTGGCGTTCCGGGGCCACGTCCGGCGGCTGCGGTCGGCGGCGTTCGGCCCGGACGGGTCGCGGGTCGTGACCGCGTCGGAGGACGGGACGGCCCGGGTGTGGGACGCCGCAACCGGGGCGGAGCTGTTGACCCTGAAGGGGCACGCCGGGTGGGTGCGGACGGCGTGCTTCAGCCCGGACGGGGGACGACTGCTGACCGCCAGCGCGGACGGGACGGCCCGGGTGTGGGACGCGACGCCGCTCGAACCGCAGTTCCGGTCGAGGGAGATCGCCCCCCCGCCGCGGGCGAGGTGAAGGTGTGAGCAACGTCACGCGACTCCTGGAGGCGGCCCACCGCGGCGGCCCGAACGCCGCCGCGGACCTGCTCCCGCTCGTCTACGACGAACTCCGCCGCCTCGCCGCCGTACCTCGTCCCACGGCCGCGCGAGGCGAAGCGGTGACCGCCCGTGGTACAATCCCGGCAGGAGGACCCGACATGCCGATCCACGACTGGACCCGCGTCGAAGCCGGCGACTTCCACGACTTCCACCAGTGCTGGGTGGTGGAAATCCGCAACGCCCTGAACCGGGGGCTACTGCCCCCGGGGTACATGGCCATGACCGACCAGATCACCGGCCGGCCGATCCCGGATGTCGTCGCACTGCAGGCACGGCCGCCGAAGGGCGGTCGCGGCGGGGCGGCGGTCGCCCCCGCCCCCGCGCCGACCGCCCGCGTGGTCCAGAAGCTCGAGCGAATCAACTACGGGAAGCGTGCGGACCGGGTGGTCATCCGCCACGGCCGCGGGGAGGTGGTCGCGATCATCGAGGTCCTGTCCCCGGGGAACAAGGAGAGCCGGCACGCCATCCGCTCGTTCATCGAGAAGGCGTCGGACATCCTCTCCCAGGGGGTCAACCTGCTCCTCGTCGACTTGTTCCCCCCGACCCCCCGCGACCCGCAGGGGATCCACAAGCTCCTCCTGAGCGAGTTCCTCGGGGACGAGCCGTTCCCGTTCGTCCCGGACAAGCCGCTGACGGTCGCGGCGTACCTCGGCGGCGACCGGCCGGAGGCGTACGTCGACCCGGTCGCGGTCGGCGACCCGCTCCCGTCGCCGCCGATCTTCCTGTCCGACTCGGACACGGACTACGTCCCGGCCCCGCTGGAGGAGACCTACAACCAGGCGTGGGCCGTGTACCCGGCCCTGCTCAAGGAGCTGATCGAGACCCCGCCCCCGACATGACCGACGTGACCCGACTCCTGGAGGCAGCCCACCGCGGCGACCCCAAGGCCGCCGCGGACCTCCTCCCGCTCGTCTACGACGAACTCCGCCGCCTTGCCGCCGCCAGGCTCGCCAAGGAGAAGCCCGGACACACCCTCGACCCCACCGCCCTCGTCCACGAGGCCTTCCTCCGCCTCGTCGGCGGCCAGCAGTTCGACGGCCGCGGACATTTCTATGCCGCCGCCGCCGAGGCCGTCCGCCGCATCCTGGTCGAGTCTGCCCGCCGCAAGAAGGCAGCCCGGCACGGCGGACACCTCCGCCGCGACGGCCGCGACCCGGCCGACCTCGCCGCCCCCGCCCCGCACGACGAGCTGCTCGCCCTCCACGACGCGCTCGACGCCCTCGCCGCCAAGCACCCCGAGAAGGCCGAGTTGGTCAAGCTCCGGTACTTCGCCGGCCTCTCCGCCGACGAGGCCGCGGCCGCCCTCGGCATCTCGCCGAGCACCGCCGACCGGCACTGGACGTTCGCCCGGGCCTGGCTCCACCGCGAGATCTCGCGGGCCGCCCCACCGCCGCCCGGAACGTGATTTGCGGACCGGTCTGCCGGCCGCGGGCAGCCGCTCCGGCCGTCCGACCGGAGCGACACCCATGACCCCGAACCCGCCCGGCGTGCCGACCACGCCGCACCCGGCACCGATGCCGCCGGACATCACCCCGCCGCAGCCCGGCACCGCCCCGGAACAGCCGGCCGTGCCGTACCCGGTCAACCCGCCGATGCCGTCGCCGCCGGAACCTGGCCCGCCGCCGGCCTACGGGTCCGGAGTCTGCGGGGCGGGGGCCGAAAACCCCTGACGGGCACGAGTGCCCCCGGCTCGGCAGGAGCCTCGCCCTCCCGGGGACCTCACTTCTTGCCGTCGGCCTTGCGGATGTCTTCTTCCGACTGGATGAAGATCGTCGGCCGAAGCGCCACCACCCACACCTTGTCCTTCGGCGCGTAGGCGAGGCGGAACACCACCAGGCCGCCGTCCGCGACCACCGCCGACCCGGCCGCCCCGAGGTCGTCCACCGCCGGCGACCGGGCCACCACCTTCTGACCCCCGACCTCGCCCAACTCCCGCTCCGTCACCCCGGTCACCACCGCCGACTGCTCGGTCAGCTTCAGCCGCACGAACCGCCGGTCCGCCGACACCACCGGCAGCCCGACCAGCTTGAACCCTTCCTTCACGAACTGCGGCGGGCCGGCACGCTCCTTCGCGGCGACCGGGCCGGGGCCGGGTTGGTACGTCCGCACCGCCTGCCGGGCCGAGAACGCGCCCTCCGCCCCGTTCACGAACCGCCCGTCAGACCGCTGCACCGCCCTGCCGGCCTTCACCGCCATCACCGCGGCTATCTGCTTCTCCACCGCCGCGTCGTCCGCCTCCGCGTACAGGATCGGCGACCCGGGCTTCCCCTTCCCCTCCTTCGGCAGCGCCTTCGCGAACGCCTCGAACCCGGCCGCGTCGAACTCGGCCACCTCGACCGTCACGTCGATCGCCACGTCCGCGAGTCGCCTCAGCGCCTCGATCAGGTCGGCGACCTCGCCCTGCACCTTCGCCGCCGCCCGGACCTCGAGCCTCCCGCCGTCGCGCTCGACCAACTGCGGGCCGTCGGTCCCGGGCTTCAACTCCCCGACCGCCACCGACTCGAGGATCACCTTGACGACGGCGTCCACGTCCGGGATGCCGTTCGCCCTCCCCTTCTCCCCGAGGATCGGCCGCAGGTCGTACACCTTCGTCACCAGATCGGCCGGCTTCTTCGGGTCGGGCTGGGCCGCGGCGAGCCCGGCGGCCGCGAACACCGCCCCGAGCGCGAACAGTTGGCGAAGCATCCGGCACCTCCGTTGTCGTGTCGACCCGGGGCACAACGCCCCGGCCCCGCCGCCGTTGGCCGCGGCCGCCGTTCCTTGACGCTCCCCCCGGTCCCACTACCATCCTCTCAGGTAGCCCCCAACCTCGACCCGCCGTCGAGGTTGTTTTTTGCCCCCGCAAGTGAAATAATTCACGAGCCCGGCCCCGGCCGGCCGGCACGACGAGGAACGGGACGATGGCCGTGACCCCGGTGCAGACGCCCGCCGGCCTCGAACCCGCGTTCGACCCGTCCGCGTACTACCCGGTGCTGGTCTACGCCGTCGTGGTGGTGCTGTTCGCCGGCGGGACGATCGCCGCGACGCACCTGTTCCCGTTCAAGCCGCGGAAGCCGACCCGGGTGAAGCAGATGCCGTACGAGTCCGGGATGGACCCGGTCGGGTCCGCCCGGATGCAGTTCGATGTCAAGTTCTACCTGATCGCCATCCTGTTCCTGGTGTTCGACGTGGAACTCCTGTTCCTGTACCCGTGGGCGGTGATCACCTACGGCGAGGGCGGCGACCAGCTCTGGCGGCAGGTGTTCGGGACGGTGGTGTTCCTGGAGATCCTGGTGTTCATGGCGACGTTCGTGATCGCCTACGTGTACGCCTGGAAGAAGGGGGTGTTCCAGTGGCGCTGACCGGGCTGCTGCCGGACTTCCTGGTGACCAGGCTGGACGCCGTGGCGAGCCTGCTCCGCAAGCACAGCCTCTGGCCGATGCCGTTCGCCACCGCCTGCTGCGGGATCGAGCTGATGGCGACCGCGTCGAGCCGGTACGACATCGCCCGGTTCGGCAGCGAGGCGATGCGGTTCTCGCCCCGCCAGTGCGACCTGATGATCGTCGCCGGCCGGGTGGTGATGAAGATGGTCCCGGTGATGCAGCGGATCTGGCTCCAGATGCCGGAGCCGAAGTGGTGCATCAGCATGGGGGCGTGCGCCTCGTCCGGCGGCGTGTTCGACACCTACGCCACCGTGCAGGGGATCGACCGGTTCATCCCGGTCGACGTGTACGTCCCCGGGTGCCCGCCGCGGCCGGAGCAGCTGATCCGGGCGGTCCTCGACATCCAGGAGAAGGTGCAGCGGACCGGGACGATCGACGCCCGCGAGTTCGCCGACCGGGAGACCTACGAGGGGCCGACCCCGCTGGCCCGGGAGCTCGGCCCGGAGCAGACGATCGTCGCCCCCGGCGACTACCGCACCGCGACGCGGCTGCGGGTGCCGCTGAACTGACCTCCTGGAGCGCGGGCGTCCCGCCCGCACCACGCATGCGGTTCGGGAGCCGACAGAGTTTGTCCCGTCGCTCGCCGAGTTGGCGAGGTTTAGCGGGCGGGACGCCCGCGCTCCAGGAAAGCAGATGCCTGCGTACCTCGACACCCTGACCGCGAAATTCCCCGGGGCGTTCGCGACCTCGGAGTTCCGCGACAACCGGCGCGTGCTGGTGTCGGCGGAGAGGGCGGGCGAGGTGCTGGTCCCGCTGCTCCGGTGCCTGAAGGACGAGTGCGGGTTCGACTACCTGGCGGAACTCGGCGGGGTCGACTACCTGAACTACCCCGGGGCGACCGACCGGTACGCCGTCGTGTACGGGTTGGCGAACACGGCGAACGCGGAGCGGCTGTTCGTGAAGGCGTTCGCCAACGACCCGGACCCGGAGCTGCCGTCGGTGGTCGACCTGTGGCGCGGGGCGGAGTGGATGGAGCGGGAGGTGTTCGACCTGTACGGGGTGCGGTTCGCCGGCCACCCGGACCTCCGCCGGATCCTGATGCCGCACGAGTTCGCCGCCCACCCGCTGCGGAAGGACTACCCGCTCCGCGGGTACGGGGAGCGGCACAACTTCCGCTCCGTGACCCGGGCCGAGAGCTGACGGCGGGTTGGAGTGGTAGTAGGGTGGGCCGAGCCCGGCTCTGCGGGCGAGTCCCACCAGAGCCCAAGCGGTGGGACTCGCCGGCGAGGCGCCGGCTCGGCCCACCCTACGAAAGGGACCGATGCCGCTGGAAGCCGCGACCCCGGTCGTCGATGAGGACATCGCCGGCGCCGACCGGGAGTACCTGTACACCCTGAACTACGGGCCGCAGCACCCGGCCACCCACACCACCCTCCGGCTCATCCTCACCCTCGACGGCGAGACGGTCGTGAAGGCCGTCCCGGACATCGGCTTTCTGCACAGCGGGTTCGAGAAGCTGGGCGAGGACCTCGACTTCAACCAGTACGTCACCATCGTCGACCGGATGAACTACATCAGTCCGTTCGCGAACGAGTGCGCCTGGTTCGAGGCGGTCGAAAAGCTGCTCGGGGTCGAGCCGACCCCGCGGTGCAAGTACCTCCGCACCATCCTGGCGGAGCTGGCCCGCATCTCGGACCACCTCCTGTGCGTCGGCGCCGTCGGCCTCGACCTCGGGGCGCTGACCGCGTTCCTGTACGCCTTCAACCAGCGGGAGAAGGTGTACGACATCATGGAGTCGGCGTCCGGCCAGCGGTTCCACCCGAGCTTCTGCCGGGTGGGCGGCCTGATGAACGACATCACCGACGACGTGGTGGCCAAGGTCCGGGCGTTCGTGAAGACGTTCCCGAAGGCCCACGCCGATCTCACCCGGCTCCTGAACCGCAACCGCATCTTCGTCGACCGCACCAAGGGGATCGGCGTCCTCACCAGGGACGAGGCGATCAACATGAGCTGCTCGGGGCCGGTGGCCCGGGCGTCGGGGGTGACGCGGGACCTGCGGAAGGACGAACCGTACCTGGCGTACCCGGACCTGCAGGACTCGTTCAAGGTGGTGTGTGCCAAGGGCGGCGACTGCTACAACCGCTACCTGGTCCGGATGGGCGAGATGGCGGAGTCGCTGAACATCATCAAGGCAGCCGTCGAGAACATCCCGGGCGGGCCGGTGAACGTCGACCTCGAGGACAAGCTGACGATCCCGGACAAGCAGGCGACGTACCGGAGCATCGAGGGGCTGATCCAGCACTTCGAGCTGTTCATGTGGAACCGGCGGTGGGAGACGCCGGTGGAAGAGGTGTACGGGGCGCAGGAGACGGCGAACGGCGAGCTCGGGTTCTACGTCGTCGCCGACGGGAGCGGGCGGGCGTGGCGGGCGCGGACCCGGCCGCCGTCGCTCATCCACTTCTCCATCTTCCCGCACCTGATGGAAGGGCACCAGATCAGCGACGTGCCGGCCATCTTGGGGAGTCTCAACATCATCGCGGCGGAGTTGGACCGATGACCCGAACCGAGGCGACCGGATGAAACCCGCCGAGGAAGTGTTGACCCCGATCCTCGGGTGCTCGGTGATCGCGGCCATGACGTGGTTCTTCTCCACCCGGCCACGGCTGTTCATGAGGGTGTTCGTCCCGGCCGAGTCCCGGTTCGCGTTCGGCCGGCAGGCGCTCGGGCGGCATCGAGTGACCTTCCGGCGGGGGATGCGGCAGATGGCCGGGCTCCAGTTCGCTGCGGGCTGGGTCTTGGGAGCGTGTTTGGCGGCGTGGCGGTTCTGACCGGACCCGGGGCGTGAAATGGGCGTTCTTTCCGACGACCTGAAGGCCCGCATCCGGGCGGTCCTGCCGAAGTACCCGCGGAAGCAGGCGGCGACGCTGCCGGCCCTGCACCTGGTGCACGACCAACTGCGGACGGTGTCGAACGAGGCGGTGGTCGAGATCGCCGAGATCCTCGACCTGCACCCGTCCGAGGTGTTCGACGCGATGACCTTCTACGCCTTCTACAAGGGCGAGGGGGAGCGACTCGGGAAGACCAGGTTGTGGGTGTGCCGGGGCCTGGCGTGCATGCTCCGCGGGGCGTACGAGCTGATCGAGCACTGCGAGGCTAAGCTCGGCGTGCACTGCGGCCAGACGACGCCGGACGGGGCGGTCACGCTGGAGTTCGCCGAGTGCATCGGGGCGTGCGACGGCGCCCCGGCCTGCCTCCGTGACGACGTCCACGTCATGGACGTGACGCCGGAGAAGGCCGACGAGCTGATCCAAGAGCTGAGGCGGAAGTAACCCATGCCGTACGAACCGGTACTCCTGGCCCGCGTCGGCAAGCCGGACAGCCACCGGCTGGAGGGCTACCGCGCCGACGGCGGGTACGCGGCGTTCGAGCGCGCGCTGAAGGAGAAGCAACCGGCCGATGTCGTCACCCAGGTGAAGGACTCGGGCCTCCGCGGCCGCGGCGGGGCCGGGTTCCCGACCGGCCTGAAGTGGACCTTCCTCCCGAAGGATCACCCAGGGCCGGTCTACCTGTGCGTCAACGCGGATGAGTCCGAACCGTGCACGTACAACAACCGCATCCTGATGGAGAAGGACCCCCATCAGGTGCTGGAAGGCATCTTGTTGGCCTGTTACGCCATCAAGGCCCGCACCGCCTTCTACTACGTCCGGTACGAGTACGGCGACGCCTACCGCAACTGCCAGGCGGCGGTCGACGAGCTGTACGCCGCCGGGTTGCTGGGCAAGAACATCCTCAACAGCGGTTTCGACCTCGACGTGGTGATGCACCGCGGGGCCGGGGCGTACATCTGCGGCGAGGAGACGGGGCTGATCGAGAGTCTCGAGGGGAAGCGGGCGTGGCCGCGGATCAAGCCGCCGTTCCCGGCCGTCGAGGGGGCGTTCCGCAAGCCGACGATCGTGAACAACGTCGAGACCCTGGCTTGCGTCACGCAGATCATGCGGCGCGGGAATGACTGGTTCAAGAGCCTCGGCGTCCCGCCCGACCCGAAGAACCCGCGCGACGCCGGCAGCTACGGCCCGAAGCTCTACACCCTGGCCGGGCACGTCGAGAAGCCGGTGTGCGTCGAGCTGCCGATGGGCGTCACCATCCGCGACCTGGTCGAGACGCACGGCGGCGGGGTGTGGAAGGGCCGGAAGGCGAAGGCGGTCAACCCCGGCGGGCTGTCGATGGGGTTCGTGGACTGCAACGCCAAGTTGAAGGACAGCGACCTCACCGAGTACGACATCCCGCTCGACTTCAACGGCCCAGGGCGGGTGCAGTGCCTCGGCCTCGGGACCGCCGCGGTGACCGTGATCGACGACCAGACATCGATGGTGGACGTGCTCCACAACGTCTGCCAGTTCTTCAGCCACGAGAGCTGCGGGCAGTGCACCCCGTGCCGGGAGGGCACCGGGTGGATGCTGAAGATCGTCGACCGGATGCGCCGCGGGCTGGGCCGGAAGGAAGACCTCGACATCCTGGTGGACGTGGCCGACCGGATCGGCATCATGCCGGGGACGACGATCTGCGGCCTGGCCGACGGGGCCGGGTGGCCGGTGAAGACGGCGGTCCGGAAGTTCCGCGGCGAGTTCGAGGCGGCGATCCGGGCCGGCACCCGGAGCCGGTACGCGAAGGGGCTGGAGGTCGTCGGGGCACACTGACCGGTGAGGTTCCGATGCGATGCGTGTTCGCCGCCGCCGTGGTCGGCACGGTCACCGCAGCCGCCGGCTGCGGGGGGAAGCCGGACACCCCGCCGCCGCCGCCCGTGACCCCGACCACCGCACGCACCGGCCCCCCCGCCGCCCCGACCGCCCCGGACCGGGCCTGGCCGCGCGAGCCGACCGCGCTCGAGCGGCAAAAGGCGGAACAGCAGGAGCGGAAGAAGCGGGCCGAGGACAACCGGGTGATCGCGAACGCGATGTCGGAGTTGTCGCAGCTCCGGGCGGGCGGGCACAACCCCCGGGAGTTCCCCACCTCGGGGGGCATCTCGGCGAAGTACCCGCACACCGCCACGGCGGTCGGCCTGGGCCTCGTCGTGCTGGTGCCGTTCCCGCGGGAGGACGGGCTGTGGGCGTACCCGAAGGACTGGCGGACGAGGCCGTCCTTCACGGTCGTCGTCGGCGGGTCGTCCGTCTTCACGACGCCGGACGAGTTCGAGAAGAAGTACCCGTCACGCTGACCGCCGCGCGGGGGATGGCCGATGCGACGCCTGGCGAATCTGCCGCTGCTACTACTCGCCGCGGGCTGCGCGAAGGAAGCCCCGCCGCCGGTCGTGTTGGCCGAGGCGCCTGAGGCAGCGCGGCGACAACCACCGACCCCGGTACCCGAGGCCGCCGCGCCGGACCGGGCGAGCGACCTTCCGGGGCGGGCCGTTCCCGGCAACACGGACGCGACCCCGCCGGCGGTCGCCCCGCCGCCCCGGGCCGTCGCCGCGACCGCACCCCTTCCGCGGGCGAAGTTCGTGTCGGCGTGGCCGGCGGCCCCCGGCGGGAGGGCCGTCACCCGGGCCGACCTCGCCGACATCTGGGTGTTCGTCGAGGCCGCCTCCCAGGTCGGGACGATGCCCGGCCCGGACGTGATCTACGCCGCCCTCGTCCGGGCCAAGTCCCCGGCCGCCGACCTGGTCCGCGACGGGTCCATCGCCCTGAGCGGGGCGCGGCAGCGCGAAGGGATCTGGGCGTTCGACCGGCTCGCCCCGACCCGCGGCGGGTGGGTCGCCACCCACCAGGGGCCCGAGTTCCTGTCCGCCGAGGCGTTCGCCGGCCGGGCCGCCCTCGGCCGGTAGGCTTCCCCATACGAGACGAGTCCGCTTCATGCCGACCGTGTACGTGAACGACAAGCCGGTCGAGATCGGCACCCGGAAGCTGAACTGCGTCCAGGCGGCGGACCTGGCCGGGGTGTTCGTGCCCCATTACTGCTGGCACGAGGCGCTGACCGTCGTCGCCAGTTGCCGGATGTGCCTGGTCGAGGTCGGGGAGCTGAAGGACGGCAAGTTGACGATGCAGCCGAAGGTCGTCCCCGGGTGCCAGACCCCGGTCAAGGACGGCACCGTGGTCGTCACCGGCGAGTACGCGAAGCGCCACCCGGCGCTGCCCGCCCTCCCTTACGATCCCGGGTACACCAAGGGCGGCCAACCCGGCGAGCGGGCGAAGAAGGCCCAGGCCGACACCCTCGAAGGGCTCCTCATCAACCACCCGCTCGACTGCCCGGTGTGCGACAAGGCCGGGGAGTGCAAGCTCCAGGACTTCTCGTTCAAGTACGGCCGGTCCGAGTCGCGGATGGTCGACGCCAAGAACACCCCGCCGAACAAGCCGCACCTGTCGTCGAAGATCACCCTGTTCACCGACCGCTGCATCATGTGCACCCGGTGCGTCCGGTTCACCCGCGAGGTCAGCGGCACCTCGGAACTGATGGTGACGAACCGCGGGCACCACGAGGAGATCGACGTCTTCCCCGGCCGCCCGCTGGAGAACAAGCTGGCCGGGAACGTGGTCGAACTGTGCCCGGTCGGCGCCCTCGGGAGCAAGGACTTCCTGTACAAGCAGCGGGTCTGGTACCTGAAGACCACCGACGGGGTGTGCAGCCGGTGCGCGACCGGGTGCAGCACCGCGGTCGACCACAACAAGGACATCGTGTACCGGGTGAACGCCCGGCCGAACCCCGAGGCGCAGGGCCACTTCATCTGCGACGACGGCCGGTACGGGTACCACTTCGCCAACTCGACCGAGCGGATCACCCGCCCGCTGCTCCGGGCCGACGGGGCGACCCGGCCGGCCCCGTGGTCGGCGGTCACCCCGCGGCTGCGGGAGGCGTTCGACCGGGCGGCCGCGGAGAACCCCGCCGGCGTCGTCGCGGTTCTGTCGCCGTTCCTCACGGTCGAGGAGGCGTTCCTGTACGCCACCTACTTCAAGGGCTTGTCGGCGGACGTGCGGCTGGCCCTCGGCCCGGTCCCGGTGGTCGGGCAGGACGACACCTACCCGAAGGACGTGCGCGGCAACCCGGTCGAGCCGGTGAGGTTCACCATCCGGGCGGAGAAGTGTCCGAACCGCCGCGGGGTGGAGGCGGTGTTGCGGCACTTCCAGAAGGACATCGTCCCGTTCGACGCGGCCGCCCGGGAGGGGGTGGCGGCGATGTGGTTCGCCGGCGGCTACCCGGACCGGGACGCGGTCGGGGCGGACACGGGGACGGACTGGAAGACGCCCGGGCTGCTGGTCGCCCAGGACCTGTTCCCGACGGTGGTGACGGCCGCCGCCGGGTTCGTGCTGCCGGCCACGTCCGCGTTCGAGAAGGACGGGACGTTCGTGAACCACGCCGGCCTGGCCCAGACGTTCCCCCGCGCCGTCCGCCCGCCGGTCGAGGTGCGGACGGAGCTACAACTGGCGTACGACCTGCTCGGCCGCCGCGGGCTGGTGCAGGCCGGCGCGGTGCGGGCGGAGCTGGCCCGGGCGGTGCCGGCGTTCGCCGGGCTGGCCGCGGCCGACCGGCCGGCGACCGGCGTCCGGTTCGCACTGGAGATGGCGTGACCCGGACGCATCTCCGATGCGTCGCTAACCGAACGGACCCGTGATGCCCGCGTTCGACCCGACCACCACCGCGATCGTGATCGTCTGCCTGATGGCCGGCGTCCTCGGGCTGTGCGGGTTCCTGACCCTGTCCGAGCGGAAGATCTCGGCCTGGATGCAGGACCGCCTCGGCCCGAACCGGGTCGGCCCGTTCGGGCTGCTCCAGCCGCTCGCCGACGGCGGGAAGTTCTTCCTGAAGGAAGAGGTCATCCCGTCGCACGTGGACAAGGTCTTCTACGTCATGGCCCCGTCGGTGGCGGTCGGGACCGCGCTGCTGGCGCTGGCGGTGGTGCCGTTCGGCCCGACCGCGCCGCCGCCGGACCCGGTCCCGGTGGCCGCCGGGGCGGTCGCGACCTTCGAGCAGGCACAGGCCGAGTACCAGAACCAGACGAACTTCGTGCTCGCCCCGGGGCTGGATGTCGGGGTGCTGTACCTGTTCGCGGTCGGGTCGCTGGCGGTGTACGGGGTGGTCCTGGCCGGGTGGAGCGCGAACAACA
This sequence comes from Isosphaera sp., assembly GCA_013822345.1. Lineage (GTDB taxonomy): Bacteria > Planctomycetota > Planctomycetia > Gemmatales > Gemmataceae > Gemmata. Next base: position 65,844 of record PNKH01000026.1, read on the forward strand.
AGTACTCGCTGCTGGGGGCACTGCGGGCGAGCGCCCAGATCATCAGCTACGAGATCCCGCTCGGGATGGCGGTGCTCGGCGTGTTCCTGATCGTCGGGTCGCTGAACCCGGAGAAGGTGATCGCCTGGCAGACGGCGAACGGGGTGTGGTGGCTGGTCGTCTTCCAGCCGCTCGCCCTGCTGCTGTTCATGACCGCCCAGTACGCGGAGGCGAACCGGCTGCCGTTCGACCTGCCGGAGGCAGAGCAGGAGCTGGTCGGCGGGTACCACACCGAGTACTCGGCCCTGAAGCTCGGGCTGATGCTGCTGTCCGAGTACGTCCACCTCGTCGCCGGCAGCCTCATGCTCGTCGCCCTGTTCCTCGGCGGGTGGAGCCTGTTCGGGCTGGAGGGGTTCGTCACCCACCCGGTGTGGGCGGCGGCGGTGAAGACGCTGATCGTCTGCGGGAAGATGTTCGCCCTGGTGATCTTCGCCCAGTTCGTCCGGTGGACGATCCCGCGGTTCCGGTTCGACCAGCTGATGAACATCGCCTGGAAGGTGATGATCCCGCTCGCCCTCTTGAACCTCCTGTGCGTGATGGCGGTGAAGCAACTCGGGTGGCCGCTCGGGGTGCTGACCGGCACGTCGGCCGTGCTATTCCTGGGGGCCGGGGTGGTGTCGGTCCGGCTGAGCGGGTCGGTGACCAACCCGAAGCGGAAGGTCGTGAAGCTGCCGCCGGGCCTCCCGGCCGGCGTGACCTACGCGAGCTGAACGATCGTGTCTCGTGGGCGAGGCACTCCTGCCTCGCATCCGGAACGGCGAGGCAGGAGTGCCTGACGACGTAGGGTGGTGGGCCGAGCCGGCGCCTCGCCGGCGAGTCCCACCACCCCGCGAACCCCGGTGGGACTCGCCGGCGAGGCGCCGGCTCGGCCCACCCTACGAGGTCCCCGATGCCCCGCACCGAGTCCGATGTCCGGTGGGTCGACGAGCCCCGGCTGGGGTTCTGGGAGCAGCTGTACATCCCGGCGATGCTCGACGGGCTGAAGACCACCATCGGGCACATCTTCCGGCCGCAGGTGAGGACCGAGCAGTACCCGGAGCAGGAGCCGAAGCTGCCGGGGAACTACCGCGGCGTCCACCGGCTGAACCGGGACGAGGAGGGGCGGGTGAAGTGCGTGGCGTGCTACATGTGCGCCACCGCCTGCCCGGCCCACTGCATCGACATCGTCGCCGCCCCGGCCCCCACCGAGTGGCAGAAGGACGGCCGGGAGAAGTACCCGGAGACGTTCGTCATCGACGAGCTGCGGTGCATCTACTGCGGGATGTGCGAGGAGGCGTGCCCGGTCGACGCGATCGAGCTGACCACCCTGTACGACCTGACCGGGCTGAGCCGCGAGCAGATGGTGTTCGACAAGGAGAAGCTGCTGAGCGTCTTCGACCAGACCACGAAGGCCGGCACCGACCCGGTCCGCACCCGCTCCGGCAGGCTGAGCGTGGCGTCGGAAACCCCGCCGGGTTGAACCCCCCGCCCGCCCCCATATACCATTCGCGGACGCTTGTGAAGTTCCGCACAAACCGCGAATGAACCCGTTCTCGCTCAACCCGACGCAGCTCGCCGGCGGGCAGATCGCCCTCGCCGTGCTGCTTGCCGTCGTGGGGTTCGCGGCCCTCCTGCCCCGGCCGGTCGGGCGGCGCGTCGGGGTCGGGGTCGCGAGCCTGGTGGCCGCCGCCGCGGTCCTCGGCGTCTTCCTCTACACCACCTTCGGGTCGCCGTCGCCGGACGTGCTCGGCACGGTGCTCTTCTACCTGTTCTCGGCCGGGGCGCTCGGGTTCGGGGCGGTCCTGGTGACCCAGCGGAACCCGGCCCGCGGGGCGATCGCGTTCGCGTTCGTGGTCCTCAGCACCTGCGGGCTGTTCCTCCTGCTCGCCGCCCCGTTCCTGATGGCCGCGACGGTCATCATCTACGCCGGGGCGATCGTCGTCACCTTCCTGTTCGTGCTGATGCTGTCGCACGCCGGCGGGCCGTCGGACGAGAACGACCGCTCGCGGGAGCCGCTGTTCGGGTCGCTCGCCGGGTTCGCGTTCACCGGCCTGGTCCTCTTCACCCTGTACCTGACGCGGGTCGAGGCGACCGCCGGCGAGTCCGCCCACCGCCTGCCGGTCCCGGTGGTGACGGCCGACGAGCGGGAGAAGCTGGCCGACGCCCTGACCCGAATCGACGCCGCGGCCGCCGGCCTCGACGGCGATCTCACGACCAACCGGTTCGAGCGGCTCCAGAAGTTCGAGGCGCTCCGGGACGCGGTCTCGGCCGTGGTCGGGGCGTCGCCGGACGAGGGCGGGGTCCGGGACGGCAGCGTCCGCGCCCGGCTGGAGAAGGCGGCGGCGACGCCGGGGGTGCCGGCGGTGCTGTACCGGGAGGACGAGCAGGCCCGCGGGGTGCTCCGGCGGGCGGCAACGGTCCGCGAGCTGAACTGGGCGACGTACAAGGCGGTGAACGACAACCTGTCGGGGGCGAAGCCGGACGGGGCGGCCGCGAAGGCCGAGCTGCGGAGGCTGCGGGACGAGGTGCTGCTCCTGGCCGGGGCCGCCGACCTGCCGGCCCGGAACGTCGGCAACCTCGGGTACCTGCTGTACACCGACCACCTGCTGGCGGTCGAGCTGGCCGGGACGCTCCTGCTGGTCGCGACCGTCGGGGCGGTCGCCATCGCCCACCGCCGGCGCGGGTCGGACGGCCCGACCGCCACCCCCAAACCACCCACCCCCCACCACCCGGCGTGATCACCCTCTGGCACTACCTGGCGGTGTCGGCCGCCCTGTTCGGGATCGGGCTGGTCGGGTTCCTGACCCGGCGGAACCTGATCACCATGTTCCTGTGCGCCGAGATGATGCTGCAGGCGGTCGCGGTCAACTTCGTCGCCTTCGCCCGGCACCACGGGAACCTGCACGGGCAGGTGTTCGTCCTCTTCATCCTGGCGGTGGCGGCGTGCGAGGCCGGGGTCGCCCTGGCCCTGATCCTGATGCTGTACCGCCGCGGCAAGACGCTCGACGCCTCCGCCTGGCAGACCCTCCGCGAGCTGGGGGTGCCGCCCGCCGTCGACACGGACCCGCTGCCGGTCGAGACGCGCGGGGAGGAGCCCCGCCTGGCCGACGCCGGGGTCCGGCCGGAGCCGGCCGGGGAGGAGGCGGCCCGTGTCTGACCCGATCGGCCTCGCGCTGGCGATCCTCGGCCTGCCGCTGGCCGCCGCCGTCCTCGCCGCCCTGCTGTCGTGGACGAAGCTGGCGAAGGCCGCCCACGTCCCGCTGGTGGTCGCCTGCGCCGCCGCCGCGGTCCTCGGCGTGATGCTGCTGCTGAAGGTCGGCGAGGGGCCGGACTACCGGTTCGTGTCGACCCCGGTGACGTGGTTCTCGGCCGGCCACCTCACGGTCAACTTCACCGTCACGGTCGACCCGCTGTCGAGCGTCATGCTGGCGATGATCGCGTTCGTCTCGACGTGGATCGCGATCTTCTCGGCCGGGTACATGCACGGGGACGGCGGGTACGGCCGGTACTTCGCGGTGATGAGCCTGTTCGTGTTCAGCATGTGCGGGCTGGTGCTGGCAAACAACTTCCTGCTGCTCGTCGCGTTCTGGGAAGGCGTCGGCCTCTGCTCTTACCTCTTAGTTGGGTACTACTTCGAGAAGCCGTCGGCGGCGAGCGCGGCCCGGAAGGCGTTCCTGGTGACGCGGATCGGCGACACCGGGTTCCTGCTCGGCATCTTCCTGCTGTGGAAGATGGGGAACTGGAACACCGACCTGACAGCCCTGTTCGACTACCTGAAGGACCACCCGCCGGACCAGGCCGAACTCACGACGGCGTGCCTGCTGTTGTTCTGCGGGGCGGTCGGGAAGAGCGCCCAGTTCCCGCTGTACGTCTGGCTGCCGGACGCGATGGAGGGGCCGACCCCGGTGTCCGCCCTGATCCACGCGGCGACGATGGTGACCGCCGGCGTGTACCTGCTGGCCCGCTGCGCCCCGCTGTTCGTGATGAGCCCCGACGCCCAGGCGGTGGTGGCGTGGGCCGGCGGGGTCACGGCGCTGCTGGCGGCGTTCCTCGCCCTGGCCCAGACCGACCTGAAGCGCGTCCTGGCGTACTCGACGGTCAGCCAGCTCGGGTACATGTTCCTGGCGCTCGGGACCGGCGGGGCGGTGAGCCCGGCGTTCGCCGTGACGGCCGCGATGTTCCACCTGTTCACCCACGCGTTCTTCAAGGCCCTCTTGTTCCTGTCGGCCGGGAGCGTGATGCACGCGATGGGCGGGGTGATCGACGTGCGGAAGTTCGGCGGGCTGCGGCGGCTGATGCCGGTGACGCACCTGACGTTCCTGTGCGGGGCGGCGGCCCTGGCCGGCGTCCCGCTCCTGAGCGGGTTCTGGAGCAAGGACCTGATCCTCGAATCGCTCACCGGCGCGGGCGCGAGCGGCCGGCCGTACGCCACCGGCTACTTCGTCCTGGCGGTGGTCGCGTTCCTCACCGCGTTCCTGACCGCCTTCTACACCTTTCGGGCGTACTTCCTGACGTTCTGGGGTCCGGAGCGGGTCCCCGAGGAGGCCGGGCACCACGCCCACGAGTCGCCGGCGGTGATGACGATCCCGCTCGTGGTGCTCGCGGCTGGGGCGCTGTTCGCCGGGGCGGTGGCCGAGCCGTTCACCCACTGGTTCAGCAACTTCCTCGGCCACACCCCGTCGCTGCACCAGGCGGAGCCGGCGGAGCACCACTTCGACTGGACGACCGCCGGGGTCGGCACGGCCCTCGTCGTGGCCGGGATCGGTCTGGCGTTCCTGTGGTACCGGAAGGGGACGGAGGGCGAGCCGGCCGGGCTGAAGCCGGCGTTCGCGCTGTCGCGGAATAAGCTGTACGTCGACGAGGTGTACGAGGCGGCGGTGGTCCGGCCGGCCGGGGTGCTGGCGTTCCTGTCGAAGGCGCTCGACGGGTTCCTCGACGCCCTCGCCCGGCTGATCGCGGCCGTCCCGCGGTTCGTCGGCGACCTGGCCCGGCCGGTGCAGAACGGCCTCGTGCAGTTCTACGCCCTGTCGATGGCCCTGGGGCTGGCGGTGTTCCTGACGTTCGTGGTGTTCCGCGTCGCGCGGTAGGGGGCAGGTCGCGCATGGACCGGTTCTTCGACGCCGTCGCCTCCCCGCTGACCGGCCGGGCCCTGATCCTGGCGCTGGTCGCGCTGCCGTTCCTCGCCGCGCTCGCCCTCCCGCTCCTCGGCCGGGCCGCCCGCCGGGTCGCCCTGGTCGTCGCCCTGCTCCACCTCGGGCTGACCGCCGCGGTCGTGTTCTTCGCGTCGATCCAGATCTCCGCCCGGGCGGAGCTGGCGGGCGCCGTCCGCGACCAGGCGGCGCTGCGGTTCCAGCCGGGGTACGTGCCGGGGGACACCGCCGGGCGGCACGGCGAGGACAACCGCACCGGCTGGACGCTGATGAGCCTGGCCCCGCCGTCGCCCGGCGGGAAGGCCGGGCCGGCGGTCCAGTTCTTCCTCGGGGTCGACGGGCTGAACCTGTGGCTCGCGGCCCTGGCGAGCGTGATGCTGCTGCCGGCGATCCTGGTGTCGTGGGACGCGGTCACCGACCGGCCGGGCGCGTTCTACGGCTGGCTGTTCCTGCTCCAGGGGGCGGCGGTCGGGGCGTTCCTGTCGTTCGACGTGATCCTCTTCTACGCGTTCTTCGAGCTGACCCTGATCCCGGCGTTCTTCCTGATCGGCCGGTGGGGGACCGGGTCGGCCCGCCGCGACGCGGCCCGGAAGTTCTTCCTGTACACGCTCGCCGGCAGCCTCCTCACCCTGGTCGGCGTGATCGGCGTGGTGCTGACGAACCCGGACCCGGTCACCGGCCGTGTGACGTTCTCGCTCCCCGACCTGATGGGGAACGTGTCGTTCTACCTCGACCAGGCGCACCAGGAGGCGCTCGCCGGCCGGGGCGAGAAGCTGGCCGCCCTGCAGCAGACGCAGGGGTTCTTGTTCCTGGCGCTGATGGCCGGGTTCCTGGTCAAGGTCCCGGTGTGGCCGTTCCACACCTGGCTGCCGGCGGCGTACTCCGAGGCCCCGATCGGGGTGACGATCCTCCTTTCGGCGCTACTGGCCAAGCTCGGGACGTTCGGGATCATCAGGTTCGTGCTCCCGCTGACGCCGGACGCCGCCGTCATGTACGGCCTGCCGGTGGTCGGGCTGCTGGCCGCGTTCGGGATCGTGTACGGGGCCCTCTGTGCCTACGACCAGAAGGACATGAGGCTCACCGTCGCGTACAGCTCGGTGTCGCACCTCGGGTTCCTGGTGCTGGGGATCTTCGCGTTCAACGCCGAGGGCCTGAGCGGGGCGACGCTGCACATGGTGAACCACGGGCTGAGCACCGGGGCGATGTTCGCCCTGCTCGGGTTCCTCCTCGACCGCTACCGCACGACGCAGGCCGGGCGGTTCGGCGGGCTGATGGGGCGGTTCCCGAACTACGCGGTGTTCTTCTTCCTGGTGGCGCTGGCCGGGATCGGCCTGCCGGGGCTGAACAACTTCGTCAGCGAGATGCTGATGCTGGCGGGGCTGTTCGCCGCCCGCGACGGCGGGGCGCCGGGGTACGGCCTGGCGGTGGTCGCGGCGGTCGGCATCTTCCTGAGCGCGTGGTACGTGCTGACGATGCTCCGGCGGGTGTTCTTCAACCCGTTGCGGGAGCCGGAGCCGGCCGACGCGGCGGTCCGGCCGGCGGACGTGACGCGGCGCGAGTTCTTCGCGTTCGGGATCCCGGCGGGGCTGTGCGTGGTGCTCGGGCTGTTCCCGCAGCCGGTGCTCGACACGATCAAGCCGGACGTGACGGTGCTGACGAAGGTGGGTGAGGCGGCCCGGGCGCGGGTGGCCGGGGTGCCGGTCCCGGCGGAGCCGGAGTCGCCCCCGCCGCCGAAGGCCCCGGCCCCGAAGCCGAAGGACAAGAAGGAGACGCCGAAGAAGGTGAATCCGAAGAAGGACGCCCCGAAGAAGGACGGGAAGAACCCGAAGGGCGGCGAGGAGGACGAGGGCTGACCCGGGCGCGGAATGACAACCGGTTAGCGACGCATCGAAGATGCGTTGCGGAAGGCGGTCGGATGGCGACCGAGTGTACGCTGCGGCGGGCCGACGGGCGGCCGTTCGGGTCGTTCGCGGAGGTGCAGGCCCTGATCCACCGCCTCTTCCCGGCCGTCGTGTTCGGTTGGACCACCAGCGGACCAGACAAGCTCCGGATCGCGAAGGAACGCGGCGTCGAGTTCCCGCCGGTCATCCGGGAATCGTTGGAGACGCTGCCGTCGCTACTGGAGGGCGTGGCCGAGGGGGACGGTTACCACGTCACCTTCGGGTTGGGCCACGAGGAGCCGGTGGCCTGTTTGTACGTCACCCCCCGCGGCAACGCCCCGGAGTTGGGGCGTGGGCTGACGGGTCTGGAGGCCGCGGCCGGCGCGCGGCTCGAGCTTTCCGGCGACCCGGGCGCCATGCGAGGCGATGCACCGTGAACCCGCTGTCCGACCCGCAACTGCAGCAGACGTTCACCGGCGTGTTCCGCCTGGTCGTGCCGGAGATCGCCCTGCTCGGGACGGCGTGCGCCGCCGTCCTCCTCGGCTGCTTCCGCAACGGCCGCGGGCTCTGGTTCGCCGTCTCGCTCCTCGGCGTCGCCGGGGCCGCGGTCCTGGCCGCGACGGTCGACCAGCCCGCCCCGCCGCTCCCGACCGCCGCCTCGATCGTCCCGGACGCGGCCGCCGGGTTCGTCCGCTGGCTCGCCCTCGCCGCCGCCGCCGCCCTCCTGTTCCTGTCGTGGCCGGAGGTCGACGACCGGACCGCGGCCGAGTACTACGGGTGCCTCCTGGTCGCGACCGCCGGGGTGTCGCTCGTCGGCCGGGCGAACGACCTCGTCACCCTATTCCTCGCCCTCGAGCTGATCAGCATCCCAACCTACGTCCTCCTCTACCTCCCGGCCCGCACCCGGGTGAACCAGGAGGCGGCGGCGAAGTACTTCCTCCTCAGCGTGATGTCGTCGGCGGTGCTGCTGTTCGGGTTCAGCTACCTGTACGGCATGACCGGGAGCACGAACCTCACCGCCGTCACCGCCGCCCTCGCCCGGGCGAACGCCGAGGCGCTGTCGCCGCTGGCCCTGGTCGGGGCGGTGCTCGTCGTCGCGGCGGTCGGGTTCCGGATCACCGCGGTCCCGTTCCACTTCTACGCCCCGGACGTGTACCAGGGCGGCCCGGCCGGGGTCGTCGCCAACCTCGCGGTACTGCCGAAGGTCGCCGGGTTCGCGGCGCTGGCCCGGGTCCTCGGGCTCTTCGGCCCGGACGCCCGCAGCCTGCCGTTCGACACCGCCACACAACTGCCGCTGTTGCTGTGGATCCTCGCCGTCCTGACGATGACGCTCGGGAACGTCCTCGCGCTGCTGCAGGACGACGTGCGGCGGATGCTGGCGTACTCCGGCGTCGCCCACGGCGGGTACATGCTGATGGGCGTGGTGGTCGCGTCGGCCCTGCCGGACGTGAGGGGGGCCGGGCCGACCGTCGGCGGGGTCGAGGCCCTGTTCGTCTACCTGGCCGCGTACGCCCTGATGACGCTCGGGGCGTTCGCCGTCGTCCTCTACCTCAGTACGCCTGACCGGCCGGTGGAGGCGATCGACGACCTCGGCGGGGTCGGGCAGACGCACCCGGTCGCGGCCGGGGCGATGGCGATGTCGCTGTTCAGCCTGATCGGGCTGCCGCTGACCGCCGGGTTCGCCGGCAAGCTGCTCCTGTTCGTCGGCGCGTTCACCGCCCCGGCCGACACCGCCGCGATGCGGAACCTGTACCGGGTGCTGGTGGTGGTCGCGGCGGTGAACGCGGCGGTCGGAGCGTACTACTACCTGCGGGTGGTCGGGGTGATGTACCTGCGGTCCCCGCTCCGGCCGCTCGACGGGTCGCGGTCCCGGCCGACGCTCGCGGCGGCGGTGGTGCTGGCGGCCGGGACGCTGGTGCTCGGGGTGTACCCGCAGCCGCTGGTGACCGCCGCCCGCCAGGCCGCCCCGGCGTCCGGACCGCCCGCCGGGGCCACCGCCGAGGCAAAGTCTCCGTAGCCCGCCAGGGGTTGCGCTGCGCTCCACCCCCGGCTACACTCGGCCGCCGCTCCGCGGCTCGAACCTGCAGAAGTCCCGGAGGGACGACCGCGTGTAGCCAAGGGTGGAGCGCAGGCCCGGAACGGGCCGGAGCGCAACCCCTGGCGGGCGTCACCCCGATGGGCGGAGCGCAACCCCCGCCGGGCGTCAACCCGAGGGCCGCGGCGCAACCCCCGCGACCTGGTATGCTTCCCCCGCCCGCCGTCCTCGCCCGGTACGCCCCGGCCCTTGACGGGCTGCGGTGGGCGCCGGTCGGCGGCGGGTTCAGCGGCGCGGCCGTGTGGCGCGGCGGCGACTTCGCCCTGAAGGCGTGGCCGCCCGGCGTCGATGACGACCGCCTCGCCCGTGTCCACGCCTGGACGTCCCGCGCCGCCCACCTCCCGTTCGTCCCCGCCGTCGTTCCCACCGCCGACCGCCACACCCTCGCGCGGCACGCCGGCCGCGTGTGGGACGTGACCCGGTGGTTGCCCGGCCGGCCGCTCGCCGACCCGACGGTCGCCGAAGTCGAGGCCGCGTGCGCCGCGGTCGCCCGGCTCCACGCCGCCTGGCCGGTCGAAGACCACGGCCCCTGCCCCGGCGCCCTCAACCGCCTCCGCGTCCTGGACGACGCCTGCACCGGCCTGCCGCAACTTCCCCAAGACCTTCCCGACGACCTCGCCCGCCTCGTGCCGCCGGCCGCCGCCGCGGCGGCGTCGGCCGCACCGTCGGTTGCAGCCGCCCTCCGCCCGTGGGAAGCCGTCGCGCTGCCGCTCCGGCCGTGCGTCCGCGACCTCCGCGGCGAACACGTCCTGTTCACCGGCCCGGCCGTCACCGGGGTCGTCGACTTCGGGGCGATGGCGGTCGACCACCCCGCGGTGGACCTCGCCCGGCTGCTCGGCGACCTCGCCGCGGACGACGACGCCCGGTTCGCCGCCGGGCTGCGCGCGTACCGCGCGGCCGGCGGGCGGCTCGACGCCCCGGACGAGTTCGTCCGCGCCCTCGACCGGGCCGGGGCGGTGTGCTCGGTGGTCGGGTGGCTGGTCCGCCTGGCCGCGGGCCGAGTCCCGGCCGACGCCGGGGCCGCGGCGGCGCGGCTGGGCCGCCTCACGCGGCGCGTCGAGGGCATTACCGGAAGCTAGCGCCGGCCCCCAATCCGCGGGCGTTTGGCACGCCGCATCCCGTCTCCGGACGCAGGGTTCCGCCGGCACGTGAGCCACGGTCCGGGTTCTCCCCCGCGGCCCCCATTTCACCGCCCCGCGTGTTTGACACCCCCCACCCACCGCTCTACGGTTGTGTCGTGAACAGGTCGCCGGGCCGACCGGCACGGGCCCGAATGAGCCGGTGGGCCGCCGACCCGTGCCTCACGGAGTGGAGTCATGCTCGGCCGGTTCGGGAGGGCGGTCGTCGCCTTTCTCAGGGAGGAGAGCGGGCCGACCGCCGTCGAGTACGCCGTCATGCTGGCGCTGATCCTGATCGTCGTCGTCGCCGCCGTGGCCAACCTCGGGGCGACGACCAGCGACATGTACAACGACACGGCCCTGCAAGGGGTCAAGGTCAAGTAGCCAGCCCGCCGGGGTCGCGCCCCGGCCGGGCGGGGGGTGCCGGCGGGCCGGGGAACCCGGCGGCACCGGGGAGTCTCGCTCACCACACACGGGAGATCTGACCATGCGCAGCATCGCGAAGAAGCTGGTGTCGTTCCTGAAGCGGGAGGACGGCCCGACCGCGGTCGAGTACGCGGTCATGCTGGCCCTGATCGTGGTCGTCTGCATCGCCGCCATCACCACCCTCGGGTCGAACGCGAACGAGACGTTCTCGTTCGTCGGGTCCGCCGTCAAGCCGAACGGCTGA
>PNKH01000027.1 GCA_013822345.1 Isosphaera sp.
CCGCTTTTCCGCACCCCGCCCGGGCGTGAGCTATGTTTCCCGGCGGCAGCGGCGCACACGTCCGGCAGCGCCCGCGCGACCCCCGGAGGCTCCGGTGACCCCCGCCGCGGCGTTCGACCAGGTGGTGAAGACGTACCCGACCGGGCCGTTCGGCCTCGGCCCGGGGGTGCCGGCCCTGCGCGGGGTGACGCTGGCCGTCCCGGCCGGCGGGGCGTTCGGCCTGCTCGGCCCGAACCGGGCCGGGAAGACCACCCTCATCAAGCTCCTCCTGTCGCTCGCCGCCCCGACCGCCGGGACGGTGACCCGCCTCGGCGCCCCGCCGGCCGACCGGCGGACGCTCGCCCGGGTCGGGTACATGCACGAGAACCACGCGTTCCCGCGGTACCTGTCGGCCGGCGAGCTCTTGACGTTCTACGGCGGGCTGTCCGGGGTCGCGTCGGCGGACCTGGCCGGGCGGGTCGAGCGACTGCTGGTGCGGGTCGGGCTGGCCGACCGGCGGAGCGAGCCGATCGCCCGGTTCAGCAAGGGGATGGTGCAGCGGCTCGGGCTGGCGCAGGCCCTCGTCAACGACCCGGACCTGCTCGTCCTCGACGAGCCGACCGAGGGGCTGGACCTGTCCGGCCGGCAACTCCTGCGGGACGTGGTGCGGGAGTTCAAGGCGGCCGGGAAGACGGTGCTGCTGGTGTCGCACGTCCTGCCGGAGGTGGAGGAGTTGTGCGACGCGCTGGCGGTGCTGGTGGCCGGGACGGTGGTGCACGCCGGGCCGACCGCCGAGCTGCTCCGCGGCCCGTCCGGGCGGCGGTCGCTGGAGGCCGCCGTCCGTCCGCTGTACGAGCGCGGCGCCGCGGCGTGACCCGACCCCGCCCCGGTACTTCGCGGTAGCTCTTGCCCCTCACCCGGAACCGCGAAGCGCGGTTCCGACCTCTCCCCGGCGGGGAGAGGTGGGGCTGGTGCGGCCCGTCAAAAGGTCACCGACCCGGGAAGTCGTTGAGGGGGCCGGTGGCCCCCACCTCTCCCCGCCGGGGAGGGGTCGCCGGCGCTTCGCCGGCGGGTGAGGGGAAACCACGCGCCCAGAATCTCAGCCGCCGACCCCGACCAGGCTCCCGTGAGACCCCCGGCATGACCGACCTGCCGACCGCGATCCGGACCGTCCGGTGGATGGTGCGCGACACGTTCCGCCAGTCCGTCGCGTCCAAGCTGTTCTGGGTGATGCTCGGGGTCACCCTGCTCTGCACCGTGTTCTGCTTCGGCATCACCGTCGACGTGCCTGGGGAGCGGCCGCGGCACCCGCACGAGATCCCGAGCCGCATCCCGGCCGGCCAGGTCGCCCCGGGCGCCGCCGAGGGGACGCCGGTCTCCGGCGGGCGGATGTCGCTCGGGTTCGGGCTGGTCGAGTTCGGGGTGCCGAAGTTCCGGGCGGACGCCGTCCGGTTCCTCCAGGTGTGGCTCGCCGGGGTGCTCGCCGACACCGTCGGGGTGCTGCTCGCCCTGGTCTGGACGGCCGGGTTCCTGCCGACGTTCCTGGAGCCGCACGCGGTCACCGTGCTGCTGGCGAAGCCGGCGCCGCGGTGGTCGCTGCTGGTCGGCAAGTACCTCGGGGTGGTGCTGTTCGTCGGGCTGCACGCCGCCCTGTTCGTCGGCGGGACGTGGGTCGGGATCGGGGCGAGCACCGGGGTGTGGGACCCGGCCTACTGGCTCGCCGTCCCGCTCCTGGTGACGAACTTCGCCGTCTTCTACGCGGTCAGCGCGCTGCTGGCGGTGTGCACCCGGAGCACGGTGGTGGCCATCTTCGGGACGATCCTGTTCTGGGTGCTGTGCTGGGCGATGAACCTGACCCACCACCGGCTCGCCGGGTTCGACGTGCCGGGGGTGTCGGCCGCGTCCGCGACCCTGGTGGAGGCGGGGTACTGGGTGCTGCCGAAGCCGCTGGACCTGAGCGGGCTGTTCTTCGAGGTGATGGGGGCGGGGGCGTACTCGATGCCGGTGCCGGAGCTGGCGGCGGTGCGGGAGAAAGGGCTGTTCCGGCCGGACCTGGCGGTCGGGTCGTCGCTGCTGGCGGCCGCCGCGGTGCTCGGCCTGGCCGCCTACGAGTTCCGCAAGACGGACTACTGAGGCGGTGTTCCCGAGCCCGTAGGGTGCCGTCGAGGCCCGCGCTTCGCGGGCCTCGACGGCACCCTACGGGGCATCCCGGCACCCGCCGTCGCCCGCCCGTCCGGGTCACGCCCCGGGCTGAAGGCGGAACCGCTGCTCCCCGATCAGGAAGTAGCACACCTTGTCGACGGTCACCTGCGGGACCCGCAGCCACACCCCGTTCAGCGCCCCGTCGTGCTCCACCGCCCACCCGCGGCCGGGGGCGTGGTACACCCGGGCGTGGTACGGCTCGGCGAACGGGTCGGCCCGCCGGACCTCGCACCCCGGGGCGGTGCCGATCCACGCCTCCGCCCCGGTCACCCGGACCGACACCCCGGCCACCCCCCCGACCACCTCGGTCAGCGTCGGCGGCGGGCCGGCCGCGAACCGGTACCGGCCCCGCCCGACCACGAACTCCGACCCGGCCGACAGCGGCGCCCGGTTCACCCGGACGAACAGCCCGTCGGTGCCGCCGGCGTCGGCCACCGTCCACCGCCACCCGTCGGCCGTCTTCTCCCGGCGGATGGTGACGTGCGGGGACGCGACCCGGTCGTCGTGTGGGATCAGCACGTCGCCGGCCGTCCGCCCGATCCGCACGACCGCGGCCCGGAGCCGCACCACCTCCCCGTCCGCCGCCCCGTCGTCGTAGACGGTGAGCAGGGCGGTCGGCGGGCGGTCGGTCGGGCGGTACGCCTCGGCCGGGAGGAGCCCGGGCTCGCCGGCCGAGGACGACGCCCCGGCCGCCCGCCGCGGGCCGTCGTCCTCGGCCGGGATCGGCACCCCCATCACCGTCTCTTCGCGGTCGTCCGGGTCGGGCCGGCGGGGCGGGTTCGGCGTCATATCGGCTTCCAGATCTTGCCCCCGCCGTCCTTCTGCGGGGAGGTCGGCTCGGTCGGCTTCCCGCCGGCGGTCAGCGCCGCGTACAGCCCGTACGCCCCGCCGGCGAGCAGGGCGAGGGCGAGGGCCACCACCCCGACCTTCGCCGCCACCTGGCCCCACCGCGGCGGGGGCTGGGCGGACAGCGACCGCGCCACCCCGGTGCCGCTCCCCCGGGCCGGCCGGGGCCGGCCGACCACCGGCCGCGGCGGCGGGGCCAGCGGCAGCCCGCCGGCCGTCGACTCGGCCCCGACCGACTCGGCCTCGGCCGGCTCGGCCACCGGGACGTGCGGGGCCGACCCGCCGCCCGACCCCCGCCGGCCCGGGGCCGGGGCGACCGGCTGCGGCTGCCACGCCTCGGCCTTCACCCGGACGACCCACCCGTCCAGCGCCTCGGCGAACTCGGCCCCGGTCTGGTACCGGTCCCGGGCCCGCTTCGCCAGCCCGCGCAGGACGATCGGGTCCAGCCGCGGGTCCAGCCCCGGGCGGACGGCCGACGGCGGGGCGGCCGGCACCCGCTGGATGTCGTACAGGATCTGCGGCATCTTCGAGTCGAACGGCGGGCGGCCGGTCAGCAGGTGGTACAGGACGGCCGCCGCCGCGTACAGGTCGGACGTGTGCCCGGTGTCCCGGATCCGCCCGGCCGCCTGCTCCGGGGACATGTAGAACGGCGTCCCGAGCAGCGTCCCCTCGGTGGTCCGGGTCTCGTCCGTGTCGTGGCACACGGCCAGGCCGAAGTCCATCAGGTACAGCCCGTCCTGCTCCCCGGCCGGGAGCATCATGTTCGCCGGCTTCACGTCCCGGTGGAGGATGGCCTTGGCGGCGTAGATGTCGTGCAGGGTGCGAGTCAGCTTGACGGCCAGCCGGACCGCCTCGACCGGGTCGGCGAACCCGCCCGGCGGGATCGCCTCCCGGACCGTCTTCCCGTCGATGAACGCGAACACGATGTACTGCTGTCCGCCGTACTCCCCGAGGTCCAGGATGTCCGGGACGTGGGCGTGCCGGACCCCGCACAGGAGCTTCGCCTCGGCCTGGAACCGGCGGACCGCGTCCGGGGTGGCCAGGGCCCGTTCCAGCAGCATCTTGACCGCCACCCACTTCCCGTGCAGCCGGGTGTCCCGGGCCTTGTACACCACCCCGAACGCCCCGCGGCCCAGCTCCTGCACCAGCTCGTACCGGTCCCCGACCAGGGTCCGCGGGCCGGCGGCGGCCGGCGGGGGCGGGCCGAGCGGCACCGCCTTGCGGCACCGCGGGCACGTGCCGGTCCGGCCGGCCGCGTCCGCCGGGTACTTGAACTCCTGACCGCACGCCGGACACCGCGCGACGGCCATGGCCGACCTCCCGGGGTCACTCGGGCAGCTTCGCCTCGCCCATCAGGTAGCCCGCGATCCACGCGTGCTGCCCCTTCTGGTAGAACGCCACCGTCTTCCCCGGGGCGGCCAGGCCGAGGGCGTCGAACCCCGCCCGCACCACCTCCGCCGCCGCCTGCAGCTCCTCCGGGGCGAACACCTTCTGCACCCGCTCCACCTCCTTCGCCGCCGCCTCCCGGGCCGCCTCCGGGACCCCCTTCACCGCCCGGGCCCGGGCCTCGTCCGGCTTCAGCCGGGCCAACTCGGCGAACGCCGCCACGTCGGCTGCGGTCAGCGGGACGCGGGGGTCCTTCGTCGCCGCCGGGTGGGTGAAGGTGGACAGCGCCCACGACGCCCCGCCGACCATTTGCACGTCGGCCACTTGGTCGGCCCCGGGCGTCCCGGCCAGCAGCTTCTTCAGCGGGCCGGTCAGCACCTCGTCCCGGTGCCCGGCCACCGCCTCGGCGAACGGCTGCTTCTTCTCGGCGGCGCGCTTTGCCACCTCGTCGTGGTACGCCTTGGTCCCGAACTCCAGGGTGACGCCCTGGAACCCGGCCGGGGTGAACCACCCGAACTTGGTGTTCGCCCCGCCGACATCGATCACCATCCGCCCGTGCTTCGGGACCGGGCCGAGCACCCCGCGGGCAGCCAACTCGGCCTCCTGCCGGCCGTCGATGAACCCCGGCGGCCGGCCGGTCGCCTTCTCGAGGGCGGCGGTGATCGCGGCCCGGCCGGCGTCCTTGTCCTTGACCCGGGACATGACCCCGCTGCTGACCACCACCCGGACCCGGTCGGCGGGGAGGTCGTGCTTGGCGCGCATGGCCTTGACCATGTCGGCGACGGCGGCGGCGGTGGCGGCGAGGCGGTCCGGGTGGGGCTGGCCGTTTTCGGCCGGGGTGCCGAGGTCGGTGTTCTTGCTCTCGAACGAGGTGTCGGCGTCGAAGTCCCACCCGCCGGGGCCGCGGGCGAAGGTGAGGACGACCGGCTTGACCCCGCGCGACCCGACGTCGATGCCGGCCCAGGTGCCGGGCGGTTGGCTCGGGGCCGGGGCGGGGGCGGGAGTTGGGGCGGGGGTCGGGGGCGGGCCGGCCGGCCCGGGTTGGGAGCACCCGCCGAGGGC
Source organism: Isosphaera sp. (assembly GCA_013822345.1). Classification (GTDB taxonomy): domain Bacteria; phylum Planctomycetota; class Planctomycetia; order Gemmatales; family Gemmataceae; genus Gemmata. Next base: position 5,476 of record PNKH01000027.1, read on the forward strand.
GGCGGCGAAGAGGGCGACGGTGGCGAGCAACTGGGACCGCATCGGACCGGGTCCTCCGGAGTGGTGCGCGTTTCGGGTCGGGCCGCGGCCGCCGCTTGCGGCGTTGCGCGCAACGCCGCAAGCGGCGGACCCGACGCCCGGTCACTTCTCGAACCCGCCCCTGGTCAGGATGTACCCGACCGGCCAGGCGTGCAGGCTGTTGATGTAGAAGTTCACCACCTTGTCCGGGCCGGCCAGCTGGCACTCGTCCGACAGGGCCTTCAGCAGCGTCCCGCCGGCCACCAGCTGCTGGACGTTGAACTGCCGGCCGACGGCGGACAGCTCCGCGTCCAGGTGGTCCGGCGGGGTGCCGGGCGGGCGGCGGTCCAGGGCGTCCTTCTTGACCTCGGCGAACGACCCCGCCGACCGGACCAGGGCGAGGTACCGGTCCACGTCCCCGGGCGCGATCCGGACCTCGGCCGCCCGGGCGTCCGGGTCCGGGACGAACGCCTCCGGGTGGGTGACCACCGCCAGCGCCCAGGCCGACCCGCCGAACAGGTAGTACCGGCTGCTGTTCCGCAGGGCCGGGGTGCTGGTCGCGGCCGCCCCGACCCGCTCGGCCAGGGCCCGCCGGCAGGCGTCGGCGGCGGCCGGGAACGGCACCTTCTCCTTGGCGGCGTGGGCGGCGATCTCCTTCTCGCAGGCGGTCAGCCCGTCCTTCAGCTCCGCCCCCCGGAAGCTGGTGGTGGTGTCGAAGTACCCGTGCCCGGTCGCCCCCCGCCCGATGTCGAACAGGGCGGACACCGTCCGGTGCTTGTGGGCGATCGCCCCGCGGGCGGCGTGCGCGATCTCGTCCTGCGGGTTCACCACGTCCAGGTCCTGGCCGGTCCCCTTCCTCACCGCCGCCCGCAGGGCCTGCTCCGCCTCCGCCTGGTCGGCCCCGGCGAACGGCCGCAACACCTTGCCGTTGGACGCCACCAGGAACCGCGCCGGGGGCACGTTCCGGGCCTTCACCTCCTCGGCGTACTTCGCCAGGATCCGCTCCAACTCCGCCAGCGGCTCCGGCGGGACCTTCGGGCCCGCCCCCTTGGGCGGGGCGAACCCGCCCCAGTCGCGATTCTTCTTCGTGTCCACCGTCAGCCCGGCCACCTCCCGCCCGTCCGCGGTGCGGGACACGTCGACGATCACCAGCCGGACCCCGGACGACTCGACCGCGACGGCGGCCCACCGCTCGGCCGCCCCGGCCGGGGCCGGGCCGGGCCCCTCGGGGGCCGGGCGGAGGAGGGAGATGATCCCGGCCAGCGACCCGGCGATCACCGCGACCGAGACGATGCTGACCAGCAGCGGCCCGACCCGCAGCCCGGACCCGGCCGCGTCCGCCCGCGGGGGGAGCGGCGGCGGGTCGCCCGGGCGGCGCGGCACCGCCTCGTCCAGGTACTGGCCGACCGGCCAGTCGACCGTCGTCGGGTGCCGGCCGGGGCCGGGGGACGAGAGGGTGCCGCCGACCGCGGCCGCCCCGCTGGTGGTCTCGTCCGGGAGGAGGTCGACCTCGAACCGGCACTGGCAGTAGACGCACTCCACCGCCTGCCCGGCGGACCGGTCGTCGACCCGGAGCGGCCGGCGGCAGCTGGGGTTCGGACAGACGACGGAGATCATGCGGCGGGCCTCGTCGGGGGGCGGGGGCGGGGCGCGGGCGGACCGGCAGGGCTCAGCCGAACCCCGCGACCGGGGGCGCGGCCGGCCAGGCCGACGGGGCCCGGGCCGCGGCCGGCGGGGCGGCCGGCTTCCGCCCCTTGACGACGTACACCCCGCCGAGGGCGAGGGCCGACGCCACCGCCGCGGTCGCGAGGATCACCGCCACCGCCTTCTGGAACCCCCACCCGGCCGCCGCCTCCTCCACCCCCTCGAACAGCCGCGGGACGGCGGCCACGGCCGGCTGCCAGTCGGGCATCCCCTCGGTCCACACCCGGGCGTCCGGACGGAGGGCGCGGTTGGCGGCCGCGGCCCGCAGGTCCTTCTCCCCGACCGGGCCGACCGCGGCCCCCTTGTACTCGTAGTACCACTTGCGGGAGGGCCGGGCGGCCGACGCCAGCACCTGCGGCTGGGGCTTCGGCGGGGGGACGCGCGGCTGGTCGGCGATCGGCCGCCGCGGGGGCGGGGGCGGGACGGCGGGCGTCGGCCGCCGGGCGGGCGGCGGGGCGGCCTCCCCCAGGATGGTCGCCGGGTCCGGCTGCGGCGGGTCCGGCACCTTCAGCCGTTGCCGGCACGTCTCGTTCCCGCAGACGAACTTGGCCCCGGCCTTGGTGTCCGGGAAGCGGTACGAGTTCCCGCACTTCGGGCAGCGGAAGCTGATCATGGGGGCCGCCTCGACGGTGACTCGAAAATACACGGTAAAGTGCTAGCCCCTCACGATCAAGCGTTTTCACCCCGGCGCGGCGCGATTCCCGACCGGCCGCCCGTCCGGGACGGAAGTGGAACCGCCCCGGGCCTTCGGCCCGGGGCGGTGACGGGATCGCGGTTCGCGGTGCCTGGTACCCGGGACGGGATCGGCTCGCCGAGCCCGTCGTCCGGAACCGGTCGCGCGGCCATCGCCCGGGCACCCGCCGGCCGGGCCGCGCCGGCCGAGGCGGGGCGTTGCCGGCGGCGACGGCGGGCCCCGCCTCGGCCGGCGCTCGGCGAACCACGTCCCGAGCTCTCGGCAGCGCGCCCGCCGGGTCGTCCCGGCTCGCGCCGGGGTCGAGGTGCGACTACTTCAGCTCGACGGTCACCTTGCGGATCCTGCCGGTGAACTTGTTGTCCCGCTCCTTGTAGTCGTCGGTCACCGGCGTGGCCTCGTCCACCCCCACGTCCGCCGTCTCGTCGGCCGAGAAGATGTTCGCGTTGGTGTGCCCGATCTTCCCCTCGGCGACCTTCGCCCCGTTCACGAAGATCGTCCCCGTGCCGCCCGACCCGGGCTTGCCGCCGGCGTAGGCGAACTCGTACCGGAGCGTCACCTTCCCGGCGGGCAGCGGCTTGTCGGCGGCGACCGTGTATCGCTCCAGCCCGACCCAGTTGTAGCAGTACCTCGGCTTCCCGTCCTTGACGTACAGGCTCCACCCGCCGAACCGCCCGGCCTGGCACAGGATCACGCCTTCACACCCCTTCTCCGGCACCTCGACCTCCGCGGTGACCGTGTGGGACCGGTTCTTGGTGTTGATGAACACGTTCTCCATCATCCCGGTCATCCCCTCGTACACGGTCAGCGAGGTGCGGCCCTGCATCAGGTCCTTCCGGCCGACCAGGGCGGCGTTGAACCGCTCCTCGACCCGGTCGTCCAGCGGGTAGACGTGGTACTTCACCGCCTCGGTCGTGAACCGCGCCTGCAGCTCCCTGAGCTTCTCCGGGTGCTTCCCCGCGACGTTGTTCGCCTGGCTGAAGTCCTCGTTCACGTCGTAAAGCTCCCACGTGTCCTTGTCGAACGAGTCCACCCGCGGCCGGGCCTCCCACGGGGCCTTGTGGACGGTCGCGGCGACCCACCCGTCGTGGTAGATCGCCCGGTTGCAGAAGATCTCGAAGTACTGCGTCGTGTGCCGGTCCTTCGCCTTCGCGTCCCCGAAGGTGTAGACCATGCTCACCCCCTCGATCGGCCGCTGGGCGACCCCGTTGACGGACTTGGGCTCCGGCAGCCCGCACGCCTCCAGCACCGTCGGGGCCACGTCGATGACGTGGTGGAACTGGCTCCGCACCTCGTTCCTCGCCTTGATCCCCTTCGGCCAGTGGACGACCAGCGGGTTGCGGGTCCCGCCGAAGTTCGCCGCCACCTGCTTCGTCCAGGTGAACGGGGTGCAGCCGGCGACCGCCCACCCGGCCGCGTAGTGGCCGTAGGAGTTCGGCCCGCCGAGGTCGTCGATCCGCCCGAGGATGTCCTCGGCCTTCTCGGGGACGCCGTTGAAGTAGGTGCTCTCGTTGAACAGCCCGTTCATCGTCCCCTCGGCGCTCGCCCCGTTGTCGCCGATCTGGTAGAGGAACAGGGTGTTGTCCATCTGGCCCATCTCCTCCAGGGCCGCCACCAGCCGGCCGACCTCGTGGTCGGTGTGCTCCCCGAACCCGGCGAACACCTCCATCTGCCGGGCGAACAGCTTCCGCTCGTTGTCGCTCAGCTTGTCCCAGTCCTTGATCGCCTCCGGCTTCGGGGCGAGCGGGGCGTTCGCGGGGACGACCCCGAGCTTCTTCTGGGCGGCGAGGGTGACCTCCCGCTGCTTGTCCCAGCCGTGGTCGAACTTCCCCTTGTACTTGTCGATGTACGCCTTCGGGGCGTGGTGCGGGGCGTGCGTCGCGCCGGTGGCGAAGTACATGAAGAACGGCTTGTCCGGGGTGAGCGCCTTCTGGTACTTCGACCACGCGATGGCCTGGTCGGTCATGTCGGTGGTGAAGTGGTAGTTCGGGTCCTTCGGCGTCTCGACCTTGGTCAGCCCGTCGTAGACGAGCGGGGCCCACTGGTTCGTCTCCCCGCCGATGAACCCGTAGAACTTGTCGAACCCGCTGCGGGTCGGCCACCGGTCCGTCGGGCCGGACGGGCTGACCTCCCACACCGGGCACTCGTGGTACTTGCCGAACGCGGCCGTGCTGTACCCGTTCAGCCGGAGCATCTCGGCCAGCGGGGCGACGTTGTCCGGCCGCGACCCCGTCTGTCCCGGGAACCCGGTCGCCGTCTCGGTGATCGACCCCATGTTGCAGGAGTGGTGGTTCCGCCCGGTGAGCAGGGCGCAGCGGGTCGGGGAGCAGAGGGCGGTGGTGTGGAACCGGTTGTACCGCAGCCCGTTGTTCGCCAGCCGCTCCGCCGTCGGCATGTGCACCGGCCCGCCGAACGCGCTCGACTGGCCGAACCCCATGTCGTCGATCAGCACGATCACGACGTTCGGCGCCCCCTTCGGGGCGGTCACGTCGAACCGCGGCGGGACCTTCACCTTCCGGGCGTCGATCTCGGTGATCGGGTCGCGCTTCGGCTGCGGGATCGGGAGGACGGTGCGGTCGAGTTGGTCCGGGGCGGCCCCGTCGCCGGCCGCCGCCTTGTCCTGCGCCCCGGCCGGGGCCGCGGGCCAGTGGGCGACGGCTGCGTAACCGAGCGCGACGGCGGCGAGCGCCGCGGCCGGGAGAATCCACCTGCTGCGTCGCATGTCGTGAGTCCTCATGGGCGTGAGCGTCAGACACCGACCCCGGACGGCGGGTCGGCCGCCGAGGGGTCGGGTTTCCGGACCGCTGCCCGCCCCCGCTGCCCGGGTGGGGGCGGGCGGGCGGTTCACTTGCTCCCGCCGCCCTCGCTCAGCTTCTTCATCACGTCGTCGATGTTGAAGCTCGCGGCCTTCTGCCGCGGCGGGAACTCCTTGAACGTCATCAGGAACTTGCCCACGTAGTCCTGGGCCGGGACGAGCAGGAAGGCGCGGTCCAGCAGCCAGTCGTAGTAGGTGTTCGAGGTCACGTCGGCCCGCTCGTACGGGTCGGTGCGGAGGTTGAAGATCTTCGGGACCCGGAGCGGGGTGAACGGTTCGGCCCACACCCGCAGGGTGCCCGGGGCCCGCTGCTCCAGGAACACCAGCTTGAAGTTGTCGTACCGCAGGGCGGTGAGCTGCTGGTCGTCGTTGCAGTACAGGAACGACTCCCGCGGCCCCTTCCCGGCCTGCCCGGTCAGGTGCGGGACGAGGTTGTACCCGTCGAGGTGGACCTTGTAGGACGTGTCCCCCAGCTTGTGACCCTTGAGCAACTTGGCGGCGATGTCGGGCTCGCCGGCGACGGCCGCCAGGGTGGGCAGCCAGTCGAGGTGGGAGGCGATCTGGTTCGACACGCTCCCCGGCTTGATCTTCCCCGGCCACCGGACCAGGCACGGCACCCGGTACGCCCCCTCCCAGTTCGAGTTCTTCTCGTTCCGGAACGGGGTCATGGCCGCGTCCGGCCAGGTGTTCAGGTGCGGCCCGTTGTCGGTCGAGTACATGACGAACGTGTTGTCCGCGACGCCGGCGTCGTCGAGCGCTTTCAGCACGGTGCCCACGTTCTTGTCGTGGTCGATCATCGCGTCGGCGTACTCGCTCATCCACCGGCCGGACTGGCCCCTGCTCGCCGGCTTCACGTAGGTGCGGAAGTGCATGTGGGTGAAGTTCACCCACACGAAGAACGGCTTGCCGGCCTTCGCCTGCCTGCCGATGAACTCCGCCGCCCGGCCGGCGATGTCGTCGTCCACCGTCTCCATCCGCTTCTTGGTGAGCGGGCCGGTGTCCGTGATCGTCTGCCTGCCGACCTTGCCGAACCGCGGGTCGACGGTCGGGTCGTCCTTGTCGGCGGCCCTGGTGTCCAACACCCCGCGGGGCCCGTACCGGGCGCGGAACGCCGGGTCCTTCGGGTAGTCCGGGTGCTCCGGCTCCTCCTCCGCGTTCAGGTGGTACAGGTTGCCGTAGAACTCGTCGAACCCGTGCGCCGTGGGCAGGTGCTCGTTCCGGTCGCCCAGGTGGTTCTTGCCGAACTGCCCGGTGGCGTACCCGAGCGGCCGGAGCACCTCGGCGATCGTCGGGTCCTCCTTCTGGAGGCCGAGCGAGGCCCCCGGCAACCCGACCTTCGTCAGCCCGGTGCGCATGCCGTGCTGGCCGGTGATGAACGACGCCCGCCCGGCGGTGCAGCTCTGCTCGCCGTAGTAGTCGGTGAACAGCACCCCCTCCCGGGCGACGCGGTCGATGTTCGGGGTGCGGTGGCCCATCAGCCCCATCGTGTACGCGCTGATGTTCGACTGCCCGACATCGTCGCCCCAGATGATGCAGATGTTCGGCTTCTTCCCGTCCTTCTGGAGGTTGGCCGACACCCGCGCGTTGTGCGCCGCGACGGCCGCCCGGTCGCCCGTGCCGCAGTCCCCCGCCGGCGGGGCCGCCGGCCGCGCCTCCGGCGGCCCGGGCGGGGACGCCTGGGCCGGCCCGTCCGGCCACAGGCGCCCCGACGCGGCGGCGTACCCGAGGAGTCCGCCGGCGACCACGAGCGCCGCGGCCCGGAGTCGGTTCGTGCCCGTCATCGACTTCTCCCGGTGGGAACACGGCTTCGTCACCCGCGCCCGTGACGGGGCGGACACCACGCGCGGGGCGCGGGCCGTACCCGACCACACGCCCGGATCGACTGCGGGGTTGGGGTGACGTTGAAGCGGAGTTGGAGTCGTAAGGGGATTGTCGGGAGGCGCCGCGGACCTGTCAACGAGTTTCTGGCGAACTTCAACTCGTGAGAGCGGCCGGGACGCCCGCGGGTGGCGCTGCACCCCGGCCGTGCCGTCAGAACCGCAGGCCGAACCCGACGTTCGAGAAGAACCGCGGCGACTGGTCGTTCAGCCCCCACCCGAGCCGCACCCCGACCTCCAGGTCCGGGGTCACCAGGTAGTGGACGCCCGGGCTGAAGAAGTGCTGGGTGGTCTCCACCGCCCGCCCGGTCGTGACGATCCCGAAGTACTCGCCGTGGACCGCCAGCCGTTCCCCGACCGGGACCCGCAGCACCGCCGACGGCGCGAACTGGCCGAACCGGTCCCCGGCCTCGCTCGCCGTCCCGTACCGCACGGCGGCGTCGAACCGCCACCGGTTCGGCAGCTCCCACCCGGCCGCGTAGGTGGCGACGACCTGGGTGGCGGTCGGGGCGCCGGCGCTCCCCCGGGTCGGGGTGAACCCCTGGACGATGACCGCGCTCCGCGGCACCCACCGCCGCTGCTCGGTCAGCCCGACCTTCACCCCGTACGACAGGGTGGACTCGCGCAGGAGCCGGTCCCGGGCGGCGAACACGTCCTCCCCCGCCTCCGCCCCGGTCGCCTCGGCGGCCTCCCCGCCGACCTCGTAGTTGAACCCGAACCGCAACTCGACCCGCTCGGTCAAGCCGTACCGCAGGATCAGTTCCGGGACGCTGTGCGTCTCCTTGAACCGCCGGTTGTCGGCGAACGTGTACGCGGCCTCGACGATCAGCCGGCGGCGGCCGGCGGTGGTCGTCGCCGGGGTGAACGAGTCGCGGTCCGTCTCGACCTCGTCCCGCTCCCGGCCGGGCCCGGCCGACCGCTCCCCGGTCAGGGACTCCAGGGTTTCGGCCGGCGACCCCGGGCGCTCGGCCGGCGCCCGCGCGGTCGGGAGGGAGTCGAGGGGCGACGGGTACTGGGCGGCCGACGGTCCCGCGAGACCGAGGCCGAGGGCGAGGGCCGCCAGGCGGGACGCGCGCGACACGGGTCATCCTCCCGCCCGTTGGCCCGGAAGGTTCGCCCCGAGGGCCGGGTCGGCCGGGGCCGACGCGGCCGACCCGGCGGCCGACGGGCAGTCGCACTCCACCGGGGTGACCGGCTTCCGGCCCCGCCCGCCGCCGAACTTGTACTGCATCGTGAACGTGATCTGCTGGGTCTCGATGTCGAACTTCGCCCCCACCCCGGTCGCCTCCCGGACCGGCCCGGTGAGCGAGTTCCGGAACCCGAGGGCGTACCCGGCCGAGGTGGAGATCGCGTCGGTCAGCTGCACCGTCACCCCGGCCGCGGCGGTGTGCTGGGTGATCGCCGGCCCCTGGACGTTGAACAGCGTCGCGACGCTCGGGATCGGGTTGTCGCTGTACACGTACCCGAGGCTCACCGCCGCCCGGTCGGTCGCCTGGTACCGGGCGCCGGCGGCCGCCGCGAACACCCCCTTGTACCCGAGCCCGCCGTCCCGGACCCGGGTCCCGAACAGGTCCGTGCTCCCGTAGTCGAAGAACCGCACGTCGGCGGCGAGGAGCAGCTTGTCGGTCGCCCGGTACCCCGCGCCCAACGAGTAGATGGCCGGGAGGGTGGCGGTCAGGAACAGGGTCCGGGGCCGGCCGAGCTCGTCCCGGGCGTTGTACTTCCACCGCTCGAACCACTGCGGGCTGGTGTACCCGAACCCGAGGTCGAGCCGGTCGGTGGCCGAGTACACGAACCCGGCCCGGAACCCGCCGCCCCAGAACGGGCGGGAGTGGGTCCCGGTCGGGAACGTCCCGATCCCGTCCCCGTTCGCGTCGTCCGGGGCGGCGAAGAACGCCGGGTCGAACGAGGTGGCGGCGACCGACACGGTCGGCCCGGCCCCGAACACCAGCCGGTCGGTGACCCGGTACGCGGCCGTCGGGGTGAGCTGCGCGAAGGTCAGGCTGGACGCGATCGGCCCCTGGACGTTCCCGAGCGGGCCGATCCCGGACAGGAGCGGGTTGGCTAGGTCCCCGGGGAAGTTCACGCCCCCGCCGCCGAGGGTCGTCAGGCCCAGCCCGAAGGTCATCCGGGCGTCGTCCGGCTGGTAGACGATCCCCAGGCTGGACAACAGGGCGGCGTCGCTGTCGCTCCGGGTCGAGCCGAACCGCCGTCGCCCGCCTGGCCCCACGGCCGACGAGTCGAGGTTGATGTCGGGGAACAGGACGCCGCCGCCGACCGACACCTCGGACCGGCCGAGCCGGCCGATCGCGGCCGGGTTCCAGTACAGCGCCCCGATGGCGTCGACCGGGGTGGCGGTGGAGGCCCCGCCCATCGACAGGTGGGCCGCCCCGCCGCCGGGCAGGTACAGCCCCTGGGCGGGTGCCGCGGCCGGGAGGGCCAGCACCGCGGCGGCCGCGGCGGCCGCGGGTCGGAATCCGAATCGCATCCCACGTCTCCTGGGGGAACTCCCGACGGCGGGGAGTCAACCGCTGACGGTTACGCGGGTGAGATCGGGAGAACGGGGTGGACGGGGTGAGGTGATCCGCCGGGTCGGTCCGGCGGGAGGGGTGAAGCCGGGTAAGTCGTGCGGGCGGGTTCACCGCCCGACCGGCAGGGTCAGCACCGGCCTGCCGCCCTTGCGGTCCCCCGCGGGGGCCCCCAGGTCGAGCTGGCGGGACGGGCCGAGGAGCACGAACGTGCTCTTGGTCGCGTGGTCGGTGTCGTCGACGTAGAACCAGTACCCGCGGTACCGCACCGCGACCGCCGCCCCCGCCGGCGGGCGCTTGCCCCGGCACGCCTTCACGGCGAACAGCCCGCCGGTCACCGCCCGCCAGTCGAACACCCGGCCGTCCGGTTCGAGGGTCGGCTTGGCCACCCCCGCCGCGAGGTGCTCGGCCGGCACCTCGACCCCGTGCGCGGCGTAGAAGAACACCTGGATCAGCGACCGGGTCACCAGCTCCACCCGGTCCGACGGCGGGGCGCCGGGCGGCGGGTCGACGAACCCGACGGCGCTCCGGGTGACCTCGTACCGGGCGAGGCCCGGCCGGAGGTTCAGGAGCCGCACCAGTTCCCGGTACTCGGGACCCTCCAGGGCCTTCGGGCTCAGGTCGAGGAACAGCCGGCGGGACCTGGTGACGAGTTGCCACGCCTTCCGGTCCGGGGTGAGCCGGTACTCGTACCCGGCCTTCCGGGCCTCGACCAGCGCCTCCCCGGTGACCCGGTCGGCCGCGATCGGGTCGCCGGGGTCCTCCACCTCGACCTTCCGGAACGTCAGCTCGCCGCGGTCCTGGAGCTCCTGGAACAGGTCCGCGACCCGGCGGAACTCGGCGTACTCCGGGGCGAACGAGCGGGTCGGGCCGCTCGCGGACGGGGCGTTCGGCACCCCGTTGACCCCCTCGACCCACAGCCGGAACACGGTCGAGACGGGCCAACTCGTCTCGGCCAGGAAGATGATCCCCTCGGGGGTGATCGGCTGCAGGTACCGGGCGACGGTCTCGCCGGAGTGGATGGGGGTGAGGGTGAGCGTCGGCCGGTTCGCCCCGCCCGCCGCGGCGAACGGGAGGACGCGGGAGAAGGACCGGAAGAACGGCCCGCTGACGGACTCGGTGCCGAAGAACGGGCGGGCCTCGGCGCCGGCGGACAGCTCGTACTGGGCGGCGATCCCGGTCACCTCGACCTCGGCCGGGGGGTCGCCGTACCGGAGCCGGACGATGTTCCGGAGCAGCTCCTCGGAGTCGACCTGCCGGTACGCCTCGTTGTACCGCCCGTGGGTCTCCTCCAGGGCGCGCGGGCCGAGCGCGCAGCCGAGGGACCCGAGGCACGCCAGGCAGGTGAGGGCACTCGCCCGACGCACGGCCTCCTCCTCGCGACGCCGTTGGGTTCCGCACCGGTCCCGGAGGCCCGACCGACACCTCTATCGGCCGGCTCGGGGGTGCGGGTGTAGTGGTTGTGCAGGGTACGACGGCCGGGGGCCGGCGCCGCCCGGCCCCGCGGATCGCCTCGGGAGACGACGGAGCCGCCGCGAGCCCGAGCGGGCCTGGGCTTGCGGCGGCTCGTGTCGCGGGGTGTCGTCCCGGTCGAGATGCGCGATGACCCTGCGGGGATTCGAACCCCGGTATCCACCTTGAAAGGGTGGTGTCCTAGGCCACTAGACGACAGGGCCGGGCCGGCGGCGGGCCGCCACGGACACCGCATTCTTAGGGGGGGTTCTCCCGCCCGTCAACGCCCGGCCCGGACCGGGGCCGGGCGGACCGGGGTTGCATCCGCGGGCCGGGTGTGGTATTTCATGAATTGATGAAACCGCGGCGCGACCACCCCCCGGCCTGCTCCCACGACCGCCCGCCGGCGGCCCCGGACCGGCGGCGGCTGGAGCGGGCGGCCGGGCTGTTCCGGGCCCTCGGGGACGCCGCCCGGCTCCGCACCCTGCACCTGCTGCTCGGCGGGGAGGTGTGCGTCGGCGAGGTGGTGGCCGCCCTCGGGGAGAAGTTCCCGACCGTCTCCCAGCGGCTCCGCCTGCTCCGCACCGAGGGGCTGGTGGCCCGCCGCCGGGACGGGTCGCACGTGTACTACGCCCTGGCCGACGGCCACGTCCGCGACCTGGTGGCCAACGCCCTGGCCCACGCCGACGAGTTGAACCGACCGACCACCCCCACGGAGGACGACGGATGAGTTGCGCCGACCACACCCACCACCACGGCCCGGACTGCGGGCACACCGGGATCCGGCACGGGGACCACGTCGACTACCTGCACGACGGGCACCTGCACCACATGAGGGCGGACGGGACGGTCGAGGAGCACGCGGTCGAGGTGGGGTCCGCCAACCCGGCCGGGTGCGGCGGCGGGCACGCCTGCGGCGGGCACGGGGCCGGGCACGTCCACGGCCCGGGGTGCGGGCACCCGGCGGTCCCGCACGGGGACCACGTCGACTACCTCGTCGACGGCCACCTGCACCACCCGCACGACGGCCACTGCGACCACCACGGGCCCGTCGCCGTCGTGGGCTGAGCCCGGCCTGCCGTTCCGGTCGAACGGGCACGAGGTCGAGTCCCGGTGGGCGGCGGGAACCAACGGCCGCCGCCCACCGGGACTCGACCTCGTGCCCGTTCGACCCGGCTGAAGTACCTCCGGCGCCGCCGGGACCGGTGGCCGCTACGGCGACTCGGCCCGGTTCCGGGTGCGGGCGGAGGTGTACCGGCGGAACATCGAGGGCCGGGTCTACCCCGGCCGGGTCGTGGGGGTGGAGCGGGTGATGGGCCACAAGACCCTGTTCAACCGGGCCGCCTCGGGGCGGAAGGGCCTGCACGTCCACCAGGTCGTGGTCCAGATGGGCGAGGACTTCGTCGCCCGGGTCGGCCTCCAGGCGGGAGTGAGACCCGGCCGGGCCGGGGCCACGGCCCGGGCGGTCAGCGGCCGGGGCCGGACAGGATGAAGGCGGCCCACAGCCGGGGGTGGTTGCCGGACGCCGGGTCCTTCGGGTCGGCCTTCACCGGCACCGTGGTGAGGTCGACCTTCCCGGCCTTGAACCCCCGGGCCATCTCCCCGAACTGCTTCCCGTCGGCCCGCATGACCGCCAGCTGGGCCTGCCGGAGGGCCTCGACCGGCGGCTGTCCCTTCTCCCACAGCTGGTGGTAGAACTCGCCCATCAGGGCGGCGGTGGCGGCGTCGTCGACCTTCCACAGGGTGGCGACCACGTCCCGGCACCCGGCGTAGTGGAACGCCCGCTGGAGCCCGAACACCCCCTCCCCGCCGGCCACGTCCCCGAGCCCCGTCTCGCACGCGCTGAGGACCGCCAGCCCCAGCCCGCTCAGGTCGAGGTCGACCAGGGCGTCCCCGGTCAGGATGCCCCGGCCCGGGGTGCCGGGGCGGTTCGCCCCGGCGAGCACCAGCCCGGTCATCAGCAGCGGGCTGTTCGCGACCCGCCCGACCCGCTCCCCGCGCCACGTCCGCTCGAACTCCTTCGGGTCGAGCTCGTACAGCCCGCGGAACGACGGGTCGGCGAAGAACCCGTGGGTGGCCAGGTGGGCGACCCGGGCCATCGGGAGTTCGGCCAGGACGGCGGCCGGCGTCGCCCGGTCGCCGGCCAGCCGGGTCGTCGGGAGTTTCCGCCGGCCGGCCGCGGCCGCCACCCCGTCGGCCTCGGCCGCCGCCCCGTCAAGGGTCGGCCACCCGAAGACCTGGTCCGGTTTCACGAGCGGGCCGCGGCCGGTCCGGGCCGCGGCCGCGGCCCAGAACCCGTACGGGTCGGCGTCGTACCCCACCCCGCCGACCACCAGGGCGGCCGCCGGCGGGTTCCGGACGGGGTCCTGGGGCCAGAGCTTGTCGAGAAGGAACGGGGCGTGGGGGATGGTGGCGAGGGCGAAGTCCTCGAGCAGGACGGTGCCCGGCTTGTCCCCGGGCAGGGCCGTCCACGGGACCCCGCACAGGGCCGCGTCCGGCGACACGTACACCGTCGTCGTCCCGGCCGGGAGTTCTTTCCGGACCTTCGCCCACACCAGGGCGCGGACCGCAGCCGGGAGGTCGGCCGGGACCGCCCTCCCGCTCGTGATCGCCCGCCGCCACCCCGCCACGGCCCGCTCGATCGGCTCGGCCGGCCCGAGGTCGACCCAGGTCACCGCGTCCCGGGTCAGGACGAACGCCGCGTAGCTCCAGGTCCGGGTCTGCCCCGCCGTCCCGGGCTTGGCGGGGTCGTAACGGAAGTGGTCGTACCGGACGAAGTCCACGACCGCGGCCCCGGCGGGGAGCACCCGCTGGAGGTCGGCGGGGGCGGCGGCGGCCAGCTTCGCAACCCGGGCGACGGCCGGGAACGACCCGGCGGTGCGAATCTGGTCGGCGATCGCCCGGTCCAGGTCGCGCAGGTCGTCCGCCCGCTGCCTCGCCCGGACCGGGTCCCTGACCTCGGCCTCGAGCAACAGCGCCGCCCGCCGGCGGCGGTTCTCGGTCAGGTCAGCGAGGAGCCGGGCCGCGGCCGGGTCGGGGGCGGCCCGGACGGACAGCTGCCGCGCCTCGAACACCCGGGCGAGTTGGCCCTTCTCCGCCCACACCTCCGGGTACACCCGGTCAGCCCGGGTGCCCAGTGACCGGGCGTTGCAGAGGTAGGGGTCGTGGACCAGAGGCAGGGCCGCGAGGAACCCGAGCGCCTCCCCATCGGATGCCCGGGCGGCGAACGCCGCCACCACCCGCCGGCGGACGCCGAGGGCCTCGGCGAACAGCGGCTCGGCCGCCGCGTACTGGCCCTCGGCGTAGTACAGGACCGCGAGGTTGGTGAGCCGCCGGGCCAAGTCCAGGTGATCCCCGCGGGAGAGCCGCCGGGTCATCTCCAGGGCGTCCCGGGCGAACTGCTCGGCGGCCCGCGCGTCGCCCTGGTCGGAACGCACCCGGGACAACCTGTTCAGGCAGTCGGCCACGTCCGGGTGGTCCCCGGGGTACAGCCGCCGGGTCACCGCCAGTTGTTCCCGCAGCAGGGCCTCCGCGTCGGCCAACTTGCCCCGCGACCACTGCAAGGAGGCCAGGCCGCCCAGCGAATCGGCGACGAGAGGGTGGTCCCCGTCCGACAACCGGCGGGCCTTGTCGGCGACCTCCCGGTAGAGCGCCTCGGCCTCGTCCCACTTCTCCCGCCCCCTGGCCACACCCGCGAGGCCGTACAGCGCGACGACCACGTCCCGGTTGTCCCTCTTGAACAGCCGGCGGTACATGTCCCGGACGTCCCGGTAGAGCCCCTCGGCTTCCTCCAGCCGTCCCCGACTCGATGCCAGGCCGGCCAGGTTGCTCAGGGCGGCGGCGACCGTCATGTGGTCCCCCGGGTGCAGCCGGCGGAGCATGTCGATGTAGTCCCGGTAGTGGGACTCGGCGTTCACCCACTTCTTCCGGGCCTGGTGGACCTCCGCCAACAGGAGGGAGGCCTGGGCGACCCTCATGTGGTCCCCGGAATACAACCGCCGGTAGGCGTCCCGGGCCTCCTCGGCCAGCGGCTCGGCCTCGGCGTGCATCCGCCGGTCCACGTACAGGAGGGCGAGGTTGTACAGGCCGGCGGCCAGGCCGGGGTGAGCCTCCGGGTACAACCGCCTCATCATCCCCAAGGCGTCCTTGGCCAGCGGCTCGGCCTCCCGCAGTTTCCCTTGGAGCCGATACACCGTCCCCAAGTTACTCAGCGCACTCGCCACGTCGGGGTGCCCGTCGGGGTACGCGTCCGTCGGGTAGAGCTGGCGGGCGATTCCGAGGGTTTCCGCCAGAGCCTTCCCCGCCTCGTCGTACTTCCCCCCCTGGTACGCCTTGTCAGCCGTCGCCTTCAACTCCAGACGCTTCGCCTCCAGCTCCTTCCGCTCGTCGGCGGTGAGCTTCTTCGGCGGGTCGTCGACCCCGGCCGCGGCCGCCGCCAGCACCTGCCCCGCCGCCAGCACGAGCCCGCGCATCACCGGGCCTCCCGCTTGCCGACCCGGGCGAAGCTCACCGCCCGGGCGTACCCCGCGTCCCCCTTCCCGATCCGCCGCCCGACCTCCGCCTGCAGCCCCAGCGGGCCGTCCGCCGCCGTCAGCTCCCCGGCGTACTTCAGCCCCCGCAGCCGGTCCGACCGGAGCACGTCGAAGTTCTCGAACCACACCCGGGCGTCCGCCCCCCGGAAGGCCAGCGGCTTCAGGTCCCGGAACCAGCCCCTGACGACCTCGTCCCCGGCCTCCAGCCGGGTCGGCCGGGCCAGCATCAGGACCGTCTCCATCCCGTTCCCGTCCCCCGTCACCTCGAACCCCCGCCCGCCCGGGGCCGTCACCTCCAGCCGCTCCCGCGGCTCCTCGGCCGCCGGCCGGGTGCCCCACTCCCCGGGCTCCCACGGGTACACCGGGACCGCCGCCCCGTGCTCGTCGATCCAGAACAGGTACAGGTACGCCGGCCGGTCCACCTCCGCGACGAACTTGAACTGGTCCCCGGTCCGCAGCGGCATCGCCACCCTGTCCCACAGCGGGACCAGCGCGACCGAGCCGTCCGCGAGGTCGCGGTAGACGAGCAGGTCCACCGACCCCCGCGTCGGGGCCGCCGGGGGTGCCGGGGCGGGAGGGGCGGGAGGGGCGGGGTGGCCGGCGGCGTCCCCCCGCCGGAGGGCCAGCCACCCCCCCGTCCCGGCAACGAGGACGAGGGCGGCGGCGACCGCCGGCCAGCGCCGCCGCGCGGCCCGCCGGGCCTCGACGGCCGGCGGCGCGCCCGACAGGCCGGTCAGTTCGTCGGCGACCGCGGCGGCCGAGGCCGGGCGGCCGGCCGGGTCCTTGCACAGCAGCCGCATGACGAGGTCGGACAGGGCCGCCGGGACCGCCGGGTCGGCGGCCCGCGGCGGGGGCGGGTGGTGGTCGGCCACCGCCCGGAGGACCGCCGTCAGGGTCGGCCCGTCGAACGCCCGCCGCCCGGTCGCGCACTCGTACAGGACCGCCCCCAGCCCGAACAGGTCCGCCCGGGGGTCCGGGGCCGCCCCGCTCGCCTGCTCCGGGGACATGTACCACGGGGTCCCCGCGTACACCCCGGGTGCGCCGGCCCCGTCGGCCGAGTCGCCCGACCGGGCGAGGCCGAAGTCGAGGACCTTGACCCGCCCATCCGGGGCCTCCAGCCACAGGTTGGCCGGCTTCACGTCCCGGTGGACCAGGCCGGCGGCGTGCGCCGCGGCCAGCCCCAGCGCCGCCTCCCGCCCGACCCGGGCCACCTCCGCGGGCGGGAGCGGGCCGCGGGCCAGCCGGTCGGCCAGCGACTCCCCGTCCAGGAACGGCATGACGAAGTACGGGAGGTCGCCCTCCTGACCGACGTCGTGGATCGGGACGACGTGGTCGTGGCGGACGGCGGCCGCGGCCCGGGCCTCCCGGACGAACCGGGCCCGGAACCCGGCGTCCCAGGCCCGGACCGGGTCGATGACCTTGACCGCCACCCGCCGGCCGAGGTCGTCGTCCTCGGCCTCCAGCACCACCCCCATCCCCCCGCGGCCGACCTCCCGGACGACCCGGTACCGGCCCAGCCGGGCGGGCGGGAACGCCCCACCCGGATGGGGGTCGGTGGGGGCGCACAGCCCGCCCACCCGGCGGAGGACGACGATCCGCGCGGCCAGTTCCGTGGCCAGTTCGGGGGCGTCGGCGCACAGCTCGACCGCCGGGACGTCCCGGCCGGCCGCCCGGGCCTCCTGCCAGGCGAGCAGGAGGGCGTTGAGTCGGTCCTCGGTCCCCATCGCCCCGCGCCCCCGTGTTCACCCGACCGGGAAGTCGCCCTCCAGCCGGTCGTTGAGCCGCAGACAGGCGGCCTGCCACCGCCGCCGGACGGTCCGGTCGGTTACCCCGAGCAGCTCCGCGATCCGGTCGTGGGTGAGCCCGTGATAGAAGGCCAGCCCGAACACCTCCCGCTCGTCCGGCGGCAGCCCGCCCACCGCCCCGTGGAACCGGCACCACCGGTCCAGGTCGTCCGCCCCCGGGTCCGGGTCCGCCAGCCGCCCGAGCGGGTCCGGGGGCGTGTCCGCGCGGCGGCGCCGGGCCGCGTCCGGCCGGCACCCGGCCCGGCGGGCCAGGTCGAGCAGTTCCCTGCGGAGGTGGGCGGCGGCCAGGTTGAAGAAGTCCCGGGTGGTCGGCGGGTCGAGCCGGCGGAGGGCGGCCAGGAGGCGGACCAGCCCGCCCTGGAGCACGTCCCCGGTGTCGGCCAGCCCGCGGACGTTCGGGAACCGCCCGAGCATCCGCCGGGCGAGCACCTCCAGCCGCCCGTGGGTCGACCGGACCAGCACGTCGGCGGCGGCGCGGTCCCCGGCGCGCCACCCGGCCGCCAGTGCGTTCAGCCGCACGGTGTCGAGCACTTCCGCCATCGCGCGCACTCGCCGGGGTGATTCAACGGCCGTCACGATACCCCGGCGGCCGCGTCCGATCCACAACTTTTTACAACCGGGCGAACGGGAGCCGGCCCGCCGCGAACGGCGGGGGCGGAATATTCGTGTCCGGTTCGCGACCCGGGGGGCGTTCCCGGAACGCCCCGGGCACCCGCGCCCGACCCCCTTTCGGAGGCCTGCCGATGACCCCGACCGCGCGCCGCCCGTTCGCCCCCCGGCTGGAGCGGCTGGACGACCGGGCCCTGCCCAGCACCTTCACCGTCCTGAACCTCAACGACGCCGGGGCCGGGTCACTCCGGGCGGCGGTCGCGGCGGCCAACGCCAACCCGGGGGCCGACACCATCGTCTTCCGCCCCGGCCTGGCCGGCACTATCCGCCTGACCTCGGGGCAACTCACCCTGACCGACGACGTGACCATCGACGGCCCCGGCTCGCCGCGGCTGGCCGTCAGCGGCAACGACCGCAGCCGGGTGTTCGAGGTCCGCGGCGCCGGCACCGACGTGGTCATCGACGGGCTGCACATCACCCGCGGCCGGGCCGACGGCCAGGCCCCCACCCTCGCGAGCACCGGCGGCGGCATCCTCAGCCAGGGCAACCTGACCCTCACCGACGTCCTCGTGTCCCGGAACCGGGCGGTCGGGGACGCCGGGGTGGTCGTGCCCATCAGCGCCGCCCTGAACATGGCCGGGGCCGCCGTCGGCGGCGGGGTCGCGAGCTTCGGCACCCTGACCGTCATGCGCTCGACCTTCACCGCCAACGAAGCCGTGGGCGCCGACGACGCGGACAGCTCCGGGTTCTCCTTCCCCGCGCGGGCCTTCGCCGGCACCGCCTTCGGCGGCGCCCTCGGCAACTTCGGGACCGCCACCATCTCCGAGAGCACGTTCACGGACAACCAGGCCCTGGCCGGCAGCCGCGGCAGGGGGGACTTCGCCGCCATCGCCAGCGGCGGCGCGATCCTGAACGACGCCACCCTCACCATCAGCGGCAGCACCTTCCGCCGCAACCGGGCGGTCGGGGGCGACGACGCGGTGAGCCCGTTCCACAACGGCCACGCCCTCGGCGGCGCCATCCTCAGCGGGTCGTTGCTGCCGGCCGTCGACCCCAACGGGCGGAGCGGCGACCTGACGGTCCGGACGAGCACGTTCGAGCACAACGAGGCGGTCGGCGGCAGCGGCAACCGCGTCACCCTGCCGCTGGACCAGGTCCCACCCGCGGACGCCCCGAACAACGCCTACGGCGGCGCCATCACGGTCTTCCAGGGGACCGGGGTGATCCGCCAGACGGTGGTGCGGAACAACCGGGCCGTCGCCGGCATCGGCGGCGCCGAACAGAAGGGAAGCCTGGGCGTCGGCGGCGGCGTCTTCTTCTTCAACTTCCTCGGCGGGGCGACGGGCGCGGTCGAGGGGAGTGTGATCACCGGCAACGAGGCGGTCGGCGGGCGGGGCCGGGACGGCGGCCGCGGCGGGGACGGGCTGGGCGGCGGGCTGGCCGCCGGCGGCCTCGGGTCCCCGTTCGGCGCCCCCGGGGCGGTCACCGTCTCCGACACGGTGGTGTTCAACAACCTGGCCCGCGGCGGGGACGGGGGGCGGGGCGGGGCCGGGGGCGACGGCCTCGGCGGCGGGGTGTACGTCGACGCCGACAACACCCTGACCGGGACCGCCGACCTGATCACCCTGAACCGGGCCCGCGGCGGGGAGGGGCGGGGCGGGGGCGACGACGGCCGGGGGGTCGGCGGCGGGGTCTACAACCTGGGCACGTTCGCCGACACCCTGACCCTCATCGTCCTCAACCAGGCGTCCACCAGCGACGACGACTTCTTCGGCTTCTAGCCGGCCGTGCGCGGGCGCACACGGGGCGTGGCGCCCGCGCACGGCCGGGTGTCCTCCGCCCCGTGGTTCGCAACCCGATTTCCCCCTCCCTGGAGCCGACCCATGTCGCTCTCGTCCCGCCTGTTCTCGCCCGCCAAGCGCCTGCTGACGTCCGTCTTCGGCCGGCCCCGGCCGCCGCGCCGCCGGCCGCGGATCCGCCCCCTGTCGGTCGAGCCGCTGGAGGACCGGCTGGCCCCGGCGGTGGCCACCCTGGTCCGGGACATCAACACCGACGGGGCCGACTCGAACCCGACGAACCTGGTGGCGCTGGGTGACCGGGTGGTGTTCACCGCCACGACCCCGGAGGCCGGGACCGAACTGTACGCGTCCGACGGCACCGCCGACGGGACGATCCTGCTCGCCGACCTCAACCCCGGGGCCGGCAGTTCGTCCCCGGGCTCCCTGACGGTGGTCGGGGACCGGGTGTTCTTCGCCGCCGACGGCGGCCCGGGCGTGGGCCGGGAGTTGTACGTGTCGGACGGCGCCCCGGCCGGGACCGCCCTGGTCGCCGACCTCAACCCCGGGGCCACCGGCTCGGCCCCCGCGAACCTGACGGCGGTCGGGGGCCGGGTGTTCTTCACCGCCACGACTCCGGAGGCCGGGACCGAGCTGTACGTGTCGGACGGCACCCCGGCCGGGACCGTCCTCGTCGCCGACCTCAACCCCGGGGCCGCCGGCTCGAACCCTCTCGACCTGACGTTGGCCGGGGGCCGGGTGTTCTTCACCGCCGACGGCGGGCCGGGGGTTGGGCGGGAGCTGTACGTGTCCGACGGCACCCCCGGGGGCACCGCCCTCGTCCTCGACATCAGCCCCGGGGCCGCCGGCTCGTTCCCGGGCTCCCTGACGGCGGTGGGGGACCGGGTGTTCTTCACCGCCGTCGACCCGGGGACCGGGAGGGAGGTGTGGGTGACGGACGGCACCCCGGAAGGGACCACCCTGGTCCAGGACCTCAACCCGGGCTCCGCGGGCACGCCCCTAACCAACCTCACGGCCGCGGGCGGCCGGCTGTTCTTCACCGCCGACCTCGCGGGGGTGGGGAACGAGTTGTTCGCCACCGACGGCACCCCGGAGGGGACCGTCCTGATCGACCTCACCCCCGGCTCGAACGGCTCGAGCCCCACGAGCCTCGAAGCGGTGGGTGACCGGGTGTTCTTCGCCGCCAGCAACTTACTCACCGGCGGGACCGGAATCGAGCTGTACGTGTCCGACGGCACTCCCGGGGGGACGGCACTCGTCCGGGACATCAACCCTGGTTTCTCCAGCTCGTCACCCGGCGGCCTGACGGCGGTGGGGGACCGGGTGTTCTTCCTCGCCAGCGGTCCGGGGACCGGGCGGGAGCTGTACGTGTCCGACGGCACCCCGGAGGGGACCGGCCTCCTACGGGACATCGCCCCCGGCATCATCGATTCGAGCCTGACGAGTCTGACGGTAGTCGGCAACCGGCTGTTCTTCGTGGCCTCCGCCAGCGGCCTAGTGTCCGGGCGGGAGCTGTACGTGTCCGATGGCACCCCGGAGGGGACCGTCCTCGTACGCGACATCAACCCCGGTGCCGTGGGCTCGGAGCCCATGAACCTGAGGGCGGTGAGGGACCGGGTGTTCTTCTCCGCTAACGCCCCGGGGACGGGGCGGGAGCTGTACGTGTCCGACGGCACCCCGGAGGGGACCGGCCTCGTCCGCGACATCAACAACACGGGCACCCGCGCTTCGAATCCCGGCGGCCTGGTGGCGTTGGGGACCGGGTGGTGTTCACCGCCACCACCCCGGAGGCCGGGGCCGAGCTGTACGTGTCCGACGGCACCGCCGACGGGACGGTCCTCCTGAGGGACATCAACCCCGGACCCGGCACCTCGTCCCCCGCCGGACTGACGGTGGGCGGGGGGCGGGTGTTCTTCGTCGCCTCGAGTCCGAGTACAGGGCAGGAACTGTACGCGACCGACGGCACTCCGGACGGGACGGTCCTCCTGAGGGACATCAACCCCGGCACCGGCGGCTCGGGCCCCACCGGCATGACGGTGGTGGGTGGCCGGGTGTTCTTCATCGCCACCGCCCCCGGGACGGGGCGGGAGTTGTACGTGACCGATGGCACCCCGGAGGGGACCGGCCTCGTCCGCGACATCATCCCCGGCCCCGTCGACTCGGTCCTGCAGGGCCTGACGGCGGTCGGGGGCCGGTTGGTGTTCACCGTCCTCAACGGCCCGGCCGGGAGCGAACTGTTCGCGACCGACGGCACGCCCGGGGGGACCGTCCTCCTCGCCGACCTCAACCCCGGGGCCGCCGGCTCGTCCCCGTCGGTCCTGCGGGTCGTCGGGGACCGGGCGTTCTTCGTCGCCACCGCCGCCGCGACCGGGCGGGAGCTGTACGTGACCGACGGCACCCCGGCCGGGACCGTCCTCCTCGCCGACCTCAACCCCGGGGCCACCGGCTCGGGCATCGCGAACCTGACGGTGGCGGGGGACCGGGTGTTCTTCGCCGCCGACGGCGGGGCGGGAGTAGGCGTGGAACTGTACGCGACCGACGGCACGCCCGGGGGGACGGTCCTCCTCCAGGACATCAACCCCGGCACCGCCAACTCCGTCCCGTCGGTCCTGGCGGCGGCGGGGGACCGGTTGTTCTTCACCGCCACGACCCCGGCGACCGGGCGGGAACTGTACGTGTCCGACGGCACCCCGGCCGGGACCGTCCTCGTCCGCGACCTCAACCCGGGCCTGATCAGCACTACGCCCACCAACCCGAGGGTCGTCGGGGACCGGGTGTTCTTCACCACGATCACCCCGGGGACGGGCGCCGAGCTGTTCGTGACCGACGGCACCCCCGACGGCACCGTCCTCGTCCGGGACATCATCCCCGGCAGCGTCAGCTCGGTCCCGCAGGCGGTGGCGGTCCTGGGCGACCGGCTGATCTTCACCGCCGTCGGGTCGGGGACGGGGCGGGAGCTGTACGCGACCGACGGCACCCCGGACGGGACCGTCCTGCTCGCCGACCTCGCCCCCGGCGCCGACAGCACCATAATTGTTATCGACACCAGCACCACCCCGACAGTGGTGGGGGACCGGCTGTTCTTCCGCGCCACGACCCCGGGGACGGGGGCAGAGTTGTACGTGACCGACGGCACCCCCGAGGGGACCGCCCTGGTCCGGGACATCTTCCCCGGCGCCGCCGGCTCGAACCCGATGCTCCTGACGGTCGCGGGGGACCGGTTGTTCTTCACCGCCGACGACGGGCTGACCGGGCGGGAGCTGTACGTGGTCGCCCCGGGGCGGACGGGGGGCGGGGTGACGGGGGTGAAGGTCGCCGTGGGCGACCGGGGGCTGCCGCCGTCCCGGGTGACGAGCCTGACCGTCGTCTTCGACGGCCTCGTGACCGTCCCCCCGGACGGGCTCGAGGTGGCCCGGGCGGACGGCACCCCGGTCCCGGTGGCGGTCGACGTGGTCGCCCGCGGCCGGCAGACGGTGGCCGTCGTCACCTTCGTCGGGCCGGACGTGGTCGGCGGGTCGCTGCCGGACGGGGACTACGTCCTCACCGTCCGCGGGGACCGGATCCGGGGCGCGGGCGACCGGCCGGTCGACGGGGACGGGGACGGGCTTCCGGGCGGGGACCGGGTGGAGCGGTTCTCCCGCCTGTTCGGGGACGCGGACGGGGACCGGGACGTGGACGCCGCGGACGACGCCCTGTTCCAGACCACCCTCGGCCGGTCGGCGGGGGACCCGGACTTCCTGTCGCTGTTCGACTTCGACGGGAACGGCACGGTCGACCCCGCGGACGAGGCGGAGTTCGTCGCCCGGCTGGGGGGCGCGCTCCCCTGACCGGCCCGCGGTAGGGCACCCCGATGGTCACCTCGCCCGCCACGCCCGTCTCCCGGCTCGGCCGGCTCGGGGCCGGCTCCGCCGACGGGTGGGACCGGATGGTCGGCCTGTACGACCCGCCGATCCGGGCCTGGCTCCGGTCCCGCGGCCTCCAGCCGGCCGACATCGACGACCTCGCCGGCGGCCCCCGCGGCCGCCGTCCGCCGGGTGCCGGGGTTCCGCCACGACGGCCGGCCGGGGGCGTTCCGCACCCGGCTCCGGGCGATCGTCACCTACGCCGTCCGGGACCACCTCCGGCGGCGGGCGGCCGGGGATGACCGCCTGCTCGCGGAACTGGAAGACCTCGGCAGCGAGTTGAACGCCCGGTGGGACGCCGAGCACGACCGGCACGTCCTCCGCGGGCTGATGCACCTGGCCCGCCCCGAGTTCACCAAGCCCACCCGGCGGGCGTTCCTCACGACCCCCGTCGACGGCCGGCGGCCGAGGTCGCGGCCGAACTCGGCCTGACCCCGAACGCCGTCCACGTCGCCCGGTCGCGGGTGCTGGCCCGCCTCCGGGCCGAGGCCGCGGGGGTGTTGGACAACCTCTGAAAGAATCGGCCCGCCCCGGCCATTCCCCACAGGGGGTTCCGGACACGGAGGTCGTGATGCGCGCGGTCCTTCTCGCGGTGGTGGCGGCGGTCGGGGCCGGGTCGGCGGCCGGGCAGGACCCGGCGCCGGCCCCCGGCCCGGAGGCGTTCTACCCGGACGGCGGTCTCCTCACGACCCGACCCGCGGCCGAGCCGTCCCGGCTGCAGGCGGACGTGATGGTCGGGTTCCCGTTCACCGCCCGGGTGCAGTGCCGGGTGGCGGGCGGGTGGTGGGCGGAGGGCGGGGTGGCGGCCGTGGGCACGCTCCCGGGGGTGTTCGCCGGGGCGCGGTGGGACGGCTACCGGTCCGACGGGACCCGGGACAACTTCCTGATCCGGCCCGGGGTCGACGCGTACTTCTTCCCGTCCCGCGGCCACTTCCGGGACTTCGACCGCGGGACCGGGGCGGTGGCCGTCGACGCCGAGCTCGTCTGGCAGCGGCGGTGGTCCGACCGGTTCCGCGGGTCGCTCGGGCTGCGGCTCGGGGGCGCGGCCGTGATCTTCGACCGGGCCGTCGTCCCGCTGCCGACCGGCGGGGTGTTCTTCGGCTTCCAGTACTGAGCCGCCCCCGGGTCGGCCTCCCCGACCCGCCCCCACCCTCCTATACCCTGCGCACGGAGGCGCGCCATGGACCACCGCGGGATCGGTCACCCCCACCCGGACGCGGTCCGGGCGTACGCCGCCGGCCGGCTGGACGGCGACGAGGCCGCGGCGGTCGAGGAGCACCTGCTCGGGTGCGACCTCTGCGCCCGGGAGCTGGACCACCTCACCGCCGACCCGTTCGCCGCCCTGCTGCGGCTGGCCGGGACCGACGACCCGCCGACCCGCACCCTGCCGGACGGCCGGGCGGAAGACCGCCCGCCGCCCGACCTGCCGCCGGCCCCGCCCGGGTACGAGTTCGAGCGGGAGCTCGGCCGCGGCGGGATGGGCGTCGTGTTCCTCGCCCGGCAGACCCGGCTGAAGCGGCCGGTCGCGCTGAAGATGATCCTCCACCCGGGGCTGGCCGGGGCCGCGGCCGTCGCCCGGTTCCGGACCGAGGCCGAGGCGGTCGCCCGCCTCCAGCACCCCGGGATCGTGCAGATCCACGAGGTCGGCGAGCACGCCGGGCTGCCGTGGTTCTCCCTGGAGTTCTGCCCCGGCGGAGGGCTGGACCGGGCGCTCGGCGGCAACCCGCTGCCGGCCCGGGCGGCCGCGGCGCTGGTCGAAGCGGTGGCCCGGGCGGTGGCGGCGGCCCACGCCCGGGGCGTCGTCCACCGGGACCTGAAGCCGGGGAACATCCTGCTCGGGGCGGCCGACGAGCCGAAGGTGGCGGACTTCGGGCTGGCCCGGCTGGCGGATGCGGAGGACTCGCGGACGCGGACCGGGATCGTGATGGGGACCCCGAGCTACATGGCCCCGGAGCAGGCCGCCGGCGACCCGCGGCGGGTCGGTCCGGCGGCCGACGTGTACGCGCTCGGGGCGGTGTTGTACGAGTGCCTGACCGGCCGCCCGCCGTTCCGCGGGGCGAGCACGGCCGACACCCTGGTCCAGGTCCAGACCCGGGAGCCGGTCGCGGTTCGGGACCTGGCCCCGGGGGTCCCGCGGGACCTGGAGACGGTCGCCCACCGGTGCCTGCAGAAGGACCCGGCCCGGCGGTACCCGTCGGCCGCCGCCCTGGCCGACGACCTCGGCCGGTTCCTGGCCGGGCGGCCGGTGTCGGCCCGGCCGGTCGGGCGGGCGGAACGGGCGGCCCGGTGGGCCCGGCGGAACCCGGCGGTAGCCGCCTTGCTCGGGGCGGTGTTCACCCTGCTGGCGGCGGTGGCGGCGGTGGCCACGGTCTCGGCCGTCCGGATCGACGCCGCCCGGCGGCAGGCGGACGAGAACGCCGCCACGGCGGAGACCCGGAAGGCCGACGCCGACGCGGCGACCCGGCGGGCCGAGGAGGTCGCCGAGCGGCGGCGGGTCGAGGCGTACCCGAACCGGGTCACCCTGGCCTGGCAGAGCTGGCAGCAGGGCGACCTGCCGCGGATGCGGGAGTTGCTCGCCTCGCTCCGGCCCGGGCCCGGGCAGTCCGACCTGCGCGGGTTCGAGTGGCACTACCTGTGGCGGCTCGCGCACCACCGGGAGCGGACGTTCACCCCCCCGCACCCGGTCCGCGGCTTGGCGGTCAGCCGGGACGGGGCGCTGCTGGCCACCGGCGGCCCGAAGCTGCCCGAGGTGTGGCTCTGGGACACCGCCACCGGCCGGGTCCGGACCAAGCTGGAGACGGGCAGCTCGGCCCTGGCAGTCGCCTTCTCCCCGGACGGCCGGACCGTCGCCGCCAGCACGGCCGGCGGGGCGGTCGTGACCTGGGACACCGCGACCGGCGCCCGCCGCCACTCCTGGACCGGCCCGGGGAAGGTGGTCGGGTCCCTGGCGTACTCCCCGGACGGGTCGCGGCTGGCCGCCGCGTCCGGGGGGTGGACCCTCCGGACCGGGAACCCGATCGAGCGGTTCCTGTACCCCGACCACAAGACCGAGCCGGGGACCATCGTCCTCTGGGACACCGCCACCGGGGAGGAGGCCGAGCGACTCCCGGGCCACGCCCGAACGACCCTGTGCCTGGCGTTCGCCCCGGACGGGCGGTCGCTGGTCTCCGGCGGCGGGGACGGGACCATGCGGGTCTGGGACCTGAAGACCCGGGCCGCCCGGGTCACCGTCCGGGACGACGTCGCGGCGGTGTTCGCGGTGGCCGTGTCCCCGGACGGCCGGACCGTGGCCTCGGCCGGGTGGGACCGGTCGGTCCGGGTCCGCGACCTGGCCACCGGGGCGGTCCGGCGGACGATCGGCGGCCCGGCCGGGGTTGTCCTGGGGCTCGCGTTCACCCCGGACGGGCGGGAGCTGGTCGGGGCCGGGTTCGACCGGGTGGTCCGCCGGTGGAACCCGGAGACAGGCCAGGAAACCGGCTCCATCCTCGGCCACACCCAGGCCGTGACCGGGGTGGCGTTCGGGGGCGGGGGGGCGCTGTACACGGCCGGGTGGGACGGGGATGCCCACGCCTGGCCGGCGGGCCAGCCGCAGGAGTGCGCCCGGCTCCGCCGGAGCCCGACCGCGACCACCCAGCAGTCGTCGTACCGGCTGACGTTCTCGCCCCGGGCGGACATCCTGGCGGCGTCCGGCGTCGGCCGGGTAACCTTGTACGACGTCCCGACCCGGCGGGAGACGCGGGAGCTCGCCGTCCCGGGGGACAGCGACCTGAGCCTCGCCTTCCCCGGGGACGGCTCCGTCTTCGTCGCGGCCGGCGAGAAGGGCGTCGTCCGCCGGTGGCGGACGACGGACTGGTCACCCCTCCCGGACCTGACCGGGCACAAGGACATGATCTGGGACCTCGCCGTCTCCCCGGACGGCCGCACCCTGGCCACCGGCGGCGGGCGGTGGAATAAGCCGGGCGAGGTGAAGCTGTGGGACCCCCACGCCGGCCGCGAGGTCGCGTCGTTCGACCCGGGGAGCAAGATGGTCCGGACGGTCGCGTTCACCCCGGACGGGCGGACGGTGGCGTACGGGATTTCGGACAAGGTGGGCCGGTTCGACGCCGGCAGCGGGGCCGCCCGGCCCCTGCTCCCCGGCATGTACCTGGTCGCCATCTCCCCGACCGGGGAAACGGCCGCCCTCGGCCGAGCGTCGAAGACCGTGGACCAGACCGAGGTCGTCCTCTGGGATCTCGCCACGGACCGCCCCCGGGCGAGCCTCCGGGGGCACACCGCGGAGGTGTACCAGATGGCCTACGCCCCGGACGGCCGGACGCTCGCCACCGCCAGCTGGGACGGGACGGTGAAGTTGTGGCACGCCGCGACGGGGGAGGAGCTGCTGACGTTCCGCCGGCAGTCCGGGGTGGTGTGGTCGGTCGCCTTCGCCCCGGATAACAGTTACCTGGCCATCGGGGCCGGGACCCTCGGACAGGGCGAGGTGACCCTGTGGGACGCCCGCCCGCACCCGTGAACCGGGCCGCCCGCGGTCACCGGGCGGCGGTCACCCCGCGTGGATCGGGGGACAGACGCCGAGGAGCAGGAACGGCAGCACGACGGCGGCGGCGATCGGGACCATCAGGACGGCCCCGACCTTCTCCGCCACCTCGGACAACCGGTGGGCGGCGGCCGCCGCCACACTCCACTGCAACTCCCGGTCGGTGACCCGCACCCACTCGTACTCGCCGCCGGCGACCGGGAACGTCCGGCCGCCGGCCACCGCGACCACTGCCCCGTCGGGCCCGCGGCGGAACCCGACCGCGTCCCACCGCCCGACCTCGGCCGCGGCGACGACCGCGTCCGGGCCGTCCGTCCGGACCAGGAACAGTTCCCCGGCCACCCACACCCGCGAGGTGTCGGGTCGGCTCCCGGGACGGAACTCGGCCACCCGGGTGCGGGCGCCCGGGGTCGCGCACCCGCTCAGCAGGGTGAGGGCGGCCAGGGCGGTCAGCAGGGCGCGACGCATGGGCACTCCGTCGGACGAGATGAACACGTCGGCGGTCGTGGGGCAAGTTTCCAACTTGCCCCACGACACGCCCGGCCGGGGCCGAGCCGACCGACGCCCAGCTCGACGCGGCCGAGGCGGAGAGGATGCGTGCGGCCCTGCGGCCGTTCCTCGACCCGGCCGTCCGGCGGACGATCCAGGCGGTGTGGGAGGAGGTGAACAGCCTGTGGCAGGTGGTGGACGAGGTGACCGGGGACCGGCTGCTGCGGGCCGGGTGGGACGCGTCCGCGGCAGAGCGGGCGGCCGCCCTGGTCGCCGACTTCCGGAGGCAGTGCGAGGAGAAGCGGGACGAGGTGGAGGCCCTGCGGGTGCTGTACTCCCGGCCGTACCGGGCCGGGCTGCGGTTCCGGCAGGTGAAGGAGCTGGCGGCGGCCCTGCGGATGGCGAGGCGGCAGCCGTTCGACCCGGAGCGGCTGTGGGCGGCGTTCGAGCTGGCGGAGCCGGCGAAGGTGCGGGGCCGGGGCGGGAAGGCGCTGGTGGACGTGGTCGCCCTGGTGCGGAGCGCGGTGCATCCGGACGCGGACCTGGTGCCGGTGGCGGCGGCGGTGCGGGAGCGGTACGCCGGGTGGCTGGCGGACCGGGCGGCGGCGGGGGTGACGTTCACCGCCGACCAGCGAAAATGGCTCGACGCAATCGCCGACCACATCGCGACCAGCCTGCGGGTCGAGCCGGACGACTTCGCCGCCGACCCGTTCTTCCGGATGGGCGGGCTGGGGAAGGCGCACGAGGTGTTCGGGGACGCCCTGCCGGGGCTGCTGGAGGAGCTGAACCAATGGCTGGCGGCGTGACCACGGACGGGCTGCCGACGAGCTGGGCGTGGGCGACACTGGACGAGATTGCCGAGATCGAGGGCGGGCTGACGAAGGACCAAAAGCGTCCTCGTTCGCCGTCGATGCGAGAGGTGCCGTACCTGCGGGTAGCCAATGTCCAGCGTGGCTACCTGGACCTTCGCGAGCTGAAGACGATCCCGGCGGAGGAAACCGAGATCGCGCAACTCCGGTTGCAGCCGGGCGACATCCTCTTCACCGAAGGCGGCGACCGCGACAAGCTCGGTCGGGGCTGGGTTTGGGGCAGCGAAGTCGCGGAGTGCATCCACCAGAACCACATTTTCCGCGCCCGACCGAATCTCGGCGTCGTCGACCCCAAGTTTGTGTCGCTCCACGGCAATCACTTCGGCCAGACATGGTTCCTTGCCAATGGCAAGCAGACCACAAACCTCGCATCCATCAACAAGGGGATGCTGCGGCGCTTTCCTGTCCCGGTCCCGCCGCTCGCGGAGCAGCGGCGGATCGTGGCGAAGGTGGAGGAGCTGTTCGCGGACCTGGACGCCGGGTTGGCGGCGCTTCTGCGGGTGCGGGCGAAGCTGCGGCGGTACCGGGCGGCGGTGCTGGCGGCGGCGGTCGGGGGCCGGCTGACGGCCGACTGGCGGGCCGCCCACCCGGCCGCGGAGCCGGCGGCAGAGTTGCTGACGCGGGTGCTCGCCGACCGCCGGACGAAGTGGGAGGCGGACCAGTTGGCGAAGTTCGCGGCCGCCGGCCGGTCGCCGCCGAAGAACTGGCAGGCGCGGTACGCCGAGCCGACCCCGCCGGACACGTCGAACCTGCCCCCGCTCCCCGCTGGCTGGTGCTGGGCGACCGTGGAACAAACCTGCTTTCTCGACGTCGGCTTCGCCTTCCCAAGCGCGGAGTTTACTGATGCTGGCATCAAGCTTCTCCGGGGTGAGAACATCGAGCCGGGTGCTTTACGATGGCGTGATACCCGGTACTGGCCGGAGGCAAAAGCGGCGGAGTACACTCACCTGGGAATAGAGACCGGGGACATCATCCTCGCCATGGATCGCCCGATCATTTCGTCTGGCCTCAAGATCGCGCGAGCCACGGCAGATGACGTCCCCTGCTTGCTCGTGCAGCGGGTGTCCCGCTTCCGGCCCGTTGCCCACTCTATGACTTCGTTCTTGTACCTCGCGCTGCAAAGCCGGCGGTTCATCACCCACCTCCACGGCGGACAGACAGGCACACAGTTACCACACATCTCGGGCAGTGGGATTGTGAGCTTCCCTTTCCCACTCCCGCCGCTGGCGGAGCAGGAGCAGATCGTGTCGGAGGTGGAGGAGCGGTTGTCGCAGATCGCGGCGGCGGACGGGCAGGTGTCGGCGAACCTGGCCCGGGCCGGGCGGCTGCGGCAGGCGATCCTGCGGCGGGCGTTCGCCGGCCGGCTGGTCCGGCAGGACCCGGCCGACGAGCCGGCGGCCGACCTGCTCGCCCGCCTCCGGGCCGCCCGCGCCAGCCCAACCCCCCGGCCCCGGGGCCGCCGCGGACCCGCCCCGCCCAGCTCGTGACGGCGGTCAACTCTGGTCGCCCGCACACTTATTCGTAGTGTAAACTCGTTCACGTCGCCGCCGAGTTCGCCCATGAGCTTCCGCAGCCGCGACCCGATCCACAACTTCGTCACCCTGCCGGCCGAGCTCGGCCCGGTGGTGGACAGCGGGCCGCTCCAGCGGCTGCGGGGCATCCGGCAGCTGGCGCTGGCGTCGCTGGTGTACCCCGGGGCGCTGCACACCCGGTTCGACCACACGCTCGGGGTGGCGCACGTCGCCGGGCAGATGGCGGGGCGACTGGAGATCAGGGGCGACGAGTTGCGGTTGCTCCTGCTGGCCGGGTTGCTACACGACACCGGCCACGGGCCGTTCAGCCACGTCTCGGAAGCGTCCCTGGAGCGGTTCGGGGACAAGACGAAGCTGAAGCCGGACCAGGCCCAGCACAAGATCCACGAGGCGGTGACGGCCGAGATCATCCGGACCGACCCGGACCTGAGCCGGCTGCTGCCCGAGCCGGCGCGCGAGGACGTGATCCGGCTGCTCGGGGACTGGAGTGGCCGGCCGGTGCTCCAGCAGATCGTGTCCGGCCCGCTGGACGCGGACAAGCAGGACTACCTGCTGCGGGACAGCTACTTCTGCGGCGTCCAGTACGGGCGCTACGACCTGCCGCAGCTCCACCGGTCGCTGGTCCTGCCCGAGGCCGAGGCTACGGACCTGATGATCGACGAGGACGGGGTGCACGCGGTCGAGCAATTCGTCTTTGCGAAGTACTACATGTCGGCGAACGTGTACGGGCACCGGGTCCGGCAGGTCACGGACCAGATGATCACCCGGGCGATCCGGCTCGGGGTCGAGGTCGACCGGCTGGAGCAGATGGACCGGCTGTACCGGTTCGACGGGTCGCCGGAGTTCGTCCGGAACTACCTGGGGTGGGACGACGGCCGGTTTCTAGAGACGTTCTGCCCGTGGGAGCGGCAGCCGCCCGGGGCGAAGTCCGGGGCGCTGCTCCGCCGGCTGCGGGAACGGAGGTTGCTGAAGCTCGTCTTCCGGGCGAGGATCGACGCCCCGTTCGACGGGCGGCACAAGGAGGTCCTCAAGAACCTGGGCCGGCCGGCCCACGACAGCGTGCGGGGCGAGATCGAGCAGTCGGTCGGCGAGTTTCTCGGGGCGGAACTGGGGTGCGCGGTCGACGCGGATTTCGTGGTCGCCCACGGGTACGGGATCAAGTC
This sequence comes from Isosphaera sp., assembly GCA_013822345.1. Taxonomy (GTDB): domain Bacteria; phylum Planctomycetota; class Planctomycetia; order Gemmatales; family Gemmataceae; genus Gemmata. The sequence goes on from PNKH01000027.1 coordinate 37,792, forward strand.
GGTCCGGGAGTCGGCCCGAAATGACGCGAAGGGGATCCTGGTGAACGTCCGGCCGAACCCACAGTACCTGACTGACAGCGCGTCGACCCTGCTCACGTCGATCAACGCCGCGAACGCGGACAGCTACGTCGAGGTGTACGCCCCGGTCGAGTGGCCGGGCGGGGCGGACAAGGACGCCTTGCGGGAGAAGTGGGGCGGCCCGATCCGGGAGCAGATCCAGGCCGCGTGCAGGAAGGGCAAGCCATGACCACCTACGACTTCGTGCACCTGGTGCTCTACGCCGCCGGGGGCGAGATCCGGGGGCGGACCAAGCTGCAGAAGATGGTCTACTTCGCCGGCGCCCTTACGGGCGACCCCCGGCGGCTCGGCTACCGCGCCCACTACTACGGCCCGTACTCGGCCGAGGTGGCGGACGCGGTCGAGGAACTCCGCGGGCTGAAGTTCCTGGAGCAGCGCGCGGCCGGGGCGGGGACGACCGACGAGCACGGGTTCGAGATCGCCCGGTACGACTACACCCTGACCGAGGAGGGCCGGCAGGTCGCAGCCGAAAAGGCGGCCGCGGCCCCGGCTGAGTGGCCCCGCATCCGCGCGGCCGTCGAGAAGTTGGCTGCCGCCCCGGTCCGGGACTACGTCCGGCTGGCGATCGCGGCGAAGACGCACCTGCTGACCCGACAGGCCGGGCGGGGCCTCGCCGGTGAGGCGCTCCGGGCGGAGACCGCGGCGCACGGCTGGAAGGCGTTCACCGACGAGCAGTACGACGAGGCGCTGCAGTTCCTGGAGGCCGTCGGCCTGCCGGTGGCGGGCGACCCGGCATGAGCACCGACACCGCCCAGATCGTCGCCCGGGCCTGGAACTTCGCCCACGTCCTGCGGGACGTCGGGCTGTCGTACCTGGCGTACACGGAACAGATCACCTTCCTCCTGTTCCTGAAGATGGCCCACGAGCTGACCCTCCCGCCGCACAACCGCCCGCCGATCGTCCCCGAGCCGTACGACTGGCCGAACCTCCTCAAGCGGGAGGGCGACGACCTTGAGGTCCACTACCGGCACACCCTGGAGGAGCTCGGCAAGCGGCCCGGGATGCTCGGGCAGGTGTTCCTCAAGGCCCGGCCGGACATCCAGAACCCGGCCCTCCTGTACCGGCTGATCCGCAACCTGATCGAGCCGGAGACGTGGACGAGCCTCGAAGCGGACGTGAAGGGCGACATCTACGAGGGGCTACTCGCCCGCAGCGCCGAGGAGTCGCCGAAGGGGGCCGGGCAGTACTTCACCCCGCGGCCGCTGATCCGCGGGATCGTGGATTGCGTCCGCCCGACCGCCGACGACACGGTGTGCGACCCGGCGTGCGGGACCGGCGGGTTCCTGCTGGCCGCCCGGGAGTACGTGCAGGAGCACGAGGGGCGGGACCTCGACCCGGACCAGAAGCGGCACCTGCGGCGGTCGTTCGCGACCGGGTGGGAGCTGGTCCCGAACACCGCCCGGCTGTGCGTGATGAACCTGTACCTGCACGGGGTGGACGCCGACCCGAGCCCGGTGCGGGTGGACGACAGCCTGCGGAGTGTGCCGGCGGACGGGTTCACCCTGGTGCTGACCAACCCGCCGTTCGGGAAGAAGTCGAGCATCAAGACCCGGCTCGACGGGGAGGACGACGCGGACGCCGACGAGGTGGCGTACGAGCGGCCGGACTTCGTCGCCACCACGAAGAACAAGCAGCTCAACTTCCTCCAACACGTCCTCAGCCTGCTGAAGGTCGGCGGGCGGTGCGCGGTGGTGGTCCCGGACAACGTGCTGTTCGAGGGCGGGGCCGGGGAGAAGGTGCGGCGGGCGCTGCTGCGGACGTGCGACGTCCACACCCTGTTGCGGCTGCCGACCGGGATCTTCTACGCCCAGGGGGTGAAGGCGAACGTCCTGTTCTTCGACCGCGGGCCGCCGCGGGAGGAGCCGTGGACATCGAAGCTGTGGGTGTACGACCTGCGGACCAACAGGCACTTCACCCTGAAGACGAACCCGCTGAGGCGGTCCGACCTCGACGAGTTCGTAGCGTGCTACCGGCCGGAGGACCGGGCGGCCCGGAAGCCGACGTGGGACGCGGGGGCGAACCCGGACGGGCGGTGGCGGGCGTTCGAGTACGCCGAGTTGGCGAAGCGGGACAAGGCGAACCTCGACATCTTCTGGCTGCGGGACAAAACCCTGGAGGAGTCCGAGGACCTGCCCGAGCCGGACACGTTGGCCCGGGAGATCGCGGACGACCTGCAGGCCGCGGCCGACCAGTTCGCGGCCATCGTGAGTAAGCTCGGGGAGTGACCCGGGGCACCGACTCACCCCGTCCCGGCAGGCTGGGCACAGTAGGGTCGGACCAGTGCGAGAATCGCGAGCCGGACATGTTCGGGAAGGTGCGGCCACGCCCCCGTGACCGCGTCGGGAACGCCGGTTCGGGATGCATCCGGGATGCATCGGGACCGTTCCCCCGGGGTGTGCTCCGGTGCGCTCGGTTCCCCGGGCGGTGAAGACGCGGGGCTGTCGCACGACTGGGGTTTCTTGGCTTTCAGCGGAAGGGGAGGGATTCGAACCCTCGGACGGTGTGACCCGTCGCCGGTTTTCAAGACCGGTGCGATCGACCACTCTGCCACCCTTCCGGAACGCCTCCGTCCAGCACTTCTACCGCAGTCGCCCCCTTCTTCCGTCTGGCGTGGACCGCCGGTGGTGACGCCGCCCCGCCCGGCGGAGGGAGCCGGGCGGGGTGAACACCGGCCCCGCGCCACCGGAGTCGCCTCGCGGCTGATTCTACCGCCCCGTCCCGCCGCCGGAACCCTGCCCGCCCGAAGATGCCGCACCCCGACTTCCCGCCGAACCCGCGCCGCCGGCGCGGGGTGAAGAAGGTCCGGGGCGAGACCCACTACCCCGGGCGCCGGGCGACGCGGGCTGACGCCCGGCCCGCCGGCGGGGCCTCGGTCGTTCCGCCCCGACGAACACGGCCCGGGCGGGGCCCAGGACGTCCCGGACGGGAACCTCCCGCCGCCCGGCGGCGCGGCGACCGGCCGGTCCGGGACTTGCACCCCGCCGGCCCGGGCCGGTCGCCCTTGGCCCGCACCCCGCACCCCGCACCCCGCACCGGAGCCGGAGACATGCCGCTCGACTCACTGCATGACCTGTACCTGACCGAGCTGAAGGACCTGTACAGCGCGGAGAACCAACTGCTGAAGGCCCTCCCGCGCATGGCCAAGGGGGCGTCGTCCCCGGACCTGCGGGCCGCCTTCACCGAACACCTGGAGGTCACCCGCCGCCAGGTGGACCGGCTGGACACCATTTTCGAGGGCCTGGGGGTGAAGGCGAAGGGGAAGAAGTGCAAGGCGATGGAGGGGCTGATCGAGGAGGGGAAGGAGGTGCTCGCCGAGGACGGCGACCCGGCGGTGGTCGACGCCGCCCTGATCTGCTCCGCCCAGAAGGTCGAGCACTACGAGATCGCCGGGTACGGGTGCGCCCGGACGTTCGCCCGCCTCCTCGGGTACCCGGACGCCGAGGCCCTCCTCCAGCAGACGCTCGACGAGGAGGGCGAGGCCGACAAGCGACTCACCGCCCTGGCCGAGACGGTCGTCAATGCCGAGGCCGAGGAGGCCGACGACGGGGAGCCGGCGGGCGGGCGGCGGGCCGGCGGGGGCCGGTGACCGCGGGTCAGCGGTTGGTGACCGGGTCGACCCGGAAGGCGTACACCGCGACGGATGTCGGGGCCAGGCCGAACCGGACCTCGCTCCGGGCGGCCAGCTCCGGCGGGGACGGGGTGCCCGGGCCGCCCCACCGGGCGTCGGCCGAGTCGAGCTGCCGGTCCCAGGTCCCGGTCCGGAGGGTGACCCGGACCTCGGCCGGGCGATCCCCGAAGTTCAGCCCGACCAGCGTCTCGTCGTCCCCGTCCCACCGCTCGACCAGCAGGGCCCGGTGCTCCGGGAACGGGGTCACCCGCATCCGCTCCCGATCCGGGAACCGCAGGGCCGGGGACTCCCGCCGCAGCCGCAGCAACTCCCGGTAGAACTCCCACAGCACCCGGTGCCCGCCGGACCGCCGCAGGCCCCAGTCGAGCTTCGACCGGCGGAACGTCTCCCCCGCCTGCGGGTCCGGCGGGTCGCCGCCCCCGGCCAGGGCGAACTCCCGCTTCCGCCCCTCCCGGACGCTCTCCGCCAGGCCGGGGTCCCCGAAGTCGGTGAAGTACAGGAACGGGGCGGTCTCCCCGTACTCCTCCCCCATGAACAGCATCGGGGTGTACGGGGACAGCAGGACCGCCCCGGCGGCCAGCTTCTGGGCCTCCGCCCCGGCCAGCGCCCCGAACCGCTCCCCCCACTTCCGGTTCCCGATCTGGTCGTGGTTCTGGATGCAGACGACGAACGCCCGCCCGGGCAGGTTGACCGGCTGGTTCCCGTGCCGCCGCTCCCGGGTGGCCGAGAACTGCCCGGTGTACGCGTACCCGTTCCGGTACGCGTTCGCCAGCAGGTCGAACTGGTCGTAGTCCCGGTGGTACGGGCACTCCTCCCCGGCCAGCAGGGTGAACACGCAGTGGTGCAGGTCGTCGGCCCACTGGGCGTGCAGCCCGAGGCCGCCGAGCTCCGGGGCCCGGAGCACCCGGACGTCGTTCAGGTCGCTCTCCGCGATCAGGTACACCTGCCGGTTCAGGTCCGCCGCGTACCGCCCCAGGACGTTCCCCAGCTCCATCAGGAACGGGGTGGCGGTCTCGTCGTGGAGCGCGTGGACGGCGTCCAGCCGCAGGCCGTCGGCGTGGAACTCGTGGACCCAGTACAGGGCGTTCTCGATCAGGTACCGGCGGACCTCGTCGCTCTTCGGCCCGTCCACGTTCACCGCCTCCCCCCACGGGGTCTTGTACCGGTCGGTGAAGTAGTGCCCGTACTCCTGCAGGTACCCGCCCTCCGGGCCGAAGTGGTTGTACACCACGTCCAGCACCACCGCCAGCCCGTGGGCGTGGCAGGCGTCGACCAGCCGCTTCAGCCCGCCCGCCCCGCCGTAGCTGTGCTGCGGGGCGAACGGGTACACCCCGTCGTACCCCCACCCCCGCGCCCCCGGGGACTGGGCCACCGGCATCAGCTCCACCGCCGTCACCCCCAGCTCGACCAGGTCCGGGAGCCGCGGGACCACCGCGTCGAACGTCCCCTCGGGGGTGAAGGTGCCGACGTGCAGCTCGTAGATCACGTACCGCTCGAGCGGCACCCCGTGCCAGAACCGGTCGGTCCACGGGAACGTCGGGTCGACCACCTCGGACGGCCCGTGCACCCCGGCCGGCTGGCCCCGGCTCGCCGGGTCCGGCCGCTCGGCCCCGCCGTCGAGCCGGTACAGGTACCGGGTGCCCGGCGGGCAGTCGCCGACGGTGGCCTCGAAGTACCCGTTCTCCCGCGGGCTCAGCGGGACGGCGCGGTCGGCCGGGCCGGTGAGGCGCACGTCCACCCGCTCCCGCTTCGACGCCCACACCCGGAACCGGGTCCGCCCGTCCCCCAGGTACACCGCCCCGAGCCGGGGCTTCCAGAAGCTGCGCGCGAGCACACGAGTCCCCCCGTCTGGGTGGTCCGCCCCCGGCCCGGGGCTGCACCGGCCGTGCCGCGGCCGACCGGAACCCCCCTTCCCGCCCCCCGCCACCGGCGGCCGGCGGCCCGGCCGGGACACCCGGCGGGGCGGGGCGGCGCGTCCGGGGACGGCCCGACGCCCGGCCGCCCGCCGTCGGGTGAACCCGCATCCCGTCCGCCCCGCCCCGCGGGGCGGGCCTCCCGGTACGGGACCTGCGATCGGTCCGCCGCGGAACAAACCGACGGGTGTCGAGGAGGTCGCGGTGGCGAACCGGGTGCTGGTGGCGACGACGGACCGGCGGCTGCGGGCGACGGCGGCGGCCGCGTTCGCGGGGCTGGGGTGCGAGGTGGAGACGGCCGACGGCGGGGCGGACTGCCTGGGGAGGCTGCGGGCGACGGCCCCCGACCTCCTGGTCCTCGTCCCGCCGCTCCACTGGGGGTCGGTGGCCGGGGTGCTGGCCGCCGCCCACGAGGGGCCGGGGGCGCGGGCCCCGGTCCTGATCCTGTCGCCCGAGGCGGACGGGCCGTTCCCGCACGTCCCCCGGCTGTCCGTGCTCGACCGGCCGGACCGGGCGGTCGCCCTCGGCCCGCTGGTGGACCGGGCGTGCGCCTGGGCCCGGGCCGGCACCGCCTGACCCCTGAACCCCCCGGCCCGGAGGCCGCCGTGCGCTTCATCCCGACCCGCGTCCACGGGGCGCTGGACTACGTGTTCGGCCTGACCCTGATGGTCCTCCCGTTCCTCGGCGGGTTCGCCTCGTCGTGGGCCGAGGCCATGGTCCCGGTCGCGGTCGGGGTCGCGACCGTCTTCACCAGCCTGTTCACCCAGTACGAGCTGGGGGTGCGGAGCGTCGTCCCGATGCGGCTCCACCTGGGGCTCGACCTGGCCGGCGGGCTGTTCCTGGCCGCGTCCCCGTGGGTGTTCGGGTTCGCCCGCACCCTGTGGGCCCCGCACGTCGGGTTCGGGCTGTTCGCGGTCGCCGTCTCGCTCACCACCGTGACCACCCCGCGGTCCGCCCCGCCGCCCCCGGAGCCGTACCCCGACGAGCCGGTCCCGGCCGGGACCGGCCGGCAGACCTGACACGCCCGCGAGGAGGACGTGATGGCGACGAGGAAGTGGGCCGCGGCGGCCGCGGTGCTGGTGCTGGCCGGGTGCGAGGCCCGGAGGGAGGGACCGGTCCCGCCGGCGGGCGGGGCGCCGGGCTCGATCCAGGACAACAAGGACCGCCCGGGCCCCGGGGCCGGCGACCGGTCGAGCCCGAACCGCGACGGGACGAACCCGTCCGGGGTGGGGCCGGGCAAGGACGGCGGCAACCCGGGCGGCGGGACGAACCCGGGCGGGCCGAAGTGACGGCGGGGGGCGGGACGGGCGTCGTCGGGTGGCACGCGTCGCACGAGCTGTACCCGCCCGGGGAACTGCTCCGCCTGGCCCGCCGGGCGGAGGCGGCCGGGTTCCGCGCCGGGATGTGTTCCGACCACTTCCACCCGTGGACCCCGGAGCAGGGCCAGAGCGGGTTCGCGCCCGCCTGGCTCGGGGCCGCCCTCCAGGCGACCGCCCTCCCGTTCGGGAGCGTCTGCTGCCCGACCGGGCGGTACCACCCGGCGGTCGTCGCCCAGGCGGCCGCCACCCTCGCCGAGATGTTCCCCGGCCGGTACTGGCTGGCGGTCGGCACCGGGCAGTACCTGAACGAGTCGGTCACCGGCGACCGGTGGCCGGACAAGGCCGAGCGCCGCGAGACGCTCCGCGAGGCGGCGGACGTGATCCGCGCCCTGTGGGCCGGGGAGACCGTCACCCGCCGCGGCCGCGTCACGGTCGAGGGTGCGAAGCTGTACTCCCGCCCGGCGGCCGCGCCGCGGCTGTTCGGGGCGGCGGTCTCGGCCGAGACGGCGGAGTGGGTCGGAGCCTGGGCGGACGGCCTCATCACCGTGGGGCACGAGCCGGACGGGCTGCGCGAGGTGATCGACGCGTTCCGCCGCGGCGGGGGCGCGGGGAAGCCGGTCGTCGTCCAGGCCGCGGTGGGGTACGACCCGGACGAGGAGCGGGCCTGGTCGGACGCCCGCGCCCGCTGGCCGGTCGCCGCCGTCGGGCAAGACGAACTGCAGGACCTGCCGACCCCGGAGGCGATCGGCCGGGAGGCCACCCGGGTGCGGCCGGAACACCTGCGCGGGAAGCTGCGGGTGTCGTCCGACCTCGGCCGGCACGTCGAGTGGCTGCGGGCGGACTTCGCCCTCGGGGTGGAAGCCGTCTACCTCCACTTCGTCGGCCGCGACCCGGACCGGTTCCTCGACGTGTTCGGCGAGAAGGTGCTGCCGGCGGTCGGCCCGGGGTGACGCCCCGGCCTGGCACTGGGTGGGGGAACTTCCGGGTGGTCTCGGTCGGTGGCGCCCCTCACCCGCCGGCCGAGCGAAGCGCTCGGGCGGCGACCTCTCCCCGGCGGGGAGAGGTGAAGACACCGGCCGCCCCGGCCGCACTGCGGATCGTCCACCTCCGGAGGGGTCGCCGATCCCCACCTCTCCCCGCCGGGGAGAGGTCGGCCCGGCGCCCCGCCGGGCCGGGTGAGGGGCGCCACCCCCGGAGACCGCCCGACCCGGGCTACGCCTCGCCCCCCGCGGTGCCACGTCCCACCGCCCGGCCCGCATCACCACCCACCCCAGCAGCGCCAGCACCACCCCGGACGCGAGGAACCCGCCGTCGCACGCCGACACCCCCAGGTTCTCGCGGACGTGGTGGACGCGCAACAGGGGGTGGTCGATCACCCCTCGGCCGGGTTGAGCGGCGGCCGCCGGGCGGGGGTGCCGGTGCAACCCCGGCTCCCGCGGCCGGGGTCGGATGCCGGGGAAGGCCGCAACCCGGCCCGGGCGCGGTATCGGGTTTGCACCGGCGCCCGCCGGCCCGACACGAGGAACCCGGATGCCCGACGGCAACCGTCAGCCGCACCCGTGCCCGCAGTTCCGCCGCCGCCGCTGGACCCCGCTCGACGGGGCGTGGGACTTCGCCCTCGACCCGGACGGGGCGTGGGCCACCCCCGCCGAGGTGCGGTGGGACCGGACGATCCGCGTCCCGTTCGCCCCGGAGACCGCCGCCAGCGGGGTCGCGGACGCCGGGTTCTACCGCCGCTGCTGGTACCGCCGCCGGGTCCCCGTCCCGCCCCCGGCCGCCGGCGAGCGGCACCTCCTCCACTTCGGGGCGGTCGACTACGAGGCGGCGGTGTGGGCGAACGGGTCCCTGGTCGCCACCCACCGCGGCGGGTACACCCCGTTCGCCGCCGACGTCTCCGCGGCGGCGGCGGCCGGCGAGGTCGAGGTGGTGGTGCGGGCGGACGACGACCCACACGACCTGGCCAAGCCGCGCGGCAAGCAGGACTGGCAGCTCCACCCGCACTCCATCTGGTACCCCCGGTGCACCGGCGTCTGGCAGCCGGTGTGGCTCGAACCGGTCCCCGCCACGCGCCTCGGCAAGGTCCGGTGGACCCCCACCCTGGAGCGGTGGGAGTTGGGGTTGGAGGCGGTCGTCGCGGCCGACGGCCCCCCGCCCGACGACCTCCGGCTGCGGGTCGTCCTGACCGCCGGCCCGCTGCTGCTCGCCGACGACACGTACCGGGTCGTGGCCGGCGAGGTGCACCGCCGGATCGCTCTGTCCGACCCCGGGATCGACGACTACCGGAACGAGCTCCTCTGGAGCCCGGAGCGGCCGACCCTGATCGACGCCCACCTCCAGCTCCTCGCCCCCGACGGCCGGGTGGCCGACGAGGCGTGGAGCTACACCGCCCTGCGGTCGGTCGCCGTCCAGGGCGACCGGTTCGTCCTGAACGGCCGGCCGCTCACCCTCCGGCTGGTGCTCGACCAGGGGTACTGGCCGGGGACCGGGCAGACCGCCCCGGACGACGCGGCCCTGCGGCGGGACGTCGAGCTGGCCAAGGCGATGGGGTTCAACGGGGTGCGGAAGCACCAGAAGATCGAGGACCCGCGGTACCTGTACTGGGCCGACGCCCTCGGCCTCTTGGTGTGGGAGGAGATGCCCAGCGCGTACCGGTTCAACGCCGCCTCGGTCGAGCGGCTGACGGCCGAGTGGGCGGCCGTCATCGACCGGGACCGGAGCCACCCGTGCGTCGCCGCCTGGGTCCCGTTCAACGAGAGCTGGGGCGTCCCGGACCTGCCGGACAGCCCGGCCCAGCGGAACTACGTCCGGGCCCTGTACCACCTGACCAAGACCCTCGACCCGACCCGCCCGGTGGTCGGGAACGACGGGTGGGAGAGCGTCGCCACCGACGTCATCGGGATCCACGACTACGACGACCAGCTCAGCCGGATCGCCACCCGGTACGGGGCGGTCGACGACCTGCCGCGGCTGTTCCGGCGGGAGCGGCCGGGCGGCCGGATGCTGGTCCTCGGGGAGGGGCAGCCGCACCCCGACCACCCGGTGGTGCTGACCGAGTTCGGCGGGATCGCGTTCTCCCCCGAGCAGGGGAGTTGGGGGTACAGCCGGGCTGCGTCGGCCGAGGCGTTCGCCGACCGGTACGCCCGGCTGATGGCGGTCGTCCGGGCCCTGCCGGTGCTCGCCGGGTTCTGCTACACCCAGTTCGCCGACACCTACCAGGAGGCGAACGGCCTGCTGACCGCCGACCGGGTGCCGAAGTTCCCGCTGGAGGCGATCGCCCGGGCGACCCGCGGGCCGGTCACCGCCCAGGAGCACGGGCAGGAGCAGATCTGGCGGGACGAGGTGATGAGCCGACAGCGGCGGCCGGGCCCGGACGGGGCGTGAACCGGTGTTCCCGGGGACGGGCATCGGGGTGCCCTCGGCTTCCCCGGCGGGCCGGCGGACGGGCGGGGTGCGAGGGACATCGATCGGCGCGATTGTCCGAAGTCCCGCTTGCCTGTCGGGAGGGTGGGCAACCCGCGGGCCGGGCGCCCCGGGGTGCCCGCGGTTTGCTGAGGAATGACGGCACCAGACGCCCGCCCCGAAGGACCCGAGGCGCTCGATGCCACCGTCGCAACCCCCGCTCGTCGTCTTCTCCCACCTCCGCTGGGACTTCGTCTTCCAGCGCCCCCAGCACCTGATGACCCGCCTCGCCCGCACCCGGCCGGTCCTCTTCGTCGAGGAGCCGGTCCACGACCCGACCGGGGCCGGGTGGGACCTGCGCGAGGCGGCCCCGAACCTGACCGTCTGCCGGCCGCGCACCCCGGCGCCGGCCGGCGGGTTCTGCGACGCCCAGTACCCGCACCTCGCCCCGCTCGTCCGCCGCCTCGTCGGGGACCGGGCGGCCGGCGGGTACGACCTGTGGTTCTACACCCCGATGGCCCTGCCGCTCGCCGACGGGCTCTCCCCGCGGGTCGTCGCCTACGACTGCATGGACGAGCTGTCGGCGTTCCAGTTCGCCCCGCCGCAGCTGCTCGACCTGGAGGCGCGGCTCCTGGCCCGGGCGGACGTGGTGTTCACCGGCGGGCCGAGCCTGTACCGGGCGAAGAAGGACCGCCACCCGAACTGCCACTGCTTCCCGTCGAGCGTGGAGGCCGCCCACTTCGCCCGGGCCGCGACCGGCGAGCTCCCGGACCCGCCGGCCCAGGCCGGGATCCCGCGGCCGCGGCTCGGGTTCTTCGGGGTGATCGACGAGCGGTTCGACCGCGACCTCCTCGCCGCGGTCGCCGACCTCCGACCGGACTACCAGTTCGTGATGGTCGGCCCGGTGGCGAAGGTCGACCCGGCGGACCTGCCGCGGCGGGCGAACATCCACTACCTCGGGCAGCAGGCGTACGCGGACCTGCCGGCGTTCCTGTCCGGGTGGGACGTGGCCCTGCTGCCGTTCGTCCGGAACGAGGCGACGCGGTTCATCAGCCCGACCAAGACGGTCGAGTACATGGCGGCCGGGAAGCCGGTGGTCAGCACCCCGATCGCCGACGTGGCCGACCCGTACGGGGAGATGGTCGGGCTGGCCGACACCCCCGGGACGTTCGCCGCCGCCTGCGACAAGATGCTGACCGAGTCGGCGGCGAACGCCGCCCGCCGGCGCGACCGGTACGCCGCGGTGCTGGCCAAGACCTCGTGGGACGCGACCGCGGCGCTGATGGCGGACGAGCTGCAGAAGGCGAGCCGGGAGCGTGAGCGACCGGAGGACGTTCCTCCAGTCGCTCACGCTCCCGGCTCGCCGCAGAACGTCGCCCCCGTCGTCGTCATCGGGGCCGGCCCGACCGGGCTGTCGGCCGCGTACCACCTCGGCGAGGACGCCGTCCTGCTGGAGGCGAACGACACCGTCGGCGGGTGGTGCCGGTCGCTGGTGGACAACGGGTTCACCTTCGACTGGGCCGGCCACATCATGTTCTCGAACGACCCGTACGTCCACGAGATGTACCGGCTGCTCTTGGGCGACAACGTCCACTGGCAGGACCGGGAGGCGTGGGTGTACAGCAAGGGGGTGCACACCCGGTACCCGTTCCAGGGGTCGCTGTACGGGCTGCCGGCGGACGTCATCACCGAGTGCATCGTCGGGGCGATCGAGGCACGGTTCGGGAGCCTGGGGGCGAAGCCGGACCCGAAGCCGGCCCCCTCGGTCAACGGGAACGGCAAGGCCCACGCCCGGAACGGCACCTGCTCCCCGCTCGGCGGGACCGACCCGAAGGACGCGGCCGTCACCGACTGCTGCGCGGACGGGGTGGCGGAGAGCACCGCCCCGCTGGTCCGCCGGAACGGGGTGCCGGCGAAGGCGGGGGACGGGCCGCGGAACTTCGAGGAGTTCATCGACCAGGTGTGGGGGGCGGGGATCGCGAAGCACTTCGCCACCCCGTACAACCGGAAGATCTGGGCCGTCCCGCTGGCGGAGATGGAGACGAGCTGGCTCGGCGGGCGGGTGCCGATGCCGGACCTCCGGGAGATGATCGAGGGGGCGCTCTCCCCGAAGCCGAAGCCGATGGGGCCGAACGCCCGGTTCGGGTACCCGCTGCGGGGCGGGTTCCAGGCCCTGATGGACGGGTTCCTCCCGCACCTCGGGGACCGCGTCCGGCTCAACGCCCGGGTGAGGGCGGTGTCCCCGCGCCGCCGGGCCGTCACCCTCGCCGACGGGACCGAGTACCGGTACGAGCAGCTGGTCAGCACGATGCCGCTGCCGGTCTTGATCCGGGCGATGGGGGACGAGGTGCCGGAGAACGTCCGGCGGGCGGCCGCCGGGCTGCGGCACACCTCGGTGCGGTGCGTCAACCTCGGGGTCGGCCGGCCGAACCTGACCGAGAAGCACTGGATCTACTACCCCGAGGACCCGGTGTTCCACCGGATCTTCGTCCAGGGGAACGCGAGCCCGCACTGCAACCCGCCGGGCGGGTTCGGGCTGACCTGCGAGATCACCTACGGCCCGCTCAAGCCGCTCCCGTGCGACGGCGACGCGCTCATCAAGCGGTGCGTCGACGACTGCGTGAAGGTCGGGATCCTGCGGCCGGACGACCCGGTGTGGGCGGCGAACCAGGTGGACATGCCGTTCGCCTACGTGGTGTACGACCACGCCCGGCCGGGGAACGTGGCGGTCATCCGGGAGTGGCTGGGGCGGCACGGGGTACACCTCGCCGGGCGGTACAGCGAGTGGGAGTACTACAACTCGGACCACGCCTTCCTGGCCGGGCGGAAGGCGGCGCAGGCCGCCCGGGCGGCGCTGGAGTCGGCCCCGGCCCTGGCCTGACGAATCACCCACAACACGAGGCGGCACCATGACGCGGTACGAGACGGACGCGGCGGACGCCCTGTCCGAGTTCCTGGCCGCGGTCCCGGACGGGCAGCGGGTGCGGGTGCGGGTGCTCCTGACCGACCGCCGGGTCGGCGGCCGCGGGCTGCGGGCACTGTACGCCCTGTTCGGGGCGGACGGCCGGATCCCGGCCGCCCTGCCGGAGGAGGTGGTGGAGGTGTACCTGTCGGACGACGAGGCGGAGCCGCTGCACGACTGCGAGGCGTGCGGGCTGCCGGTCCCGGTGCACGCCGGCCGGCGGTGCGGGCACGAGGCGGCGGTCGAGCGGGAGTACTTCCCCGTCTGCCCGTGCTGCGGCGGGCGGACCGGGCGGCACGCGTACTGGTCCCGCCGCGGGCCGTACTGATTGCCGGCGCCACGACCGTCCGAGCCGGAAGCGTGAGCGACGGAAGGCAAAGACCGTCGCTCACGCTTCCGGCTCGGACGGCGCCGTCATCCCGCCGTCCCGGCGTCCCGGGACTGGCCGGTCATCTCGCCCATGTGACGGGCTGCGGCGTCGAGCCGGGCCAGGTCCGGGACCCCGCCGTCGGCCGGCCCGCCGCGGAACAGGTCGTCGAACGCCCGCTGCTGGCGGCGCAGCTCCTCCGCCAGCGGCTCGTACCACTCGCGGCCGCCGGCCTCGTCCGGGTAGTCCCACAGCCCGTTGCGGCAGTGCCGGTCGTCCTCCCACCCGGGGTGGTTGACCACCGGGTACAGGCACACGCCCTCGACCGGCACCCCGAGCCGGACCGCGGCCGCCGCCTCCGCCCCGACGTACCGCAGCCACTCCGGCCGGGCCTCGTCCTCGATCCCGGTCTCGGCGATGAAGAGGGGCCGGCCGTACCGCTCGTGGACCTCCCGGAGCATGTACCGGAGCGGCAGGTGGAGCGGGTGCGACGGGACGAGCAGCACGCTCTCCTTCCCGAACGGGTTGTGGACCCACTGGTTCTGGGCGTAGTAGTTCACCCCGATCACGTCGAGGTACTCGGGCCGCCCGCCCAGCTCCGGGCGGAGCCGGCCGGCGATCATGTCCCACGCCGCGAACTGCGACTGCCGGTAGTTCTCGGCCGCCAGCCGGTCCTGCGGCCGGGTCGGGTCGGCGAGGATGTTGATGACCGGGTCGGTGTGGACGACCCGGGCGGCGGGGATCACCTCCCGGACGGCGACGGTTGCGGCGACCGCGGCGCGGACGAGCTGGGCCTTCAACTCGTCCCCGCGGCCGGTGGCGAACGGGTTGAAGAACCCCTCCTGCCCGCCGGCGAACGACAGGAACGACGGCTCGTTCACCGGGGCGACGAACGCCGGCCCGCCGGCCTCGTCGGCGAGGACCCGGGCGACCGCCCGCGCGAACCGGCCGACCCGGTCCGGGAAGTCGGGTGCCCACACGTCGACGTGGTCCGGCCAGCCGAAGTGGAGCAGGTCCCAGACCACCAGCACCCCGGCGGCCCGGGCGGCGCGCAGCATCGGGACGAGGGACGAGAAGTCGTACCGCCCGGGGTCGGGCTCGGCCAGGTGCCACCGGACCCCGTCGCGGGCGGCGAGGATCCCGGCGTCGCGCAGCCGGGCGTAGTCGGCGGCCGCGAACCGGTCGTGCCCGGTGGCGGCGGCCAGGTCGAGCCGGCGGCCGTCCCGCCGGCGGTGGGTCGAGCACTCGAACCCGCCCAGGAAGAAGCTCGGGAACAGCATGGCACCCCGCTCGTGAGCCGCCCGCGATCGGAACCGGACTCTACCTGCAGTTCGCGCACCGCGGAGCGCCCGGTTCCGCATTGCCACGCCCGGGCGGCCGGTCTAGTCTACACTCACCCGCCGCCCGCCCGCCCCTCCCGGCACCCGCCATGCCCCGCCTCCGCCTCCTCCCCCCCGCCGCGCTCCTGGCCGTCGCCGCCGGGTACCCCGCCGCGGCCGACCCGCCGAAGAAGGCGGACCTCCCCCCGGCCACCGTCGCGAAGGTCGACTTCGACACGGACGTCCGGCCGGTCCTCGCGGCCCACTGCTTCAAGTGCCACGGGCCGGACAAGCAGAAGGGCGGGCTCCGCCTCGACACCCGCGCCGACGCCCTCGAAGGCGGCAACGGCGGAAAGGTGATCGTCGTCGGCAAGAGCGCCGACAGCCGGCTGGTTCACGCCGTCGCCGGGACCGACCCGGACGCGAAGATGCCGCCGGACGGGGCCGCGGCGCTCACCGCCGCCCAGGTCGGCGTCCTCCGGGCGTGGATCGACCAGGGGGCGAAGTGGGGCGACCAGGCCGGCCCGGCCGCGGGCGTCGGGGCGAAGTCGAGCCACTGGGCGTTCCAACCGATCACCCGCCCGGCCGTCCCGGCGCCGGGCGGTCACCCGGTCGACGCCTTCGTCCTCGCCCGGCTGAAGAAGGACGGGCTGACGCCGTCCCCCGTGGCGGACCGGGCGACGCTGCTGCGCCGCGTGTCGCTCGACCTCACCGGGCTGCCGCCGACCCCGGCCGAACTCGACGCCTTCCTGAAGGACACGAGCGCCGACGCTTACGAGAAAGCGGTGGACCGGTTGCTGGCGTCCCCGCACTACGGCGAGCGGTGGGGCCGCCACTGGCTCGACTCCGCCCGGTACGCCGACAGCGACGGGTACGAGAAGGACACCGGCCGGCCGTTCGCCTGGCGGTACCGCGACTGGGTCATCAAGGCCCTGAACGCCGACCTGCCGTTCGACCGGTTCACCGTCGAGCAACTCGCCGGCGACCTCCTCCCGGGCGCCACGGCCGAGCAGAAGATCGCCACCGGGTTCCACCGGAATACGCTCACGAACAAGGAAGGCGGGGTGGATCAGGAGGAGTTCCGGATCGCCGCCGTGGTGGACCGCGTCGGCACGACCGGGAAGGTGTGGCTCGGGCTGACGGTCGGCTGCGCCCAGTGCCACGACCACAAGTACGACCCGGTCTCGCAGCGCGAGTTCTACCAGCTGTTCGCCTTCTTCAACTCCGACCGCGAGGCCGACATCGACGCCCCGCTCCCGGGCGACGACGAGCGGCTGAAGAAGGAGCAGGCCGCGTTCGCCGCCGAGAGGGCGAAGCTGGAGGCGGCCGTCGCGGAGGCGAAGGAGAAGCAACTGCCGGCGGCGGAGCTGAAGAAGCGGGAGCAGGCGCTGGCCGCGCTGCCGAAGCGGGCCCCGGCCGCGAGCAAGGCGATGACCCTGGCCCTCGGCCCGACCCGCCCGACCCACGTCCTGCTCCGCGGCGACTTCCTCCGCAAGGGGGTCGAGGTGAAGCCCGGCACCCTCGGGGTGCTCCCGAAGCCGGCCGGCCCGCCGGCGACCCGGCTCGACCTGGCGAACTGGCTGGTGTCGGCCGACAACCCGCTCACCGCCCGGGTGACGGTGAACTGGGTGTGGGCGAAGTTCTTCGGCCGCGGGCTGGTCGCCACCCCCGAGGACTTCGGCACCCAGGGCGAGAAGCCGAGCCACCCGGAGTTGCTCGACTACCTGGCGAGCGAGTTCGTGCAACCGACCTGGCGAGCCGGGAGCCTGAGGGCGCTCCACCGTCTGATCGTCACGTCCGCGACGTACCGGCAGTCGTCGGCCGTGCGGCCCGAGACGTTGAGGCGCGACCCGTCGAACGTGCTGCTCGCCCGGCAGGCGCGGCCGCGGCTCGAAGCGGAGATCGTCCGCGACAACGCGCTGGCCGCGAGCGGGCTACTGAACCCGACCGTCGGCGGGCCGTCGATCCGCCCGCCTCAACCGCCGGGGATCTCGGAGCTGACCTACGCGAACGCCGCGAGGTGGGTCGAGACGACCGGCCCGGACCGGTACAAGCGCGGCCTGTACATCTGGTTCCAGCGGACCAGCCCGTACCCGATGCTGATGACGTTCGACACCCCCGACTCGAACGTGTGCGTGGTCCGGCGGGAGCGGTCGAACACGCCGCTGCAGGCGCTCACCCTGCTGAACGACGCGGTGTTCGTCGAGTCGGCCCAGGCGCTGGCGAAGCGCGTCCTCACCGAGAAGCCGGACGGCACCGCGGCCGACCGGGCGGGGTACCTGCTGAAGCTGTGCCTGTGCCGGGAGCCGGCCGCGGCCGAGGTGGCGCGGCTGGTCGCGCTCCAGGGCGACCTGGCGAAGCTCGCCGCGGCCGACCCGAAGGGGGCGGCGGCGCTGCTCGGAAAGCACGCCCCGGCGGGCGTCCCGGTGGCCGAGGCCGCCGCGTGGGTCGCCACCGCGCGGGCGGTGCTGAACCTCGACGAGTTCGTGACCCGGGAGTGAACCGCACCACCCCCGTTTAGCCGCGACCCGAAGGGGAGCGCGGCGTCGGCGCCCGCGCTCCGCTCCGAGGACTCCGCGTCGCGGCTAAACATCGAACCGGGATTCCCATGCACCCGCTCCCCGAACACGCCGCCCGCACCCGCCGCGACTTCCTCGCCACCAGCGCCAACGGGGTCGGGCTGCTCGCCCTCGCGTCGCTGCTCAAGGACGACGGCCGGCTCACCGCCGCGGACGCCCCGTCGCCGCTCGCGGTCAAGCCGCCGCACTTCGCCCCGAAGGCGAAGAACTGCATCTGCATCTACCTCGAAGGGGCCCCGTCGCAGCTCGACCTGTTCGACCCCAAGCCGAAGCTCAACGAACTCCACGGGCAGAAGCTCCCCGAGTCGTTCACCAAGAACGTCCGGTTCGCGTTCCTCCAGAAGGAAACCGCCGTCGTCCTCGGCAGCCCGCGGAAGTGGACCAGGCACGGCCAATGCGGGATGGAGCTGTCCGAGTTCCTGCCGCACCTCGGGTCCGTCGCCGACGACATCTGCCTGGTCCGGTCGATGCACACCGAGGCGTTCAACCACCACCCCGGCCAGCTGCTGATGAACACCGGCAGCACCATGTTCGGCCGGCCGAGCATGGGGTCGTGGCTCGCCTACGGCCTCGGCAGCGAGTCGAAGGACCTGCCCGGGTACGTCGTCCTGAACGCCGGCCGCGGCACCTCCGGCGGCACGTCCAACTGGGGCAGCGGGTTCCTCCCGAGCACCTACGCCGGCGTCCTGTTCCGCAACCAGGGCGAGCCGGTGCTGAACCTCGGCAACCCGGCCGGGCTGTCGGACGCGATGCAGGCGAAGACGATCGAGGCGGTCCGCGACCTGAACGGGGTGCGGCACGCCGCCGTCGGCGACCCGGAGATCGACAGCCGGGCCGCCGCCTACGAGCTGGCGTTCCGGATGCAGTCCGCCGCCCCGGAGTTGATCGACCTGTCGAAGGAGACACGGAAGACGCTCGACGCCTACGGCCTCGACCGCCCGGAGCCGGACGTGAAGGCGGCCCGCGGCGGCGGGAAGGGGCAGTTCCGGGCGTTCGCGGCGAACTGCCTGCTCGCCCGCCGGCTGGTCGAGCGCGGGGTGCGGTTCGTGTCGCTGTTCCACGCCTCGTGGGACCACCACTCGAACCTGGAGGTCGAACTGCCGCACAACGCCCGGATGGCCGACCAGCCGGTCGCCGCCCTCATCAAGGACCTGAAGCAGCGCGGCCTGCTCGACAGCACCCTGGTGCTGTGGCTGAGCGAGTTCGGCCGCACCCCGCTGGGCGAGAACCGCGGCGGGAGCACCAACGTGACCGGCCGCGACCACCACCCGTCGTGCTTCTCGGTGTGGGCCGCCGGCGGGGGGATCAAGGGCGGGCAGGTGGTCGGGGAGACGGACGAGATCGGGTGGAACGTGACGAAGGACCCGGTCCACGTGAACGACCTGCAGGCGACGATCCTGCACCTGTTCGGGCTCGACCACCTGAAGCTGACGTACAAGTTCCAGGGCCGCGACTTCCGGCTGACCGACGTCGGCGGAAAGGTGGTGAAGAAGCTGCTCGCGTGACGCCGTCGCGTCCCGCTCGGCGGCGGTCCCGAGCGGGTGGTGCGGGAGGGCGAGGCTCCTGCCGAGCCGCGTCGCTCCGGCTCGGCAGGAGCCTCGCCCTCCCGAACGACTCCTTCCAAGGCGCCCGGATTCTCGTTGAGCGGACGCGCCCGCCCGGTTACATTCGACCGACCCGCCGGACCCGCTTCCGACCTCCCCCGGACCCCTCCCCATGCGCCCCGCGTACTGGGCCGCCGCCCTCGGCCTCACCGCCGCCGCGGCCGTGTTCTTCTCGCCCTCGTCCGCCGACCCCGCCGCACCCGAGCGGAAGCCGTTCGGGCTGGAGAAGCGCGAGCTCTGGACGACCTCGAAGGTGAAGGGGTCGCCGGAGCCGCCGGCCCCGTTCCAGATGGTGAAGAGCTACCCGAAGCTCAAGTTCGACGAGGCGCTCGAACTCGCCCCGGTGCCCGGCCGGAAGGCGTGGGTGATCGCCGAGCGGGCCGGCAAGCTCCACTGGTTCGACGCCGACCCGGCGAAGGCGGAGCCGAAGCTCCTGCTCGACGTGAAGCAGACCGTCTACGGCGTCGTGCTGCACCCGAAGTTCGCGGAGAACGGGTACGTCTACGTCTCGGTCATGACCGCCCCGGACAAGCCCGAGGGGACCCGCGTCTCGCGGTACACCGTGACCGACCGGGCCGCGATGACCGCCGACCCGAAGAGCGAGACGGTGGTCTTCACCTGGCCGTCCGGCGGGCACAACGGCGGGTGCCTGCGGTTCGGCCCGGACGGGATGCTCTACATCTCCACCGGCGACGGCAGCGGCATCGCCGACAGCCTCGAAACCGGGCAAAACCTCGGCACCGTGCTGGGCAAGATCCTCCGCATCGACGTGGACAAGGAGGACGGCGAGCCGGGCGGCGTCAGCCCCCGGAGGAACTACTCCATCCCGAAGGACAACCCGTTCGTCGGCACGTCGGGGGCGCGCGGCGAGGTGTGGGCGTACGGCATCCGCCAGGCGTGGCGGGTCAGCTTCGACGCCGCCACCGGCGACCTGTGGGCCGGCGAGGTCGGTCAGGACCTGTGGGAGATGGTGTACCGCGTCCAGAAGGGCGGGAACTACGGGTGGAGCGTGCAGGAGGGCGCCCACCCGTTCCGGCCGGAGCGGAAGAAGGGGCCGACGCCGATCCTGAAGCCGGTCGTCGAGCACAACCACGCCGAGTTCCGGTCGATCACCGGCGGGTTCGTGTACCACGGCACGAAGCGGCCGGAGTTGAAGGGGGCGTACCTCTACGGCGACTACGACACCGGCAAGGTGTGGATGCTGCGGTACGACGCGAAGGCGGACCGGGTGACCGAGCACCGCGAGCTGTGCGACACCACGCTGCGCATCGTCGCCTTCGCCCAGGACGCGGCCGGCGAGGTGTACGCCCTGAACTTCATCGACGGCGGCATCTACGAACTCGCCCCGACCCCGCCGGCCGCCAAGGGCGGCCCCGAGTTCCCCCGCAAGCTGAGCGAGACCGGGCTGTTCGCCGACGTGGCCGCCCACACCCCGGCGCGGGGGCTGATCCCGTACTCGGTGAACGCCGAGCTGTGGTCCGACGGGGCGAGCAAGGAGCGGTTCATCGCCGTACCCGGGGAGGCCAAGATCGAGTTCGAGACGGTGACCTACCCGCAGCCGGCGCCGGGGTCGGTGCCCGGCTGGCGGTTCCCGGACGGGACCGTGTTCGTGAAGACGTTCTCGCTCGAAACCGAACCCGGCAAGAAGCGGCGGCTGGAGACGCGGCTGCTGGTGGTCGAGCGGGTGGCCGGGACGGAGGAGTACGGCGACCAGGTGTGGAGCGGGTACACGTACGTCTGGAACGACGAGCAGACCGACGCGGTGCTCGCCGACGCGAAGGGCGTGGACCGGGAGTTCACGGTGAAGACCGCGGCCGGGGAGCGGAAGCAGACGTGGCACTTCCCGAGCCGGGCGGAGTGCACCATGTGCCACACGGTGACGGCGAAGTACACACTCGGGGTGAACACCGCCCAGATGAACCGCGACCACGACTACGGCGGGGTGGTGGCGAACCAGCTCGCCACGCTCGAGCACATCGGGCTGTTCGACAAGAAGCTGCCGAAGCCGCCGGCGGAGTTGGGGAAGCTCGCCGACCCCCGCGACCCGAAGGCCGACCTCGACGCCCGGGCCCGGGCGTACCTGCACGCCAACTGCAGCCACTGCCACCGCAAGTGGGGCGGCGGGAACGCCGAGTTCCAGCTCCTCTCGACCCTCGCCGTCAAGGACCTCGGCGTCGACGCGAAGCCGGGGCAGGGGACGTTCGACCTGAAGGACCCGCGCATCCTGGTGCCCGGCGACCCCGCCCGGTCGATGCTGTACCACCGCATGACCCGGGTCGGCCTGGGGCGGATGCCCCACATCGCGTCGAACGTCGTGGACGAACCCGCCGTGACGCTGATCCGCGACTGGATTAAGGCCATGAAGTGATTTCAGATTGCAGATTTGTGATTGACGATTTCAAGACCCGGGCACAAGGCTCGGTATCTTGAAATCGTCAATCACAAATCTGCAATCTGAAATTCCCCCCCCCGGAGCCCTCCCCGTGCGCCTCGCCGCCGTCCTCGCCCTGTGCCTGCCGTCCGCGGCATCCGCCGACCCCGTCATCCACTCCGCCAAGAGCGGGGCCTGGTCCGAACCCGCGACGTGGGCCGGGGGCAAGGTCCCCAGCGACGGCAGCCGGGTGCTGATCCGCAGCGGCCACGCCGTCACCTACGACGTCAAGTCCGACGCCGTGGTCCGCGGGCTGAACGTCTCCGGGTCGCTCGTCTTCGCCACCGACCGCGACACCGTCCTGAACGTCGGCCTCGTCAAGGTTCAGGCCGGCGACGAGTACAGCGAGGACGGGTTCGACTGCGACCACGCCGCCCCGGCCGACCCGACCCGGCCGAAGCCCGAGTTCGTCGTCGGCACCCCGGACCGACCGGTCGCGGCGGGGAAGACGGCCGTCGTTCGGTTGCACCACGTCGCGGGGATGGACCGGGAGACGTGCCCGGCGCTGGTGAACTGCGGCGGGCGGATGGACCTGCACGGCCAGCCGCTGAGCCGGGCGTGGGCGAAGCTCGGGGCGGACGCGAAGGTCGGTGACACCGCGGTGACACTCACCGAGGCGGTCACCGGGTGGAAGGCCGGCGACCGCGTCATCGTCGTCGGCAGCC
The DNA here is from genome assembly GCA_013822345.1 of Isosphaera sp. Taxonomy (GTDB): domain Bacteria; phylum Planctomycetota; class Planctomycetia; order Gemmatales; family Gemmataceae; genus Gemmata. The sequence continues at coordinate 60,056 of PNKH01000027.1, forward strand.
AGAGCCACGGGGACGCGAAGACCCGGTCGCTGACCGAGGAGCGGACCGTCGCGGCCGTCGACGGGGCGAAGGTCACCCTGAGCGAGCCGCTGAAGATGCCGCACGCCGGGGCCGGCGAGTTCCGCGCCGAGGTGGCGAACCTGTCCCGCAACGTGGTGGTCGAGAGCGCGAACCCGGACGGCGTCCGCGGCCACACCATGTACCACAAGGGGAGCTCCGGCAGCCTCTCCTACGCGGAGTTCCGCCACCTCGGGAAGAAGGACGTGCTCGGCAAGTACGCCCTCCACTTCCACCTCTGCCGCGACACGATGCGCGGCAGCTCCGTGGTCGGCAACTCGATCTGGGACAGCCACAACCGCTGGCTCACGATCCACGGCACCGACTACCTCGTGGTCCGCGACAACGTCGGGTACAAGAGCGTCGGGCACGGGTACTTCCTGGAGGACGGGACGGAGACGTACAACGTGCTCGACCGCAACCTGGCGGTCGGGGCCGTCGCCGGGAAGAGGCTGCCGAAGCAGGTACTCCCGTTCGACGCCAACGAGGGGGCCGGTTTCTGGTGGACGTGCAGCCTGAACAGCTTCACCCGGAACGTCGCCGCGGAGTGCGACCGGTACGGGTTCCGGTACGAGGCCACCCTCCACCCGTCGTACAAGCTGACCTTCCCGATCCGCCAGGCCGACGGGTCGCGCAAGCCGACCGACCCGCGGACCCTGCCGTTCGTCCGGTTCGAGGACAACGAGGTCCACACCTCGCACGGGCTGTACGGCGTGAACCTCGGCGAAGGTGTGAACCGCGTCGGCCCGGACGAGAAGCACCCGTTCGTCGTCAAGAACCTCAAGATCTGGGACGTGCACTACGGGTTCCGCCCGCAGGTGCCGAACCTGCGGGTCGAGAACCTGACCCTGCACCGCGTCAACTACGGGGTGTACCACCCGAACTACGACAACCACTTCTACCGGAACGTGGTCGTGAGCCAGACGAACACGGAGCCGTTCAACCGCGGGCACGACGACCTGAGCGTGCAGTACGGGCTGCTCGCGGTCGACGGGCTGACGTTCGACGGGTGCCGGTCCGGCGGGATGCCGCTGGTCCAGATCAGCGACGACAACCCGACCGGGGCCGCGGTCACCCACCTGCGGAACGTGAAGACGGTCAACTGGAGCGACGCCACGAAGGCGAAGGCGGTGGTGAACCTCGGCGGCGGGCCGCGGCCGGCCCCGAAGTTCGAGAAGGGGGTGTCGGTCTACCTGCACGACTGGTTCGGGGCCGGCCGGACGGCGCTGGTCGTGAGCACCAAGTCCGGCGAGTTCAAGGCCGACCCGTCGAAGTTCCGTGAGGAGGCCCCGCTGACCGGGAACGAGTCGCGCGTCACCGAGGTCAAGGGCGTGGCCTTCCCGCAGCCGCCGGCGATCGCGGACGACCTGCCGCCGGCGACGGTCGTGACGCGGGTGATCCGCGAGAGCGGCAAGCTGCTCGTCCGCGGCAGCTGCGCCGACGACGGCACGGTGGCGAAGGTGACCGTCAACGGCAAGGACGCGAAGGCGACCGCCGGCAACTTCGCCGAGTGGGAGGTCGCCCTCGACGCCGGCACCACGAAGATCGAAGCCCGGGCCGAGGACGCCGCCGGGAACGTCGAGCAGACGCCCGCGGTGGTGACCGTGAGGTAGCCAGAGAACCCAGGCCGTTGGCCTGGGCTGAGGGAGGGCGGGCCTTCGGCCCTCAGAGTCCGAGCCCCGAAGGGGCGGGCTCCCTCAGCCCAGGCCAACGGCCTGGGTGCGACCCCGGCCCGGTGACGGGACTCCCCCCGCGCCGTTCGCCCGTTCCCACCCCCCAACCGGAGACTGACATGACCTCCCGCTGGCTCCTGTGCCCGACGTTCGCGGCCGCCGCGGCCCTGCTGGTCGCCCTGACGGGCGGCCAGGCCCAGGACAAGAAGGACGACAAGAAGGTCGAGAAGAAGGACGAGAAGAAGCTGCCGGCCCCGGCGGTCCCGCCGACTGCGGCGGCCGTGAAGTACGGGCCGCACGAGCGGAACGTGCTCGACTTCTGGCAGGCGAAGTCCGACAAGCCGACCCCGCTCGTCTTCTGCATCCACGGCGGCGGCTGGCGCGGCGGGGACAAGAGCAGTTACTACGGGGCCGTGAAGACCTACCTCGACAACGGCATCTCGGTCGTCACGATCAACTACCGGCTGATCGACCTGGCGGCCGAGCAGAAGGTGTCGCCGCCGGTGAAGGCGCCGCTCGACGACGCCGCCCGGGCGCTGCAGTTCGTGCGGTCGAAGGCGGCGGACTGGAACCTCGACAAGAAGCGGGTCGGGGCGACCGGCGGGTCGGCGGGCGGGTGCTCGTCGCTGTGGCTGGCGTTCCACGACGACCTGGCCGACCCGAAGAGCGCCGACCCGGTCGCCCGGGAGTCGACCCGGCTGTACTGCGCCGCGGTGAACGGGGCGCAGGTGTCGCTCGACCCGAAGGAGACCCGGGAGTGGCTGCCGAACTACACCTACGGGGCGCACGCGTTCGGGCTGAAGAGCCTGGACGAGGTGGAGCAGGGGCGGGACAAGCTGGCGGCGTGGATCAAGGAGTACTCGCCGATCACCCACGTCACGAAGGACGACCCGCCGATCGGGCTGTACTACACCGGGGTGAAGGGGGCGAAGGTCGGGGAGACGCACCCGGACCCGACCCACTCGCCGATCCTCGGCCTGAAGCTGGCGGAGAAGCTGAAGGCGGCCGGGATCGACGTGGTGTTCCACTCGAACACGGAGCCGAACGCCCAGCTCCCGACCTCGCAGGCGTACCTGATCGACCGGCTGAAGAAGTGACCGGCCCGGCCGACCCGGCTCGTCGGCACCCGGCGCCCCCGCTATACTGAACCGCCGACGTCGGCCGGCGGCCGACCCGACCCACCGACCACCGACCGGGGCGCGCACATGGCCAAGGGGAAAGAAGCCCGCTCGATCATCAAGCTCAAGAGCGAGGCCAGCGACCACTGCTACTTCACCCAGAAGAACCGCAACAACACCAAGGAGCGGATCTCCCTCCGCAAGTTCGACCCGGTCGTCCGCAGGCACGTCATGTACAAGGAAGCGAGCAAGGTCTAGTGGGGTGAAGTCGAGGCACGGAGTCGGAAAGTTCGGAAGAAGACCGGAGCCCGGGCCGCGAGGTCCGGGCTCCGCCGTTTCGGGCCGGTCCGTACCCTCCCGCACCGCCGGGGCGGGTTGTATGCTGGGGTCGGGGGTCGGTTTCGAATTCCGGATGTCTCCGCGTTCGAACTTCCCCCGAGGGGGGCGCCATGTCGGACCGGGACCGGGTGCTGGTGGTGATCGGGCGGACCCGGCACAAGATGGTCGTGGCCGAGTTGCAGGAGGCGGCCAAGCGCGGGGTCCGGTTCGTCGAGCTGCGGCTCGACTTCCTGTCCCAGGCGGTCGACTTCAAGCGGCTCGCCCCGTACAAGAAGTGCCCGTGGGTCGCCACCCTCCGCCGCCCGGCCGACGGCGGGCGGTACGGCGGGACCGAGGCCGAGCGGCTCGTCATCCTCCGCCAGGCGATCGTGTCCGGGGCGTTCGAGTGGGTCGACCTGGAGACCGACATCGCGTCGGCCGTCCCGCGGTTCGGCCCGGTCAAGCGGGTCGTCAGCTACCACAACCTGAACGAGACCCCGGCCGACCTGGACGCGGTGTACGCCCGGATGCTCAGCCAGGACGCGGACGTGTACAAGGTGGCGGTCCACGCCCGGACCCCGGCGGACGTGGTCCGGGTGCTCCGGCTGCAGCAGTCCGCCCCGAAGCCGACGGTCGCGTTCTGCATCGGCGACATCGGCCAGCCGAGCCGGTTCCTGGCGCTGAAGTACGGGGCCCCGTGGGTGTACGCGGCGTTCAACAAGGAGCGCGGCATCGCCCCCGGGCTGCCGAGCCACGACGAGCTGCGGACCACCTACCCGGTCCGGGCGGTGACCGCCGGCACGAAGGTGTTCGGGGTGGCCGGGGACCCGGTCGGGCACAGCCTCAGCCCGCTGCTGCACAACCAGATGTACCGGCGGCTCGGGGCGGACGCCCTGTACCTGCCGTTCCGGGTGCCGCGGGGGTCGCTGGCGGCGGCGGTGGAGGCGTACGCGGACATCCCGGTGGACGGGTACAGCGTGACGGTGCCGCACAAGGAGGCGGCGGCCGAGCTGGCCCGTGAGAAGGACCCGGAGGTGGAGGTGACCGGGGCGGCGAACACCCTCGTGCGGCTCCCGGACGGGAAGTTCCGGGCGTCGAACACGGACCAGGCGGCGGCGGTGGAGTCGATCCGGGCGAGCCTGGCGGCGCGGGCCGGGGGCGGGGCGGCGACGCAGGTCGGCCAGTTGTCGGTGCTGGTCCTGGGGGCGGGCGGGGCGGCGCGGGCGCTGGCGTTCGGGCTGCACCGGGAGGGGGCGCAGCTGACCATCGCCGGGCGGACGTTCGACCGGGCGAAGAAGCTGGCGGAGGAGGCGAAGTGCAAGGCGGTGGACTGGCACGCCCGGCACAGCGTGACGTTCGACCTGCTGGTGAACTGTACCCCGGTGGGGATGCACCCGAACGTGGACGAGGCCCCGGTGCACTTCAGCGTGCTGAAGCCGGACGTGACGGTGTTCGACACCATCTACACGCCGGAGACGACGCTGCTGATCCGGGAGGCGCGGGCGCGGAAGTGCCACACGATCACCGGGGTGGACATGTTCGTCCGCCAGGCGGCGAAGCAGATCGAGCTGTTCGCGGGCCAGACGCCGGACCTGGACGCGATGCGGGAGGTGGTGCGGAAGGCGCTGTCCCCGCTGACCCGGGCGTTCGACCCGGAGGAGGACCCGGACGCCGAGCCGGCGGGCGGGGAGGACTGAGGCGCCGCTCCGGCGGCCCGCCCCCCGGTCCCGGCCGGGTCGCTTCGGGTCCTTCCGAATCCGGTCGGAGTGTTGCGGGCGAACGCGACCCGTGTTAGCCTGTGGGGCGACGCAGACGTTCTAGGCGATGGCAGAACACGGCGAGCGGGTTCCGGTCCGGAACCGAGCCCGGTTCACCGCCGCGGGTCGTCGTGAAGCGGAGGAGAACCAAGTGACCGGCGATCCTGCCTCGGTGCCAGAGGGCCGACGACTTCGGGCGGCCACCGTAGCCCTGATGGCCGCCCTGCTGTCCGGGTGCGTCGAGCGTGTCGAGTCGGGCCAAGAGGTCACGTTCCGGTACGCCACCTGGGTCACCGTGGTCGTCGTCGCGGTCGCGGCCGGGGCCGTCGTCCTCACCTGGCTCCTCCGGAAAACGCTCGGCCTCGGCGGCGGGGTGTACTGGCTGACGGCGCTGTGGCTGGTCCTCGCGGCCGGGGCCGCCCCGACCTGGTACCTCTCCCACGCGACGGTGTCAGACCAGGGCTTCGAGAACCGCTGCGGAATCTGGGGGGAGGGCCGGGTGCGCGACGCCCGGTTCGCGGAGGTCAAGGCGATCCGGGTGAGTACGGTCGAGTCGGGCGTGGGGCGCTCCCGGCGGGAGGACGACACCGCCGAGTTCCTGCTGCACGACGGACAGGTGAAGTCATTCCCCGCGTCCTGGTTCGTGGAGCGTGAGGCCCTCGAGGAGCTCATCACCCGGGCGAAGGCCAAGGGCATCCCCGTTCGAGACGAGCGCGGGAGGTGACGGCGGCGTCCGAAGGGTTCCGCCCGCGGGCGGCTTCCGGTCGTGAGGTTTGCGGTAGGCGCGGCGGCGCGGGCCAACCGGGTGACGGCCGGTCCGCCCCACCGGGCGGGACGGGGTCCACCAAGTCTGGGGCGTCGAGTCGCTGTGCGCCCTGTAGCCGCTCCCGCCCGCACCCGCCGGGCCGGTGAGCCGAGGTGTCCCGATGCCCACCCCCGCCCCGCTCGACCCGGCCGGCGACCCGTTCGGCCCGCCGCCGATCCCGACCCCGGTCGGGTGCCTGCACTGCGGCCGGGAGTACGACAGCTACCTCATCGAGTGGCGGGTCGAGCCGGGCGCCGACGGCCGGCCGCACGGGTGGTGGTGCTGCCCGACCCCCGGGTGCGACGGGAAGGGCTTCGGGTTCGACATCCTCCCGACCGACCCCGGACTACCAGGACGAGCGCGGCGGCTGGGTGCATTGTGACGACGAGTCGGACGAGGAGGACCCGGACCCGCCAGGTGCCGACCCGCCGAGGTGGACGGACGCGGACGACCCGCCGCCGTGGTGAGCGCCGGGCCGGCGGCCGACGAGTCGGTCCCGGTCGACCTCGACGGGACGTACTGCCGAGCGACCGAGGCCGCGTACCTGGAATGAGCGCCCCGCAGCCCCACTCCATGCCCCCCGACCGCATCATCCTCGTCGGCACCCGCGGGACCGGCAAAACCACCGTCGGCCGGCTCCTCGCCGACCGCCTCGGCTGGCACTTCGCCGACAACGACGACCGCGTCGAAGCCGCCGCCGGGATGTCGATCGCCGACATCTTCCGCACGGAAGGCGAACCGGCCTTCCGCGACCGCGAGGCCGCCGCCCTCCGCGAACTCTGCACCCGCGACCGCCTCGTCCTCGCCACCGGCGGCGGCGCCGTCCTCCGCCCCGACAACCGCCTCCTCCTCCGCGCCGCCGGGTTCGTCGCCTGGCTCACCGCCTCCCCCGAGACCGTCTGGGAGCGGGTCAGCCGCGACCCCGCCACCGCCGCCCGCCGCCCCAACCTCACCGCCGCCGGCGGGCTCGCCGAGGCCCGCGCCGTCCTCGCCGCCCGCGAACCCCTCTACCGCGAACTCGCCCACCACGCCGCCGACGCCGACGGCCCGTCGCCGGACGCGGTCGCGGACGCTATTCTCAAGGCATGGAGTGGTGGTCGTACCTCCCCGTCGCCTTCTGGTGCCTCCTCGTCTTCGCCTACGGGCTAGCGTGGGGGTCGTTCATCAACGTCCTGGTCGCCCGCCTGCCGCTCGAGAAGAGCATCGTCTGGCCGTCGTCCCGCTGCTTCAGCTGCTTCACCCGGATCCGGTTCACCGACAACATCCCGATCCTCGGCTACCTCCGGCTCCGCGGCCGGTGCCGCGCGTGCGGGGCGGCGTTCTCGTCGCGGTACCTGTGGGTGGAGGTCGGGACCGGGGTCGCGTTCCTCGCCCTGTACGGGTTCGAGGTGCTGGCCAACGGGCACGGGATCGCGGCCTACAAGTCCGCGTACTTCGCCCTCGACATGGCCCTCCCGGACTGGCGGGCCGGGGTCATGTTCGCCTACCACTCGTTCCTGGTGGCGTGCCTGATCGCGGCCGCGGTCATCGACGCCGAGCACCGCATCATCCCGCCGCTCGTCCCGTACACCGGCCTGGCCGTCGGGCTGCTCGGCGCGGCCCTGATGCCGTGGCCGTGGCCGAACCCGGCGGCCGCCGGTTACGTCCCGTCCCCGCCGGAACTCGGGCCGGGCGCCCCGTGGTCGCTGATGGAGTTCTGGGGGAAGGTGCCGCCCGGGGTGCAGCCGTGGCCGTTCTGGGGGCCGCCGCCGGCGTGGGCCCCGCCCGGCAGTTGGCAGCTCGGGCTGACGACCGCGGCCGTCGGGGCGCTGGCCGGGTCGCTGGTGGTGCGGCTCATCAAGGGGCTGTTCGAGCTCGGGTTCGGGCGGGAGGCGCTGGGCCTGGGCGACGCCGACCTGCTGATGATGGCCGGGGCGTTCCTCGGGTGGCAGATCGCGGTCCTGTCGCTGTTCGCCGGGGCGGTCATGGCCCTGGTGCTGAAGGTCCTCGGGGCGGTGCTCGTGCGGGCGGAGCCGGGGCCGGCGGGGTCCGACGCCCGGGAGCTGCCGTTCGGCCCGGGGCTGGCCCTCGGGGTGGTGGTGACGTGGCTGTCGTGGCGGTGGGTCGGGCCGAACGTCCAGTTCCCGCTGTTCGACCTCCAGGCGATCGGGCTGGTGGTAGTGGTGGTGTGCGTCGGGGTGTTCGCCGCCGGGCTGCTGCTCCGCCGGCCGGCCGACCCGGTCGCCGCCGCGGCCCGGGTGTGAGCCGCTCCACGTCGCCGACCCGGGAAGCTGGCGAGGGGGCCGGCGGCCCCCACCTCTCCCCGCTGGGGAGAGGTGGGGGTGGTGAGGCCCCGCCACTGGCCATCCATCCGGGAAGCTGGCACGCCGTTCGGTCGGTCGCCTGTGGGGCCTGACATGGCACGCGCCGAGATCGCGATCGTCGACTACGGGATGGCCAACCTGCGGAGCGTCCAGAAGGCGTTCGAGCGGGTCGGGCACCCGGCCGAGGTGACCGCCGACCCGGACCGCATCGCCGCCGCCGCGAAGGTCGTCTTGCCGGGGGTCGGGGCGTTCCGGGACGCCGCCGCCCGGCTCCGCGAGACCCGGCTCGGCGAGGTCGTCTCCGACCACGTCGCCGCCGGCCGGCCGTTCCTCGGCATCTGCCTCGGGCTGCAGCTGCTGTTCACCCGCGGGCACGAGGACGGGCTGCACCCCGGCCTCGACCTCCTCCCCGGCGACGTGGTCCGGTTCCCGCCGGCGCCCGGCCTGAAGGTGCCGCACATGGGGTGGAACACCCTCGCCCTGACGCGGCCGGACTGCCCGCTGTTCGCCGGGCTGCCGCCGGACCCGGCGGTGTACTTCGTCCACTCGTACCACCCGGTGCCGGCGGACGCCGGGTGCGTCGCGGCGACCGCCGACTACCCCGGGCCGTTCGCCGCCGCGGTGTGGCGGGACAACGTGTTCGCGACGCAGTTCCACCCGGAGAAGAGCCAGGCGGTCGGGCTGAAGATGTTGGCGAACTTCGCCGGGCTGTGAGCAACAGTAGGGGTAGGGTGGGACTCGCGGGCGAAGCGCCCGCTTCGGCCCACCCTACTCTAAGTCCCACACCACCACCTTGCCGGTGTCGTCGCCGGCGGCCAGGCGGAGGCCGTCCGGGGCGTAGGCCAGGCACTGGACGCGGCCGACCGGCCAGCGGAACACCTCCCGCTCCCGGCCCGTCGCCGCGTCCCACAGTCGGACCGTCCCGTCCCAGCTCCCGGTCGCCACCGTCTCCCCGTCCGGGCTGAACCCGACCGCCGTCACCTTCCCCTTGTGCCCCTTCAACTCCACCCGCTCCCGCTTCTTCTCGACCGACAGGACCTTCACCCCGTAGTCGACCGCGGCGGCCACCTGCGACCCGTCCGGGCTCAGCGCCACCGCCACGCACGGCTTCAGCAGCGGGAAGTCGACCGGCTGCCGCTTCAGGGTGTCCCAGACGCACACCTTCTGGTGGCCGGTCGCCCACGCCACCGTCCGCCTCGCCGGGCACGCGGCCACCGCCCGCACCCCGTTCGGCTCCAGGAACGACGGCTCCCGCTGCCGGCCGGTCGCCAGGTCCCACAGCTCGAACTTGCCGACGCTCGGCTTCACCCGGTCCCCGACCCCGACCGCCAGCGTCCGGTCGTCGAGCATCGCCAGGGCGGTGACCGGGGCGGCGGACTGCGGGCCGAACACCCGCCACCCGGCCCCGTCGTTCCGGGCCCCGAGCCACCCGAACGCCCCGCCGACCACCACCGCCGCCCCGTCCGGGGTGTAGGCGACGGCGTAGACGGGGAGACTCTGGGGGCCGCGCTCGAGGAGGGGGTGGGGGGTGCCGGCGGCGTCGCGGAGGGAGACGGACCCGTCCTTCGCCCCGCTGGCCAGGGCGGACCCGTCGGGGGCGAACGCCACGGAGTAGACGACGGCCGGGGCGTGGTCCTCGTACAGCAGCATCGTTCGTCCCCCGCACGCCCGCGCCAGGGGTGGAGCGCGGCCCGGGCGGGCGGCCCGCGCCCCCTGGCGCGATACCGGCCCCCGGCGGATTCTGCTACGCTGATTCTACGTCCCGCGGCCCGGGTTTCGACCGCCATGCACATCGACTGGACGGACGCCGACCCCGGCACCGGAGGACGGAGGTTCGTCCGGGCCGAGAAGTTCGCGCGGGCGTGGCGGTTCCGGGTCCGCCTCCGCCGGCGGACCGACTGGGAGCCGGCCCCGGCGGTCACCCGCGACATGTGGGAGACCCTGCTCGACGCCCTGGAGCGGCGGTACCGGCGGCGCGAGGGCGTCTCCGACGAGGACCTGGCCGCCGTCCGGGCGGTGATCGCCGGGCTGCGGCCCGAACCGACCGGCTGACGCGGGGGTCGTGTCTCAGATTGGTGGGTGGGGCAGGCATTCCTGTCTGCCAGAGCCCGGCAGGCAGGAATGCCTGCCCCACCAAACCGAGACACGACCGACGCGGGGTAGTTCTTGTCCCGCGGCGGGCGTTCGGGTACGCTTTCAATCACCCCCCGACTTGCGAGCCCGGGGGGCGGTCGCTCGCATTCATCTCGCCCGCAAGGAACCTTCCCATGTCGCGCGCCCGCCGCGGGTTCACGCTGATCGAGTTGCTAGTGGTGATCGCCATCATCGCCGTCCTCGTCGGCCTCCTACTGCCCGCGGTGCAGAAGGTCCGGGAGGCGGCCGCCCGGACCAAGTGCCAGAGCCACCTCAAGCAACTCGGCCTGGCCCTCCACAACTACCACGATGTCCGCGGCCGGCTGATCGGGATGCAGGTCGACGTGGCCCGGCACTGTGCCGCCGACTGCCGCGGGGACTCGGTGTGGGTGCTGATCCTCCCGTACGTCGAGCAGCAGGGCGTGTTCGACCGGTACGACCCGGCCGCCGGGTGGGCGGCCCAGCCGGCGGCGTTCACCGCCACCGGCGGCACCCCGCAGCCGATGTACACCTGCCCGAGCACGTCCGGGCGGTGGGGGCAGTTCCCGAACCGCCGGGACTACTTCGGGCTGGCCGGCGGCCGGGCCCGGGACAGCCACGGGTGGCGCGGGGACGTGTACCGGGACGGGCTGTTCGGGATCAACCTGCCGCGGCGGCTGACCGACCTGACCGACGGCACCTCGTCCACCCTGGCGGTCGGGGAGTCGGTCCACGCACAGCGGTGGGGGATGGGGCCGGGGTACGGGGACCCGGCGGTCGGCGGGCCGGTCCAGTGGAACGTGGCCGGGGCGTGCATGCAGCCGGGCTGCCGGGTCACCGACGCCTCCTACGGGCGGGACTTCCGGAATACCCGGTTCCCGATCAACGCGACCGTCCCGCTGCTCGCCGACAACGAGAACGACACTCCGTTCGGCAGCACCCACGTCGGCGGGGCGAACTTCCTGTTCGCCGACGGGCACGTCGGGTTCGTCGCCCAGACCCTGCCGCTCGACACGTTCGGGGCGCTGGCCACGGTCGCCGGCGGGGAGCCGGCCGCCGCCCCGTGAGCCGCCGGGCGAACCGCGACCGTCAGGGAGCGGGTGCCGCCCCCCGGCACCCGCTCCCTGACGGTCGCGGTTCGCCCGGCACCCAACACCGGCCGGGGAGACACCGATGCGGCTGCCGATCCTGCTCGGGTGCCTGGCCGCGGCCGGGTGCGGTCGCGGCCTCGACCTCGCCCCGGTCGCCGGCCGGGTCGCCGTCGGCGGGAAGGCGGTGACGAGCGGGGTGGTGATGTTCCACCCGCCGGACGGCCCGACCGCGGTCGGCGAGATCCGCCCGGACGGCACCTTCACCCTGACCACGGTCAGCCCGGGCGACGGGGCGGTGGTCGGCCCGCACCGGGTGACGATCCAGGCGACGACGGTCGGCCCGGGGATGATGGTCGAGCCGAAGAGCCTCGACGAGGAGATGAAGTTGTCGCGGGAGAAGCTGCCGGGCGGGAAGATCCTCGTCCCCGGGAAGGTGACGTGGGTGGTCCCGGAGAGGCTGTCCCGGGCGGACACCACCACCCTGACCGCGGAGGTCCGGCCCGGCCCGAACGCGATCGACTTCGACCTCCCCGGCCCGTGACGCCCGGTCAGGCCGCCCGCCGCGCCGGCACCGGTTCGGCCGCCGCGGGCGCGACCTCCCGCCGCCGGGTGGTGAGCCGCCGCCCGAGCGCCATCCCCGGCCGCTCGACGTACCGGTGGGCGAGGTCGGACAGCACCAGGGTGGCGGCCGCCAGGACCGGCACGAGAGCCCACGCCGGCCAGTCGAACGGGGTCAGGACGAGCAGGACGAACGGGTGGGTCAGGTAGATCGGGTAGCTCCGGTGCCCGAGCCACAGGGCCCACCCGGGCATCCGCCGGTCCCGCAGGGCCATCAGGGCGAGGAACGCCCCCATCACAGCCCCGAGCAGGCCGAGCAGCCGGGCCAGGTTGCCGGCCGTCGCCACCTCCGGGAACCGGAGCCGGTGCACCCCCCACACGGCCACCACGACCGCCGGGAAGGCGGCCGACAGCCACCCGAACGCCCGCCGCGACACCCGCCCGGCGAGGTACCGGTGGGCGAGCAGCCCGAACAGCACCACCAGCACCACCAGCCGGGCGTCCCCGGGGGACGGCGGCCGGCCGGTGACCAGCGGCTTGGCCGCACAGGCCAGGGCGTACCCGGCGAGCACCGCGCCGATCGTCCTCGCCCCGACCCGGCGGAGCAGCCCGCACGCGAACAGGGCCGAGCAGGCGGCGTAGATCACCAGCTCGAAGTGGAGCGACCAGTACACCCCCCAGATGTCCGGCCGGCCGGCGGCCCCCTGGGCGAGGAACAGGTTGGCGACCCACGTCCCGGGGTCCGCCTGCCCGGCCGACACCGGGAGCCGTCCGTCGACCGCCAGGTACACGGCCGCCAGGGCGAGGCTCACCCAGTACACCGGGTACAGGCGGAACGCCCGCCGCACCCAGAAGGTGCGGGTCGAGCCCCCGGCCTCCAGGCTCATCGGGATCACGAACCCGCTGACCAGGAAGAACAGGAGCACCGCCCCGAAGCTGGCGACGACGGTCGCCAGCGACCACGCGAGGTACCCGGGGACGGACACCTGCAGCCCGTGGTCGACGAGCACCAGCGTCGCCGCCGCGGCCCGGGCCGCGTCCAGGAAGTCGAGCCGCTTCGGCCCGGGGGCGGGGGTAGGCACCGGCGGCCTCCGTGGGCCGCGCCCGGCGGGCGCGGGCGTGCCGTTATCGGCGAAACCCCCCGCCGCGCTCAACCCCAACCCGCCCCCGCCATGCCGTACACCCCCGTCCTCGCCACCCTCGGGTACGTCTTCTCCCCGGACGGCTCCCGCGTCCTGATGGTCCACCGGACCGCCCGGCCCGGGGACCCGCACCTCGGCAAGTACAACGGCCTCGGCGGCAAGCTCGACCCCGGCGAGGACGTGGTCGCCGGGCTCCGCCGCGAGCTCCGCGAGGAGGCCGCCATCGAGTGCGACGCGGTCGAGCTGGCCGGGACGGTGTCGTGGCCGGGGTTCGGCAAGGGCGGCGAGGACTGGTTCGGGTTCGTGTTCCGGGTGACCGCGTTCACCGGCACCCCGCCGGCGGCGAACGCCGAGGGGGCGCTGGAGTGGGTCGAGGTCGGGCGGGTGCTGGGGCTGCCGCTGTGGGAGGGCGACCGGCACTTCCTGCCGCTGGTGTTCGACCGGAGCGGGCCGCAGTTCCACGGGGTGATGCCGTACCGGGACGGGCGGCCGGCCGGGTGGGCGGTGAGTCTGATCCCCGCCCGGTGGTGAAACCGGGGCCGGCTGCGCGCGGCACCGAACCTTCGTGTGCTACAGTTTCTTAACGGCCCGGCCGGGAGGCTCGCCCCGGCGGGCCGCGCCCGACCGCTCGCCACGAAGGGGAGACGGTGTTGACCCTCGCGCCGAAGACCTGGTCCTCGACCCCCGGGGCGATCGCCCTGCAGGCCGGGGCCGAGCCGTCCCCGGGGTATCGGCTGCGGCGGGTCCGGGGGCGCGGCGGGTTCGCCGAGGTGTGGGAGGCGTCGTCCCCGGGCGGGCCCCCGGTGGCGCTCAAGTTCATGCCCAGCTCGAACGCCGGCAGCACCGCCCGGGAGGTGCGGTCGATGCAGTCGTTCCTCCAGCTGGACCACCCGCACCTGGTGAAGACGAACGCCGTCTGGTCGGTCCCCGGGTACATCGTCATCAACATGGAGCTGGCCGAGGCGACCCTGCTCGACCTGATGCTGGTGTACCACAACGAGCTCGGCCAGCCGGTCCCGCCCGCGGTCCTCGGGCTGTACCTGTGGCAGGTGGCCGACGCGCTGGACTTCCTGAACGCCCGCCGGCACCCGCGGGACGGGCGGAAGGTCGGGTTCCAGCACGGGGACGTGAAGCCGAACAACGTGCTGCTGGTCGGGGACGTGGCGAAGCTGACCGACCACGGGCTGGCCACCCCGACGTTCGGCCCGAACACCCCGTGCCCGCGGCAGGGGACGCGGGAGTACGCCGCCCCGGAGGTGTTCCTCGGGTACTACTCGGACGCGTCCGACCAGTTCAGCCTCGCGGTCACGTACCACGTCCTGCGGACCGGGACGTTCCCGTTCCCGCCCCCGCCGCCGCAGCTGACCAAGAGCTTCGCCCGCCCGCTCGCCGACCTGTCGCTCCTGCCGGAGGAGGAGCGGCCGGCGCTGGTCCGGGCCCTGTCCCCGGTCCCGCAGGACCGGTGGGGGAGCTGCCGGGAGCTGATGACCGCGCTGCTCAAGGCCCGTGGGCTGCGGGCCGTCCGGGACACCGAAGCGGCCCCGTGGCGGGTGGTCAAGAGCGGGTCGCACGAGTCGCTCCCGGCCGGCGGGCCGGCCGCGCGGAAGCCGCTCTCCGGCGAGTCGCGGAAGCCCGGCGGCGACCCGAAGAGGGGGTGACCGGCGCCCGAGCAGTTCCTCCGTCCGAGCCGGACGCGTGAGCGACGGCCGCCAGGTCGGGTCGGGCGCCGGGTGACTCGGCAGGTGGCGCCCCTCACCCGCCGGCGGCGAAGCGCCGCCGGCGACCTCTCCCCGGCGGGGAGAGGTGGGGGCCGCAGGCCGCCTCGTCAGCTTCCCGGGTCGGTGACCGGAAGAAGGATCGCACCAGCCCCACCTCGCCCCGCTGGGGAGAGGTCGGCCGCGAGTCCGCGAGCGGCCGGGTGAGGGGCCGCCACCTCCGACGGTCACCCGCCGGGCGCTTCGCCTCCCGCCACCTCACCCCGCCGCGTGCACCTTCAGCAACACCCACTCCGCCAGCCACCCGAGCAGGTTCAGCCCGGCGTCCCGCACGTCCCGCCCCGGGTCGAACTCCGACACCGACAGCCCCGCCACCTT
>PNKH01000028.1 GCA_013822345.1 Isosphaera sp.
CGGTCAGGCCAGGCGGAGCAGCTTCCGGGTCAGCCACTCCCACCCGAGCAGCAGCACCACCGCCAGCAGGACCCAGCTCACGGCCACCTGCACCGGCGGCTTGCCGTCCGCGCCGGCCTCCGGCCGGGACGGCTGCCCCTCCGGGCCGGTGCGGAACATCCGCGGCCCGCGGGTGAAGAACTCGCCGGCCGGGGTCGCCGCCCGCTCGGTGTCGCCGAGCCGCCGGAACCCCCACCGCTCCAGCCGGGCCGCCCAGTCCGTGGCCCCTTCCTTGCTCGGGTCCGGGCCCCAGACGTTGAACAGCTCGATCTTCTCGTCCCACAGGTCCTCGACCGGGCCGCGGATGTCCGACCGGCTCGGGACCGTCTTGAAGCAGTCCGGGATGTACTTGATCAGGTGCCGGTCGGCCAGCCGGAACGCCAGCTTCGGCACCCCGGCCTCCTTCGGCAGCCCGGCCGCCAGCGCGGCCGCGGCCGCCGCCGGCACCCGCTCCTGGAACCCCGGGGTGAACGCGCTGGCCATCCGCACCCCGGCGGCGAAGTTCGGGACCGCGTCCTTCATCTCCCGGTCGACCCGGGTGACCGCGAACCCGGTCGACAGCTTCTCCCCGGGGCTGTCCGGGACCTCCACCTCGACGGTGTACACGTAGTCCCCGACCGGGAACCGCCGCGGGTCGGCGGTCACCTGCCCCTTGAAGTACCCGTCCACCCCGGACGGGGCCAGCTCGAACGGCCCCTCCCGGGCCAGCACCATCCCGTCCGGGGCGGTCCGGACGACGCTGAACTTCGCGTCCACCCCCCCGGCCGGGTACGGCTTGGACGCGGTGTCGAGCAGCTGGGCGGTCACCCGGATCGGGTCCCCGGACTGGACCTCCTTGGTGGTCAGCACCCGCCCGCGGGCGGCCTTCACGTTCCGCTTCGCCGCCATGTACCGGAGGAACTTCGCCCAGAACCGGTCGTAGAAGTCCTTCCCGACCACCGGGTCGTACTGGTGGAACCGGAACAGTTCCCCGCTCGCCAGGTACGCGGTCCGGAACCCGGCCGCCGGGTTCGACACCACCAGCCACGGGCGGAGCAGCTTCTGCCCCTGCTCGTCCACGTCGGCGAACTCGGCCAGCGTCTTGGCCCCGGCCTTCACCCGGTTCTCCTTCAGCGGGTAGGCGGAGTAGAACCCGTACTTCGGGAACAGCTCGACCTTGTCGTCCCGGTTCGGCTCGTACCTCTCCCGCCCGGTGAAGAACTTCTCCCACCCGGCGACCGGGTCGTCCGGCTTCTCCTTCTCGTCCTTCTTCTCCTCCGACGGAGGCGGGTCGTCGATCTTCAGGAGATCGGACCCCGGCATCGGGCTGAGGTACAGCCGGCGGAAGTGCTTCGGGATGGACCGGATCTTGACCGCGACGATGTCGTCCGGGACGACCGGTAGCACCTCCAGGACCGGGCTTAGCCGGCTCCCCTGCTCCACCCGGGCGAGCTGGTAGGTGTTGATCCGGTCGGCCACCAGGATCAGCCCGCCGCCCTGCCGCTCGACCCACGCCTGCAGGTCGTCGGCCTGCTGCTTCGACACGTTCGGGTCGTTCAGGTCCGCCCCGTTCCAGTCCGGGTCGAACGCCACGATCACGTCGTACTCGTTCAGGTTGTACGGCCGGGGGTCGACGTTCGGGTCGATCTTCCCGTCGTCCTTCGGGTCGACCTTCACCTCGGCCTTCGGGTCCGGCCGGCTCGACACGTCGAGCTTGAGCGGCCACCGGAGGAGCAGCTTCTCCCCGGCGTTCGGGGTGAAGTTCCCGCCCCGGCCGGCCTCGTTCTGGAGCAGGATGGCGAACGTCGCCCGGTTCTCCACCACCTCCCGGTTCATGAACGTCCGGAAGAAGTGGAACTCCCGGCTCGGGGCGCTGGCGATGGCCAGCACCCGGACCTTCTTCGGGATGACCTGCACCCCGCCCCGGTCCCGGGTGTGGAACTCGTCGGCGAACGTCTCGTTCTCGTCCCGGGCGATCCGGGCCCGGAACGCCCACGTCCCCTCGCGGAGCACCATCTTGGTGAACGCCCCCTTGTCCGACTCCGCCACCAGGCCCCGGGCCATCGGGTCCGGGTCGGCCGCCAGCTGGTCCGGCTTGATGACGAACTCGACCGTCCCGTGCGGCGGGTCGCCGTCGGCGAAGGTGAGGGCGTACGGGGTCGGGGTCCCCTTGGTCTTGTCCTCCCGGCTGTCCTTGAACGTGTAGCTCGGCTTGGTGTTCGGGTCCTTCGGGTCCAGCCCGGGGAGGAACACGTCCAGCTCGACGTTCACCGTCTTCCCGGCCAGGTTCCCCCCGTCCGCCCCGACCGACACCTTCCCGCCCTCCTGCGGGGACAGGACGTCGTCCACCTGGATGTCGGTGATGGCGATCTCGGTGTTCTTCCGCTCCAGCCCGACGGCGACGGTGAACACCGGGACGGACGCCCGGTCGGCGGCCGCCTTCAGGTCCCGGTACTGGGCGTCCGACTCGGCGTTGCTCCGCAGGTCGGAGAAGACGATCACCCCCTGGACCATGTTCGGGGACTCGCGGTTGATGGCGTCCGCGACCGAGTCCGGGACGTTCGTCCCGGTGGCGATGGCCCGGGCCACGTCGACCCGCCGCTCCAGCCGCTCCAGGTTCTCCCGCAGCACCTTGGTGTCCGCGTCCGACAGCCCGGCGGCCAGGACCGGCTCCGCCTTCCGGTCGGTCCACAGCTTCACCCACGCGGCCCAGTCGGCCGGCTCGGGCGTGGCGGCGCCGGCCGGCGGCTTCGGCCCGGACCAGGCGACCGGCTGGGTCGTCATCCTCAGCTTGTTCTGCCCATCGTCGGACAGCCCCTGGAGGAGGAACGGGCGGAAGTCGTAGGCGGCGACCGACCTCCACTCGTCCGGCCCCCAGGCGGCCGCCCCGGGGGCGTTCGGGATCACCCGCGGGGTCTCGTCCAGGCGGGTGCCGAACGGGTAGACGGCGACCGGGTTGGTCTTCAGGATGTTGGCGATCAGGGCCACGTCCTGGTCGGTCAGCAGCTCGACGAGCGTCTCCATCCGGGTCTTCTGCTTCGACCCCTTGCGGGCCACGTCGTCGCTGATCTTGGTCATGCTCGGGGAGATGTCGATCAGCACCACGACCCGGGACCGCTTCTCGGTCCGCTCCCACGTCTCCCGGGCCGGGAGGAGGAAGACGAAGCAGAGCAGCGCGTACACGGCGATCCGGACGAGTGCCAGCTTGGCCGCCCAGAACCAGCGGACCGACCGGGCGTCCCGGACGTACATCCAGACGACGAACGCGGACCCGAGGGCGAACACGCCGCCGACGAACACCCACCACCGGGTGGCGTTGTCCTCCCCGAGGGACGACAGGCTGGACGCCCCGGTCCGGGTCTGGTCGGCGTCCGCCTTGTAGAAGGCGACCAGGGTCCAGCCGACCAGGGCCAGGACGGATAGGGCCGCCCCCCACCCGAGCCAGTACACGGCGGCGTCCGGCTTGGCGTGCGGGTGGGCCCGGCGGTGGTACGCCCCGTACCACACCCGGGCGACCACGGCCGCGGCCGCGAGCACCAGGAGCGGGATCGGGACGGACTCCCACAGGTCCGTGCGGAACTGGGAGAACGACTCCCCGAGCCGCCGCAGGTCGTACACGCTCTCCTTCACCGGCTCGGTCGTCGGGTTCATCGCCTGCTCGTCGGTGGGCGTCGTGTCGGGGTTGTAGGGTGGGCCGAGCCGGCGCCCCGCCGGCGAGTCCCACCGTCGCTCCGGGGTGGTGGGACTCGCCGGCGGGGCGCCGGCTCGGCCCACCCTACTACTCGACCGCGGTCACGCCCGCGGGGCGTCGTCGGCCGCCACCGGGGCGGCGGTCCGGGCGGCCATCGCGGCCGCCGCCGTCGGGGCGAACGTCTCCAGCTCGTCCGGGCGGCCGTGGTAGCTGAGCTTCACCGCCCACGCCTGCTCGAAGATCAGCACCAGCAGGATCACGAGGTAGATCCACCGCCCGCTCGACAGGTCGGTCGGCTTCTGCTCCAGGGTGTTCAGCCAGGCGTCGTCCTCCGGCGAGTGGACCGCCTCGGCCCCCTTCGCCACCGCCTTGAACTCGTCCGTGTTGGCCCGCTTCAGGTCGCCCTCCCGCTCGGTGTCGAAGTTGACCACCGCGGCGGCGTACTCGGGCTTCGTCCCCGCGGCGTCCGGCGGGTCGCCGACCTTCCGCTTCAGCGCGAACAGGTACGCCCCGGGCCGCAGGGTGTCGGCCTCGTTCAGCCTCAGCTTCAGCCCCCCCCCGTCCCGGCTGACCAGGGTGACCGGCTTGGGCTCCGGCCGCTCCTCCGGTTTCGGGTCCGGCGGCAGGTTCTGGGTCACGTCCGGCTTGGCCGCGTCGAACGACCGGAACGACCACTCCGCCTTCGAGTCGTACCGGTCGGCCTCGTACAGGAACTCGAGCGGGGCGTTCACCGCCCGGTTCTCGTCCACCCCGCCGGCCCCTAGGTACTTCTGCAGCTCGGTCATCACCACCACCCACCCCGGGCCGCCGGGGCCGTCCGGCCAGTCGGTCCACCGCCCGGACAGGTGCTTCGCCCCGGCGTCCACGGTGAACACCCCGACCCGGCCGCCGCCGAACCGCCGGGCGACGTACAGCGGGTCGCCGTACTTGGCCGAGTCCCGTAGCCCCTGGGCGGTCGCCTTGATCTCGGCGAACTCGGCGTGGCCCCAGAACTCGCGGAGCAGGGCCTCGGTCGCGTCCCCCTCCGTGACCTGGTCGGACAGCAGCTTGTCCAGCTCCTGGGCGAGCTTCGCCAGGGTCTCGTCCGACCCGGCGGCCGAGGTCGCCCGGAGCTTCGCCAAGAGCCCGTCGACCGTCGCCCGGTACTTCTCGAACTTCGGCTCGCCGTACCTCTTGCGGATCGACTCCGCCAGGTCGTTGATCCGGCCCTGGAACTCGTCCGGGGCGGCCTCGTTCGGAAGGCAGTACAGCTCCTGGATGTTCCGGTCGGTCCGCCACCCGCCGATCCGGGCGACCGGCCAGTGCTGGTCGATCCCGACCAGCAGGAACGTCGCCTCGACCTTCAGGGCGGAGTCCTTGTCCCCGCCGCCGGCCCCCTCGCCGTAGATCCCCTGGAGGGCCGGGTGGGCCTTCGCCGCGGCGTCCCGGATCAGCACCTTCTTGGTCAGCGAGCTGCCGCTGAACAGCCCTCGCTTGAGCTTCTGATCGGGGGTCGGCGGCTCGGTCGGCGAGCCCGGCAGCGGGAACGGGAAGAACCCCTCCCCCTTGCGGTACAGCTCCTCGTTGTACTTCGTCGCGTTCACGTTCGGGCCGAGGAACACCCCGACCCCGCCGCCGTCCCGGACGTACCGCTCCAGGGCCTCCCGCTCCGCCTTCTTCAACTCCGGGACGTTCACCAGGTAGACGCTGGCGAAGTCGCGCAGGTCGAGCTTCGCCAGCTGGTCGGCCGTCCCGCCGACCACCTCGATCCCGCTGAACTTGACCTCGAACAGCCGGCGGAGGTGGAAGCTGTCCCCGTCCTTGTCGTCCGGCTTGTCCTCCGGGCGGGTGACCAGCAGGACGGCCATCTTCTCCCGCACCTCGACGACGGCGTGCCGGGCGTTGTCCCCGGGCAGCGCGTCCGGGCCGGTGTCGGCGAGCCGGGCGGTGACCACGTTGAACCGCCCGAGCGGGTCCTCCCGGGTGCCGACCGTGGCCCCCTGCTCGGGGGCGAACTTCACCTCGAACGCCCGGACCGCCTCCTGCCCCGGCGGGAGCGACTCGAACCGGACGCTGGCGAACCGGTTCACCTTGCCGTTGACGTACACCTCGGCCCGCACCCCCTTCAGGTCCGCCTTCCCGTAGTTCTTCACCCGCAGCTCGAACTCGACCTCCCGGTCCAACGCCGTCACCCGGCTCCGCGGGCGGAGGTCGAGGACGCCGACGTTGTCGCTGTGGCTCGGGGACTTGCGGTCCGGCTTGCGGTTCGGCGGGGCGACGTCGATCAGGTGGACCTTGATTCCCAGCTCGGCCAACTCCTTGACCGCCTTGCCGATGGCCTCGGCGTCGCGTCCCCAGTCCGGGGCCCGCAGGTCGGAGACGACGTGGACGACCTTGGCCACCTCGTTCCCCGGGGCCAGGTCGAGGAGGGCCTTGGCCCGGTCCAGCCCCTGGGCGAGCGGGACGTGGTGCCCGACCGGCTTCTGCCCGGCGAGCACGCCCCGGGCCCGGTCGATCAGCCCGCCGGTGACCGCCTCGGGGGCCCTGTCCTCGTTCAGCACGTCCTTCCCGTCGGACAGCCGGACGATCCGGACGGACTGCGGGGTGGTGGCCTTGGCGGCGGCGGCCAGGAGCTTGTCGGCGACCAGGGCCCGGCCGCGGCTGAACGCGTCGGCGCCCGGCCCGCCCTCTCCGGCGTCGGCCATGCTGGCCGAGTCGTCGAGCAGGACGACGTGGAGGACCGGGCGGGTCTCCTTGCCGGCCTCCGGGTCGGCGCCGAGGAACCGGGCGACGAGGGCGGCGGCCAGGAGCACCAGGAGGACGCGGAGGAGCAGGAGCAGGAGTTGCTCCAGCACCTTCTTCCGCCGCATCTTCTTCTGGGCCTTGAGCAGGAACTCCATCGCCGCCCACTTGACCCGCCGGAACCGCATCCGGTTGATCAGGTGGATGATGATCGGCGTCGAGGCGAGGCCGATGCCGGCCGCCAGCGTCCACGGGTTCAGGAAGAAGGACATCATCGCGGCGCGTCTCGGATGCGGGGCGGTGTTCGGGGTGCCGTCACGTTTAGCCGCGACGCGGAGTCCTCGGAGCGGAGCGCGGGGGCACAGGTCGCGCTCCGCTCCGAGGACTCCGCGTCGCGGCTAAACGACCGCGGGTGTCACTTCCGGACCGGGGCGGCCCGCTGGGACGCCCGGGCGAACAGGAACCGGGACAGCACCGCGTCCAGGTAGTCGCTGGTCCGGACCAGGTGGTAGTCGATCCCGATCTTGGTGCACCCGCGGCGGACCTCGACCAGGTACTCCTCCAGCGCCTCCAGATACCCGTCCCGCAGGCTCCGCGGGTCGCACAGCAGGTGCGGCAGGTCTTCCAGCCCCTCGAACCGGGTCATCCCGGAGAACGGGAACGCCAGCTCGTCGTCGTCCAGGACGTGGAACACCATCACGTCGTGCCGCCGGTGCCGGAGCATCTCCAGCCCCTTGAACAGCGGCTCCCGGTCGCACAGCAGGTCGGAGAAGATGGCGACCAGCCCGCGGGCCGGCATCGCCTCGGCCACCTGCCGCATGATCTTCAGCGGGTCGGTCTTGGCCTTCGGGTCGCTGACGTGCAGCGCCTTGACGACCGCGTCCATGTGCCGCTGGCTGCTCCGCGGCGGGACCTGCTGGCGGACGTCCTCGTCGAACGTGATCAGCCCGCACGAGTCCTGCTGCTTGACCGTCAGGTACGACAGGCAGGCGGCGGCGGTGGCGGCGTAGTCGTACTTGTACAGCCCGCCGGCCCGCCGCCGCTTGTCCGCCCCGTAGAGCATCGACTCGCTGGCGTCGACCACCACGTAGGAGCGGAGGTTGGTCTCCGCCTCGTACTGCTTGATGACGAACTTGTCCGACCGGCTCCACACCTTCCAGTCGATCCGCCGGAGGTCGTCCCCGGGCATGTACTCCCGGTGCTGGACGAACTCGACCGACTGGCCGTACACCGGGCTCTTGTGCATCCCGCTGAGGAACCCCTCGACCACCTGCCGGGCGCGCAGCTCGAGCTGCGAGATCTTGGCGATCACGGTCGGGTCGAGGAACCGGCGGGGGTCGTCGTTGCGGGCCATAGTTCGGGAGTTCCAGGTTCAAGTTTCAAGTTGAAAACGACAGCGGTCCGGGTTCCGAACTTGGAACTTGGAACCTGGAACCTGGAACTCCCCTAGGACGCGAAGATCTTCTTGAACCGCTCGTCGCCGGTCAGGGCGCCTTCCTTCTCCGGCGTCTCGGCGAGGATCTTCTTGACCACCGCGTCGGTGGTCACGCCCTCGGACGCGGCGGTGAAGTTGGTCAGGATGCGGTGCCGCAGGACCGGGTACGCCAGCGCCTTCACGTCCTCGGTGGTGACGTGCGCCCGGCCGTACAGCAGCGCCCGGGCCTTCGCCCCGAGGACCAGGTTCTGCACCGCTCGCGGCCCGGCCCCCCAGCTCAGCCAGTCCTTGACGAACTTCGGCACCCCCGGCTCCCCGACCCGCGTCTGCCGGACCAGGGCCAGGCAGTAGTGGATCACGTGGTCGGTCACCGGCACCTTCCGGACGAGCTGCTGGATCTCGATGATCTGCTCGCCGGACAGCACCGGGGTGATGTCGTCGGACTGGACGCCGGTCGTCCGCCGGGCGATCTCGAACTCCTCCTTGAACGTCGGGTACTTCACGAACACCTTGAACATGAACCGGTCCTGCTGCGCCTCGGGCAGCGGGTAGGTCCCTTCCTGCTCGATCGGGTTCTGCGTCGCCAGCACGAAGAACGGGTTCTGCAGCTTGTGCCGGACGCGGCCGACCGACACCTGCCGCTCCTGCATGGCCTCCAGGAGGGCGGCCTGGGTCCGCGGCGGGGTCCGGTTGATCTCGTCCGCGAGGATCATGTTCGAGAACAGCGGGCCGGGGCGGAACAGCAGCTCGAACGTCCCGGTCGCCGGGTTCTTCTCGATGAAGTCGGTCCCGGTGATGTCCGCCGGCATGAGGTCCGGCGTGAACTGGATCCGGCTGAACTCCAGCGACAGGCACCGCGACAGGGTGCTGATCATGAGCGTCTTGGCGAGCCCGGGCACGCCCTCGAGCATGCAGTGGCCGCGGGCGAACAGGGCGATCAGGAGCTCCTCGATCACCTGGTCCTGGCCGACGATGACCCGGTTCAGTTGCTGCTTGATGCCGTCGAACGCGGCCTTCAGCTTCTTGATCGCGCCGAGGTCGCCCTCGCCCATCGCCGGCATGTGGTTCGCGCCTTCGGGGGTCATCGCGGTCCGCTCTGTGGTGGGGGTGGTAAGGGGTTGGTCGTGACGTCCGAGCCGGAAGCGTGAGCGACGGATAGCAAGGCACCGTCGCTCACGCTTCCGGCTCGGACGGCGGGGTCGTGGGTCACCGCTGGTAGATGGGGAGCAGCCCCTTCTCCAGCTGGAGGATGGTCAGGTTGACGCAGGTGGCGAACACCGGGCCGATCCCGTACCCGCCGCCGGCGTTCCACGACCCGCCGTTCTTGTCCTGCTGGTCGATGATGTACGGGAACATCACCTCCTTGTACCTGGACCACGTCAGCAGGCCCGCCCGCTCGGCCTCGGTCAGGTCCTTCAGGGCCTTCGGCTTGCCGTCGGCCCCCTTGATCGGGAACAGGTCGAGGTACCGGTCCTCGCCGAGGACGTAGACGAACTGGGCGTAGTAGTAGCTCTGGTACTCGTCGTGGGCGACGCGGCCCTTGGCGACCGGGATCTTCTCCTTGCAGAAGGTGATCCACTTCTTCGCCAGGTCGCTCTTGTACTGCCCGGCGGAGAACGCGCAGGCGACGGCGGCGGCGGTGATCGGCGGGTGGCCGGGGCCGCGGGCCTGCCCGCCGCTGCCGGCGTAGCTGTAGATCACCCCGCCGTCGGTCGAGGTGCACGCCTCCAGGTAGTCGGTCGCCTTCTGGATGTTCTCCTTCGGGACCGGGATGCCGGCGTTCCGGGCGGCCCGCAGCCCCTGCAGGGCGGTGATCGTCACCGACCCCTCGTCGAAGTTGTTCGCGTCGGTGGCGCTGACGTACCCCCACCCGCCGATGTCGACCTCCTTGCCCTCCGGCTTGCGGTGCCGCTTGTTCGTCTGCGCCTTGCAGATGAACTCGACCGCCTTCTTCAGGCACTTCTCCAGCTTCTCCCGTTGGTCCTTGTCCTCCTCCTCCCCGTACGCGCAGGCCAGGAACATCGTCCCGAACCCCTGCCCGTACATGTACCGGGTGCTCTCGGTCGGGTTCCGGACGTCCCCGATCAGCCCGTTCGGCTGCTGCCGGTTCGGGGCCAGGAACCAGTCGACCGCCTTCTTCACCTGCTCGGAGTACTTCCCCTCCTTCAGGGTGCTCCCCTCCATCAGGAAGGCCATGCCGGCCAGCGCCGTCATGCTCGTCGGGTACTGCCCGCCGGGGGCGTCCCAGTGCCCGTCGGCGGCCTGGGTCCGCTTCAGCCACTCCAGGCCCCGCTCGACCGCCTCCTCGGTCCGCTTCTTCAGGTCCGCCTGCTTGGCCGCGTCCGGCTTCTTCTCCTGGGCCGGGGCCGGGACGCCGGCCAGGACCGCCGCCGCGCCGGCGGCCGCCACCGCCAGCAACCACTTCCGGGGCATGGGGGACTCTCCCTCGCTTGGGGGGCGCGCCCGCCTCGCGGCGGGTGGGGTTGTGGGAAAGGACGAGCCGGGGGTGGAAAACTAACAGCCACCCGGGGTTCGGGGGGGGTAGGTTCTGTGTGTAGCCGCTCGCGGCGTTGCGGGCGGCACCCCCCGCAACGCCGCAAGCGGCCCGACCGTCCGGGTCACGGCCCGGCCGGCTTCGGGTCGTCGGCCGACACCAGGATGCGGAGGTCGCCGCGGTTCATGTCGACCGTCCCGGCCCGCACGTTCACGTTCACGTTCAGAAAGAAGTTCTGCCCGGTCTGCTGGTTCTGGTACGGGATCGGCCGGTCGAACACCAGCCGGCCGCGGGCCTTCTCCAGCACCACCACCTGGTGGACGTTCTGGCCGTTGGCCACGTTCTGGGCCGGGCCGGTGAACAGCAGCACCGGCACGTCGGCGAGCTGCTCCAGCACCAGGTACTGGTTCTCCAGCAGCCCCCCGCCGAAGTGCCACAGCCGCTTCCCGGTCCCGCGGTCGAACGCGTACAGCGGGCCGTTCACCGGGGCCGTCCTCAAAGTGACGTTGTACAGCTGCATCCGCCGGGTGTTGTTCGTCGACGGCTTGGACGGGTCCCGGTCCAGGAACAGGTAGAACCGGTCGGCGTCGGCGAACAGTTGGGCCGAGACGCATGGCTTCACGTCCGCCTCCAGGTTGGCCTCGTCCACCTGCAGGGTCGCGGCCACCTTCCCGGTCCGCAGGTCGATCACCTCCGCCTTCCCGCCCGGGGTGACGAACCCGGCCCACCCGCCGTGCGCCTTGATCGGGATCGACCCGTCCGGCTTCGCGTGCCGCCACACGTCCTTGCCGGTCCCCAGGTCGTACAGCCGGAGCACCCGCTCCTCCCCCGGCCCGCCCTCGGTCAAGAGGGCCGTCCGGCCGATGATCTGGAACGTCTTGGCGGCCGACAGCACCCGCCCGGCCTCCCGGGCGTCGCCCTCGACCGCGGCCCCGTCGGCCGCCCGGAGGAGTTGGACGTTGACCGGCTTGCGGGTGGCGTCGGTGTCGACCACCACCAGGTGCCGGGCGTCCCCGTACAGCTGGGTCCGCTCGGGCATGTTTCGGCGCGTCCACATGACCCGGCGGGTCATCGGCTCGACCACCTCCAGCCCGTCCCGGGTGTACAGGGCGACGTACCCGGGCTGGAGGACGGCCGCCCGCCCGAGGGTGACCATGTACCCCTCGGCGTACGGGACCGTCACCTCCCCGTCCGCCCCGGGCATCTGGATGTTGACCGGCTGCCGGCCGGGCTGCGGGGCCGCCTCCCCGATCAGGTTCCGCTCCCACCGCGGCTTCCCGGTCGCCAAGTCCAGGCAGTACACCCACGGCCCGAGTTGGACCAGGAGCAGCTGCCCGCACCCCTGGACGTAACGGGAGAACGGGAAGCTGGCCGGGTTGTGGATGTTCGGGTGGGCCAGCCGGGTGAACCGGGCCTTCTCCGCCCCGGTCGCCCGGTCCAGGGCCTTCAGCATCCACGTCCCGTCCCCGGACGACTGGATGTCGATCACGAACCGGTACCGCTGGTACATCGGGAACAGCTCCCCGCCCGGCTCGATCTCGAACGCCTGCATGTAGTTCTGGTTCACCCCCGGCGCCTGCTCCGCCTTCACCCGGGTCGGCAGCGGGTACCGGCTCGGCTCCAGGTACGGCAGCAGCCGCTTGTCGGTCAGCAGGCTGCGGAGGAAGTCCCCGCCGGTCTTCCCGTCCCGGACTACCACGTCCGGGAACTCCTTGCCGAGTTGCAGGTACAGCCCGACCGCGTCCTCCAACTGGCGGGCGGCGACCATCATCCGGGCCAGCGCCTCGGTCGCCCGGGCCCGGACGGCCGGCTCCTCGGCCGTCGCCCGGACCTGGGCCAGGTGCGTCTGGGCGTCCCGCTGGTCGGCCTCGTTGCCGGTCCTCGCCAGGGTCTCGGCCAGGAGCAGCTGGGCCTCGGCCCCGGCGGCGAAGAACGGGCCGAACACGGACACGAACTCGCGGAGCCGCGGCAGGTCCGGGTTCCCCTTGACCGCCGCCCACTCCTTCCCGACCCGGTCCTCCAGCGCCTTCCGGGCGGCCGGGTCGACCGCCCGCCGGACCATCCCCTCGATCCGCCCGCGGGCCCACACGTCCGGCCGCATCCGGACGTTCGGCTCGTCCGGCATGTCGAGCAACTGCTTCCCCTCCCCGAGCCGGGCCAGCTTCAGGTACTCGTCGAACGCCTCGCCGAGCCGGCCCTGGGCCTCCCGCCCGCGGGCCACCAGGTGGAGGTACAGGCGGCGGCGGCGGTCGCTCTCGTCCCGCCGGCGGATCCTCTCCTCCGGCTCGACCGCCTCGTCGGCCGGGACCTCGCACAGGGCCTCGTACTCGGGGAGGACGGCCTCCGCCCCGGCGAAGTCGTTCCGCAGCATCTCGGTGTACGCGACGTACAGCTTCTCCCGCAGCAGCGGCTGCTTCTCCGGCGGGAGGTTGTTCGCCTTGGCCGCCCGGAAGTCGGCGACCGCCTCGGCCAGCTTGCCGTCGTCGAGGAGCAGCTCGCCGCGGGTCAGGAGGCCGATCGGGTCCTTCGGGTTGTCCGCCAGCCGCTTGTTCGCCTCGGCCTTCTTCAGCTCCAGCTGCGGGAAGCAAGCCAGCTCCAGGGCGGACTGGGCGAACACCTGGCCGTCCTGGAAGACGAGGTTGCCGAGCCCGTACCGGGCCAGCTCGGCGTTGGCGTTCGGGTCGCTCCGCTTCCGGGCCGAGGTCTTGCTCGGGACCTGCCCGGTCTCGACGTTGACCGCCCACAGCTCGGCCGGCGGGACGGCGTCCCGCCCGGCCCCGTCGTTGCGGACCGGGAGGTAGAACACGCCCTTCCCGCCGACCCCGTGCCCGGTCGGGGTGGCCCCGCCCAGGGCGAGCGGCGGGAACGCCTCCTTGGGGGCCGTCTTCCCCGCCTCGGGGGCGAGGTGGAACCCCTTCACCTGGTTCCGCCCGACGACGACCACCCGGTCGTTCACCACCCCGCCGACGTACAGGTCGGACGGCTCCCGCTTCACCTCCCACAGGAGCTTGCCGGTCCGCAGGTCGAGGCACTGGAGGTAGTCCGAGTCGTAGGCGGTCAGGAGCACCTTCCCGCCGCTGACGACCGGCCCGGCCGACCGCCACCGGTCGTCCTTCAGCTGCTCCGGCAGGATCGGTCGGCCGGTGTTCGGGTCGATCTGGACGCCCCCGGGGCGGACGAACTTCGGGTTCTGGTCGAGCTTCCGGTAGGCGTGGGCCCAGAGCAGGCTGCGGGACATGATGTCGACGGCGACGACGGCCCCGGAGTTGGTCGGGCAGACGATGATCCCGTCGCCGGCGGCCAGGGTACAGCCCTGGAACCGGCGGACCGGGTCCTGGGCGAGGACGCTGTTCGGCCGGCCGAGCTTCTGGCTCCAGACCAGGGTCGGCTTGCGGGTCTGGCCGGGGACGGGGACCAGGGTCTTCGGGTCGAGGCACAGGAGGCGGACCACCCCGGCCTGCTCGGCCAGGACGTACAGCTTGCCGTTGAGCGGCAGCGGCGGGCCGAGGAAGACGGCGTCCAGGCACAGGTGGAAGGCGCTGGTGGTCTTGTCCGCCTCGTCCTCCTTGAGCGGGGCCGGGACCGGCTCCGGCTTGACCGCGTCCTTCGAGTCGGCCGAGACCGGGCGGACCCGGCCGAGGTCCCACCGGACGTTCCCGGTCTTCAGGTCGACGGCGGCCAGCCGGCCGGCGCGGACGGCGGCGGCCAGCTCGCTGTTCTGGCGGTACTGCTGCGGCTGCGGGTTGAACCCGAACTCGGGGCTGGAGAACACCGGGGGCGGCGGGACGGCGAGGTCGTCGACGAAGTAGACGCAGTCGCCGTCGTGGGAGAGGGCCCCGAGGAGCGGGTTCTCGTACAGCACGCTGGTCACCTTGGTCTGGCCGTAGGTGGCCCACCAGTCCTTGGTGTTCTTGGCCAGGTCGCTGTCCTCGGTCTCCCCGCTGGACAGCATCTGGTGGACCCCGAAGGTGGTCTTCGACACCCACCGGGTCTCCCCGGCCCGGACCACCCGCCCGCCGGCCACCTGGTCCCGGGTGGCGACCGCGTACACCCCGTTGTACCCGCGGTACACCACGAGGTCGGCGGTGGTGACCGGGAAGAAGGCCGGCAGCGGCAGCCCCTTGGCCTTGCCGTCGCGGCCGAACAGCTCGTCCAGCCGGGCCCGGATCCACCCGTTCGCCTCCTCGTCGCCCTCCCGGGCCGGGAACATCGGGGCCCGGAACGTCGGGTCGAGGAACGGCGGGCCGCCGTCGACGGTGGCGGACCGGGCGGCGTTCCCGCCGCGGCCGGCCCACTCCCCGACGGTGGTGCTGGCCCGCAGCAGGTCCAGCGGGCGGTCGACCTCGGCCTTCAGCTTGTCGAACGGGTAGAGGCCGCGGCCGATCGCCAGCGGCTCCTTCTCGGTCGCCTTGCGGAGGTCCTCGAGCACCAGCTTGAGCGGCTCGGCGTGCCGCGGGTCGCCGCCGCGCTTGAACGCCAGGGCGGCCTTGAACAGGGTCCGCGGGGTGACGAAGTCGGCCGCCCCGTTCCGGCCGAGGACCCGCTCGAAGGCGTAGGCGGCCTCGAGGTAGTTGCCGCGCTCCAGGTGGAGGGTGCCGAGCAGGACGGTGGCCTCGGCCCCGGCCTTGGTGTGGAAGAACTTCTGGGAGATGTCGGCCAGCATCGGCAGGTCGTAGTTCGCCTTGATCGCGTCGTCCAGGGCGGCCGACGCCTGCTGGCCGTACGCCTGCTGGTAGAACTCGAGCCCGGCCTTCGGGAACGCGTCGATGATCCGGTTGGCCTCGGTCCGGACGCTGATCCGGTGGACCCGCTTCTCCCCGCCGACCACCTGGACGACGTCGAAGAACGAGTCGGTCGGGGAGGTCAGGATGCTCTGCAGGAGCGGGGCGACGGTGCCCCACGGGATGTCCTTGAACTCCAGGTACTCGCGGGCCGCCTGGAGCTGGTTCTTGTGGTCCCGGTCGCGCGGGAACGCGAACGGGATGTCGATCTCCTCCGGCGGCCGGTCGTCCTTCTTCTCGTCCTTCTTGTCCTTCTTCCCCGGCTGGCCGGGCTGGCCCGGGGCGACGACCACCTGGCCGCCGGCGAGGGCGACGGCCCACGCGAACAGGGCGGCGAGCAGCCCGGCGGAAGCCAACCGGAGGTACGAGCGGCGCATAGCGGGTCCCGTTGCGGGGCCGGGCGGCCGGGGCCGCCGGGGTCATGATCCGATTGTGCCAACCGGCCGCCCGGCCCACAAGGAGGATTCCCCGTATGGGTTACACTCCCGGGGGCGGTCGGATCAGTTTACGACGAGCGAGGCCGTCCGGCGCTAACCGGCGGGCGGCGGCCGGGGTCCCGTCGCCGGGCCGCCCGTCACATCACCCGGTCGTGCGCCCACGGGAAGCGGCGGCCGGTCCGGAACTCCTTGTAGTTCGCCCCGGTCGGCTCGTGGATCGTCGCCGGGTCGAACGCCGCGTTGACCGCCCGCAGGAGGGGGACGATGTCCGCGTCCGGATACCCGACCCCGCGGACCTCGACGTAGTCCTTGTTCACGTCGACGACCTGGTACCGGTCCGCCCAGACGCGGACCAGCCAGAGCTCGCGCAGCTCCCACCGCGGGCGCTTGAGGAACTCCAGCGCGGCCGGCAGGCCGCCGGGGAGGAAGTCGTGGGTGGCGACGGGGGTGGGCATGGCGCGATGCCGCGGGCGGCGGGGGGAGTTAGGGGTAGCGGCCGACTTCGCGGAGGCGCCTCGCGTAGGGCGAGTTCGGGCTGTGGCCGGGATGCAGCGGCCAGCCGTCGTAGGGCTGCACGAACGGCCAGGATTGTCGCGGGAAGCCGATCTTGACCGGGTTGCGTTCGATGTAGCCGACGGTCCGCCGCACCTCGTCCGGGTGGTCGAGGAAGACTTTCCACCCGTGACCCGCGGTCCAGATCGGGTGGTCCGCGTCGCGGTGCCGCCCCCGGATCAGCCTGTCCCGGCTGACCTGAACCAGGGTCTCGATCATCTCCTCGGCGACGTGCTTGTGCTTGCGGATCAGGATGTGGACGTGGTCCGGCATCACGGCGCAAGCGTAGCAAGTGTATTGCTCCCGCGCGACGACCTCGGCGAAGGCGTCGGCGATCACCGCCCGTTCCGTCTCGTCGAACGTCAGCAGCGGATGCCGCAGCAGCTCCGCCGCCCGCTCGTAGAACCGCCTGACCTCTCGGCCGGTCGGCTGGACCTTCTTGCGACCGAAGTGGATGTCGCCGAGCTCCGCCAGTACGTCGTTCCGGAGTTCATGCGACCCGCTCCCGCGCGGGTCGTTCGGGAGCCACCAGCCGTAGGCGGTCCAGATCAGGTGGTGGGCGATGACCAGGGGATTCGGCACGGATGTTCGCCTTTCTGATCAGCTGCTCGCGGCTTCGCGCTGTGAGCGCGAAGCCGCGAGCGGCGAAGACACCACCTACCGCAGCCCGGCCAGGTCCTGGAGGGTGTGCCAGTTCTCGAGCCGGTCCTGCTTGGCGGCGAGCAGCGTCTCGGACGGGTTGCCGTCCTTGTCGAAGTGCTTCACGAACCGGCCCTCGCTCCGGGCGAAGTCGACGAACGTCACCTCCTTGCCGGTCTTCGGGTGGACGTACCAGTCGCCCTTCATGTTCGGGTTGCCCATGAGGGAGATGCGGCTCTTGATCGTGTCGCCGGCGCGCGGGTCGTAGATGATGAGCGGGAACGCCCGGGTGTCGACCGCCAGCCGGGCCTGCTCCCCGGCCATATTGTCCGCCACCCCGTGCTCCGGCTGGCAGGTGGTGTAGCAGACGACGATCGCCGGCCCGTCGAACTCCATCGCCCCGAGCACCGCCTTGTAGAAGTGGTTGATGTGGGCGCAGGTCGTTTGCGCGACGTACGTCCGGGGGTGCATCATCGCGATCTGGGCGATCTCCTTCCGCCGCTCCTGCTTCCCGCCGAACACGCTCCCGTGGACCGTCATCTTCGTGTTCTGCCCGGTGAAGCTGGCGGTCGACGCCTGCCCGCCGGTGTTCGAGTACACCTGGGTGTCCAGGACGAACACCTTGATGTTCATCCCGCTCGCGAACATCCGGGACAGGGCCTGGAACCCGATGTCGTACATCGCCCCGTCCCCGCCCACCACCCACAGCGGGCGGTCCCTCCACCCCATCTGGTCCCACCGCATCCGCACCCCGATGGCGTACGTCGGGGCGTTCTCGAACAGCGAGTTCGTCCACGGCACCAGGTACGGGTTGTACGGGTACGTCGAGGTGTACACCGTGTTGCACCCGGTGGCCGCGACGATCCCCCAGTTCTCCCCGTGCTTGCTCCCGGTGGCCGCGCACATCATCCGCAGGGCCGTCCCCTCCCCGCACCCGGCGCACGACCCGGCCCCGCCGGTGTAGATGTGGGTCTGCTCCTTGAGCATCATGTCGATCAGCAGGTTGCCGCCGATGAACTTCTCGTCCGACGGCCCCATGTTCTTGAACAGCCGGTGGCTCTTCCGGGCCTTCGTCATCAGCTCGTCGGTCTTCCCGACCATCTTCAGGGCGTCGTCGTCGCACACGGTGACGCACTCGGCGCACCCCTTGCACTTCGACGGGTCGATGATGATGTTGAACATCCCGCCGACGCCCTGCTTCTTCTTCCCCGCGTCGTAGTACTTCTTGGTCCGCGACCACTGGGCCTTGAACATCTCCCGGTCGGCCTCCGGCACGTCCGCCAGCTTCCGCTCCCACGCGTCCTCGCCGAGCACCTTGCCAAGGATCGCGGTGTCCGGGCACTCGGTCACGCAGTCCATGCACCCGGTGCAGTTCTCCGGGATGTACTCGGGGATCTCCGGGGCGATGTAGCTGAAGTCCCGGAGCGACGCGGTCCCGGCCGGGACCAGCGACCGGGCGACCGACAGGTCGGCCGGCAGCTCCTTCTCCCCGTACCCCTCCTCGTACCCGCGGATGACCCGCTCGTTGAAGTCGGTCACGTCCAGCACCGGCAGGCTGAGGTGCGTCCTCAGCCCGACCGGCTTGTACGGCCGGTCGACCGTGGTCCCGTAGCAGTTGTTGTTGAAGGGGTCGTGGTCGCTCGCCTCGTTCATGGACGGCGGGGCGGTGATGGTCGCACTCATGGGGGGGAGGTCCCTGTGTATGGTGTGTCCGCCGCTCGCGGCGTTGCGGCGTAGTGCCGCAACGCCGCGAGCGGCGTGAGCGGCTGTGTGTCAGTGGGCGTAGATCACGTCCTGCGGGATCTCCTTCATCTCGGTCGCCCCGCGCTTGATGCACCTCATGTTGTCCCGGATCACCTGCTCGCCGCGCTTGCCGAAGTACTTGCGGAGGGCCTTCTCCACCCCGGCGTCCACCTGCTCGTCGGACATCTCGGCCTCCTTGGCGTACGGCGTCAGCCGGAGGAACGCGCCGAGCAGGACGATCCCCTGCATCCGCATCTGCAGGTCCGGCTCGTCCGCCTCCTCCCGGGCGATCCGGACCATGTCGCAGTAGTACACCCGGATCTTCTTCTCCCGGATCGTGTGCTTGTTGTCGTGCGGGATCCGGGCCCACACGTCCGCCGGGTCGGAGTACGGGGTCTGCATGAACACGGCCCCGCCGGCGACCAGCCCCTTGAGGGTGAGCGGGCTGAGCATCGCGGTCGGGTCGTTCACGCACAGCAACTCGACCTTCTCCAGCTCGGAGTGCATGAAGATGTGCGTCTCGGCGATGGTCAGGTAGTACGTGGTCGGCAGCCCCTTCTTCTCCGACCCGTACTTCGGGTACGCCTGCACGTCCTTCCCGAACACGTTCCCGGCGATGGTGGCGATCACCTTGTTGGTGGTCACGCTCCCGAACCCGCCGACCGAGTGCCCGCGCATCGAGAACCCGCCCTTCGGCCGCAGGTCCGGGTCGTCCTTCCGCGGCAGGGCGGTCTTGTGGTCGACCCCGACGCAGAAGAAGTCCGGCCCGCCCATCATCATGTTGTGAAAGGCGGCGATGATGTCGCCCGGCCGCACGTCCCGGCTGCCGAGCCCGGCCGCCCCGTGGTACACCTTCGGCGGCGGGTCGGCCAGCCGCTCCTGCCCGTTCTGGCCGGTGACGGCGTCGTAGAACGCGGCCTTGACCTCGCGGGTCAGGTGGTTGCCGGTGGTCGAGAGCGGGTCGTCCATCCGCTCGAACACGGTGAACGCCTCGCACCCCTTGAGCGCGTCCACGACGGCCTTGCCGGGGAACGGGCGGAACACGAACACCGTCAGGCACCCGGCCTTGATTCCCTTCACGTCCCGCAGGTAGTCGACCGTGGCCCGGGCCGTCTCCATGTAGCAGCCCATCCCGACCAGGACGTACTCGGCGTCGTCGCACCGGTACGCCTCGACGCTCCCGTACCGCCGCCCGGTCTTGCGGGCGAACTCGTCGAACGCGTCCTGCAGCTTGTCCGGCACCTGGTCGTAGTACCACCGCTGGGCGATCTTCCCCTTCATGTACGAGTCCTGGTTCTGCACCACCCCGGACATCATCGGGTGGGCCGGGTCCATCAGGTTCGTCAGCTTCTCCTTCGGGTCGCCGACGAACTCCTTCATGAACTCCGGCTCGATGAGGCGGACGGTCTCGACCGTGTGGGTGGTGAGGAACCCGTCCTGGATGCTGAAGAACGGGGTCTGGGTGGCCTCGGCGGCCCGGCGGGCGATCAGGCAGAAGTCGCCGGCCTCCTGGGCGTTCCGGGCGAACAGCATGCCCCACCCGCAGTCGGCCACGCTCATCACGTCGTCGTGCCCGGCGTGGACGTTGAGCCCCTGGCTAGTGAGCGCCCGGGCGCCGATGTTCATGACCACCGGGAGCCGCTTCCCGCTGATCGTGTACAGCACCTCCTTCATCAGCACGAGGCCCTGCCCGGAGGTGAAGTTGGTGACCCGCCCGCCGGCGACCGCGAACCCCTCGCACACGGCGGCGGCCGAGTGCTCGCTCTCCGGCTCGAAAAACATCAGCGGGTCGCCCCACAGGTTCGTCCGCCCGTTCATCACGGACGCGTTGAACCCCCCGCCCATGGTGGTCGAGCTGGTAATCGGGTAGGCCCCGGCGGCCTGGCTGATGTGCACCTCGACGTGGACGACGGCCTCCGCCCCGTCGCAGGTGGTGGGGATGCCGGGGTACTGGTAGGAGGTCTCCTCGGGCCGCTCCTGCGGCTCCGCGGCGCGGGCGGGACGGTCGGCGACGGCAGCGGTCATGGGGTTCCTTTCTGGTGGCCGGATGCGCGGAGGACGGGCCGGTTCCGGCGGACGGAACCGGTCGGGGGGTTGCGGGGGCGGCCGCCGGGCCTACTGGCGGGGGCGGCGGAACACGAGGGACAGGTGGCGGGCGTCGTCCACGTCCGGGAACGCGGCCGGCCGCTCGCCGGAGCCGGGCCGCCCCGGGCACCACCGCAGGACCCCGCCCTCGAGCTGGTAGAGGCAGCGGACGACGCTGCCGACGTGCCTCGCCGGCCCCGCCTCGATCCGGATGTCCATCCCGCCGGGGGCGAGGTCGAAGGTGCCCGTGTAGATGCCGTCGCCGTCCAGCTCGATGGTGAACCGGCTCCCGGCGACGAGCAGCCGGGCCCCCCGCGGGCCGGCCACGGACACCCACGCCCCCTGGATCAGCTCCTGGTCGGGGCGGACGGCCGGCTCGGCCGGGGGTGCGAGAACAGCCATCGCACGTCTCCTGCTGGACACACGGAGGGGAAAGGTGGTCCGGAACGCGAACGTGCCCTCGGCGCCGAGCCGCGCGACCCGCCCGGGGCGAATTGGGGGGCGGGTGGGAACCGGGTGCCCGGGCCGCGTGGCCCGGGTCTGCCGACCCGGTCGCCCTTGCGGGCGGCGCCGATCGGATCTCTGCCGAGAACTACGTGTCGCGCTGGGAGGTGAGTCCGAACTGGGACATCACGTTCCCAGAACGATGGCAGAATTTGGATGAAGTGTACCCCCCGCCCCCGCCCGCCGCAACGGGTCGTGTCTCGGTTTCGCCGCTCGCGGCGTTGCGCCGCCCGGAGCGCAACGCCGCGAGCGGCGAAACCGAGACACGACCCCAGAACCGCTAGAATTCCATCCGCCCTCCCCCGGAGTGTTCCATGGTGCCCCGCGCGCGGAGCTCGCAACCCCAGCTCCCGCGGGCGTTCCGGCCGCGGTACTTGATGCTGGCCCCCGGCTACCAGTGCAACCTGGCGTGCCCGCACTGCTGCGTCCCGATCGAGTGGACCGACCGCCTCCCGATCCCGACGGCGGTGCGGTTCCTCGAACAGGCCCACGCCGCCGGCATCCGCATGCTCGGGTTCACCGGCGGCGAGCCGTTCCTGTACCCCGAGTTCCTCGTCGCCCTCACCCGCCGGGCGGCCGACCTCGGGTTCCGATTCGACAAGCTGATGACCAACGGCGTCTGGCACCGGGACGCGGCCCACCTCCGCGAAGTCCTCACCGACCTGCGGGACGCCGGGTTCGCGGGGAAGGTCGGGCTCTCCGTGGACAAGTTCCACGGGATGGAGGTGGCGAAGTTGGCCGAGTTCTGCCGGGTCACCCGCCGGGTGTTCGACCGCGACACCATCTTGTCACTGAGCTACGCGAGCCGACACCCCGACCAGGGGTTGGAGCCGGTCCGCCGGCTGGCGGGCGAACTCGGGGCGGTGGTCGAGTGGTCGGACCTGCTGAGCCGGTACCTGGTGGTGAGCGACGAGCTGACGATGACGGCGTGCTGGAACCACCTGGCGACGGTGGAGAGGGCGGAGGGGCTGCCGGGCGACCCGTGGGACGGCGAGTGGTTCGCGGAGGACTACTGCGAGGGGCCGGGGCAGGCGCTGGTGGTGAACCCGCGCGGCGAGGTGAAGCCGTGCTGCGGGTTCGCGTCCGACCTCGACCAGTTGACGATCGGCAACATCCACACCGACACGGTCGAGGAGGTGATCGCGGCGGGCCGCCGGCACCCGGTGGTGGGGACGATCTTCCGGGATGGGCTGACGGCGGTGCGGGACGAGATCCTGGCGCGCGACCCGGCGGCGCTGCCGGGGGCGACGAGCAACCACTGCTACTTCTGCTGGTACGTCCTGACGCGGGGCCTGGCCGGGGGAGTGAACGGGGGCGGCGGGAAGGTCGGCGGGTGGGTCGGGGAGAAGCCGAACTTCACCGGCGAGTTGATCCAGTTGGGGCGGCGGGTATCCTGAGGTGGCCCGAGTGCCTGGGGTTGGCACCCGCCCGGGGTCCGCATCGGCCGCCCGGGGTTCACACCCCGGGCTATTCCCTCCCCACCCCTTCGGGGTTCAAGGCAGTCTTCAGCCCCGAAGGGGCGTCCAGGGAATAGCCCGGGGTGTGAACCCCGGGCGGCCTCGGCGGCGGGTATCCTGACGGCGGCCGGCACCGTTGTTGCATCCCGTTCGTTCGGAACCTTCGCTCCCGGGGGTCGGGGTATGGGCGTCGCGTTCGACTGCTTCGGGATGACCGACCTCGGCCGGGTGCGGCGGAACAACGAGGACCAGTTCCTCGTCGCCGAGCTGGTCAAGCGGCTCCGGGTCGTCCGGACCAGCGTGCCGGACATCCGGGAGGCGGACTGGTCGGACGGGGTGGTCGGGCACCTGCTGGTGGTCGCCGACGGGATGGGCGGGATGGCCGGCGGGGAGGTGGCCAGCGGCCTGGCGGTCGAGACCATCTCGTGGTACGTCACCCAGACGATGCCGTGGTTCTACCGCCAGCAGGACGGGCGGGAGGCGGAGCTGGAGGCCGAGCTGCGGCAGGCGGTCGAGGCGTGCCAGCGGACGGTCGCCGACGCCGCCGCCAACTCCCACCTCCGCCGGATGGGCACCACCCTGACGATGGCCTACGTCCTGTGGCCGCGGGTGTACGTGGTCCACGCCGGGGATAGTCGGTGCTACCTCCGCCGCGGGACCGTCCTGCACCGGATGACCAAGGACCACACCGTCGCCCAGCGGGCGGTCGACGCCGGGGTGATGACCGCCGCCCAGGCCGAGAACTCCCCGCTCGGGCACGCCCTGTGGAACTGCATCGGCGGGTGCGAGGTCGGGGTCAAGCCGGACGTGTACAAGGCCACGCTGGAGCCGGGCGACGAGCTGCTGCTGTGCAGCGACGGGCTGACCCGCCGGTTGTCCGACGTGGAGGTCGGCAACCTGTTGCTGGCCGGGGCCACCGCCGAGGCCGCCGCCCGCAGCCTGGTCCAGGCCGCGAACGACGCCGGCGGGGAGGACAACATCACCGTGGTGGTCGCCCGGCTGGGCCGGCCGGTGGCCGTCGCACCGGCGGTGAGCGCGTCCGCGGTCACCCCGGTCGAGGGGACCGCCGAGCTGCCGCGGGTGTGAGCGTCTGCGGGTGGCGTCAGGCGAGCCGCGACCGCCAGGCAGACCCCAACCGCTCCCTGGCGGTCGCGTCTCGCCGAACCGACGACTACCCCGCCTTCACCCGCCGCGCCTTCGCCGGCTTCTCCTCGGCAGCCACCTCCGCCCCGTCCACGAACCGCTTCGCGTCCGGCAGGGCGTCCAGGAACACCCGGCCGTACGGCTTGGTCAGCACCCGCGGGTCGAACAGGACGACGATCCCGGTGTCGGTGGCGGTCCGGATCAGCCGGCCGAACCCCTGCTTCAGCTTGATCACCGCCTGCGGCACCTGGTAGTCCATGAACGGGTTCCCGCCGGCGGCCGCGATCGCCTCCAGCCGGGCCTCGGTCAGCGGCCGGTCCGGGACGGCGAACGGCAGCTTCGTGATGATCACGTTCGAAAGCGCCTCGCCGCGCACGTCGACGCCCTGCCAGAAGCTGTCGACCCCGAACAGCACCGCCTTCTTCGCGTCCCGGAACTGGTCGAGCAGCTTCGGGGCCGGGAGCCCGGTCCCCTGGGCGAGGAGCGTGTACCCGTTGCGGGCGAAGAACGGCCCGAGCTTCTCGGCCGCCCGGTTCAGGAAGGCGTAGCTGGTGAACAGGACGAACGCCCGGCCCTGCGTCCTCGCCACGTACTCGGGGATGCGGGCGAGCACCTCGTCCTCGTACTTCGCCGCCTGCGCCGACGGGTCCGGGAGGTTCTTGAACAGGTGGAGTTCGGCCTGGCGGCGGAAGTCGAACGGGCTGCCGAGCTGCTTGGTGTCCGCCCCCTCCAGCCCGAGCCGCTGCTGGGCGAGTTTGAACCCGCCCTCGTCACCCGCCGCGGACAGCGTCGCGCTCGTGAGGATCACGGTCGGGACGCGGTCGTAGAGCTGCTGCTTCAGCGCCGCCCCGACCTCGATCGGGGCGCTCGCCAGCGCCACCCGCGGGACCCGCCCCGGCCGCACCTCGACCCAGTACACCTGGCCGTCGAGCTCCTGCCGCAGCCACTCCCGGACCGACTTCGCCATCCCGGCCAGCCGGTCGCCGCGGCTCGTCAGCTCCAGCCGCTCCTCCTCGGAGTCGCGGCCCTTCGCCAGCTCGTGGAGCTGCCCGCCGAGCTTCTTCAGCTCCTCCGACAGGTGGTCCGGCACGACGCCCGGTTCCCGCACCCGCCCGGTGCCGCGCGGCTGGCTCTGGTTCCACTGGTAGACGGCGGTGAAGAACTTCTCGGACGCCTGCCGGGTCGCCTCCAGTTGGGCGACCGCGTCGCCGTCCCCGAGGATCGCGAGAATCCCCTTGTTCGTCCGCGGGGCGAGCAACTGGTTCAGGACGTACTCGACCCCGCCCTGCGAGACCGACAGCCCGAGGTGGTCGGCGGCCACGTCTTCGAGGGTGTGGGCCTCGTCGAAGATCACCGCGTTGTAGTCCGGCAGCAGCCCGCCGCCGGTCCGCCGCAGGGCCAGGTCGGAGAAGAACAGGGCGTGGTTGACGACGAGGAGGTTGGCCCCGAACACCCGCTTGCGGGCCTGGAAGTAGAAGCAGTCGGTGTGGCTCGGGCATTTCCGCCCGAGGCAGTTCGCGCTGTCGCTCTGGACCAGGTCCCAGACCGGTTCGTACGGCTGCACCGGCAGGTCCGACTTCGTCCCGTCGGTCGTCTGCCGCGACCACCGGCCGATCTGCACCAGTTGGTCGACGGCCGCGGGGGTGTCGAGGAGGCCGGCCGCCCGGGACTGGGCGGCCCGGAGCCGGCGGAGGCTGAGGTAGTTGCCGCGACCCTTGACCAGCACCGGCCGGAAGTCGCCGGGCATGACCGACTGGAGGAACGGAATGTCCTTGCGGACCAACTGCTCCTGCAGGCTGATGGTGTGGGTGGAGATGACGACCTTGAAGTCCTTGCGGGACGCGACCGCCTGGATCGCCGGGACCAGGTAGGCGAACGACTTGCCGACGCCGGTCCCGGCCTCGACGAGCAGCTTCCGCTTCTCGCCGATGGCCCGGTCGACGGCGTCGGCCATGTCGAGCTGCTGCGGCCGGGACTCGAACCCCGGCCACGTCCGGGAGACGAGTCCGCCCGGCCCCAGAACGTGACGTGCGTCCATTCGGGAATTGTTGCCGTGCGGGCGGGCGGGGGGCAAGGCCGGTTGCCTTCGAGAGTTTCAAGTTCCAGGTTCCAAGTTGAAAACCCCGCCCCGGGCAGCGCCGCGAAGGTCGGGGTGGTGTCGTCTTCAACTTGGAACCTGGAACCTGGAACCCCCGTCGGTCACCAGAACTTCACCCGCCAGTAGTCGTGCGGGGCGGAGTTGCGGCCGAGGTACCAGTGGCCGTCGGTCCACTCGAGGGTGACCTTCCGCCAGCCGAGCGGGACCTTCGGGAACGGGTAGTACGGGCCGATGAACGGGAAGGCGTTGTACGGGTAGGCGGTCGGGTACGCGACCCGGCTGACGTTGTTGTAGGGGGCGTAGGTCGGCCAGGCGTACCCCGGCAGGTTCGGGGCCTGCATGTCCGGGGAGTACTGGCCGGGGACGCCGAGCGGGGCCGGCTCGACGATCGGGCCGTCGCCGTGGCCCGCGGGCGGGCCGCCGGCCGGGGGGAGCGGCATCGGCGGGACCGGGGCGGGGGTCGGGGCGAACTGGGCCGGGGTGACGGCGTCCTTTTCGACCTCGACGACCGGCATCCAGCGGACCCCGTCGCGGATCTGGACGACCCCGGTCACCCCCTGCACCTCGCGGAGGATCTTCCCCTTCTGGCCGTAGTCACGGGCGGAGCCGGTCAGGGTGACGACCCCGGCCTCGGTGTCGATCCGGATGTCGGCCCCGTCGCCGAGGCCGGCGGCCTGGAGGCGGGTCTTGACGGCGTCGGCCAGGGCCTGGTTGGGGTTGGGGGGCGGCTGCTGGGCGTGGGCCGAGCCGGCGAGCCAGAACCCGGCGGCGGCGGCGAGGGGGAACAAGGCGCGCACGTTCACGACAAACCTCCGTGTACGCGGGAAGGTGCGGCATGCACTGGAACGCCGTGAACTATCGCCCGCGGCCCGGGCCGGGGCAAACCGGTCGGAGTCGGAAGTCGGGGCCCGGCGGGGGCCGGCCCCCGCACGGGAGGTAGAATCGGGCGGGCGGGCGGGACGGGATGAACCGGACGCGGAAACCGGGGTGTGGTCCGGAACCGCGGCGGAATCGTTCAAGTCCGTCGGCGTTGACGGCCGGGTCGGGGCGGGGTACCATTCACCCGGACGGGCACCCATAGCTCAACTGGATAGAGCATCGGTCTACGGAACCGAAGGTTGAAGGTTCGAATCCTTCTGGGTGTACTTGGGTAACCGGACCCGATCAGACCCCGCCCGCCGCAACTCGACCGCACGCGACAGAACCACCCTCTCGGCAGACACTTCGGCGGTTTCTGGCTTCTGCCGTCCGGTGGGGTTCGCCCCCCGACTGAGCTACGTTCTGCGCCGCGGGTGTGCCGCTTTCTGCGCCGCCCTGGACTGCCTTCTCGAAGTCCGATTCGAGGGTCTGGAGGTAGTGGCCGATGGCCACGCTCGGGGTGTTGCCGATCCAGGCGGTGACGACGTGGATCGGGTGGTGCTGCACCAAGTCCGTCTCGCGGCTCGCCCGCAGGTCGTGGAACGGCTTCGGCCACGGCTTCAGCCCGGCCCGCGGGGCGGTATGAACGGCGGCGAGTAGGCGTGGAACGGGACCTCGTCCTCGTGCGGGGTCAGGGTGAGGAAGACCCGGCGGGCGACGGCCCCCGCGATCCGCTCGGCCCGCTCCCGGATGCCCCGGCGGGAGCCGGCCAGGACCGCCCGGCATAGCCCGAGCCGGTACCGCCACGCGAGCCCGCCCGCGCCGTTCCGGCCTCCATCAACTCCCGCCCGTCCACCGGGAAGTACGCCGCCTCGGCAAGTTGGGTGAGGGCCCCGGCGGTCGGCAGCCACTCGGCCGCGTGGTTCGGGAAGTCGTACAGGGCGGTCCCGTCCGGCAGCCCGTGGGCGACCGGCCCGTCGACCAGAACCACCGTCCCCGGGTGGCAGCAGTGCCGGACCTGGGCCAGCGCCGGGAGCGGGGCGTGCAGGTGGTGGTACACCCCGAGGGATTGGATGATGTCGAACGTCCGCCCGAGCCCGGCCAGGTCGTACACCGACCGGCGGGTGTCGGTCTCGACCTTCGACCCGAGCACCGCCCGTGCCCGCAGCCCGTCCCCGAAGTCGAGCACCAGCGGATCTCGTCGATCAGCCGCTCGACGGCGGCGCGGTCAATCGGATCCCGTGACCGGGTATGAGGGTCTGCGGCGGAAAC
Organism: Isosphaera sp.; assembly: GCA_013822345.1. Classification (GTDB taxonomy): domain Bacteria; phylum Planctomycetota; class Planctomycetia; order Gemmatales; family Gemmataceae; genus Gemmata. The sequence continues at coordinate 27,929 of PNKH01000028.1, forward strand.
GGCCGCGACCGGCCGAACGTCAACCCCGACCCCGGGGACGGTCGGGACGACACGCGACCCGTACACCAGCGGTGCGCCTCGTGCACCCAGCCCCGGAACCCCTCCTATGCCCTCCCCCGGCCTCCGGCTCGCCGCAGCCCTCACCCTCCTTGCCGCGGCCCCGGCCCCGGCCGACGACGCCGCGAAGCGGCGCCCGACCACCTTCGCCGTCGTCTACAACCAGGGGTACGCCGGCGACCACCTGCCGGCGGAACCCGAGCCGTTCGAGAAGCTCGTCGCGGCCGCCAAGGCCGCCCACTTCACCGTCATCCTCTGCCCGTACGAGCCGTGGCGGGCGGATGTCTGCAAGAAGCACGGGGTCAAGCTGTTCGTCGACCTCGTGGCCCCGAAGCACCACGTCTACAAGGCCCCGGACGAGGCGAAGAAGCTGTGCGAGAGCCTCAAGGGGAACGAGGTCGTGTACGGCTACCACCTGTGGAGCGACAACATCACCGACGCGACCGTCGCCGGCCGGACCCGGGACGCGAAGAACGTCCGCGAGTGGGACCCGACGCACCCGGTGTACGTCGGCACCACGGCGATGAACCGCATCGGCCGGGTCGAGGGGCCGGACGTGTTCGGGTACTACGACTTCCACTGGAAGCGCGGCGGGCACTGGGAGCACCTGACCAAGGCCCGCGGCCTGGCCGAGGCGAAAAAGGTGCCGTTCCTCCGGTACGACGACGCCACCTCGGGGATCGTCGGCAAGGGGAACGTGAACCGCGTCGGGTACACGTTCGCCACCTCGGTCCCGTTCGGGTTGAAGGGCTACCTGTACCACTACGCCGGCCCCGTCATCGACCCGAAGACGTTCGCCCTCACCCCGCTCGGCGAGGACGTGAAGAAGGTGAACGCCCGGTTCGCCGCGGTCGGCGACGAGCTGATGAAGGTCGGGGTGTCGTCGGCCGTGTACTCGACGCCGATCACGAAGTCGGCGAAGAACGACCCGGTCCCGGCGGGGGTGCCGGCCGGGCTGACCGCGGTGCCGGCCGACCACTGGTTCCGGGTCGCCGCCGGCGAGGTGCTGGTCGGCCAGTTCGCCGACGCCGAGAAGCGTGACGTCTTGGTGTTCGCGAACCACAACCCGTACGAGTCGCAGGCCGTGAGGCTGGAGGTGCCGGGCGGGGCGAAGTCGGCCGAGGTGTTCGACCGGGCGGCGCGGAAGTGGGCGCCGCTGAAGCCGGACGGCAAGGCGTTCAAGTTCCAGGTCGAGGACTACGGGGTCGAGCTGGTCCGCCTGGTGCGGTGACGTGGTCGGGGGCCGCCAGGGAGGGCGGCCCCCGACACGAGTCATGCCCCCGGTTCGCCGAGCAACTCTTCGATCCGCCGGCGGAGCCGCCTCGGCGGGGTCAGCGCGCTGTACCGGCCGACCACCTCGCCGGCCCGGCTCACCAGGAACTTCGCGAAGTTCCACTTGATCGACCGGGTCCACAGGAACCCGCGGCGGGCCGCCTTCAGGTGGCGGTACAAGGGGTGGGCGTTCGGGCCGTTCACGTCGACCTTGGCGAACACCGGGAACGTCACGTCGTACTTCGTCGAGCAGAACTGTCGGATGTCGGCCTCGGTGCCCGGCTCCTGGGACAGGAACTGGTTGCACGGGAACCCGAGGACGACCAGGCCGCGGTCCTTGTACTCCCGGTACAGGGCTTCGAGCCCGGCGTACTGCGGGGTGAACCCGCACCGGCTGGCGACGTTCACCACCAGCAGAACCTTCCCGCGGTACTCGGCCAGGGTGCGGGTGGTGCCGTCGAGGGCGGTCACCGGGAGGTCGTAGATTTCGGCCGCGGTCGTTGGCATCACGTCTCGTTTATAGCCGCCCCGCTTCGCGGCGGAAAGTCGTGCTACGGTTCACGGCGTGCCGGCGGCCGCCGCCCCCGGTCGGGGCTTGGCGGGCCGGCGGGTCACGAACCCGTATCGCGAAAGGGGACTGTCATGGCGAGCGGAACCACCGCCGCGCGGGCCGAGGTCGGGGGGTCGTTCGTGGAGAAGTTCGGGGCGCAGGCCCCGAAGGTGATGATCGGGGCGGCGGTGCTCGGGCTGGTCGCGGTCTTCCTGCCGGCGGTGACGGTGAGCATCGCCGCCCTGAACGTCTCGGAGTCGGTGTCGGCGGTGCAGGCGTGGCAGGGGAAGCTCGGCCTGGTGGCGTACGTCGGGGTCGGGGTGCTGGCCGGGCTGATGCTGAAGGGGCCGGCGGCCCGGCCGAAGGTGCTGGCGTGCGTGATCGCCGCCGGGGTCGCCCTGGTGCTGGCCGTGTGGCTGCTGGTGAGCGCGGGGAACGTGGCCGGGAGCATGATGGGGGCGGCGGTGAAGACCGGGTTCGGGGTGTACGTCAACGTCCTGGCGGCGGCCGCGCTGGCGGCCGGGGCCGCCCTCCTGGCGAAGCGGGAGAAGCTGTTCTGACCGCCGCCGCCCGGGCCGGAAACGTGAGTGACGGTCTTGGTCTTCCGTCGCTCACGCGTCCGGCTCGCCCCGCGTCACTTCCCTTCCTTCACCCGCTTCAGGTACTTCTTGTCCTCGGTCTGGATGACGATCAGTTCGCCCTCGGTGATGAACGACGGGACCTGCACGACCAGTCCGGTCTCCAGGGTGGCGGCCTTCGTCTGGGCGGCGGCCGTCGCCCCCTTGATCCCCGGCTCCGTCTCGGTCACCTTCAGCGTCACCGTCTGCGGCAGCTCCATCGACAGCGCCTTGCCGTCGTAGAAGGTGATCTTGACCGGGTCGTTCTCCCGCAGGAACGGCATCATGTGGCCGACCATGTCGGCCCCGAGGGTGACCGGCTCGAACGTCTCCGCGTCGACGAACACGAAGTCGTCCCCGTCCTTGTACGAGTAGTTGTAGTCCTTCGTGTCGAGGTACACGACGTCCACCTTGTCGTCCGGGTGGACCCGCTCGTCGGTGATGCTCCCGGTGGTCAGGTTCTTCAGCTTCAGGTACAGGATCGCCCGCCAGTTCCCGGGCGTGTTCAGGTCCCGGTCGAGGCAGTAGAACAGCGTCCCGCCCATGTTCAGGACCATGCCCCGCCGGATGTCGATCATCTTCGTGGACGCCATTGGAAGCCCTCCGCTGTCGGGCGCTGCGGCCCGGGTGAATGCCGACCAGGTTACCGGTCGTTTTACCACCCGGGGCGGGACGGGAGAAGGGCGGCCGGTTACACTGCCGCATACCCCGTGCCCCCGCGAGGACCCCCGATGGTCGCGCGCCTGCTGCCCGCGCTGCTCGCCGCCGTGGTCGCCCTGCCGGCGGCCGCCGACGGCCCGAAGGACAACCTGCCGGACGACGTCCGCCCGATCCCGCCGAAGGGGACCGAGCTGCCGGCCGACGTGAGGGCCGACATCAGGAAGGGCCTGGCCGAACTCCAGCAACTCGTCACGGACGCCGGCAAGCACGACCTCCTGCCGGACGTGCAGATCTACGAGAAGGCGGTGCGGTGGGCGCTCGACTACGACGAGGTGTACGACGGCAAGGCCGGGAAGGACGGCAAGGCTCCGCCGCCCGGCGGGAACGTGAAGAAAGTGCTCGCCGCCGGCCTCGAACGGGCGAAGGCGCTGAAGGACGGCAAGACGCCGTGGACGACGCAGACCGGCCCGGTGCTCCGCGGCTACCGGTCGAAGATCGACGGCAGCGTCCAGCCGTACTGGCTGGTCGTCCCGAAGGAGTACGACTTCGCGGCGAAGGCGGCGCACCGGCTCGACTTCTGGTGGCACGGCCGCGGGGAGACGCTGAGCGAGGCGAACTTCATGGCCAACCCGGCGAACGCGTCGGGGATCATCCCGGCCCCGGGGGCGTTCGTCCTCCACCCCTACGGGCGGTACTGCAACGCGAACAAGTTCGCCGGCGAGGTGGACACGTTCGAGTGCCTGGAGCACGCGAAGCGGCACTACCGGATCGACGAGTCGCGGCTGGTGGCCCGCGGGTTCAGCATGGGCGGGGCGGCGTGCTGGCAGTTCGCCACCCACTACCCGACGCTCTGGTGCGCGGCCGCCCCCGGGGCCGGGTTCGCCGAGACGCCGGAGTTCCTGAACGTGTTCCAGAACGAGAAGGTCGAGCCGACGTGGTACGAGAAGAAGCTGTGGCACCTGTACAACGCGACCGACTACGCCCAGAACCTGTTCAACCTGCCGACGGTCGCGTACAGCGGGGCGGACGACCGGCAGAAGCAGGCGGCCGACGTGATGGCCCGGGAGATGAAGAAGGTCGGCCTCGAACTGACCCACGTCATCGGCCCGAAGACGGGTCACAGCTACGAGGCGAACGCGAAGGCCGAGGTGAATAGGCGGATCGACCGACTCGTCGAGGAGGGCGTGGGGGGGCGGAGGCCGGAAAAGTTCCGCTTCGTCACCTACACGCTGCGGTACAACCAGGGGCCGTACGTCGCCGTCCGCGGCCTGGAAAAGCACTGGCAGAAGGCCCGGGTTGAAGGCACTTACAAGGACAAAACGTTCGTCCTGAAAACCACAGGCATTACCGAACTCACCGTGTACCACGAGTTCACGCGCCACCCCGGCGTCCTCGACGTCTCTGACGTGAGCGTGGTTCTCGACACCGACAGGTTCGACGTCCCGTTCGGGAAATTACCCGAGCTGGGCAGCGGGTTGACGTTCCACAAGGCGGACGGGGCGTGGCGCAAAGGGCCGTCCTCAGACCCGTTCACCAAGGGCGAGCTTCGCAAACTCCCCGGCCTCCAGGGGCCGATCGACGACGCCTTCATGGACCGGTTCGTCATGGTGAAGCCCGGCGGTAAGGCGATGAACGCGAAGGTCGGGGAGTGGGCCGAGAAGGAGATGAGGCACGCCGTCGATCACTGGCGGAAGCAGTTCCGCGGCGACGCCCCGGTCAAGAAGGACACCGAGGTCACGGCCGACGACATCGCGACCCGCAACCTCGTCCTGTGGGGCGACCCGCAGAGCAACGCGGTGCTCGCCAAGATCGCCGACAAGCTCCCGGTCAAGTGGACCGACAAGGGCGTAGTCGTCGGCGACAAGACGTACGACGCCGCCACCCACGTCCCGGTGCTGATCTACCCGAACCCGCTGAACCCGAAGCGGTACGTCGTCCTGAACAGCGGGTTCACGTTCCGCGAGTACGACCAGCTCAACAACGCCCGCCAGGTGCCGAAGTTGCCGGACTACGCCGTGATCGACGTCACCACCCCGCCGAACAGCCGGTACCCCGGGAAGGTCGTCCGGGCCGGGTTCTTCGGCGAGAAGTGGGAACTGCTCCCCGACGACGGGAAGTGACCGGCCGAGCGGGGGGCGTGAGCCCCCTGAGCGCCGTGACAACTCAGGGGGCTCACGCCCCCCGCTCAGGTGAGGAACCATGCCCCGCCCCGTCCGCGTCGCCCTGTTCTCGCTCCTGGCCGCCGCCGCGGTGGTGACCGGCTACTTCGCTTACGAGCACTACCGCCCAAAGGTCGACCCGCCCGCCGGCCCACCGACCCCCGCCCCGGTCGCCGCCAGGCCGCCGGCCAAACTCGTCGTCCTCGTCGTCTTCGACCAACTGCACGGCGACTACCTGGCGAAGTGGGCCGGCCACTTCGGGCCGGACGGGTTCGAGCGGCTGAAGCGCGAGGGGGTGTGGTACGCCGACGCCCACGTCCCGTACGCCTGCACGTCCACCGGCCCCGGCCACGCCTCGCTCGTCACCGGCGCCCCGCCGTCCGCCCACGGGATCGTCGAGAACGAGTGGTGGGACCGCGGCCCGGGGGTGAAGGGCCGGGTCTACTGCTGCCAGCCGACCCGCGAGTTCCCGCTCGTCCCGCCCCCGCCGAAGCAGGACGGCCCGGCCAGCCGCGGCACCGACCTCGGGTTCAGCCCGGAGCGCCTCCTCGCCGAGACCGTCGGCGACCGGCTCAAGGCCGCGACCGGCGGGAAGGGGCGGGTGGTGTCGCTCTCGCTCAAGGACCGGACCGCGGTGCTGATGGGCGGGAAGCGGCCGGACGCGGTGTACTGCTTCGACACCCGCGACGGGCTGTTCCACACCGGGGCGTACTACCGCGACCAGGCCCACCCGTGGGCCGCCGAGTTCAACGCCGGCCGGCCGGCCGACCGCTGGTTCGGCCAGGCGTGGGAGCGCGTCCGCCCGGACCTCGACTACGCGAAGGTGACCGGCAACGAGGACGGGGCGGCCGGCGAGGGGTACGGGCTGAACGACCAGGGCCGGCTGTTCCCGCACCCGTTCAAGGGGAAACTCGCCGCGCCCGGCAAGGGGTACTACGAGGCCCTGGAGTGCTCCCCGGCCGGGAACGAGCTGCTGCTCGACCTGGCGAAGCGGGCGGTCGCCGGCGAGAAGCTCGGGCAGGGCGAGGCGGCCGACCTCCTGTGCCTGAGCTTCTCGTCGGTCGACCTCGTCGGGCACCTGTACGGGCCGGACTCGTGGGAGGTGTTCGACATGGTCGTCCGGGCCGACCGGCTCGTCGCCGACCTCCTCGCCTCCCTCGACGCGACCGTCGGCAAGGACCGGTACGCGGTGGTGCTGTCGGCCGACCACGGGGTCTGCCCGCTGCCCGAGCAGGGGCGGATCCCCGGCGCCCGGCGGGTGCTGCTGACGGACAAGGCGGGCGAGGACGAGGTGTTCGGCCGGCTCGCGGCGAAGCTGGACGACGCGTTCGGCCGGCACCCGTCCGGCCCGACCCGGTGGTTCGAGACGGCCGACGCGAGGGAGCACGACCGGGTGTGGCCGTGGGTGTACCTGAACCACGCGGCGCTGGCGGCCCGCGGCCTGGCCCCGGAGGAGGTGGCGGTCGTGGCCCGGGACTTCCTCGCCGGCCGGGCGTTCGTCGAGGCGGCGTTCACCCGGAAGGACGTGGAGTCCGGGGCGTTCGAGCCCGGCGGCGTGGGGGCGAAGGTGAGGCTGGCGTACCACCCGGACCGGTGCGGGGACGTGATCGTGGTGCCGAAGCGCGGGGTGCTGGTCACCCGCTACCCGAACGGCACGACCCACGGCAGCCCGCACGACTACGACACGCACGTCCCCGTCCTGGCGGCCGGCCCCAACATCCCGGCGCTCGGCCGGAAGGCGGGTATGCTGTCGTCGCTGGTCGTCGCCCCGATCCTGGCGAAGGCGCTCGGCGTCGACCCGCCGAAGGACGCGGTCGAGAAGGCGCCGTGGTGACCCGTTCAGCCGCGACGCGGAGTCCGCGGAGCGGAGCGCGGGCGTCTCCGTCGCGCTCCGCTCCGCGGACTCCGCGTCGCGGCTGAACGGGGGTGTGGTTTACGGCCCGTGCTCGTGCAGCAGCTCGCACAGCTTCCCGAGCACCCTCCCCTCGCGGCCGGTGCCGACGCCCTCCGGCAGCGGCACGTTGTTCACGAACGCCGCGAAGAACAGCCCGGTCCCGGCCTTCGTCGTCATCGTCCCGGCCAGCGCCTTGCTGGTCAGCACCGACCGCTCGTTCGCCGCGTCGTACCACACCAGCGTCCCGGTCTTGGCGAAGGCCTTACCGCGGGCCGGGCTGTCGGGCGGCACCACCTCGGCCAGCGTCCCGTCCACCCCGAGCACCGGCAAGGCGTCGCGGTACGCCTCCCACTCCGGCCGCTTCGCCATCCCCTGCAGGAGCTGCACCGTCGCCCGCGCCGTGACGTGGTCCGCCCGGGCCCCGCCGGCCCCGCCGCCGAACGACACCTGGCTCACGTCCACCCCGAGGTCCTTCAGGATCTTCCGCTGCTCCCGCAGCCCGGCCTCGGCGGTGGTGTGCCCCTTCGACACCGCCACCAGGCACGGCAGCGTGCTGGCGTACAGGTTGTGGCTCACCTTCAGCGTCACGGCGACCGCCTCCTTCAGCGGCGGGGAGGTGAACGCCGCCACCTTGGTCAGCTTCGCGTAGCCGTCGCGGGGCGGGAAGTCGACCCGGTCCGGGCGGAGGACCGGGGCCGCCACCGCCACCCCGGCCCGCCGCAGCGCCTCGACGAACAACGTCCGGGCGACGACCGCCGGCTCGTCGACCGGGAAGATCCGGACCAGCGGCTTCCCGCCCGCCGGCACCCGCCCGCGGACGGTGAACTGGTTCACCCCCACCTGCCGCAGCTCCAGGGTCACGGCCGACTTCGCCGGGCCGGTGGCGACGCTCGCGTCCATGTGGTACGCCGCCGACTCCGGGCGGGCGGTCACCCTCGCCGGGTCGCCTTCCTTCTCCCCCGGCTCGACCACGATGTCCACCACGTTGTCGTTGACCAGGATCGGGGAGACGGCGTCCGGGCCGCTGCCGCTGCCGCGGGTGCGGGCGAACAGCCGGTCGTCGACCAGCACCTCGCCGTCGACCCGGGTGACGCCGGCGGCCTTGACCTGCTTGGCCAGGTCGTTCAGGGCGGCGAGCGGGTCGGTGTCGGTCAGTTCCGCCCCGCCCCCGCTGTTCGCGTAGGTGTGGTCCTTGTCCTTGAAGACGGTCTTCCCGCCCTTCGCCCGCCCGCCGAACGTCAGGTCCCCGGCGGCGACCAGGATCAGGTCGCCGCGGAGGGTGCCGTTCGCCCGCACCCCGCGCTCGTAGACGGCGGTCTCGGTGGTGGAGTCCGGGCCGAGGGCGACCAGGGCGGCGGCGCACGAGAATAGCTTGGTGACCGACGCCGGGACGAGCAGCGCCTCCGGGTTCCGGGCGTACACCGTGTCGCCGGTCTTCGCGTCGACGACCAGGACGCCCCAGGTCGCGTGCCGGTAGTCCGGGCCGTCCATGACCGCGTCGAGGTGCCGGGCGAGGTCCGGGTGCTTCGGCCCGGGCGGGGCGGCGGGGGCGGGGAGGACGGCGAGGGCCGCGAGGAGCGCGGCCGGGATCAGGGTGGGCGCGCGGGGCACGGGTCGGCCTTTCGCTGGGTGTCGGGGGTCACCGGGAGAACACACATGGTAACCGGGGGTTGGCGGCGGCGGGAGGGGCCGCCGCCCTTGACGCCCCGCGCCGCGCGAACTAGCGTGATGCGGGGTGTCCACGGACCGAGTCGCCCGGGCGATCGCCCCGGGCGTTTTTCGTGACCGCCCCACCGAGACGGGACCGCAATGGCCGGAACGTGCGTGGTCGGGCTGCAGTGGGGCGACGAGGCCAAGGGGAAGATCGTCGACCTGCTCGGCGACACCTTCGACCTCGTCGTCCGGTACAACGGCGGGGCGAACGCCGGGCACACCGTCGTCGTCGGCGGCAAGACGTTCAAGCTCTCGCTGCTGCCGACCGGGGTCATCCGCCCGAACGTCACCTCGGTCATCGGCAACGGCGTCGTCGTCTACCCGCCGCGGTTCGTCGAGGAGGTCGGCCAGCTCGCCAAGGCCGGCATCGACCTGTCGAACGGGCTGGTGCTGAGCGACCACGCCCACGTCATCTTCCCGTACCACATGGAGGAGGAACGCCTGGCCGAGAGTGGCACGGAAGGGAAGATCGGCACCACCGGCCGCGGCATCGGCCCGTGCTACCAGGACAAGGTCGGGCGGCGGTTCGGCGTCCGGGTCGGCGAGCTGCTGCGGCCGGACCACCTGCGGGAGCGGCTCGGGCAGATCGTCCCGTTCAAGAACCGGCTGATGGCGGCGTTCGCCAACGGGCACGCCGACACCCTGAAGGCGTTCGACCCGGCCGCGGTCGCCGACGAGTACCTCGGGTACGCGGAGCAACTCCGGCCGTACGTCGCCGACACCTCGCGGCTGCTACAGGACGCGGTGAAGGCCGGGAAGCGGGTGCTGTTCGAGGCGGCCCAGGGGTCGCTGCTCGACGTGGACCACGGGACGTACCCCTACGTGACGAGTTCGAGCAGCCTGCCGTCGGGCATCTGGGGCGGGTCGGGGTTGCCGGCGAAGCACGTCACCCGGGTGATCGGGGTGGTGAAGGCGTACACGACGCGGGTCGGCCGCGGCCCGTTCCCGACCGAGCTGGACGACGGCCCGGACGGGACCGGCGAGCGGATCCGGCGGGTCGGGCGGGAGTACGGGACGGTGACCGGGCGGCCGCGGCGGTGCGGGTGGTTCGACGCGGTGGCGGTGCGGTACACGGCGGCCCTGGCCGGCGCTGACGAGATCACGGTGATGCTGCTCGATGTGCTGAGCGGGCTTCCCGAACTGAGGCTGTGCGTCGCCTACGACCTCGACGGCGACCGGCGGACGCACTTCCCGAGCGACGCCTACGAGCTGGAGCGCTGCAAGCCGGTGTACGAGACGCTGCCCGGGTGGGGCGAGGACATCACGGCGGCGCGGACGCTGTCTGACCTGCCGGCGGCGGCCCGCCGGTACCTCGACCGGGTGTCGGAGTTGGTCGGGCTGCCGGCGGCGGTGGTGTCGGTCGGCCCCGACCGCGAGCAGACCATCCGGGTGTGAGCCGGCGAACCCGGAGCGTGGCCGACGGGGTGCGTCACCCCCTCCCTCACGGTCGGGGTTCGCCCGAACACGATGACTCCGTCCCACGACCCCGCCGCGCACGCACGCTCCGTCGGCCTCGACCCGGCCCGGCTGCCGCGCCACGTCGCGGTCATCATGGACGGCAACGGCCGGTGGGCGCAGGCCCAGGGCAAGGAGCGCGTCGAGGGGCACGCCCGCGGGGCGAAGTCGGTCGACGAGGTGACCGAGGAGTGCTGCCGGCTCGGGATCGGCCAGCTCACCCTGTACTGCCTGTCGTCCGAGAACTGGAAGCGGCCGAAGCCCGAGATCGACTTCCTGATGGCCCTGCTGAAGCAGTACCTCCTCGCCGAGCGGGCGAAGATCCTCGCCCAGAACATCCGGTTCGTCGTCATCGGCCGCCGCGACGGGCTCCCCCCGGAGGTGCTGGCCGAGATCGACGAGAACGAGCGGCTGACCCGCGGCAACACCGGCCTGACCCTGTGCCTGGCCATCAACTACGGCAGCCGGGCGGAGATCGTCGACGCCGTCCGGGCGATCGCCGGGCGGGTGCGGCGCGGCGAACTCGACCCCGACCGGGTGGACGAGGCGGTGATCGGCGGCCACCTGTACACGGCCGGGATGCCGGACCCGGACCTGCTCGTCCGGACGGCCGGGGAGATGCGGGTGAGCAACTACCTGCTGTGGCAGATCTCGTACGCCGAGCTGTGGGTGACGCCGCGGTTCTGGCCGGAGTTCGGCCCGGCCCTGCTGCACGACGCGCTCCGCGACTACGCCCGCCGGGAGCGGCGGTTCGGCGGCCTCACCCCGGAGCTGCCGGATGACGCACGGGCCTGAGCGATGATCCGCACCCGGCTCGCCGTCGGCGCCGCCCTCGCCCTCGCCGCCGCCGGCGTGCTGGTCGGCGACGACCACCTCACCGTCCCCGGCCTGCCGTTCCCCTGCCTGTTCGCCTGCCTGATGCTGATGGGCGTGCTCGGCCCGCTCGAACTCCTCCGCCTCCTCCCCGAGCCGACCCGCCCGTCCGGGCCGCTCGTCCCGGCCGGCGTCCTCCTCTGCCTGGCCGCCAACTGGTACCCGCCCGGGTCGGTGTGGGGGATGCTCGTCGCCGTGTCCTGCGGGGTGCTGGTCGCCGCGTTCGTCGTCGAGATCGCCCGGTACGACGGCGAGCCGGGGCGGGCGGTGCCGCGGGTCGCGGCCACGGTGCTCGCCGTCGGGTACCTCGGCGTCCTGCCGGTGTTCTTCGCCCAGACGCGGTTCCTCTCGGCGTCCCACGGCGCCCTGCTCCTCGCCCTGACGATCGCCGTCCCGAAGGGGAACGACGTTTTCGCGTTCTTCACCGGCCGGTTCCTCGGCCGGCACCCGATGGCCCCGCGGCTCAGCCCGAAGAAGACGTGGGAGGGGTTCGCCGGCGGGATGGCCGGCGGGGCGGCGGTGGCGGTCGGGATCGACCTGGCGGCCGGGGTGTTCCCGGGTGGTATGATCGAGGCGGCCGGGTTCGGGCTGGCGGTCGGGCTGGCCGGGGTGTTCGGCGACCTGGCCGAGTCGGTCGTGAAGCGGGACGGGCTGGCGAAGGACGCGTCGAAGGCCATCCCCGGGTTCGGCGGGCTGCTCGACGTGGTCGACTCCGTCCTGTTCGCCGCCCCGGTCGCGTACCTGTGGTTCCTGGTCACCCTCCGAGGCCCCTCATGACCGACCCGACCGTGACCCGGAACCTGACCCTCGACGGCCGGGACGAGGCGGTCATCCTGTTCGGCCCGCGGGACGCGTACCTGCGGGCGGTCCGGGACGCCCTGGGGGTGAAGGTGGTGGCCCGCGGCGACCTGCTCCTGATCGAGGGGCCGGCGGAGGCGGCCGGCCAGGCCGAGCGGGTGTTCGGGCAACTCCGTCAGGTACTCCGGAAGCAGGGGAAGCTGACGATCGAGGACGTCCGCGGGGTAGTCGAGGTGGTCCGCGGCGGCGGCGACCCGGGGCGGAACGTGACGCTGACGGAGTCCGGCCGGGGGCTGCGGGCGCGGACCGACGGGCAGGGGCGGTACGTGCAGGCGCTGCGGAGCCACGACGTGGTGATCTGCGTCGGCCCGGCCGGGAGCGGGAAGACGTACCTGGCGGTCGGGTGGGCGGTCGGGCTGCTGCGGAGCGGGGCGGTGAAGAAGATCGTGCTGGTCCGGCCGGCGGTCGAGGCCGGGGAGCGGCTCGGGTACCTGCCGGGCGACCTGGTGGCGAAGATCAGCCCGTACCTCCGTCCGCTGTTCGACGCCCTGGCCGAGATCATGGACGCGGAGACGGTGAAGAAGTACATGGAGAACGACATCATCGAGATCCTCCCGCTGGCGTACATGCGGGGCCGGACCTTGAACCAGTCGGTCATCATCCTCGACGAGGGGCAGAACGCGACGGCGGCGCAGATGAAGATGTTCCTCACCCGGATGGGGCTGAACTCGAAGATCGTGGTGACCGGCGACCCGACCCAGACGGACCTGCCCAAGACCGTCCGGAGCGGGCTCGCCGACGCCCTGCAGCGGCTCAAGGACGTGGAGGGGTTGGCGATCGTCCACCTCGACCAGGCGGACATCGTCCGCAACCCGCTGGTGACCCGGATCGTCAAGGCGTACGAGGAGGACGCCCCGAAGGGGAAGCGGCCGCCGGGCTGACGCCGGCGAAGTGGGCCGCGTACACGCCCACAGCTCCGCCGACGAACCCGCCGGCGACCACGTCGCCGACGAAGTGGTAGTTCATCCCGACCAGCCCGACGGCGACCGCCGCCGACGCCAGCACCCCCGCCCACCGCCACCGCGGGTACGCCAACCAGAGCACGGCCGCGGCGGCGACGGTCCGGGCCTCGTGCCCGGACGGGAAGCTGCCGTAGGCCGACCCGCCGTGGAACGGGTGGAACCCGTACGCCCCGCCCCCGATGTACGACGGGTTGTCGTCGACCCAGGTCTCCGGCCAGTACCGGCCGGCGAGGTACGACAGGCTCTCGCGGAACTGGTCGGCCAGGACGATTGCCGCCCCGGCCGCGAACACCGCCCACTCCCACCGGCGGAACGGCCCCAACGCCCGTCGCACCGCGAGTGCGGCGAGCACCGCCGGCACCCACGCCTGGACCACCGGCGGCGGGTAGGTGAGCGGCTTCAGGTACGGGACTGCGACCGCGTTGTGCGCGTGGACGAAGGTGGCGACGGGGCGGTCGACGAACTGGTAGCAAAGGAGCACGAGGGCGGCGCAAGCGGCCAGCCCCACCCCGGTGTTCCGCAGGAGCCGGGCGAACTCGGGGTCGCGAGGCACGGCGGGCAGCTCCCGAACCAGGCCGGGAAAGTGGAACGGGCACCCGGTAGCAGCGGGTGCCCGTTCCCGTTTGGCCGCGGAACTGGGGATCTAGGATTCGAACCTAGACTAACTGATCCAGAGTCAGTCGTGCTACCGTTACACCAATCCCCAAGGGCGGGCGTGACGGTGCAATCATAACGCCGCCGGCGGCCGGCGGCAAGGCGACCCCGGCGCGGGGCGTACAATGGCCGGGTGCGTTCCGGGGCCGGGAGGGCGTGCCGTGGCCGGGTCCGAGTGGGTCGTCGACGCGACCGCCGAGAACTTCCAGCAGCGGGTGGTCGACGCCTCGCTCGACCGGCCGGTGGTGGTCGACTTCTGGGCCCCGTGGTGCGGGCCGTGCCGGGCGCTCGGGCCGCGCCTGGAGGCGGCCGCCGCCGGCCGGGATGGCGGGTTCCTGCTGGTGAAGGTCAACACCGACGAGGAGCCGGGCTTGGCCCAGGCGTTCGGGGTCGAGACGATCCCGGCGGTGTTCGCCCTCCGCAACGGCAAGGTCGTCGACCAGTTCACCGGCGTCATCCCGGACGACCAACTGACGGCGTTTCTCGACGGGCTAGCGCCGACCGAGGCCGAGACCGCCGCCGCGGCGGCGCTGGAACTCGAAGGCCGCGACCCGCCCGCCGCCGTCGCCGCGTACCGGGCGATCCTCGCCGCCGACCCGAAGTCGGCGGCCGCGCGCGCCGGCCTGGCCCGGCTGCTGCTCGCCACCCCCGGCAACGAGTCCGAAGCGGCCAGGCTGCTCGCCGGGTCGGACTGGGGGGAGTTCGCCGCCGAGGCGGGGCGGCTGAAGGCGGTGGTTGCGCTGCTCGAGGCCGCCCACGCCGACGCCGACTTGAAGGCGGCGCGGGCGGCGGTCGCGGCGGACGGCGAGGACGCGCAGGCGCGGTACCGGTTGGGCGAGGTGCTGGCCGGGCGCGGCGAGTACACCGCGGCGCTGGCGGAGTTGCTCGCGGCCGCCGAGAACGACAAGGCGCTCGCCCGCGGCCCGGTCCGGCAGCTGATGCTCAAGGTGTTCGACGTGATCGGCCCCCGCAGCCCGGCGGCCGACGCCGCCCGCCAGAAGCTCCAGATGCTGCTGTACTGAAGCATCGGTGCCGGACGACCTTCGGAACGGGAGGGCGAGGCTCCTGCCGAGCCTGGCGTCCGCGGCTCGGCAGGAGCCTCGCCCTCCCGGGTTGGTCGGGGCCGCCCTCCGCGCCAGCGTCACTCCTTCTCCTTCTTCCCCGGCAGCTCCGGCTTGTTCTCGGTCGGCAGCCGCTTCGCCAACTCCTTCTTCACGTCCGCGTACTTCGGGTCGGCCGCCAGGTTCGCCCACTCGTAAGGGTCGGAGGCGTGGTCGTACAGTTCCTCGTCGCCGTTCGCGTACCGGATGTACCGCCACTTCTCCGTCCGCACCGCGTGGTTGTTCCGGTTGAACGTGGTCACCGCCGCGTGCTCCCACTTCGCCGCCGGGTCGGCGAGCAGCGGCTTCAGGCTCGGGCCGGCGACGTGCTTCGGCACCGGGATCCCGCACAGGTCGCAGAGCGTCGGGTAGAGGCTCATGAAGTCGACCGTCCGGTCGCACACCCCGCCCGGTTTCGTCACCCCCGGGGCGACCCAGACCAGCGGGGCCCGCGTCGCCTCCTCCCACAGGCTGAACTTCCGCCAGTGCTCCTTCTCCCCGAGGTGCCAGCCGTGGTCGCCCCACAGCACCACCACCGTGTTCCCCTTGTGCGGCGACTTGTCCAGGGCGTCGAGGAGCCGGCCGATCTCGGCGTCGGCGTAGGCGCACGCCGCCAGGTACGCCTGCACCGCCTCCTTCCACCGCCCGGACTTCAGGATCGCCGCGTGGTCCCCGTCCGGCTTCGCCATCCGCACCCCGGCCGGCGGCACGTCCTTCAGGTCGTCCTTCGTCGTCGGCGGCAACTCGATCGCCTCCAGCGGGAACAGGTCGTAGTACTTCCGCGGCACGTCCCACGGCATGTGCGGCTTGTGCAGCCCGATCGCCAGGAAGAACGGCTTGTCGTGCTTCGCCGCGAGGTGCCTGATCCCGTAGTCGACGGTCTTGTGGTCGCCGAGGTCGGCGTCGTCGCAGGCGAGCGGCTTGAACCGGATCCCGCCGACCCCGTCGTCCTTCGCGGTCGGGTGCGGCTTCAGCCCCTTGGCGTCGGCGCCGACGAAATAGTCGTCCCACTCGCCCGGGCGGTGGGCGCTGGAGTGGTAGATCTTGCCGGCCCCGTAGACGACGTACCCGGCGTTCCGGAACTGGGTGGTGAGCGTCTGCTCGACCGGGATGACCGGCTTCCAGTCCTGGCCGTTGTCGTACACCCCGGTCTGGCCCGGCCGCAGCCCGGACATGAGCGCCGCCCGGGACGGATTGCACAGCGGGGCGGCGCAGTACGCCCGGGTGAAGGTGACGCCGGCTTTGGCCAGCCGGTCGATGTTCGGGGTCTTGGCCTGCCTGTTCCGGCCGAGGTGGCCGAGCCAGTGGTTCAGGTCGTCGGCGGCGATGAACAGGACGTTCGGCTTCTCCGCGTCGGCGGAGTGGGCGGGCGGGGCGAACAGCGCGAGGGCGGCGGCCGCGAGCCAGCGGGCGGGCATCGGGTGTCCTCCGGGAGGGGCACCCGACAGCATACGCGCCGCCCGTCACCTCGACTTCTTCGCACCCTTCGCGGCCGGCTTCCGCCCGGACCCGCCCGGCTTCTTCCCGCCGCCGTCCTGCTTGTTCACCGTCGCCCACGCCTTCGCGGCCGCCGCCTCCTCCGGCACCCCGCGCTCGACGTACCCCTCCTCGATGTGCTCCGCCTTCCGCTTCTGCTTGTCGGTGTACTTACTCTTGTCGCCCTGCGGCATGACGCCCTCCGGTTCGGGTCGGGGCGCCACCGGCCCCGTGAGGAGGGTTGCAAACGGTGTTCCCAGGGCCGCCGGCGTAGTGGGCCGAGCGGGCGCTTCGCCCGCGAGTCCCACCACCCCCGGCGCGGTGGGACTCGCCCGCAAAGCCGGGCTCGGCCCACCCTACACCCCGGTCAGTCCGCCGGGGCCGGCTCGCCGGGCATCAGGCCGAGCCGGCGGGCGAAGTCCACCAGCACCCCGTTCGTCCACCCGAACCCCTCGACCAGCCCGTAGTACCCGCTCTCCGGCTTCGCCGCCGGCTCGGCCACGTTGTACTTCTCCAGGAGCGTCCCGCGGGCCGCGAAGTCGGCGGCACAGGTCGCGCACCACCGCCGCCGCACCTCCTCCGCCTCCGCCCCGAACCCGTACCGGTCCAGCCCCCCGGCCACCACCCACTGGAGCGGCGCCCACCCGTTCGGGTACGCCCACTGCCGACCGGGGAAGGCGTCCAGGCTGGTCACCAGGCCGCCCGGCAGGAGGAACTTCGGCAGCCACCGGGCGACCACCGCGTCCGCCTGCTGCTGCGTCGCCCACCCGGCCCAGAGCGGGAAGAACCCGGCCAGCGACGGGCACGGGGACCGCTCCCCGTGCTTCCAGTCGAAGTCCAGGAAGAACTCCCGGTGCGGGTCCCAGAACAGCTCCCGCATGACCGCCGCCCGCTCGTCCGACACCGTCTCCCAGTACCGGGCCCGGTCCGGGTCGGCGAGCCGGTCGAACGCCCACTCCAGGTCCAGCTCCCGGGCGTACAGGATGCTGTTCAGGCACACCGGGAGGAAGTCCAGCCACCGCCCGGCCTCGGTCCCCGGGCGGGCCCCGTCGCACCGGGTCGAGTGGTCCCACCCGCTCTCGCACGACGCCAGGAAGTGGCTGTAGTTGATGTCGTGGTACCGGGACAGCCCGCGGTACTTCATCCGCTCGTGCGGGTGCTTCTCCCCGAGCCAGCACGTCTCGTGCTCCCGGACCGCGGCGGTCAGCATCCGGCGGAGGAAGTCCTCCGCGTCCGGGTCGTGCCGGCGGACCTTGGCGTAGTGGGCCAGCCGGAGCATGCGGGTGAAGAACGGCGGCTGGCTGCGGGACGTGAAGTAGTACCGGGTGCCGTTCGGGATGAACCCGAACCGGTCGACCAGGTACAGGCAGTTCTCGGCCGCGTCGATGACCAGCCAGTCCCGGGCGGTGTCCCACACCCCAAGGGTCATGAAGTACGTGTCCCAGTAGTAGAACTCCTGGAACAGCGGGCGGTGCGGGTCGACGCTCGGGACGAGGAACGGCCGGGGCAGCCCGATCAGGGTGCCGCGGTCCTCCGTCTGGTGCCGGATCAGCCGGTCCCAGAACCCGTCGACGTACGCCAGTGCCGGGCCGTAGCCCGGGGCCGGGTCGGCCGGCACCACCGTCGGTTCGCGCGCCACGCACGGACTCCTCGGTCGGCGGGGCGGTCGGCCCCTCCCCACCCCGGCCGCCCCGGCGGCCGCCGGGCACTCACCCCAGCTTCCGGTCCTCGCCCTTGGCGTGCTCCATCGCCTCGGGCTCCAACTCCTCCGCGCTCCGGTTCAGCCGGACGAACACACCCCACGCGGCCAGCAGGGCGGCCGCGGCCACCCCGACCGCGGCCGCCTGGGGGAGGCGGGCCGGGTCCTCGTGGGCCAGCCGGAACACGGCCACCAGCGTCTCGACCGACAGGGCGACGACGACCACCACCAGGAACCGCGAGAGGAACCGCCGGACCCGGGTCGGGGCGCTCATGTGGGCCTTCCGCAGCACCTCCTCCTCCAGGACCGTCTGCCCGAGCTCGAGGGCGACCACGGCCACCGTCAGCAGCCCGACCGCCTCCAGCACGGCGGCGAACCGGGCGTGCGCCGCCCGGCCGCCGCCCGGGTCCACCCCGTGCCACAGCTCCCGGGCGGCGAACCCGAGGAGGGCGACGCCGGCGCAGAGGAACAGGAGGGCGACGGCCGCGTACCCCGCGGCGAACACCCACTGGATCGTCTTCACCCCACACCCCCCGGCCGGCGGACGGGTCCCGGCCCCGTCACGCGTGACTCCGGTCCCCCGGCTTGTGGACCGGGCGGGCCCCAAGCACCACCGCCGCCTCGCCCGGGACCTGCCAGTTCTGGTCGGTGTCGAGCGGTGCCGTCCCGTGCCCGCCGTACCTCGGGTCCTCGCTCGACCAGACCGGGTGCCAGTGGGTGCCGGCCAGCGGCGGGGCCAGCAGCGGCTCCGGGGCCGGGTCCAGGTGCAGGTCGCGCCCGAGGTTCACCACCAGCAGCCGGTCCTCCCCGTCCGGGACGAAGAACCGGAGCACGAACGCCGACGGCCCGAGCACCGCCCCGTCCATCCTGGTCGTGCCGCCGTGGAACGCCGGGTCGCTCTTGCGGAGGGCGAGCAAGTCCTTGTGCAGGGCCAGCCACTCGGTCCGGGACGAACGCTCCGCCGGGTCCAACTTGCACCGCTCGAACGTCTGCGGGTCGGCCGGGTCCGGGACCAGCCGCAGCCCCTCCGGCCCGGCCTGGCTGCGGAACCGCCGCATCGCCTCCCGCCGCCCCTGGAACACCATCGCCGACAGGTCCGGGTGGTGGTCGGCGAAGTACAGGAACGGGCGGGTGCTGGCGTACTCCTGCCCCTGGAACAGCATCGGCGTCGCCGGGATCAGCAGGACGTACGCGGTCGCCGCCCGGTACCGGGCCGGGCTGGTCATCTGGTGCACCCGCAGCCCGCGGCCGGAGTTCGCGATCTGGTCGTGGTTCTCGATGAACCCGACGAACCGGTGCGGGGCGATGCCGAACGCCGGCTTCCCGCGCCGCTTGTGGTGGAAGCTGTACGGCTGGCCCTGGTACAGGAACCCCCACTTCGCCGCGCTCACCCACTCCTGCGGGCTGCCGAGGTAGTCGCGGAAGTACCCCTCGTTCTTCCCGGTCAGGGCGACCCGGGCGGTGTGGTGCAGGTCGTCGTTCCACACCGCGTCCAGGCCGTAGCCCCCCTTCTCCACCGGCCGGACCAGGTTCGCGTCCTGCGGCTCGTTCTCGCCCATGATGTACGTCTGCCGGCCGCGGCCCTTCTCCCGCACCCGCCGGCCGATCGCCGCCAGGATGTGGTCCCCTGAGTCGTCGTAGATCGCCTGCGTCGCGTCCAGCCGGAGGCCGTCGATGTGGTACTCGTCGATCCAGTACCCGGCGTTCGCGACGAAGAACTCGCGGACCGGGCCGGCGTCCGGGCCGTCGAAGTTGAACGGCTCGCCCCACTCGGTCGTGTGGATCGTGCTGAGGAACTGCGGGGCGAACTCCCGGATGTAGTTCCCGTCCGGGCCGAAGTGGTTGTAGACGACGTCGAGGATGACCCCGAGGCCGAGGCCGTGGGCGGCGTCCACGAACCGGCGGAAGTCGTCCGGGCCGCCGTACAGCCGGGTCGGGGCGTACAGGCAGGTGCCGTCGTACCCCCACCCGAACCGGCCCGGGAAGTCGGCGACCGGCATCACCTCGACGGCGGTGACGCCGAGGTCGGCCAACTCCGGCAGCTTCGCCGCCGCCGCCGCCCACGTCCCCTCCTTCGTGAACGTGCCGACGTGCAACTCGTACAGCACCTGGCCGGTGTCCGGCACCCCGGGCCAGTCCGCGTCGGTCCAGGGGAACGGGTTCGGGTCGACGACCTCCGACGGGCCGTGTGGGCCGTCCGGCTGGAACCGTGAGGCCGGGTCGGGGAACAGGCCGGGGCCGCCGTCCATCCGGAACCGGTACCGGGCGCCGGCCCCGACCCCCTCGCCGAACCCGGAGAAGTACCCGCCGCCCTCCGGGGCGAGGTCGAGGGTCGGGCCGCCCTCGAGCACCACCTCGACCCGGCTGCGGATCGGGGCCCACACCCGGAAGTGGGTGCCGCCGCGGGTGACCTCGGCCCCGACCGGGAGCCGGCGTTCAACGTCGCGCAAGGACCTCCCCCTTTCCGGCGGCGAGCCGGCCCGACTCCACCGCGGCCTTGAGGGCGGCGAGCCGCTTCCGGGTGTCGCGGGCGAACACCCGGGCGAGCAGCGGGGTGAGCAGCCACGCCAGCCACCGGGGGCGGGCCCGCAGGGCGTACCGGAACCCGACCCGCGTCCGCCCGGGGGCCAACTCGGTGAACCGCCAGGACCCGGCGAACGACCCGATGACCCACGGCCCGCGGGTCATCCGGACGGCGGCGACCCGGGGCGGGGTGTAGGACACGTACTCGGTCTCCATCCCCAACCCGGAGCGGGCGACGCACCAGGCCCGCACCCCGACGGCCGGGGCGGCGGCCCCGCCGACCAGTTCGGCCGACCGGAGGAACGGGTCCCACCCCAGCCGGCGGCCGTAGTCCTGGGTCAGGGCGAACAGGTCCGCGGGCGAGGCGGACACCTCCACCGACTGCTCGAACGTCATGCCGCGCTCCCTGGCTTCCGCCGAGCGACCGAGTTCGACACGCCCGGTGGGTCATCAGTCCTGGTCGTACATCGCCTTACCGCGGCGGAGAACGTACACCTGCACCCCGTTGTCCTTCGTGGAGTTGAACTCCTTGGGCCGGGCCGGGTAGTCCTCGCCCTTGCCGAGCTTCCGCTCTTTCGTCCAGTCGGCCAGTGCGACGATCAGCTTTTCGCCGTCGAACTTGAAGATGCCCGGCCTGATCCCGTCTGTGCCGTCCAGCATGTCGAACCGCATCGGGTCGGCGGTGGCGTCGACCCGGACGCCACGGTCGGCCCGGGCGGCGGACGACTCGCCCCGACGGTCCCAGGCGTACCACTTGTCCCCCCCGAACAGGAACCCGCAGAGGTAGGACGGGTCGGTCGTCCGCTTGCCCCCGACCGTTTGCTCCTCCTGCAGCCAGACCCCGTAGAACTGCCGCCCCGCCTCCTCCGGATCGCGCTTCCGCTCCGCCGGCGGGTCGGCCGCCACCAACCCCAGCCCGGTCGAGGCGGTCAGTAAGGCCAGCGCCGCTCGCCACAACATGACGTGCCCTCCACCGAACTCGGATCGGTTTGCACCTTCACTCCGGCTCCCGCACCAGAAGGGCGACCGGGAACACCCCCAGCGCCTCGGCCACCGCGACCGGCCCGGCCGCGGCCACCACCTCCCCGGTGAACGCGTTCGCCCACCGCCCGCCGGCGTACCCCTCGGGCAGTGACACCGCGGTGTCACCCCACACCCGGCGGCCGAGCGGGAGGCGGTCGCGGTCCGGCACCAGCCCGACCGGGAGCCGCGGCAGCACCACCAGCGCCGCGGCCCGGTCGCCGCCGGTCCGGAGGAACGCGAACACGTGGTTCGCCTTCGCCCCGGTCGCGGCCAGCGGGACGTACCCGCCGGTGGCGAACAGGTCCGGCCGGTCGCGGCGGCACCGCAGCGCCCGGGAGACGACGAACGCCTTCGTCCGCGGGTCAGCCGGATTCCGGGATAGTTCCAGGGCCAGCCGGCACGACGAGCGGTCTCCCCGGGCCGCCGACTCGTCCAGGTCGCGGAGCCACCCGGCCCGGGCCGCGTAGTCGACCGGCCGGCGGTTGTCCGGGTCGACCAGCGACAGGTCCCACCCTTCCGTCCCCTGGTACGTGTCCGGGACGCCCGGGGCGGTACACCGGAGCAACGTCTGGGCCAACCCGTTCACCCGCCCGAAGAACGCCACCCGGTCCGCGAACCCGGCCAGGTCCGCCAGGAACTCGGCCGACCCGTCCGGGTCGAGGATGCGGTCCACGAACGCCGCGACCGCCGCCTCGTACTCCGCGTTCGGGCTGATCCAGCTCGTGTGGACCTTCGCCTCGGCCAGGGCCTTCCGTGTGTACTGCTTGATCCGATCCCGGAAGCCCTCCCAATCGGCCGAAGGGGTGAAGGGGTGAAGGGGTGAAGGGGTGAATCCCCCCCCGACACTTTCTGCCGTCACCCGTTCACCCCCACCCCCCTGCACCCCCACTCCGGGAAAAGCCCCGACCAGCGTCTGGTACAGCAGGTACTCTTCGTTCGGGTCCGGGGCCACCACCCCGTCCTCGACCTCCACCTTACACCCGCGGTTCAGCTCCGCCCACCGCAGCACCCGGGCGGCCCACTCGGCCGGCAGCTCGGATAGCACGTTCAGCCGGGCCCGCACGTCCTCGCCGCGCTTGGTGTCGTGCGTCGAAAGCGGGGACAGCCCGCCGGGGGCGGCCGCCCGCTCCCCGAGGAACCGGTGGACGGCGTCCGGCGACCACCCCCACCGGCCAGGCTCGCCGCCGACCTCGGTCAGCGACCCGAGCCGGTTGAACACGTAGAACGCGGTGTCCTCGACCCCCTTCGCGGTGACCGGGGCGGTCGCCTGCTGGAATTTCCCGGCGAACCGCCGCTGCAGCTCCCGGTACTCGTCCGTCGCCGGCCCGCTCGGCGAGTCCTTCAAGAGCACCGTGTCCCGAACGAAGTCGAACACCGCCTTCCCGAGCAGCGGGTTCCGCCGGTACGCCCACCGGGTCGCCTTCCCGACCGCCGCCTTGTCCGAGTCGTGGACCGCCCCGTCCACGTAGGACCGGTACACCGGGAAGCACGCCACGACTTCCCGCAGCGCCTTGCGGATGCCGTTCAGGGTGAAGTCGCGGCTCCGCCGGTCGAGCCGGGCGATCCGGTCGAGCTGGTGGGCCAGGGCGTTCAGCTCGCTCGCCAGCGACCCCTGCGACACCTGCCGCTTCGACCGGTACACCACCTCCGGCCACGGGTCGTCCAGCCCGGTGAACCGCTGGTAGAAGGCGGTGACCGGCCCCTCCCCGGCCGGGTCGACGAACAGCCCGTTCGCGGCGTGGATGAACTCGTACCCGGTCGTCCCGTCGCACGCCCAGTCGGCCGGCAACTTCTCCCCGTCCCCGAGGATCTTTTCCACGACGACGTACAGCGGTTCGGGCGAACCGCGACCGTCAGGGAGCGGGTGTCGCCCACGAACACCCGCTCCCTGACGGTCGCGGTTCGCCACCGCCTCCCGGTACTCCGCCTGCAGCCGCTCCAGATACCCCTTCGGGTCGAACAGCCCGTCCGGGTGGTCGATCCGCAGCCCGTCGACCAGGCCATCCGCGGCCCACCGGAGCCACGTCGCGTGGACGGCCCGGAACACGTCCTCCCGCTCGGTGCTCAGGGCGACCAACTCGTTCACGTCGAAGAACCGGCGGTAGTTGATCTCGTCGGACGCGACCCGCCAGAAGCACGGGCGGTACGCCTGGGCCTCCAGCAACTCGTCGAGCGCCGCGAAGCTGGCCGGGTCGCCGGGGCTGCCGGCCACCGCCGCCACCGCCCCCGCCACCGCGCCGGCCGCCTCCGGGAACCGCTCCGGGAGTTCGCCCAGCCGCCGGCGGATCGCCGCGCACTCGACCCGCCCCTCGGCGACCCGCTGCGGGTCGGGGTCGTCGCGCGGCGGGAGGTTGCGGACCGCGTGCAGGAGGCTCAGCAGCTCGACCGCGGCCGGGTGGGCGTCGCCCAGGTCGGCCCGCAGGCGGTCGGCCGCCGGGCCGAGGATCAGCCCGTACGTCCGCGGGTCGAGCGGCAGCCGGCTCTCGTGGACGCGGACGTGGAACCCGCCGTCCGCGAACACCGGCACGATCCCGCCGGACTCTAGGACCGCCCCGTACTGGTCGCCGAGCACCGGTAGGAGCAGTCGGCCGTGCATCTGCGGCCGCGGGGAGTCGGACCAGGCGATGTCGAAGTACCCGGCGAACGGGGACGCCGGGCCGTGCTCCAGCACGTCCGCCCACCAGGCGTTCCCCGGGCCGACCGACATGTGGTTCGGGACGGCGTCGAGGAGCAGGCCCATCCCCCGCGCGCGGAGCGCCGCCGACAGGGCGGCCAGGTCGTCCTCGGTCCCGACCTCGGGGTTCAGGCCGGCGTGGTCGGTGACGTCGTACCCGTGGGTGCTCCCGGGCCGGGCGGTCAGGAGCGGCGAGGCGTACAGGTGGGTGACGCCGAGGGCGTGCAGGTACGGGACGGCGGCCAGCGCGTCGCGGAGGGTGAACCCGGTGTGGAACTGGACCCGGTACGTCGCCCCGGGGACGCGGGCGGTCGGCGTGGTCATGCCGCCCCCCCGGGACGGGGGGTCTGGTCTTCACCTCTCCCCGTTGGGGAGAGGTCGGACCCGCGCTTCGCGGGGCCGGGTGAGGGGGTGAGCGACACGGATGTCCGCAGACGTGTGCCCCTCACCCGCCGGCGAAGCGCCGGCGACCTCTCCCCGACGGGGAGAGGTGGATGACACGACGGGCCGCCGGGGCCGCTCGGGTCGACCGGGGTCATGGCTGCTCCGTCGGGAGGGGGCGGGGCCGGTCGCCGCCGGCGGCCTTCCGCATCATCTCCGCCTGCAGCGGGGTCACGTCCGGCTCGCGCTCGACCCGCGGGCGGGTCCGGAACACCACCACCGACCGGGCCGCCACCGGGCACCGGTGCCCGCCGTCGAACAGGTCCGGCCGGCGGGCCGGGTCCGCCGTGTCCAGCACCCGCTCCCACACCTGCCGGGGGTGCGTCTTCGGGAGGGCGAACGCGGTCCCCTGCCCGCCGGCGTTCAGCGCCACGTACAGCGTGTCCCCGGCCACCGGCTCGCCGCGCTCGTCCGTGTCCGGGATCAGGTCCCCGGCCAGCCGCACCGCGATCGCCTGCGTCGGCGCCTCCCAGTCGTCGTCCGTCAGCTCCCGCCCGACCGGGGTGAACCAGGCCACGTCGTCCGCCCCCTCCCCGCGGATCGGCCGGCCCTGGAAGAACGTCCGCCGCCGCAGCACCGGCTGCTCCCGCCACAACCGGGTGAGCGACCGGACGAAGTCGAGGAACGCGGTCCGCGGCCCGGACTCCTGCCAGTCGAGCCACGTCAGGTCGTTGTCCTGGCAGTAGCAGTTGTTGTTCCCGCCCTGGGTGTGCCCGAGCTCGTCCCCGGCCAGCAGCATCGGCACCCCCTGCGACAGGAACAGCGTCGCCAGCAGGTTCCGCCGCTGCCGCTCCCGCACGGCGTTGATCTCCGGGTCGGCCGTCGGCCCCTCGTGCCCGCCGTTCCAGGACCGGTTGTCGTTGTGCCCGTCGTTGTTGTCCTCCCCGTTCGCCTCGTTGTGCTTCTCGCCGTAGCTCACGAGGTCGGCGAGGGTGAACCCGTCGTGGCAGGTGACGAAGTTGATGCTCGCGTGCGGCCGCCGGCCGGACCGGTCGTACAGGTCCGGGGACCCGCACAGCCGCAGGGCCAGCGTCTTCGCCGGGACCTCGTTCCCGGCCCAGAAGTCGCGCAGGGTGTCGCGGTACTCGCCGTTCCACTCCGCCCACCCGTGCGGGAAGTTCCCGACCATGTACCCGCCCGGGCCGACGTCCCACGGCTCGGCGATCAGCTTCACCCGCGACAGCACCGGGTCCTGCTGCACGATCCGGAAGAACGCCCCGAGCACGTCGACGTCGATCGTCTCACGGGCCAGTGCGGTCGCCAGGTCGAACCGGAACCCGTCGACGTGCATCTCCGTCACCCAGTACCGGAGGCTGTCGGCGATCAGCCGGAGGACCGCCGGGTGGGCCATCCGGGGGGTGTTGCCGCACCCGGTGAAGTCCATGTAGTACCGCGGGTCGTCCGGCGACAGGAAGTAGTAGTTGGCGTTGTCCAGCCCCTTGAACGAGAGCGTCGGGCCGAGCTGGTTCCCCTCGGCGGTGTGGTTGTACACCACGTCCAGGATCACCTCGATCCCGGCCGCGTGGAGTGCCCGGACCATCGTCTTGAACTCCCACACCGCCCGGTCCGGGGAGGAGGCCAGGCGCGGGTCCGGGGCGAAGAACCCGAGCGTGTTGTACCCCCAGTAGTTCGTCAGCCCCTTCTCCCCGAGGTGCCGGTCGTCCGGCCGGTAGTGGACCGGGAGCAACTCGACCGCCGTCACGTTCAGGGCCTTGAGGTGGCGGATGGCGGCCGCCGACCCGAGGCCGGCGTAGGTGCCGCGGAGCCGCTCGGGCACGCCCGGGAGCTTCTTCGTGAACCCCTTGACGTGGACCTCGTAGACGAGCGACTCGTGCCACGGGCGGCCGGGGTGGCGGTCGTCGCCCCAGGTGAAGGCGGTGTCGGCGACGACCGCGAGCGGGGCGAACGGGGCGCTGTCCCGGGTGTCGAACGACAGGTCGGCGTCGGAGTGGCCGATCTCGTACCCGTACAGAGCGTTGTCCCACGTCACCCCGCGGCCGACGGCCTTGGCGTACGGGTCGAACAGGAGCTTGTGCGGGTTGAACCGGTGCCCGGCGGCGGGGTCGTATGGGCCGTGGGCCCGGTAGCCGTAGAGCTGTCCGGGGACGGCGTCCGGGAGGTAGGCGTGGAACACCTGGTCGGTCCGCTCGCGCAGCTCGACGCGCGTCTCGCCGCCGTCGAACAGGCAGAGTTCGACCTTCGTGGCGTGTTCGCTGAAGACGGCGAAGTTCACCCCGGTGCCGTCCCAGGTGGCCCCGCGGGGGTACGGTCGTCCGGGCCAGACGCGCATTGCCCCCTCCCGTGTCGCGGGTCCCGGTCCGGAGAATGCGAATTCCGTACCGCCGCCGGCACCCGGCCGCGCGGGACCGGGCAGTCACCTGCGCCACAGCCGGGCGGGCGGCCCACGGGCGCGGGAATTGATCCGTTCCCGGGGTCCGAGCCCCCGGCCGTCAGCGTCCGGCACACGACGTGCATTCACCCGGGGTCATCCGGCAGCCGCCGGCCGACGACCGGCCGGGCGCGACCACATGGACCGAACCGGGGGCGAGCCGGCAACCCCCGGACGAGGGTAAACCGTGGCCGATACCACTGTCGATTCGCGCGAGCCGCGCGACCTCGCCCCGGACCTGGTCGGGGTGAAGAGCCGGGTGTCGTGGGGCGCGATCCTGGCCGGGGCCGTGATCGGCCTGGCCACGCTCATCGTGCTCAGCCTGTTCTTCGGGGCGATCGGGGTCAGCCTGGCGGACGCCGGGGTGAAGGGGTCGAACGTCGGGGTCGGGGTGCTGATCGCCCTGTTCGTGTCGGTGATCGCGTCCATGTTCCTGGCCGGGTGGGTGGCGTCCCAGATGACGGTCGGGGAGAACCGCCAGGAGGCGGCCCTGTACGGGCTGCTCACCTGGGCGACCGTGGCCGCCCTGTCCATGGCCCTGGTCGGGGCCGGGGTGCGGGCCGGGTACTTCGCCGTCGTCGGCGGCGGGCTGATGGCCCAGAACAGCAACATGTCGGCCGCGGACGCCGCCCGCCAGCTCGGGATGACCGAGCAGCAGATCAACGAGGCCCGGGCCCGGCTCAGCCTGCCCGCCCTGCGGGACGCGGCCAACGACCCGGCGAACCAGGAGGCGGCCCAGAACGCGGCCGTCTGGAGCTCCTGGACCGCCCTGGTCGCGCTGATGCTGTCGATGGGGGCGTGCGTCGGCGGGTCGTGCGTCGGGCGGGGGATGGCGTTCCGCCTGTTCCCGGTCGCCGCCGCCCGCCGCGACCCGGCCACCCGGCTGATCGTCCCGACCGCCTGACCCCGGCGTGACGTTTGCAAACCTTCGGGGCGGCGGTCCGCGGGCCGCCGCCCCCCTCATTTCCAGGAGTTCCCATGTCCGGCTCGACCCGTTCCGTCTGGGAACTCCCCGGTCCGGACCCGTCCGCCGCCCCGCTCGCCCGGGACGCCACCGCCGACGTGTGCGTGGTCGGCGGCGGGATCGCCGGGCTGACCGCCGCGTACCACCTGGCCGGGGCCGGCCGGTCCGTCATCCTGCTCGACGCCAAGGACGCGGTCGGGAACGGGGAGACGGCGGCGACCACCGCCCACCTCGCCTGGGTGCTCGACGACCGGTTCGCCCGGGTCGCCTCGATCCGCGGGGACGCGGTCGCCAGGGCCGCGGCCGAGAGCCACCGGGCGGCGGTCAACGAGGTCGGCGAGATCGCCCGCCGGGAGGGGATCGACTGCGACTACCGGCACCTCGACGGGTATCTGTTCCCCGGGGCCGACGGGCCGTCCGCGGTCGAGAAGGAGTCGGACGCCCTGAAGCGGCTCGGGCTGCCGTTCGAGAAGGTGACCCGCCCGCCGGTCGCGGGCCTGGCCGGCCCGGCGATCCGGTTCCCCGGGCAGGGGCAGTTCCACCCGCTCAAGTATGTCGCCGGGCTGGCCGCCGCCGCCCGCCGCCGCGGGGCGACGGTCCACCCCAGGACGCTGGCCCAGAAGATCGAGGGCGGCGACACCTGCACGGTGAAGACCGAGGCCGGGCCGACGGTGACCGCGGGGGCGGTCGTGGTCGCCACCGGGGCGCCGTTCGACGCCGGGGTGACGCTGCACACGAAGCTGGCCGCGTACCAGACGTACGCGGTCGCGTTCCGGGTGCCGAAGGGGTCGGTGCCGCACGCCCTGTTCTGGGACACCGAGGACCCGTACCACTACGTCCGCACGTCGCCCGGGGGCGGGGAATCGGACTTCCTGATCGTCGGCGGGGAGGATCACAAGACGGGGCAGGCGGACGACCAGGCGGCCCGGTGGGACCGGCTCGACGCCTGGGCCCGGAAGGCGTTCCCGGCCGCCCGGGCGGTGACGCACCGGTGGTCCGGGGAGGTGTTCGAGACGCCGGACGGGTTGGGGCTGATCGGGGCGGCGCCGTGGGGCCGGAACGTGTTCGTGATCACCGGCGACTCGGGCATGGGGATGACGCACGGGACGCTCGGCGGGCGGCTGGTGGCGAACCTGGTCCGCGGCGAGGCCGACCCGCTGGCCGACGTGTACACCCCGTCCCGGGTGATGCCGGGGGCGCTGCTGACGTTCCTGAAGGAGAACCTGAACGTCGCCGCCCGGTACACCGACTGGCTCCGCGGCGGGGACGTGTCGTCGGCCGACGACATCCCGCCCGGGCAGGGGGCGGTGGTGCGGCGGGGGCTGTCGAAGGTGGCGGTGTACCGGCGGGACGACGGGACGGTGTGCGAGCGGTCGGCGAGGTGCCCGCACCTGAGGGCGGTGGTGCGGTGGAACCCCGGTGAGAAGACGTGGGACTGCCCGGCCCACGGGTCGCGGTTCGGGTGCGAGGGCGACCTGGTCCACGGCCCGGCGGTGCAGGGGCTGGACCCGGCGGGGTGAGCGCGGTGCCGGGCCGGCGAGCCGGGAGCGTGAGCGACCGGAGGTTTCGCCTTCCTCCGGTCGCTCACGCTCCCGGCTCGCCAGTTCCGGGCGTCCGGTTCCCGCGGCACACCGGTTGCGGACCGGTGACCCGGACTTCGCCCCACGCGAACCGGAGAACACCACCATGGCCAACACCCGGAAGACGGACGACGCCGGCCGGAAGGACCCGGAGAAGACGGTCGACCTGCCGCCGTACGGCCCGCGCAACCCGGACCCGCTGACCGACGCCCCGGGGTCGCACCCGATCGAGACCGGGGTCGGGGCGGTGGTCGGCGGGGCGCTCTCGGGGCTGGCGGTCGGCACCCTGACGGCCGGCCCGCTCGGGGCGGTGGCCGGGGCGATCGCCGGCGGGGCGGTGGCCGGCGGGTACGCCGGCAAGGGCGTCGGGGAGCTGCTCGACCCGACCACCGAGGACAACTGGATCCGCGACTACCTGGCCCGCCGCCGGGCCGAGCCGGACTACGACGCCGCGACCGACCCGGCCGCGACCGACGCGTACCGGTTCGGGCTCCGGGCCGAGGCCCGGTTCCACGGCCGGTCGTTCGCCGAGAGCGAGGCGGCCCTGCGGGCCGAGTGGGAGGCGCTGCACCCGAACCGGGGCTGGTCGGACGCCCGCCGCCCGGCCCAGGACGGGTTCGACCGGGCCCGCGACATGCGCGGCGTCCCGGCCGGGCGCTAATCCCTTCGCGTAGCCGCGGCGCGGAGTCCTCGGAGCGGAGCGCAGGCCTTAACCCGCGCTCCGCTCCGAGGACTCCGCGCCGCGGCTACGCGGGTTCGGGTTGCCGTCGCTCGTCCCGGCAGGGGCACGCCGCCGGGGCGGTCCGGACGCCCATCGTCAGGTTCTTCTGCAGCCGCACGTCCTTGTTCGGGAACACCCAGCACTCCCCGGTCTCGCTCACGAAGCACACGAACAGGACGTAGTGCTCCTGCCCGTAGTCGATGGCCAGGTGGGCGAACGCCGGCCCCTTCGGGGTGTCGAGCGGGATCGGCGGGTTCAGTTGCAGCATCATGACGGGACTCCGACCCGGCGGAGTTCCGCCTCCGTCCACCCGTCGGCCGGGCGGGTGTCGGCCTTCAGCACCTTCCGCATCTGCCCGACCGCGGCGGCGGTGTCCTCCGCGGTGTTCGACGCCACCCCGTCCGGCGGGACGGCGAGCCGCAGGTCGCGCATGTACGCGTCGTTGGCGGTGAACAGGACGCAGATGTTGGCCGCGAACCCGCCGACGAGGACGGTGCGGGTGCCGAGGTAGTCGAGCAGGGTGTCGAGGGTGGTCGAGTAGAACGCCGAGTGCTTCGGCTTGAGGACGAAGTAGTCGTCCGGGTCGGGGCGGAGCCGCTCGGCCAGCGGCCGGCCCTTGCAGTCCGGGCGGAGGCACCGGTCGACCACCGCGGACAGGTCCGACCGCCACCGCCCGAAGTTGTCGTTCGCGTACACGACCGGCACCCCGGCCGCCCGGCAACGGGCCTTCAGCGCGGCGAGCCGGTCGGCGGCCGGGACGGCCGCCCGGAGGAGGTCGTCGGCCTCCGGGAAGTCGAGCGGGTTGATCACGTCGACCAGCAGCAGGGCCGCCGCCGACTGGTCCGGGGCGGCCCCGTGCAGGTCCGGGTTCGGCTTGGTCATCGGCGTGACTGGGGGTAGGGTGGGCCGAGCCCGGCTCTGCCGGGCGAGTCCCACCGGGCGTCGGCGGGGGTGGGACTCGCCGGCGAAGCGCCGGCTCGGCCCACCCTACCACCGGAGGCGGGGTCACTTCATCTTCTTGAGGATGTCCTTCATCGTGTCCGGGTCGAGCGGGGCCTGGAGCTGGGGCTCCGGCTCCAGGTCCGGGACCGGGGCCCCGAAGTCCTTCGGCAGGTGCTGGAAGACCAGCTCCTGCCCGTCCTCCGGGTGCTTCCCGTTCCACACCTGCCCGGCCTGCTTGTAGTCCTCCGGGCTGAACTGGTACAGCTTCAGGTGCACCCCCTTGTCCTCGTGGGCCTTCGCCTCCGGGAACTTCTTGTTGCTGATGTCCGGGATCGGCAGGAGCTTGCCCACGTCCACGCCGGTCAGCTTCTCAAGGGCCTTGGCGTAGGCCACGATGTGCACCCCGCCGCGGACCAGCAGGTACCCGATCATCGCCCGGGCGGTGTTGTTCGAGGTGCTCTCGTACGCCCGGATCTTGTTCAGCCGGGCCCCGCACTCCAGGTTGAAGTTGAACAGCAGGTCCTGCTTCAGGTTCCCGGTGTTGTTCACGTAACTGCCGTTCCACGGGGCCCCCTGGGAGTCGACCGGCAGGGCGGTCATCCCGCCGGCGATCCAGTGGTACGAGTTCCGGGCGTCCTTGAGCGGGTTGAGCGGCTCCTTGGTCGGGTCGGTGTCCCGCTTCGCCGCCCCGGTCAGGATCAGGTTGATGGTGTAGCTCACCAGCTCGATGTGCCCGTACTCCTCGGCCGCGATGTTGGCGATCAGGTCGTAGAACGGGCGGAGCTGGTTCCGCCCCCGCATGTTGAACGACTGGAACGTGTAGTTCATCAGCGTCGACATCTCCCCGTACTTCCCGCCGAGCAGCTCCTGGACGGCCGCGGCGGCGTTCGCGTCCGGGTTGTTCGACTTCGGGAGGTCGATCAGCAGCCGGTCCATGCGCAGGATCATGGATGTCTCGTCGGGGGGTTGGGGGACGCGGCTGGGGATGCAACGGGTGTGCCGGGGGCGGCACGCCGGTTGCGGCCCGGCCGTGAACTCACGGAGTCCCGACATGGCGACGAACGACACGGCGAAGCGGTTCATGGCCGCCCTCCAACGCACCGAGAAGTCCGGCGACCCGAACGGGCTCGCCGACCTGTTCACCGACGACGCCGAGCTGACCAACCTGGCCAAGCCGGAGCCGGCCCGCGGGCGGGACGGGGCGCGGGCGTTCTGGGCCGACTACCTGAAGGCGTTCGGGTCGATCCGGTCCGAGTTCGGGCTGGTGGTCGCGGACGGCCCGGCGGCGGTGATGGAGTGGACGTCCGAAGGGACGCTGCCGAACGGCAAGCCGATCACCTACCGCGGGGTGAGCGTGGTCGAGACGGCCGGGGACAGGGTGGCGAGGTTCCGGACGTACTACGACACCGCCGCGTTCGTCACCCCCGCCCCGGTCAGCTCGGTGATGAGTGATGAGTGATGAGTCGAAGACGCCGCGCACCCCGGACGGGCGGTACGTCGTGGTCCGCGGGCGGCTGTGGCGGGCGGCGAACCCGCACCTGCCGGAGGCCGAGCGGGCGGCGCTGGTGACGGCGCTGATGGCCGCCCGGTCGGACGTGGCCCGGGCGAACCGCACGGAGGACGCGACGTTGTTGACGGACGCCCGCCGGCGGGTGCACGCCGCGAAGGTCGGGCTCGGCGAGCGCGGCCCGGTGTGGTGGGCCGACGGCGCCCCGGACTACAACCGCCGCCTGGCCAGGAACACCCCGTACGCCGACTGGTACGCGAAGCTCGGCGGGCCGGGGGCGTGAGCGGGGCGGGAGGGCGAGGCTCCCGCCGAGCCTACGCCTCGGCTCGGCGGGAGCCTCGCCCTCCCGCCCGGATGCCCGTCAGTCCTCGTCGCGGGTTACCGCCACGCGGAACTGGTACGGCGAGTCGGGCAGCCCGACGACCAGCACGTGGTCCCCGGGCGGGAGCTTCGCCGACTGCGACCACGCCCGCCCGCCGATCGCCCGCCCGTCGACCACGCACCCGAGCCGGCTGCCGCGGTCCCGGACCACCAGCCCGCGCCACGTCAGGTCCAGCTCGCAGTGGTTCCGGGACACGTCGAACGGCTCCTCGTCGAGCAGCCACACGTCGTTCAGGTCCATCGCCCCGCGCTCCCGGGACTCGGCCGCCCGGCCGATCCGCAGCGGGAACCGGGTGACCTTCAGCCCCTCGTCGGGCAGGGTCGCGGCCGCCTCGGGGGTGAGCGGGTAGAGGACGACGGTGAGGCCGGGCGGGGCCGGGGTGCCGTGCCCGTCGGGCGGCAGCTCGGCCGGGGCCTCCGGCTCGTCCGGGACCGGGTCGCCGGTCTCGCCCGCGGCCCGGGCGGTGAGCGACCGGAGCCGCTCGAACAGCGACCGGAGGTAGTGCCGGCAGTGGGCCGGGTCGTCGGTCAGGAGCCGCTCGAACTCGTCCCGGGTGACCGGGCTGACGCGGACGGCGGTGGCCGCCCGGGCGGTCCCGCCGTGCCGCCGCTCCTGCACCAGGCTCATCTCCCCGAACACGTCCCCGGGGCCGTGCCGGGCGACCGGGTACCCGCCGTCGGCCGGGCCGTGGAACACGTCGACGTGCCCGTCGACCAGCAGGAACGCCTGCTCGGCCGGGTCCCCGGGGCGGAAGAAGACGTGCCCGGCCGCGAACTCCTGCTCGGTCATCCCGCCCCCCGGTTACGGCCCCCGCCCCGCCGGCGGAGCGCCGCCGCGGCCAACGGCAGGAGGCCCGAGACGACCAGGGCGGCCGACCCGGGCGCGGGGACGGCGGCGACCTGTCGGAAGTTGTCCAGGAAGACGACGAACGGGCCGGCCGCCGGGCCGACCGGGGTGAAGGCCAAGTGCTCCAGCACCCCCCGGCCCGTGTCGAGCTGCCCGTTGCCGGTGAACGCCCGCACCGACTCGGACGGGAAGTCGAACGTCACCGTCACCCACGCGTCCTTCTGGGTGATCAGCCGGCCGACCGGGGCCGTCCCCTGCACGGCGGTCGCGCCCACGAACTCGATCGGCCCGACCGCCCCCCCGTCCGCCCCGACCGCGGCGGACCCGCCGGTCTCCCGGACGCCGAGCGTCAGGAAGAAGTCCGGCGTGGTGCCCGGGACGAAGATGTCGAACCGGAGCGGGAGCGACAGGTCCAGGGTCGGGTTGGGGACGTTCGTCGTGTTGAAGGTCGTCAGGCGGAGCCAGGGGTTCGCCGGCCCGGGCAGGAACTGCCAGGCGACCTGGAGCGACTGGGCCCCGTCGGACGCCCGCTCGGCGGTCACCACCGCCAGGTTGGGGGCGGCGGCGAGGAACCCGGCCGTCGAGCCGGAGAAGCTCGGCTGCCGGAACAGGGCCGCGCCGTTCTGGCCGGTCGGGAGGCCCTCGAAGCTGGTGATCGGGACCGCCGGGGCGGCCGGGGCCACCCCGGCGAGGACGACCAACCCCAGGAGGGTCGGCCGGGCGGCGCGGGGCGCCGTCGCGCGGGAGTTCGGGCGGAGTGACATGGTACGGCCCCCGTGATGCGACACCTGACGAGGTTGCAGAATACGGGGGCGGGCGTGGGGTCGCAAACGTAATCTTCTACCCACTCGCAGCAGCGTGAAGCCGGTCGGTACGACCGGACCCGGCCCCGGCGGGCGCGACCCGCCGGGGCCGGGTGACACGGTCACGTCACTTCTGCGGCGGGGCCACCTCCCGGATCAGCGCCCCGCGGTCGTCGCTCAGCACCAGGATCGCGAACTTCTCGACCGCCTGCCGCTCCGGCGTGTTCACCGACGCGTAGTCGAACCGCCCGCGCAGGTCCGTGTACCCGTCCTTGTGGAACTTCACGCTCCCGTCGGCCAGCTTCGCGTACACCTTCACGTACGCCTTCCCGACCGCCCGCCCGTCGGCCGTCTCCGTCACCCGCAGCTGCCCGTAGTTCTCGGACAGCCCGGCCGACATCGTCGTCGCCAGGTGGGGCACCGCCTTCGTCTTCCCGGCCGCGGTCACCTCGACCAGCACGTTCCGCCCCTCGAACTGGGCCGGCAGCGGGACCGTGTGCTTGGTCCGCCCGCCGGGCAGCTTCACCGTCTCGGCCGCGTTCGGCTTGATCGTCGAGAACTGCCCGCCCGCCTTCTGCACGAACGGGCTGGTGCTGAACAGCAACTCCACGTCCATCAGGTAGTAGTTGACCTTCACCGCGTCGAGGTTCTGCCACGTCAGGTTGACGCCCGCGGCGTTCACCGTGAACTCGAACCCCGGCTCGGTCGCGGCCAGCCCGCCCTGGGCCTGGTCGCGCTCGTCCTTGTCCACCACCTTCGGGCCCTTCCCCTCGATCTCGTCGATCTGGGCGACGACCGCGGCGAACGCGTTCCGCCACCGGTCGACTGGGTGGAACAGGTACTGGGTGGCGATCGCCCGGGCCCGCTTCGGGTCGTCCTTGAACAGCTCCAGGTACGCGGCGCAGTAGTCGTACTGCATCCGCGTCGCCACCCGGTCCGGGTTCACCCGCCCGAACGCGTCGAACGCCTCGTCGACCCGGTCCTGCAGCAGCAGGTAGTACACCGTCGCCAGCAGCGTGGTGTCGTCCGGCTCCTTCTGGTACGTCAGGGTCTTCAGGAACGCGTGGTACTGGTGCAGGACCGCCTCGTTCACGATCTGCCGCCGGCTCCCGAGGCTGTGCGCCCGGGCGTTCACCAGCGGCTTGTACTCCAGGTGCTCGTACTGGTGCCGGGCGACCGGGTCGACGGTCAGCAGCGGGCTGTCGATCGGCCCGCCGCACTGGGCCACCAGGTTGTCGGCGTGGAGCAGGAACTGCCGGGCCGTCGGCACGTCCGCGTGGAAGATGCCGTAGCTCCACGTCGTCGGGTGGTACAGGTGCCGGGCGTCGAGCAGCTTGACCGCGGCCTCGAAGAACGCCCGGTCCTTCATCCGGAACGCGATCTTCTCCAGGTTCAGCGCCCGCACGTTCTCCCGGTTCAGGAACGCCAGCACCTCGTCGCTCGTCCCGTGCTGCGACACGTGGTCCCACGACGTGGTGTCGAGCTTCGTCGGCTTGTCCACCACCTCGAACGCCGTCGCGTGCGCGGCGGCCAGGAACTGCTCGTTCTTCGCCACGTGCGCCGGGAAGTGCGGGAACGTCCCGGCCTTCGGGAAGTAGAAGGCGTAGTCGATCGTCTGGGTGTGGTACGGCTGGAGGTCGAGCGGCACGCTCCGGGTGAACTGCCCGTTCAGCACCGGGATCGCCCCGACCGGCAGCTGCAGGAGCACGCTCAGCTTCTGCCGGGACGAGGTCGGGTTGGTGACCACCACCTGCGCCCCGTACACGGTGTGGACGACGTACTCGCCGGTCACGAACTTGTCGTACCGCTCCCCGTTCTCCTCCCGGAACCGGTCCCCGTGCCGGTAGAAGTTCTCGCTCACCAGGATCGGCACCATCCCGCCGGGGCCGCCGGCCGGCCGCACCTCCTCGTGGAACGCGATCATGTTCCCGGCGGGGATCATCGTCATCCGCCCGCCGTCGAAGGTGAGCTGGTGCATCCCCGGGGTGAACGGCAGGTCGAGGACCGACAGGGCGAACATCATCTCGGTGAAGTTCCGGCTGGCGTCGGCCAGGTGCCGGGACAGGAACGGCGACTTGCCGTCGTGCCGGGCGTAGTCGTGCCAGAACTCGGCCTCCGGCACCAGCGCCGCCACCTGCTGCTGGATGCGGAGCTTGTAGTAGTTGTTCTCCGCCCACTCCTGGGTCGGGTCGAGCTTCCGGAACAGCCGGCGGAGGTCGTTCCGCTTCTCCAGCTCCTCCGCGAAGAAGAACTCCTTCGCCTCACCCTTGGCGTCGTCCGCGGGCACCGCCCCGTCCGGGGAGCCCTTGTCCCCGTCCTTCTTGCCCTTCCCGGTGCTGCGGCCGTCCCGCGAGTACCCGGCCTCGGGCCGGGGCATGCCGGGCGGGGCCGCCGGGCTGGCCGTCGGCACCGCGCTGCCGGGCTTCGCCGCGAAGTCCACGCCGAGGCCGGCCTGCGGGTCCAAGCCCGCGGTCCGCGTGTGCAGCCGGGTCGCCTCGTCCGCCGACAACGCCTCCAGGCTCTTCAGCGTGCTCTGCTTCCGGGCGAGCGCGCCGACCACGCCCCCGTCCTCGTTGGTCAGGTCGCCGAGCAGCCCGACGTTGAACTGGAACAGCTGCCGCTCGACGTTCGGCGGCTGGAGCCGGAGCAGGTCGCTCAGGTGCCGGGCCGTCTTCTCGCCCTCCCCCGGGACGGTCCGGGCCAGGAGCACCCGCTCGACCGTGTTCAGCCGGCCGTACTCCCACGGCTTGAGGAACCCGGACAGGTCGTGCCCGAGCAGGTAGTGGTCGAGGAACGTCTTGTCCTTCTTGTTCGCCAGGGACGGCTTGACCACGTCGGCGAAGAACCGCGGGTCCTTCCGGGACAGGAAGAAGTTCAGCTCGTGGCAGGCGTGCTTCGAGTACAGCGCCCGCTTCTCCTCCGGCTTCAGCTTCGGCCAGGTGAGGACGAACCCGAACTCGGCCAGCGTCGGGTTCTTCGACAGGGTGGCGTAGTACCCGTACACCCTGGCGAGGCTGTCGTACGCCTGGAACCGGCTCCCCGCGACGTCGGCCAGGACGAACGGCTCCTTCGGGTTGACCACCGTCACCTGCTGCTGCTGGGTGAAGTGCCGGGCCGGGTCGAGCCCGGTCCGGAGCCGCAGGTCGGCGAACGCGGCCGGCACCTCCGGCAGGGCGGCGCTGCGGGACGTGGTCCCGAGCGGGTCGACGGCGACGACGTGAACCATCCCGTGCGGCCCGACGTCCTTCCGGGTCAGCTTGATCCGCCCGTCCTTGTCCGGGGCCACGTTCAGGGCGACCACGGAGGCGTCGGCCAGGAAGTCGAGGTTGGCGAAGTCCCCGCCGGCCGGGCCGCCGGCCCAGCCCTCCCCGCGGCCCGGCCCGGACCCGCCGCCGGAGCCGATGTCCTTCGACCCGGTGGCCCCGCCGCGGCCGCGGAACATGTCCCCGCCCTGGGCCATCTGCTCCCCGGTCTCGGTCGTCCGCACGGCCCACGGGTTCAAGAGCAGGGCCGGCCGCTCCAGCATGTTCCCGGCGTACTTCTTCTGGTTCTTCCGGTCGAGCACGTACCGGTACTCGTCCCCGATGTTCCGCCCGGTCAGGTACACCGAGTCGGCGTGCCCGGGGGCGACCCCGGTCAGCTCCGCGTCCCGCACCCGGGCGAGGTTGGCGAACGCGTCGAACGCCGGCTGGTACCGGGTGGCGAACACGTGCACCCGGGTGAACCGGGACACGTCCCGCAGTTGCACCGTGACGCTGTCCTTGTCGGCCGTCACCGACTCGACCGCGACCGGCTTCAGCCCCGGCACCTGCAGGTGCCGGACGTTGCCGAGGACGTGGCCGGCCTCGACCACCCCGCCGACCACGCGAACGCGGATCTTCTCCCCGGTCCGCTTCAGGTGGAGGTCGTAGTCGCCCGGGGCCAGGCCGACGATCTCAACCCGCCCGTCCTTGACCGCCAGGGCGTCGAACTTGTCCGCCCGGATGTCGCTGCCGCGGACCTCGAACAGGGCCAACTCGTCCCGGCTCGCGGCCGGGACCACCCCGACGTACGGCAGGGTGACCGGGTCGCCGGCCCGGGCGTGGACGACCTGCCGGTAGGTGTGGGCGTCGGTCGACAGCCGCCAGGTGTGCGCCGTCCCCTCCGGGCCGGTCGCGGCGACGGTCGCGATGTCGGTCAACTGGCCGAGGTGGACCCGCCCGGCCGCGTCCGTCTTCAGGCTGGTGGTGACCGGCTGCTTGAAGTCGCGGTGCTTGATCGACAGGTGGACGGCCCGGTCCGGCTTCGCCTCCCCGCTCCGGCCGAGGAGCTCGATCACGTACCCGTCCGCGAACCGGGCGAGGTGCAGATCCTCGATCTTGTCCGTCAGGTCGACCGCGTTCAGGGCGAACGCATGGCCGGCCGACAGGTCGACCGTCTTCCCGGTGCTGGCGTTCTTGACCCGGGCGGTGAGAACCACGGTGAGGGCCTTGAGCCGGGACGGGACGCGGACCTCGTGCACCGCCTCCCGGTCCTCGAACAGTTGGAACTCCGGCACCTCGGTCGACGCCGGGACGTCCGAGTTGTCGACCGAAATGATCCGCAGCTTCACCTCTTCGAGGAGCTTCAGCGACACCGGGGTGTCATTGAGGAACAGGCCGGCCCGGACCAGCACCGGGGCGACCCGCTGGCTCAGCAGGCTCTCCCGGTCGACGTGGATCCCGGCCGTCAGCCGGTAGGTCTCGGCCTTGTGGTCGATGAAGTCGAGGGAGGCGAAGTCGCCGCGGCTGATGACCACCGGCCGGCGGCCCGGCTCGGCGGTGAACGGGACGGTGATCGCCCCGTTCTTGTCGGCGACGTACTCGGCGTTCCCGAGCCACACCGTGGCGTCGTTCACCGGCCGGTTCTTCTCGTCCACCACCCGGACCGTCTGCCCGGCCGGGCCGGTGGTGACGAGCGGGCGGAGGCGGCCCTTCCGGACCAGCGCCCGGCTGCTCTTGCCGCCGCCGATGAAGTCGATGACGTAGACGCCGGGCTTGTTCAGCTCGGGGAACGCGAACCGGCGCGGGACGCGGCGGAACGGGGCGTCGTCGTACCGGACCCCCCGCTCGGTGTTGGCCACCAGGCCGTCCAGGTTCACGTCGGTGTCGATCTCCCGCGGCCGGACCTTGTACACCGCCCCGGTGTTCACCTCGAACACCTTGACCAGGAGGTTCGGGACGTTCTTGACGTGCAGGTCGAGGCTGACCGCCTCGTCGGCCGCGTAGTCGGTCTTGTTGGTGAATGCGAAGTCGATGTCGATCCGGTCCTTGAGAGCGCGGAACTCCTCCGGGGAGAGCTTGGACGCCCACGCCTCCGGGTCGCCGCGGCCGAGCTCGATCTGGGTCTCGGCGAACAGCCGGACGAGCCAGGTGTCGAGGACGTACGGCTCGAAGTCCTTGGTGGTCGCCCCGTCGGCGGAGAAGAACTCCTTCAGGTAGCTGCGGACCAACTCCTGGTCGTCCCCGACGGGTGCCAGCATGGTGAACGGGGCGTAGTCGTTGGACAGGCTGGCGAAGTGCGTGCTGCTGGCGACCCGCTCGTTGAACCGCGGGTTGACGTACCCCATCTGGCGCGGGAGGCGGAGGTAGGCGAGGAACCGGGCCCGGTCGTACTTCCCCTCGGCCCGGTCGAACGCGAGGCGGTGGAACAGGGCGTGGGCCTTGACCGAGTTGTGGACCGGGTCGAGGCGGTCGGCGAACGCCTGCAGCCGCTCCAGGTAGGCGAGGGCGACCGCCCGGTCCCGCCGCCAGTCGTCGTCCGCCCCCGGCTGGAGCTTGGTCAGGTAGGCGTTGACGTACCCGTTGGTGTTCAGGACGTTCGGCTTGAGCCGGACGACCTCGTCGAGCTGGGCGAGGGTGAGCTGGCGGTGGATGTTGAGGTAGCCGAACTCGCCGGCGTCCTTGGCGTTCAGGTCGGCGACGACCATCTTGGCCAGGTCCGGGGCGTCCGGGCGGGTGAGCCGGGACAGGAGGGTGCGGCGGGTCGCCCACCCGAGGTCGTCCGTGGCGGCGAGCCCGTCGAGGGCGGAGTCCTCGAAGTTGTCGAGGTTCCCCCACGACCGGAGGGAGTACGCCCGGAGGGTGTCGCGGGCGATCAGCTTCGGGTCGAGGACGACCGGCAGGTTCGGGACCGCCCCGACCACCTCCTTCTGGTGGTTGAACTGGAGGCCGAGGCGGTCGCGGAGGAGGGCGAGGGTCTTGTCCGGGGTCTTGTCGTAGGTCAGGAGGGCGAGGCGGGTCTGGACCTCGGTCAGCCGGGCGGTCTGGCCGTGGCGGTGGTGCCACGGGCCGGCGAGGGCGTCGATCTTGTCGAACTGGGCGGTGTTCAGGTAGTGGAGGGCGTGGTAGTAGTAGTAGTCCTCGGTCCCGGGGATGAGCTGCTTCAGCGCGGCCGCCCGGTCCCTGGCGAGGGCGAAGTCCTCGACGTACCCGATGTCCCCGGCCCGGGAGGTCGGGGTGAGGAGGACGGCGGCGGCCAGTGCCGCCGGCACGGCCCCGGCCCACAGTGTCGCGACCCGGCGCATGCGAAGCCCTCGGTGGAGAGGTGGGGACGGTCCCCCGTTCCGACGAGACAGCGTACCAGTTAGACGTAGGACGTGTGTAACGAGTTTGGGCGCGCGCGAATCGCCCGTTCGGTGGGGCAGGCATTCCTGCCTGCCGCCCGGCAGGCATTCCTGTCTGCCGCGCCGCGCCCGGCAGGCAGGAATGCCTGCCCCACCAGACCGAGCCTTACCGATCGCATGCCCCGGGAGCCGCTCATGACCCCCACCCCCGCCGCCCCGCCCCGGGTCGCCGCGATCGACGCGTTCCGCGGCCTGGTCATGCTGCTGATGCTGGCCGAGGTGCTGGAGTTCGCCGCGGTGGTGCGGAACCTGGACCGGGCCGGGAAGCCGGTGGCCGAGGCGTGGCGGGTGCTGGCCCACCACCAGACGCACGTCGCCTGGGGCGGGGCGTCGCTCCACGACCTGATCCAGCCGGGGTTTTCGTTCCTGGTCGGGGCGGCGCTGCCGTTCTCGCTCCTCGCCCGGTCGTCGCTGGGTCAGAGCTTCGCCCGGAAGAGCCTGCACGCCCTGTGGCGGTCGGCCGTGCTGGTGCTGTTGGGGGTGTTCCTGGCGTCCGCCAACCCGGGCAACAAGCAGACGAACTGGGTGTTCACCAACACCCTGTCGCAGATCGGGCTGGGGTACTTCTTCCTGTTCCTGCTCGGGCACGTCCGGCCGCGGTGGCAGTGGGCGGCGCTGGCGGTCATCCTGGTCGGGTACTGGGGGGCGTTCGCCCTCTACCAGCCGGACTCGCACCTGACCCTGGCGGAGCGGGGGATGAAGCCGGGGTGGGAGCACGACGCAGACGGGTTCGCCGCCCACTGGAACAAGAACACGAACGCCGGGATGGCGTTCGACCGGTGGTTCCTGAACCTGTTCCCGCGGGAGAAGCCGTACACGTCCAGCTATGGCGGGTACGTCACCCTGAACTTCGTCCCGACCCTCGGGACGATGATCCTCGGGCTGATCGCCGGCGGGTGGCTGATGCGCGCCGGGCCGCCGGTCGGGAAGTTCGTCCTGCTGGCCGGGACCGGGCTGGCACTGCTGACGGCCGGGCTGGGGCTGGAGGCGGCCGGGGTGTGCCCGGTCGTGAAGAGGATCTGGACCCCGACGTGGGTGCTGTACTCCGGCGGGTGGTGCTTCCTGTTCCTGGCGGCGTTCTACGCCCTGACCGACTGGGCCGGGACCGCCGGGTGGACGTACCCGCTCCGGGTGGTCGGGGCGAACTCGATCCTGGCGTACTGCCTGGACGGCCTGGCCCGGGACTTCCTCGTCCGGACGGTGCGGGTCCACGTCGGGCCGAACACCCTCGGGGCGTTCGGCCCGGAGTACGAGCCGTTCGTGACCGGGGTGGTCGTGCTGGCGGTCTACTGGCTGATCCTGCTCTGGCTGTACCGCCGGCGGATCTTCATCCGGGTGTGACCCGGAACGCGTCTGCGACGCGTCGCTAACCGTTGGAGCCCGCACATGTCGCGCTACACCCTCACTGTTGTCGTCGCGCTCGGGGCCGCCGCGCCGGCGGCCGCCGCCCCGAAGAATGTCGTGCTCCTGGTCGCCGACGACCTCGGGCTGCAACTCGGGTGCTACGGCGACCCGGTCGCCAAGACCCCGAACCTCGACCGCCTGGCGAAGTCCGGGACGCGGTTCACCCAGGCGTTCGCCTCGGTCGCGTCGTGCAGCGCCAGCCGGGCGACCATCCTGACCGGGCTGCCGACCCACGCCTGCGGGCAGTTCGGCCACGCCCACGCCGAGCACAACTTCCACTCGTTCCGTGCGGTCAAGGGGCTGCCGGCGCTGCTCTCCCCGGCCGGCTACCGGTCCGGGGTGGTCGCCAAGCTGCACGTCCAGCCGCGGGAGGTGTACCCGTTCGATGTCGAGGTGCAGAACAGTGGGCGGAACCCGGTTCAGGTCGCCGCGGACGTGAAGAAGTTCGTCGCCGACTCGGGCGACAAGCCGTTCTTCCTCCTGGTCGGGTTCACCGACCCGCACCGGGCCACCAAGGGGTTCGCCAACGACGGGAAGTACCCGCCCGAGGTGCCGGTCGTCGCCTTCGACCCGAAGACCGTGCCGGTCCCGTACCACCTGCCGGACCAACCCGAGGTGCGGGCGGAGTTGGCCGAGTTCTACCAGAGCCTGGCCCGGCTGGACGACGGCGTCGGCCGGGTGCTGAAGGTGCTGGACGAGGCGGGGCGGGCGAACGACACGCTGGTGATCTTCCTGAGCGACAACGGGATCCCGTTCCCCGGGGCGAAGACGACGCTGTACGACGCCGGCGTCCACCTCCCGCTGATCGTCCGCAAGCCCGGGCAAAAGGCGGGGGAGAGCGCGGCGCTGGTGAGCTGGACGGACATCGTCCCGACTGTGCTGGACTGGTGCGGGGTGAAGCCGGAGGCGGGCGGGAAGAAGGCGGTGCCGCTGCCGGGCCGGTCGGTGCTGCGGCTGCTGGACGGTGAGTCGGCGGACGCGTGGGGCGCGGTGTACGGGTCGCACCAGTTCCACGAGGTGACGATGTACTACCCGATGCGGATGGTGCGGTCGCGGGAGTACAAGTACATCCTGAACCTGGCCCACCCGCTAGAGTACCCGCACGCGTCGGACCTGTGGGG
Source organism: Isosphaera sp. (assembly GCA_013822345.1). Classification (GTDB taxonomy): domain Bacteria; phylum Planctomycetota; class Planctomycetia; order Gemmatales; family Gemmataceae; genus Gemmata. The sequence continues at coordinate 71,891 of PNKH01000028.1, forward strand.
CTCGCTGACGTGGCAGGGGGTGCTGAAGCGCGGCGATAAGCTGATGGGGTCGCGCGAGGTGAAGGCGTACCTGCACCGGCCGAAGGAGGAGCTGTACGACCTGACGGCCGACCCGAACGAGCTGAAGAACGTGGCGGGCGACCCGGCTCACGCGAAGGCGTTGGAGGGGCTGCGGGCGAAGCTCGCCGGGTGGCGGGCGGCGACGAACGACCCGTGGCTGGTCAAGGACAAGCACGAGTGAGTCGGCTCTTCCCTGGACCGCGGCCGTCCCGGCCGCTGCTACCCGGCCCGTGACGCTCCGGGGAAACTCCGGAGCCGACCGGGCGGCTGACCTGCGGCCGGGATGGCCGCGGTCCAGGAAACGGACTCGGGGTTGACCCGGCCGCCGCCCGCTGGCATCCAACCGCCCATTCGTGGGTCGTGGACGCGGGGAGCTGACGTGGGCCGGGTGACCGCCCTCGCCGTGAGCGGAGCGCTCGCCGCCGGGTGCGCGTCCGTCCCGGAACGGGTCGAGAACGCCGTCGTCTTCCAGCCGGTGCCCCACCCGGTCGGCGTCTGGGCCCCCGACCCGGGCGTCGCGGACATCTGGTTCGAGTCGGACGACGGGACCCGGCTGCACGGCTGGTACGCCGAGGCCGACCGGCCGCGGGCGGTCGTCCTGTTCGCCCACGGGAACGGCGGGAACCTGGCGTTCTGCCGGGAGCCGGTCCGCCGGTTCCGCCGGCTCGGCTGTTCCGTCCTGGCGTTCGACTACCGCGGGTACGGCCGGAGCGACGGTACCCCGACCGAGGCCGGGGTGCTGGCCGACGCCCGGGCCGCCCGCCGGTGGCTCGCCGCCCGGGCCGGGCTCGCCGAGGCGGATGTCGTCCTCGCCGGGCACTCGCTCGGCGGCGGGGTGGCGGTCGACCTCGCCGCCGCGGACGGGGCGCGGGGCCTGATCCTGGAAGGCACCTTCACATCGCTGCCGGACGTGGCGCGGAGTTGGATCCCGCTCCTCCCGTACCCCTTTCTCATGCGGACCCGGCTCGACTCGGTCGCCAAGATCCCGGGCTACACCGGCCCGCTGCTCCAGGCGCACGGCGACGCCGACCGGGTCGTCCCGTACGCCCTCGGCGAGACGTTGTTCGCGGCCGCGAACGGGCCGAAGGAGTTCGTCCGCGTCCCCGGCGGCGGGCACAACGACCCGCCCCGCGCCGATTACCAGTACAGCGCGGGTTTGCCGCCGGTCCGTAAGCTGAGTCATCGGGAGGGTTACCGATGACGGAG
>PNKH01000029.1 GCA_013822345.1 Isosphaera sp.
GCTAACCGGGGTTCGAACCCACCACCCTATGTCCCCTTTCACCTCTGAAGAATCGGCCGCCTGCCGCCGGCTGGTCGACCTCGCGCTCGCCGAGGACCTGGGCGACACCGGCGACCGGACCAGCCTGGCCACCATCCCCGAAGACGCGACCGGCCGGGCGGCGTTCGTCGCCCGCTCCCCCGGCGTGGTCGCCGGGCTGCCGGCGGCCGGGATGGTCTGCGCCGCCGTCGACCCGAAGCTGGCATTCGCCGTCATCTCTCCCGACGGGTCACCGGTGACGCGCGGGACCGTTCTCGCTATCGTCGCCGGCACGCTGCGGGCGGTCCTCGCGGCCGAGCGGACGGCGCTGAACTTCCTCCAGCGGCTCAGCGGCGTCGCCACCCTGACCCGGGCGTTCGTCGACGCGGCCGCCGGCCACCGGGCCAGGCTCCTCGACACCCGCAAGACCACGCCCGGGTGGCGGCTGCTGGAGAAGTACGCGGTCCGGTGCGGCGGCGGGTCGAACCACCGGGTCGGATTGTACGACGGCGTCCTGATCAAGGACAACCACCTGGCCGGGCTCGGCGGGGACGTGCGGCGGGCGGTCGCGGCGGCCCGGGCGTACCCCGGGAACGCCGGCCTGCCGGTGGAGGTCGAGGTGGACACGCCCGAGCAGTTGGAACACGCCCTGGCGGTGCGGGCCGACATCGTTCTGCTCGACAACATGACGCCGGACCAGTTGCGGGCCGCAGTCGCCCGCCGCGACGCGGTCGCCCCCGGGGTGCTGCTGGAGGCGTCCGGCGGGGTGAACCTGGCGACCGTCGCCGGGATCGCCGCGACCGGCGTGGACCGCATCAGCGTCGGGGCGCTGACCCACTCCGCACCGGCCCTCGACATCGGCCTGGACTACCGCGCGTGACCCCCCTCCCCCGCGCCGAGTGGCGCCTCGACACCCACCGCGTCGGCCGCCGCGTGCTCTTCTTCGACTCCCTGGATAGCACCAACACGACCGCCGCCGCGCTCGCCGAGGACGGGCTCGCCGTCGTCGCCGACTTCCAGACGGCCGGCCGCGGGCAGTACGGCCGCGTCTGGCAGGCCCGGCCGGGGGGTTCGCTCCTGATGTCGGTCGTGCTGCGGCCGCCGCCGGAGCTGTGCCGCCCGGTCGTCCTCACCGCCCTCGCCGCGGTCGCCGTCGCCGACGCGGTCTACGCCCTGACCGGCTGCCAGGCCCGGGTGAAGTGGCCGAACGACGTGCTCGTCCGCGGGAAAAAGGTGTGCGGCATCCTGATCGAGAGCGCCGCGGTCGCGGTCGTCGGCATCGGGTTGAACCTGAACCAGACGGCCGACGAGTTCGCCGCCGCCGGTCTGCCGGGCGCCGCGTCGCTGCGGGTCTTTTCGGGCGCCGAGACCGACCCGGCCGACGCCGCGGCCGTCGTCCTCCGGAAGCTCAACGCCGAGTACGAGCGACTGTTGGGCGGCGAGCAGGTCGGGGTGGAGGCGGACTGGAAGTGGCGCGTCGGGCTGCTCGGCCGGCCGGTCGTGGCGGAGCTGGCGGACGGGACGGCGGTCGCCGGCCGGCTGCGGGAGATGACGTTCGACGGACTGGAACTCGACGCCCCCGACGGAATGCGGGTGCTGGTGCCGGAGACGGTGCGGCACCTCCGTCCGTCCGAGCCGGACGCGTGAGCGACGGCTTTCCGAAGACCGTCGCTCACGCGTCCGGCTCGGACCGATCGGATTCGTGTAATGCCCCCCGGACGCGTCGGTATCCGCCTACAATTGGTTGCCCGGAATCCCGCCGCCGCACGCCCCCGTCGAACCTCTTGAGGCTGTCCATGCGTCGTCCGCCCGCCCTCGCCGCGGCCTGTCTGGTCGTCGGACTGTCCGCCGCGTCCGCCGCCGACTGGCCGCAGTGGCGCGGGCCGAACCGCGACGGCGTGTCGGCCGAGACCGGGCTGCTCAAGGCGTGGCCGAAGGAAGGGCCGAAGCTCCTGTGGAAGGCGGACCTCGGCGGGGTCGGGTACTCCAGCCCGGTGGTCGCCGCCGGCCGGCTGTACGTCGCCGCCGCCACCGACCCGGACAAGGGGACCGGCGAGTTCGCCGCCTGCCTCGGCGCGGCGGACGGCAAGCAACTGTGGAAGGTCTCGCTGCCGGCCGGGGACGGCGGGTACGACCACGGGTACGGGAACGGGCCGCGCTCGTCCCCGACGGTGGACGGCGACCACGTCTACGTCCTCGGGGCCCGCGGCGACCTCGTGTGCCTGAAGGCCGCCGACGGCGGCACCGTCTGGGCGGTGAACCTGAAGAAGGACTTCGGCGGCTCGATCCCGAACTGGGGGTGCGCCGAGTCCGTCCTGGTCGACGGCGACAAGCTGGTCTGCACCCCCGGCGGGTCGAAGGGGACCCTCCTCGCGCTCGACAAGAAGACCGGCAAGCCCCTCTGGCGGGCGACCGACCTGAAGGACGGGGCCGGGTACGCCTCGGTCGTCGCCGGCGACATCGCCGGCGTCCGCCAGTACGTCACCCAGACGTCGTCGGCGGCCGTCGGGGTGCGGGCGTCCGACGGGAAGTTGCTGTGGCGGGTCGCGGAGCTGCGGCGGTCGGTCGCGGTCATCCCGACCCCGGTGGTCGACGGGAACCTGGCGTTCTTCACCAGCGGGTACAACGCGGGGTGCGAGCTGATCCAGGTCGAGTCGGCGGGGGACGGGGCGGTGAAGGCGGCCCCGGTGTACACCAAGAACCCGGCGGTCTCGAACCACCACGGCGGGGTGGTCCGGGTCGGCGAGTACCTGTACGGCCACTCCGACCGGGGCGGGTGGTTCTGCTACGACTTCAAGAAGGGCGGCGAGGATTACGTCTGGCAGAGCAAGACCCCGGGCAAGGGGTCGGTGACGGCCGCCGGCGGGATGCTGTACTGCCTCGACCAGGACCCGAAGAAGGGCCTGCTGGTCCTCGCCGAGGCGAGCCCGGACGGGTGGAAGGAGAGGGGCCGGCTGGAGCTGCCGGAGAAGAGCAAGTTCCCGCGGAAGGGGGGGTCGCTGTGGACCCACCCGGTGGTCGCCGACGGCCGGCTGTACCTCCGCGACCACGAGCTCTTGTTCTGCTACGACGTGGCGGCCGCGAAGTAGTGGACAGTGGGAGTGGTCAGTGGTCAGCCGGAACACGCCGTGTCGATGGGATCTGACAGACCACTGACCACTGACCACTGACCACTCGGATGACTCCCGACACGCCACCCGCCGAACTCCGCGCCGGGCAGTTGGCCCGGGTCCGGGAACTGCTCCGGGTGGTCCTGCCGGGGAACCGGTTCTACGCCCGCAAGCTGGCCGGGTGCGACCTCGACGACTTCGACCGGCTGCCGTTCACGACCAAGGCGGAGTTGGCCGCCGACCAGGCCGAGCACCCGCCGTACGGGTCGGCCCTGACGTACCCGCCGGACCGGTACTGCCGGCTCCACCAGACGTCCGGCACCAGCACCGGCCGGCCGCTCCGGTGGCTCGACACCCCGGAGTCGTGGGACGACCTGCTCCGGTGCTGGCGGGTCAGCTTCCCGTTCATGGGGCTGACCACCCGGGACAAGGTGTTCTTCCCGTTCTCGTTCGGGCCGTTCCTCGGGTTCTGGACGGCGTTCGAGGCGGCGACCCGGGCCGGGCACCTGTGCATCCCCGGCGGCGGGATGACCAGCACCGCCCGGCTCCGCTACTTGGTCGAGCACGGGTGCACGGTGGTGTTCGCCACCCCGACCTACGCCCTCCACCTGGCCGAGCTGGCCGCGAAGGAGGGGGTCGACCTCGCCGGCAGTGGGGTCCGGGCGGTGGTGGTGGCCGGCGAGCCCGGCGGGAACATCCCGGCGACCCGGGAGCGGATCGGAACCGTGTGGGGCGCCCGCGTGTTCGACCACTACGGGATGACCGAGGTCGGCCCGGTCGCGGTCGAGGCGGCCGACCAGCCCGGGAAGATGTACCTGCTGGAGTCCGAGTACCTCGCCGAGGTGCTCGACCCCGAAACCGCTCGCCCGGCCGCCGCCGGCGAGTACGGCGAGCTGGTGCTGACCACGCTGGGCCGGGTCGGCAGCCCGGTGGTCCGCTACCGGACCGGCGACCTGGTGCGGGTGGCGACCGACCCGGACCCGACCGGGCGGACGTGGCGGCGGCTCGACGGCGGGGTGCTCGGGCGGGCGGACGACATGATCCACGTCCGCGGCAACAACCTGTACCCGGCCGCGATCGAGGCGATCGTCCGGCGGTTCGGGCGGGTGGCCGAGTACCGGATCGTGATGGACCACACCGGCCCGCTCGCCGACCTGCGGATCGAGGTCGAGGCGGACGCCGGGGACGGCCGCGACCTCGCCGACGCGGTCGGCCGGGCGGTGCGGGACGAGCTGCTGTTCCGCGTCGAGGTGACCGCGGTGCCGGGCGGCACCCTCCCCCGGTTCGAGATGAAGGCGCGGCGCCTCGTCCACCGGCGGTGATCGGAGGCCCGAAGGGCCGGCCTCCCCCAGCCCAGGCCGACGGCCTGGGTCGGGGCGCGAGGCGCGAGACGAGGTTCGCGGCGGATAAGATGACACCGTACCCGCGCCGGGCCGCGCGAACCCAGGCCGTCGGCCTGGGCTGAGGAAGGCCGGCCCTTCGGGCCTCAGAACACCCCGGAGTACCGCATGCTCCCCGCTCTCCGCTTTCTCCTTCTGACGTGTTGCTTCTGCCTTCCCGCCGCCGCTTCCGCCGCGGACTGGATCCACTGGCGCGGGCCGGAGCAGAACGGGTTCTCCCGCGAGACGAACCTGCCGGCCGACTTCGACCCGGCCCAGAAGGAGAAGGGGAACGTCGTCTGGACCGCCCCCTACGGGGGCCGCTCCGCCCCGCTGGTCATGGGCGGGCGGGTGTACGTCCTCCAGGGGACCGGCAGCGGGCTGGACGAGAGCGAGCAGATGGTCTGCGTCGACGAGAAGACCGGCAAGCCCCTCTGGACGTACCGGGTCGGCGTGTTCCACACCGACATCGTCTCCACCCGGCTGTCGTGGGCCCCGCTCACCGGCGACCCGGAGACCGGGTACGTGTACGCCCAGACGACCGGCGGGCTGATGCTCTGCCTGGACACGGCCGGCAAGCTCGTCTGGCAGCACAGCCTGACCGAGGAGTACGGCCGGGCGACCGGGTACGGCGGGCGGATCCCGGCCCCGATCTTCGACAGCGGCCTGGTCGTCGTCGGGATGGTCAGCTCGAGCTGGGGCGACTTCGCCCGCGGCACCAACCGGTACGTCGCGTTCGACGGCAAGACCGGGAAGGTGGTGTGGTGGCACGACACCGCCAACCCGGGGAAGGAGACGTACTGCTCGCACCCGGTGGTGGCGGTCATCAACGGCCAGCGGCTGCTCATCAGCGGCGGGGCCGACGGGTACCTCCACGCGATCAAGCTCCGGACCGGGGAGAAGGTGTGGAGCTACCACTTCTGCAACGGGGCCGCCAACGGGGCCCCGATCGTCGACGGCAACCTGGTGTACGCCACCCACGGGGACGACAACCCGGAGGGCGGGCCGTACGGCCGGATCATCTGCGTCGACGGGTCGCAGGTGGACGCCAACGGCAAGCCGAAGCTCGTCTGGGAGTTCCGCAAGTCGGTCCGGTTCGGCCTCGCCTCCCCGGCCCTGGCCGAGGGGAAGCTGTACGCCCCGGACGACGCCGGCGACCTCCACTGCTTCGACGCCAAGACCGGTAAGCCGCACTGGAAGTACCGGTACGCGAACGAGGTCCGCGGCTCCCCGCTCGTCGCCGACGGCAAGGTGTACATCATGGACGTCCAGCGGCGGATGATGATCCTCACCCTGGACAAGGACCGGACCAAGAAGCCGGACGAGCTGGACACGTTCGAGTACCGGTTCAAGGAGCCGAAGGGGATCTACTCGGAGACGAACGGCACCCCGATCGCCGTCAACGGCCGGCTCTACTTCGTCTCGGCCGGGACGCTCTGGTGCCTCGGCACCCCCGGCGCCAAGCCGGCGGCCGTGAAGTACACTCCCCTGCCGGCCGAGGTGCCGTTCAAAGAGAACGCGGTCGTCGGGGCCCGGCTGTTCCCCGCCGACGTGGTCGCCAGGCCCGGCGAGACGGTGAAGTTCGAGGTCGTGTACGTCGACGCGAACGGCCGGACGGTGAAGGACAACCGGCCGTCGCCGCCGGCGACGTGGTCGATCCCGCTGCCGCCGAAGACCCCGGCCGGGGCGCAGCCGCCGGCGCTGGCGGGCGAGGTCCAGGGCGGGGCGCTGACGATCGCCAAGGGGCCGCCGACCCAGCAGGGGTACGTCGAGTTCGCCGAGGGGGCAGACGGCAAGGGGATCAAGGCCCGGGCCCGGGTGCGGGTCGCCGCCACGGTCCCGTGGACCCAGGACTTCGAGAAGGCCCCGGTCGGGTCGTCGCCCGGCGGGTGGGTGAACGCGAACGGGAAGTTCACCGTGGTGAAGCTGCCGGACGGCAACCTCGCCCTGATGAAGAACAACAACGACCCGCGGCCGCCGCTGGCCAAGGCGAACACGTTCTTCACCCTGCCGGACAGCGCGAACTACACCATCCAGGCCGACTTGATGGGAACGCAGGTCCGCGGCGGGATGGCCGACTTCGGGCTGATCAACAGCCGGTACGCCCTGGTGCTGGACGGGAAGACCGACCCGGATAGCAAGCAGCGGCAGGTCCGGCTGGTGTCGTGGGAGGCCCGCCCGCGGTTCACCAAGGTGGTCGACTTCGACTGGCAGCCGGACACCTGGTACACGGCGAAGCTGGCGATCGAGCACAAGGAGAAGACGGCGGTCGTCCGCGGGAAGGTGTGGAAGAAGGGTGACCCGGAGCCGAAGGAGTGGACGCTGGAGATGGAGGACACGTACCCGAACCGGGTCGGGTCCGCCGGGCTGTACGGGTACGTGACCAACAGCACCGCGACCGAGACCGGGGCGCACGCGTACTACGACAACATCGCCGTCACCCCCGACAAGAAGTGACCGTGGGCGAGGCACTCCTGCCTCGCCGCGGACGGATCGGGCGAGGCAGGAGTGCCTCGCCCACGGAGACAGAACAACCCCCCGAGGAACACGATACCCATGCGCGTCTGCACCTACCTGGCCGCCGCGGCCGCCGCCCTCCTCGCCGCCCTGGTGCCGGCCGTCGGCCCGGGGGCCGGGGCGGCCGACCTGCCGCCCCCGGCGGCCACCAACCCCGGGAAGAACGACTTCACCATGTTCGGCGGCACCCCGTCCCGGAACATGGTCAACCTGACCGCCGCCGGCCTGCCGACCGTCCCGCTGGACATCAAGGCGATGGTGCCGGACCCGAAGGACCCGGACAAGATGGTCGAGAAGGTGGTCCGCCCGGCGGACGGGACGGTGCTGTGGCGGGCCGACCTCGGGTCGAAGTCGTACGGCGGGCCGGTGGTGGCCGGCGGCCGGGTGTACGTCGGGACGAACAACCAGCAGCCGCGGAACGACCGGGACACCGCCCGGGCGAAGACCGGGGAGGTGGAGCCGATCGACCGCGGGATCCTGATGTGCTTCGACGAGAAGACCGGGAAGTTCCTGTGGCAGGCGGTCCACGACAAGCTCGAGTCCGGGCGGGTGAACGACTGGCTGGAGGAGGGCGTCTGCTCGACCCCGACGGTCGAGGGCGACAAGGTCTACTACGTCAGCAACCGGTGCGCCGTGGTGTGCGCCGACGTGCACGGGATGGCGAACGGGAACCAGGGGTTCCAGGGCGAGAAGTACAAGGAGAAGACGGACGCGGACGTGCTCTGGCAGCTCGACATGATGAACGAGCTGGGGGTGTTCCCGCACAACATGTCGGCCGGGTGCCCGCTGATCGTCGGCGACATCCTGTTCGTCCACACCGCCAACGGCGTCGACGACGGGCACCTGAACCTGCCGGCCCCGAACGCCCCGAGCTTCATCGCGGTGGACAAGAACACCGGCAAGCTGCTGTGGAAGAGCAGCCTGCCCGGGAAGAACATCATGCACGGGCAGTGGTCGAACCCGACGTACTTCGAGGTCGACGGGGTCCGCCAGGTGCTGTTCGCCGGCGGGGACGGGTGGGTGTACAGCTTCGTCCCGGAGACCGGGGAGCTGATCTGGAAGTTCGACGGCAACCCGAAGGACGCGGTGTACGAGCTGGGCGGGGTCGGCACCCGGAACGACTACATCGCCACCCCGGTGGTGTACGACGGCAAGATCTACATCGGCCTCGGGCAGGACCCGGAGCACAGCTCGGGCATCTCCCACCTGTGGTGCCTGGCCCCGAAGAAGGACACCAAGGGGGACATCTCGAAGGTGCTGGAGGTCCGGGAGAAGGGGGCGGACGGGAAGGTGAAGGTCGGCGAGAAGCCGAACCCGAACTCGCACGTCGTCTGGCACTTCGGCGGGGAGGAGACCCGGAAGTGGGCGATCCGGGACTACAAGTTCGGCCGGACCATGTCGACCGTCGCGATCGTGGACGGCATCCTGTACGTCCCGGAGCTGGCCGGGCAGATGCACTGCCTGAACGCCAAGACCGGCGAGCACTACTGGCAGTACGACATGAAGGCCGGGGTGTGGGGGTCGGCGTACTACGCGGACGGGAAGCTGTACGTCGGGACGGACGCCGGCGACCTGTTCGTGTACCGGCACGACAAGAAGCCGGAGAAGTTCGACGAGCTGGCCGCCGCGCAGGCGGCGTCGAAGCAGCAGGACGCCCGGCGGGCGATCAAGGAAGTGCAGAAGCAGGTGGCCGACAAGTACCTGCTGGCGAAGGTCGAGATGGACGCCCCGGTCCGGTCCACCCCGATCGTCGCCAACGGCGTCCTGTACGTGATGACCGAGAAGTCGCTGTACGCGATCAAGGGCGGGAAGTAGGATTTGTGATTTCAGATTTGTGATTGACGATTTCAAGTCACCAACCGGACAAGGCGGTGACTTGAAATCGTCAATCACAAATCTGAAATCACAAATACCGCCGCCTATCAATACCGGTGCCCCGACTCACCCCCGAGAGCCCGCCGTGAACGACACCCCCGGCAAGCCGACCCCCGTGACCGGCGCCACCCTGGACGAGAAGGTCAAGAACGCCCGGGCGCAGCTCGACGCCCACGTCCGGGAGACGGTCCGCTGGCACTTCAGCCCGGACACCGGCACCCCGTTCTGGCTGGACAAGGCCAAGACCCTGAACTTCGACCCGTTGACCGACGTGAACGGGTGGGACGACATCAAGAAGTTCCCGTTCTTCGAGGACGAGTGGCTCCGCGGCGGGCCGGTGAACCGCTGGATCCCGAAGGGGATGAAGGACCGGGCGTGGTACGTGTTCGAGACCGGCGGGACGACCGGCATCCCGAAGAGCCGGGTGGTGTGCGACGACTTCAAGATCGACTACGAGATGTTCTCCGACACCCTGCCGGAGAAGTTCTTCCCGCGGAACTCGAACTGGCTGATGCTCGGGCCGAGCGGCCCGCGGCGGCTGCGGCTGGCGGTCGAGCACATGTGCCAGTACCGCGGCGGCATCTCGTTCTGCGTCGACCTCGACCCGCGGTGGGTGGTGAAGGTGATCAAGAAGGGGTGGATGGAGCACCTGAAGGCGTACCAGGACCATTGCATCGACCAGGCGATGACGATCCTGTCGGCGAACCACGACGTGCGGTGCATGTTCACCACCCCGAAGCTGCTCGACGCCCTGTGCAAGCGGCTGGAGCAGGAGGGGTCGAGCCTGGAGAAGAAGGGGATCACCGGGGTGTTCTGCGGCGGGACGGAGATGACCTCGCAGTGGATCCGGTTCGCGATCGAGGAGTACCTGGGGCCGAAGGTGTACATCGCCCCGACGTACGGGAACACGCTGATGGGGCTGGCCGCGGCCGAGATGCCGACGGCGAAGGAGAAGTACAAGATCGCGTACTACGCCCCGCAGCCGCGGGCGGTCGCCGAGGTGGTGGACTTCAAGGACTACAACACGCTGGTGGCGGTCGGCGGGACCGGGCGGGTGCTGCTGACGACGCTGACGAAGGAGTTCTTCGTGCCGCGGTTCGCGGAGCGGGACGAGGGCGAGCGGGAGGCCCCGTCGGAGAAGTACCCGTGGCACGGGGTGAGCGGCGTCCGCCCGTTCCACGAGACGGCGGCGACCACCACCGTCGGGGTATACTGAGGCGGGAGGCGAACCATGAGCGACGCGAACGAGCCGGACGTGACCGAGAAGCCTAAGGCGAAGCCGCTGCCGTACGAGCCGGACGGCGAGGTGCTGGACTGGGACGCGTACGTCCCCCCCCCGCCGCCTCTCCGGCGCGGGAAGATCCTGGTCCGGTTTCGTCGCCGCGAGGCCACCCCGCTCCCGTACCCCGACCCGGACGAGGAGCAGTCATGACCGGGCCGGGGTACCCGTGGTACGGCGTGGTGACCGGCGACGGCTTGGAACAGGGTGACGTGCTGGACTCCTTACCCGTATTCCTCCCGCCCGACGACTTGGAGGATTGGAACGAAGGGTCGGCGGCGTTTTTCTCCACGGAGGAGCGGAACGTCGTCGTCATGACCCAGAGTTGCGACCTGGTGAGCGGCAGGGAGAAGGTTTCCGAAGTCCTCTTCTGTCCGGTGTGGTCGCGGTCGCGGTACGCGGCCGGCGAATTCCTTGGCACGCCGAAGGGTCTGGAGGAGGCGCGCCGCGGAACCCTACCCGGCATCCACCTGTTGGCGGCGTGCGCCCTACCCGGACTCGAGCGCGACGTCGGCATCGTCGACTTCCGCCAGACCTACGCGCTCCCGGTAGGGTTCGTACGCAAACGTGCTGCCGCCGCCGGTCCGCGCCGCCGACTACTGCCGCCGTACCGCGAACACATGGCCCAGGCGTTCGCCCGGTACTTCATGCGGGTCGGACTGCCGACCGACATCCCGCCGTTCAAGTGACCAACCTGCCACACCCGGAGAGCCGCTGACATGATCAAGATCCCCGTCCTGCGCTGGGGCGAGCCGTACGAGAGCCTGGAGGCGGACAAGGTCGTCCACTTCGCCACCGGCGAGGTGCTGGCCGAGGTCGGGCGGGCGAACGCGGCGATGGTCGAGCGGGACATGCGGTTCGCCCAGCGGGCCCGCGACGTCCTCCGCGAGATCCCGATCGCCGACCTCCTCCAGATGATGAAGAAGGCCGGCGAGCTGTACGCCAAGGCCGAGCTGCCGCTCGGCGACGGCACCCAGACGCCGGCCCAGTTCGCCCGGATGCAGTCGGCCACCACCGGCCTGCCCGAGCACATGTGCAAGTTCAACATGGAGAAGAACAACTTCGTCCTCGGCAACATGGACAAGATCCTCGACTCCCTCACCCGCGGGCTGGACCTGAACGTCCTGTCCCGCGGGTACGGGATCGAGGCCCGCGGGGTGCCGATCAGCTACCAGGCCCAGTCGCCCGTCCTCGGCATGGTCCTGCCGTCCAACTCCCCCGGCGTCCACACCCTCTGGCTGCCGATCATCCCGATGCAGGTCGGCCTGGTCCTCAAGCCCGGCCCGCAGGAGCCGTGGACCCCGTACCGGATGTTCAACGCCTTCGTCCAGGCCGGGGTCCCGCGGCAGGCCATGTCCATCTACCCCGGCCTCGGCGACATCGGGGCGGCGGTGCTGAACAGCTGCCCGCGCAGCCTGATCTTCGGCGGGACGGCGACCGTCGAGCAGTACAAGGGGAACCCGCGGGTGCAGGCCCACGGCCCCGGGTTCAGCAAGATCATCCTCGGCGACGACAAGGTCGACCAGTGGGAGAAGTACGTCGACCTGATGGCCGACAGCATCTACACGAACAGCGGCCGCGGGTGCATCAACTGCTCGGGGGTGTGGGCGTCGCGGCATACCGAGAAGATCGCCGAGGCGATCGCCGCCAAGATCGGGCCGGTCCAGCCGCTCCCGCCGGAGGACCCGAAGTCCGGCCTGGCCCCGTTCACCGTCCCCGGCCAGGGGGAGGGCGTGAACAACGACATCGAGGCCGCCCTGAAGGAGGCCGGCGTCACCGACGTGACCGGGCCGAAGTACGGGAACCGGATGGGCAAGCGGGAGCGGTGCGTCTACCTCCGGCCGACGGTCATGCACAGCGCCTCCCCGGACACGGCGATGGCCAAGAAGGAGTACATGTTCCCGTTCGCCACGGTGGTGAAGTGCCCGCAGGACCAGATGCTGGAGAAGATCGGGCCGACGCTGGTGTGCTCGGCGATCACCGACGACAAGAAGTTCCAGCGGGCGCTGATCGACGCCACCCACATCGACCGGCTGAACCTCGGCCCGGTGCCGACGATCAAGCTGAACTGGCTCCAGCCGCACGAGGGGAGCATCGTCGACTTCCTGTTCCGCGCCCGGGCGTTCCAGCACGAAGGGCCGGTGACCGCGTGACCGCCGGGCCCCGCGCCCCCCGAGGCGACTTCATGACCGGAACCGCCCCCCCGACCGCGACCGCCGGCGGCCCGCTGCCGGCGTTCGACTTCCACCCGCCCGGCCGGGTGCTCTGCGAGCCGGGCGCGCTGAACCGGCTCGGGGAGGCGGTCCGGTCGGTCGGCGGGACCCGGGCCCTGCTGGTCACCGACCCGGGGCTGGAACACGCCGGCCACCCGCAGCGGGCGGCCCGGGTGATGGCCGAGGCCGGGGTCGAGGTGTTCACGTTCGACGGGGTGAAGGAGAACCCGACCGAGCGGGAGGTGGCCGCCGGGGTGGTGTTCGCCCGCACCCACGCGGTCGACTGCATCGTGGCCGTCGGCGGCGGCAGCTCGATGGACTGCGCCAAGGGGGTGAACTTCCTGCTGACCAACGGCGGGCGGATGGCCGACTACAAGGGGCACGGCAGGGCGACGAAGCCGATGCTCCCGTCGGTGGGGGTGCCGACCACCGCCGGGACCGGGAGCGAGGCCCAGAGCTACGCCCTGATCACCGACGACCGGACCCACCAGAAGATGGCCTGCGGGGACAAGAAGGCGGCGTTCCGCGTCTCCGTCCTCGACCCGGAAGTGACCCTGTCGCAGCCGCGGGCGGTGACCGCGGTGACCGGGATCGACGCCGTCGCCCACGCGGTCGAGGCGTTCGTCTGCGCGAAGCGGAACCCGGTGTCGTCGATGTGCGCGGCGGCCGCGTTCCGGCACCTGGCGCCGAACTTCGAGACGGTCCTTCACACCCCCGGGGACCTGGCGGCGCGGGCGGCGATGCAGGTCGGGGCGCACCTCGCCGGGATGGCGATCGAGAACGCCATGCTGGGGGTGTGCCACAGCTGCGCGAACCCGCTGACCGCGCACTACGGGGTCACCCACGGGGTGGCGATCGGGGTGATGCTGCCGCACGTCGTGCGGTTCAACGCGGCGGCGGTGAGCCACCTGTACGGGGAGCTGATGGGGGAGCACGGGCCGGCGAACGGCCAGCCGGCCGGGGAGGCGCTGGCCGCCCGGGTGTCGCAGCTGGTGGCCGCCGCCGGGCTGCCGCGGTCGCTGCGGGAGTGCGGGGTGAGCGACACCATCCTGCCGCTGCTCGCCGAGGAGGCGAACCAGCAGTGGACGGCCCGGTTCAACCCCCGCCCGGTGGACGAGGCCACGATCCTTTCGATCTACCAGGCCGCGTGGTGACCCGACCCCGCCGGAGGTACTCGCCGTGTCCCGCCTTCTCGCCGCCCTGTTCGTCCTCTCCTGCGCCGCCGCGCCGGCCGCCCCGGGCGACTGGCCGCTGTTCCGCGGCGACCCGCTGATGACCGGGGCCGGCGCCGCCGACCTGCCGGACCAACTCGACGAGCGGTGGACGTTCAAGACCGGGAACGCGATCGAGGGCGCCCCGGTGGTCGCCGGCGGGGTCGTCTACGTCGCCTCCCTGGACAAGCACCTGTACGCGGTCGACCTGAAGACCGGGAAGCCGAAGTGGAAGGCCAAGCTCGGGGCCATGAAGGCGTCCCCGAGCGTCCGGGGGGACCGGGTGTACGTCGGCACCCTGGACGGCGTGTTCCACTGCCTGAAGGCGGCCGACGGGTCGTCCGCCTGGAAGTTCGAGGCCGACGGCGAGATCCAGGCGGCGGCCAACTTCCACGGGGACAAAGTCCTGTTCGGGTCGCACGACTCGCACCTGTACTGCCTCGACCCGGGCGGGAAGAAGGTGTGGGCGACCAAGGTGGACGGGCCGATCAACGCGGCCGCCGCGGTGGTCGGGGACAAGACGTTCGCCACCGGGTGCAGCGACGGGATCCTCCACGTCATCGACGCCAGGACCGGGAAGGAGCTGGGGTCGGTCGACCTGGGCGGGGAGACGGTGGCGACGGCCGCGGTCGCCGGGGACCGGGTGTACGCCGCGATGGTGTCGAACCAGGTGGTGGCCGCGGACCTGAAGAAGATGGAGAAGGTGTGGGCGTTCGAGGCCCCGAAGCGGCAGCAGCCGTTCCACGCGTCGGCGGCGGTGGCCGCCGGGCTGGTGGTGGCCGGGAGCAAGGACAAGAAGGTGTACGCGATCGACGCGGCGACCGGCAAGGAGGTGTGGAACTTCACCACCGGGGGCCAGGTGGACGCCTCCCCGGTCGTCGTCGGCAACCGGGTGTACGTCGGCTGCCTGTCGGACGACGGGGAGTTCTACGTCCTGGACCTGAAGACCGGGAAGGAGCTGCAGAAGCTGGAACTGGACTCGGCGGTGACCGGGTCGGTCGGGGTCGGCCCGGACTGCGTGCTGGTCGGGACCGATAAGGGGACGCTGTACTGCCTCGGCAAGAAGTGAGCCGGCGCACGCACGAGAACGGCCCGCGTCCGGGAGGGCGAGGCTCCCGCCGAGCCGGGGCTACGGCTCGGCGGGAGCCTCGCCCTCCCGGGGTAGACGCCGGGCCGCCACGGAGGGCGACCCCTACCGGCGAGGGACGCGGCCCGTGCCCCGTCGTCCGGTAGGTCGGGGCCGCCCTCCGTGGCGGCCCGGCGACACCGCTCCGGCAACCTTCCGAACCGGCCCTTCACTTCTTCTTCCCCTCCGGCTCCTCCTTGAAGTCCCCGGCATACGGCTTGCCCTCCACCACCCCGCTGAGCGTGCCGGCGAACTCCTGTTCCTTGACGAAGTTGTCGTGGGACCCGACGAACCGCGAGGCGGTCCCGGCAGGGTCGCCCGCCTGGGGGTCCGGCTTCAGCTCGACCTGGAACGCCGGCTCCTTGACGCTCAGCACCAGCTTGTCCGCCTTGATCGGGGCGGCCGTCTTCTCGTCGCTGCCGAGGACGTAGACCGTCGCCTGCTTCTTCCCGTGGTCCACGCGGAACTCGCCGTGCCACTTGCCGAAGTCGAACACCGTGCCGCCGTGCGGCCCGGTACCGTGCCCGTGCTCCGGTTCCTTCCCGTCCCCCTTCACCGGGACCTTGTCGCCGCCCTTGGGCGACCCGCCCGGCGGGTTGTTGCAGCCGGCGGCGACGGCGAGCACCGCCGCGCCGATCCCGACCAGGTAGAGCTTCCTCATGAGACATCCCCCTCGTGGTGAGTGACCCGAACATCGGGGCCGGCGTCAGGCCGGCCTGCCAGATAGCAGGGCGGCCTCGCCCCCCTGCCCCTCCCTCGCCAGCCGCTCGGCGTCCCGGCCGCTGAACCGCCAGAACAGGCCGGGGTGGAGTAGGAACTCGCAGAACGTGGACGTCACCAGCCCGCCGAGGATGACGGTGGCGACGGGGTAAAGGATCTCCAGCCCAGGCTTCTGCCCGCCGAGGACGATCGGCAGCAGGGCGATGCCGGCGGTCAGGGCCGTCATCAGCACCGGGGCCAGCCGCTCCAGGCTCCCCCGGACCACCATCCCCGGGGTGAACCCCTCGCCCTCCTCCCGCATCAGGTGGAGGTAGTGGGTGACCAGCAGGATGCCGTTCCGGACGGCGATCCCGCCCAGGGACACGAACCCGACCAGGCTGGCCACGGTCAGCGTCTGCCCGGTCAGCACCAGGGCCGCCACCCCGCCGACGAACGCCGCCGGGACGGCGTTCAGGATCTGGAGCACCACCCGCACCGACGGCTGGAGCATCAGCAGGACGACGAACATGCCGGCCACCGACACCCCGGCCAGCACCCCGATCAGCAGGGTGGCCGACCGCTGGCTCTGGAACTGGCCGCCGTACTCGACCGTGTACCCCTCGGGCAGCACCACCTGACCCTTCACCCGCCGCTCGATGTCGGCGACCGCCCCCCCGAGGTCCCGCCCGGACACGTTGCACCGGACCACCGCCCGCCGGCGGACGTTCTCCCGCATCAACTGGTTCGGCCCGACCGACCCGTCCGGGAAGTCGGCCACGTCCCCCAGCCGGACCTGCCCCCGGCCGTCCGGCAGGTCGAGCCGCAACTCCCGGAGCCGGGTGTAGTCGCTCCGGTGCGGCTCCCGCAGCTTCACCACCAGGTCGAACCGCCGCCGCCCGTCCAGCACCGCCGACACGGCCTCGCCCCGGAGGGCGGTCTGGACGAACTCGGCCACGTGAGCCCGGCTCACCCCGTGGAACGCCAGGTCGTCCGGCCGGAGGACGACGTGCAGCTCGTCGACCTGCACCTGCGGCTCGATCACCGGGTCGGTGACCCCCGGCACGCCCCCGACCACGGCCTCGACCTCCCGGGCGACCCGCCGGAGGACGTCCACGTCGTCCCCGTACACCTTGACCGCGATCTGGGCCTGCACCCCGGACAGCATGTGGCTGATCAGGTGGGCGAGCGGCTGCTCGGCCTCGATGTCCACCCCGGGCAGGTCCTCCTTCAGCCCGGCCAGCAGGTGCCGTAGCGTCTCCTCCCGGGTCCGCCCGGAGTCCGGGTTCATGCTCAGGATGTACTCCCCGGCGGTGACCGGGGCGGCGTGCTCGTCCAGCTCCGCCCGCCCGGTCCGGCGGACGAAGTGGAGCACCTCGCCGCCGGGGTTGTCCGCCGTCTTCTGCATCCGCCGGAGCCGGGCGTCGATGACCGCCGCCGCCTCGTTGGACGCCTGCAGCGACGACCCGGGCGGCAGGTTGACGTTGATCTGGACGCTCCCCTCGTCGAACTGCGGGAGGAAGTCGGTGCCGAGCCGGGTCAGTTGCCAGGCGCTGAGCCCGACCAGCGCCCACGTCAGCAGCAGCAGCGCCCCGGCCCGCCGCATGCTGAACCGGACCAGGTGTCCGGCCCCCCACTTCAGGACCCGCAGGAGGAGGCCGTCGTTCGCCCGGTGGGCGGCCCGGGACCGGGGGAGCAGGTAGTAGGACAGGACCGGGGTCACCGTCAGGGAGACCAGCAGGGAGGCGAGGATGGACACGACGTAGGCGACCCCGAGCGGGGCGAACAGCCGGCCCTCGACCCCGCTCAGGGCGAACAGCGGGAGGAAGGCGAGGACCACCACCGCCGTCCCGAACACGACGGCGGTGCGGACCTCCCGGCTGGCCTCGTACACCACCCGCAGGGCCGGCCGGGGGGCGGGCGAGGCGTTGTTCTCCCGCAGCCGGCGGTGGATGTTCTCCACGTCCACGATGGCGTCGTCGACCAACTCGCCCATCGCCACGGCGATCCCGCCCAGCGTCATCACGTTGATCGACAGCTCGGTCCCGGTCAGTGCCCCGATCAGCCGGAACACCAGCGTCGTCACCACCAGGGACAGCGGGATCGCGGTCAGGGTGACGAACGTGGTGCGGACGTTCAGCAGGAACAGGAAGAGGATGACGACCACCAGCCCGGCCCCGAGGACGAGCGCCTCGCCGACGTGGTACACGCCCCGGTCGATGAACGTCTTGAGCTGGAACAGGTCGGTGTTGACGGCGAGGTCGGCCGGCAGCCCCTCCTCGACCGACCGCAGGGCCGCCTTGACGGCGTCGGTCAGGCCGCGGGTGTCGGCGTGCGGCTGCTTGACGACGGTGATCACCACCCCGGGGTGGCCGTCGATGCTCCCGTCGCCCCGCTTCGGCTCCGGCCCCTCCTCGACCCGGGCCACCTGCCCGAGCAGGACGGTGCGGTGCGGGGTCGTCTTGACCGGCACCTTCCGCAGGTCGTCCACCACCTTCTCCGGGAGCGGGCCGAGCCGCCCGATCACCCGCACCGGCCGCTCCGCCTGGCCCTCGGCGGTGAACCCGCCGCTGGCGTTCAGGTTGTTGTCCCGGACGGCCCGCTCGACCTGCCCCAGGGTCACGTCGTGTTCGAGCAGGGCGTCGGGGTCGACCAGCACCTGGTACTGCTTCCGGTCCCCGCCCATGACGAGGACCTCGGCGACGCCCGGGATCTGCAGCAGCCGGGGCCGGACGACCCAGTCGGCCGTGGCCCGCAGGTCCATCTGCTGCTGGAGCGGGGTGCGGAGGACGACCTCTTGCGGCCGGCCGCCCACGGTCACCCGGACCCGGCGCTCCCGGTCCTCCCCGGCCGGCGGCGGGGCGTCCCAGACGACCCGGTCGGCCGTCACCCGCTCCCAGGTCGCCGGGTCGTTCCGGTCCCGGGGCCGCCACACGGCCAATTCCGACCCGGTCCGCTCGACCAGCAACCCGGTCCGGCCCAGCGGGAACAGGTCGCCACCCTGCGGGCCAGCCCGCCGGTACAGGCCGGCGTGCATGAACTGACCCATGATGGACGTGGGCGGCATCATCTGTGGGCGGACGCCGTCCGGCAGGGCGCCGGCCAGGGTCGCCAGCCGCTCCTGCACCACCTGCCGGGCGGCCCGGGTGTCGGTGCCCCAGCCGAACTCGGCGTAGATCACCACCAGGCCCATGCTCGACTGGCTGCGGACGGCCTGCACCCCGGCCGCCCCGAGCAGGGAGGTCTCGACCGGGTGGGTGACCAGGGCCTCGACCTCCTCCGGCGACAGGCCGGGGCACTCGGCGAGGACGACCACCCGGGGCCGGTCGAGGTCCGGGAACACGTCGATCGGCATCGCGGTCGAGAGGTAGCCCCCGTAGGCCATCACCGCCAGGGCGAGGACGACCACCAGCGGTCGGTAGCGGAGGGAGAGCCGGATGACGGCGTCGAGCACGGCGGCCCCCGGTCAGTGGTTCTTGTGGACGGTCCCGTCGGCGTGGACGTGGAACCCCGGGGGCGGGCCGGCCCCGGCCTTCAGCGCCCGGTTCAGCTGGGCGGCCCCGGCCCGGGCCACGAACACCCCGGGCGGGACGCTCCCGTCGTTGGCGACGACGGCGTGCTCCCGGTCCTGGTACACGACCCGGACCGGCTTCCGGTCGAACACGTCCCCGTTCTGCCGGAACACGTACGCCTCCGCCCCCTCCCGGGCGACGGCGGCGGCCGGGAGGACGAACACGTCGTCGAGCCGCTCGACCCGGACGTGCAGGCGGACCTTCTGGCCGGGCCGGAACCGCCACAGCAGGAGCGACCGCCCGTCCCGCTCGTAGGTGCGGGACTGGTTGGCCAGGGGGACGAAGAAGGCGAACGTCCGGGTGGCCGGGTCCACGGTGTTGGCGACGTGGCGGACGACGAACTCCTGCCCGAGCGGCGGCCAGTCGCCCTCCCCCTCCAGGAACTCGACCCGGACCGGCCACCCCTCCCGGGCGGCCCGCTCGACCAGCGCCGTCTCCTGCCGGAACGCCCGGCCCTCGATGAGCAGCGACTGGTGGTCCGACAGGGTGGCCAGCGTCTGCCCGGCCTGCACCTGCTGGCCCAGGTCCACCTTGAGGTCCTGGAGCTCGAACGGCGGGGCTTCCCGGGAGGTCGAGGCGGACGGGGCCGGAGGGGCGGCGACGACGACCTCGGCGACGAACCGGCCGTCCGCCGCGCCGTCGACCTGGTCCGGGGTGAACCCCTTGGTCTGCAGCTCCTGCCGGTACGCCTTGGCCGCCACGGCGAGGCGGCGGAGCTGGTTGTCGAGCTCCAGGACCCGGGCCTCGGAGATGGCCCCCGAGGTCGCCAGCGGGGCCAGCCGCTTCCGCTGGTCCTCGACGATCCTCGCCTCCTGGGCGTTCTTGAACAGCTCGGTCTGGGCGAGTTGCAGGGTCTCGCTGAGCAGCCGGAGGGTGACCACCGGCTCCCCCGGCCGGACGGTGTCGCCCGGGGAGTGGTGGACGGTGGTGACCACCCCGGTGACCGGGGCGACCAGGTTCCGGTCGCTGTGGGCCGGGCGGTCCACGACCGTCCCGGGGATCTGGACCGTCCGCCAGAAGGTGCCGACCGCCAGCGGCTCGGGCGCCAGCCGCAGGTTAGCCTGGGCCTGGGGCGAGAGCCTGACCTGCTGCGGCTCACCGGCGGGGCCGTGGTCGTGATCGTGGTCGTCCTCGACCTCCGCGGCCGGCGGGAAGAGCCGGGGGACCCACGACCCGCGGGTGAGGTAACCCACCCCGCCCACCCCGGCGAGCAGGGCGGCGCCGGCCAGCGGCTTCAACACGGCCCACAGACGCATGGCGATGTCCCCCTGCGGGTGATGCACCGGGCGAGGTCGGTGTCGGGGTCGACGCGCAAACGGGACCGCCCCGCCGACGGCCGGCGGGCGCGAACGCGCCCGTCGCCGCCCGGGTCGGCGGGGCGGAGCTTACAGGAGGAGGGAGAGGTTCCGCAGGTAGGTGGGACAGGAGCCGCACCGCGGTCCGGGCGGCGGGTGGGGCCGGACGGAGCCGCCGGCGAAGGACATCGGGGCCGGCGCGAAGGCGTCCGCCGGCAGGCCGGGGTGGGCGGCGGGCGGGTCGTCCGCGCCCGGTCCGGCCGGCGCCGGCGGCACCGTCAGGACCGGAACGTCGACGGCATCGGCGTCGTGGTCGGAGCAGTCGCCCGGGTGGTCGTGGTGCCCGGTCGGGTCGCCGAAGAGAGCGCCGAGGTGGAGGTGCGGTCGGGCGTCGTGTCCTGAAGGCAAGCCGCCCTCGTGGCAGTGGCCGACGCCGGCCCACTGGGTCGCGAGGACCATCGGCACCAGCACCAGGGATGCGACCCGCCGCAACATGCCCGTTCCTTCAGACGACCGGTCCGGTCACTTTACTCGGCCCGGGCGGCGGATTCAACACGCCCGTCCCGGGCGGGTTCGGCCACCCACGTTCTCCCGGTCCGGAGAACACGTAATGTCCGACCGGGGCGGCGGTACAATACCGTGCCGGTCCCGTGCCGATCCCGGTTGCCGTCCGGCCCGGAGGTGTTGCGATGACGGGAGTTGAGCAGGAAAAGACCGGGCTCGGCAACTACTTCATCGCCAACTACCCGCCGTTCTCGTTCTGGAAGCCCGGCTACCTGCCGGATGCCGAGGCGGCCCTGCACTCGCCGCCGCGGCACGGCACCCCGCTCGGGCTCTACCTCCACATCCCGTTCTGTCGGAAGCGGTGCAAGTTCTGCTACTTCCGCGTCTACACCGACAAGAACGCCCGCGACATCGAGGTCTACCTCGACGCCCTCGTCAAGGAAGTCGAACTCCTGTCGCGGACGGCGTGCGTCGGCGGCCGGCCGCTCGACTACGTCTACTTCGGCGGCGGCACCCCGTCGTACCTGAGCGCGGCGCAGCTCGACGGCCTGATGACCCGGCTGCGGCAGATCATGCCGTGGGACCAGGCCCGCGAGGTGACGTTCGAGTGCGAGCCGGGCACCCTCCAGAAGCACAAGCTCGAAACCCTCCGCGCCCAGGGTGTCACCCGGCTGTCACTCGGGGTCGAGAACTTCAAGCCGGAGATTCTGCAGTACAACGGCCGGGCGCACCTGGAGGACGAGATCTACCGGGCGTTCGGGTGGGCCCGCGACCTCGGGTTCCCGCAGATCAACCTCGACCTGATCGCCGGCATGGTCGGCGAGGACTGGGACAACTGGCGGCGGTGCGTGGCGAAGACGATCGAGCTCGCCCCGGACTGCGTCACGATCTACCAGATGGAGCTGCCGTACAACACCGTCTTCTCGAAGGAACTGAAGGTGGTCGGGAACGACGAGCCGGCGCTGGCGGTCGCCGACTGGCCGACCAAGCGGGCGTGGGTCCGGTACGCCTTCGACGAACTGGAGAAGGCCGGGTACGCGGTGTCGAGCGCCACGACCGTGGTGAAGGACCCGGCGAAGACGCGGTTCGTGTACCGCGAGGCCCTGTGGCGCGGGGCCGACATGTTCGGCACCGGCGTCGCATCGTTCGGCCACCTGAACGGCGTCCACCTCCAGAACGTCGACACCTGGGAGCAGTACGTCGAGAAGCTGAACCGGGACGAGATCCCGCTCGGCCGGGCGTTCCCGACGACCGAGCGCGACCGCCTGGTCCGCGAGGTGGTGCTGCTGCTCAAGACCGGCCACCTCGATGTCGGCTACTTCCGCGACAAGTACGGCGTGGACATCCGCGACGAGTTCCGGGCGGCGTTCGACCAGCTGGAGGCGGACGGCTGGCTGGCCGTGTCCGGCGAGTCGATCGACTGCACCCCGGACGGCCTGATCCAGATCGACCGCCACCTGCCCGCGTTCTTCGACCCGCAGTACATCAGCAGCCGGTACACCTGACGGCCGGCGCCTTCTCACCCGCGGCTCATTCGCCGGGTCGGCCGCGGCGTGGTAAGGTGGGGCTTCGTCCCCGTCCGGAGTAGCCGCCATGTGTCGCCGCGGGTTGTGGGTCGCCGCCGTGTTCGGGCTCTCGTGCCAGGTCCTCGCGGCCGAGCCGCGGGCCGCGGCCCCGGCCCCCCGGCTGGTCGTCGGGGCGGTGTCCGACGACCTCCGCACCCGCCTGAAGCTCGACCCGTTCTACGAGAAGTACACGGACTACAAGGGCCTCCCGGTCCTGAGTTCGGCGAGGGTGTCGGACGCCGGCCTGGCCGAGGCCCGCCACCTGATCGGCCGGATGCTCGCCAACCGCGACGACGTGACGGCGGCGATGGTGAAGGCCGGGTGCCGGTTCGTGGTCATGGCCCCGACCGAGATGACCACCGACGTGCCCGAGCAGCGGAACATGACCCCGAAGGACTACTGGGACAAGCGGGCGCGCGGCCTCGGCGGCCGGATCACGTCGTGCGGCGAGGAGAACCTGCTGAACCTGAAGGGCGACCGGTACGGCCGGGAGAACATCCTGATCCACGAGTTCGCCCACTGCATCCACCAGTACGGGCTGCGGGCGGTGGACCCGAAGTTCGACGCGAGGCTGCGGGCCGCCTACGCCCGGGCGGTCGACGGCGGGCTGTGGAAGGACACCTACGCGGCGACGAACCACAGCGAGTACTGGGCGGAGGGGGTGCAGTCGTACTTCGACTGCAACAACCCGCCGAACAAGGGCGTCCACAACGACGTGGACACCCGCGAGGAGCTGGTGAAGTACGACCCGGAGCTGTTCGCCCTGATCGACGACGCGTTCCGGAAGTCGGACTACCGCTACGTCCGGTACGACAAGCGGAAGTGACGCCGATGCCCGAGTCACGGACGTTCCTGATGGGGAAGCACCCGGCCGAGTTGCCGGGCGACCTGCGCTACTGCAAGAACCACATGTGGTGCCGGCCCGGCCCCGCCGGCGTCCACCGGTTCGGGTTCACCGCGTACGCCGTCCGGCTGATGCAGGACGTGTACTTCCTCGAGTGGCGGATCGACCCGGGCCTGGTGACGGCGAAGCAGGAGATCGGGTACATCGAGACGCAGAAGGCGACTTCGGGCTTGTACGCCCCGCTCCCCGGGCGGATCACGGCGTTCAACGCCGCGCTGCTCGAAGACCCCGGCACGATCAACGTCGACGAGTACGGCCGCGGGTGGCTGTTCGAGTTCGCCGGCGACCTGGCCGACACCCTCGACGTGGACGCCTACTACGCCCACCTCGAAGCCGGGTGGGAGGCGACGCAGCGGATCCTGAAGGCCGAGGTGAACAAGGCCGGGGATGACGACTGACGCGGCGGCCCGGCCGCGGTAGAATCGACCCACCGCCCGGCCGAGGAACCGCTGATGCCCGCCCGCCCGTTCGCGATCTACCACGAGCACCCCGACTGGTTCCGCCCGCTGTTCGCCGAGCTGGAGCGGCGGGCCATCCCGTTCGTCCGCCCCGACCCGCGGGCGCACCTCTACGACCCGGCCGAGCGCGAGTCGCCGTACCGCCTCGTCTTCAACCGGATGAGCCCGTCGGCGTACCTCCGCTGCGGGGTGCAGGGGATGTTCTTCACCCTCGGATACCTGACCCACCTGGAGCGCCTCGGGGTGCCGGTGGTGAACGGGTCGCGCGGGTTCGGGTACGAGATCTCGAAGGCCCGCCAACTGACGCTGCTGGAGTCGCTCGGCCTGCCGTACCCGCGGGCGCGGGTCATCAACCACGCGTCGAAGGCGGTCGCGGCGAGCGACGGGCTGCGGTTCCCGGTGGTGGTGAAGGCGAACGTCGGCGGGAGCGGGGCCGGGATCGTGAAGTTCGAGAACCGCCAAGTTCTCGCCGCGGCCGCGGAGGCCGGGCAGCTCGACTTCGGCGTCGACCACACGGCGCTGGTGCAGGAGTTCGTGCCGGCGCGGGGCGGGCACATCACGCGGGTCGAGACGCTCGGCGGAAAGTACCTGTACGCGATCAAGGTGTTCACCACCGGGGAGTCGTTCAACCTGTGCCCGGCGGATATTTGCCAGCGGGCGGACGGGGTCGAGTTGGTGCGGAGCGCGTGCCCGGTGAACGCCCCGAAGACCGGCATGAAGGTGGAGGGGTACACGCCGCCGCCGGAGGTGGTGTCGGCGTGCGAGGAGATCATGCAGACGGCGGGGATTGATGTGGGCGGCATCGAGTACATGGTGGACGACCGCGACGGCCGGGTCGTCTACTACGACATCAACGCGCTGTCGAACTTCGTCGCCGACGCGGTGAACGTGGTCGGGTTCGACCCGTTCGCACGGCTGGTGGATTATCTCGAGCGACGTGCAGCGTAGCCTGGCGCCTTCCGGCCGGACGGGGGCGGGGGTATCATCATGGGCAGGAAGAAAGACCTGCGCCGGGTGGACGCCGTCGCCCGGGAGTTCGGCATCGACCGGGACGAATTCGGGGCGTACCTGGAGGACTGCAAGGCCCACGGCGACCGCGGGACCGAGAACGACCGCGGCGACTTCACCTGGGACGAGATGCGCGAGAAGGCCCGGGAGTTCAAGGACCAGCAATGACCACCGCGACCGATCCCCGGCCGCCGGCCGCCGGCCCGGGCCCGCACCTGCTGCGGCTCGTCGGCGAGCCGTTCCTGTTCCTGCGCCGCAGCTACGGCGACGAACTGGTGCTGCACTTCGGCGAGCGGGTGTTCGGGCCGGCCCGGCGGACCAGGCACGGCGAGTTCCGGTACGAGCACGGGACGTACCGCCTGCACCTGCGGGGGTCCGCGTGGGTGGTGAAGGCGGGCGGGGTGCCGGGCGTGTACGCCGGCGGGCTGCCGGTCGGGGACGGGGACGACCCCGGCCGGCCGCTTGACCCGGAGGACCCGACGCCGGCCGTGACCCCCGGGGCGCGGGTGACGGCGGTGATCCCGTTCGGGGTCGACCGCCCGGCGGTCACGGGGATCGGGCTGCGGGTCGAGCTGTCCGACGGCGCGACCGTCGTGGTCATCCCCACCCGGCCGGACGAACCCGAACCCGGCCCCGACGGCACCCCCCTCCCCGACCCCGCCGACTGGGAACTCCGCGCCCCTGACGGCACCCTCGCCGCCGGCCCGGGCCGCCGTTGGCACTTCACGCCGGCCGGCGGTTGACCCCACACGAGACGCCCCCATGCGCTACGGGTACTGGATGCCGGTGTTCGGCGGGTGGCTGCGGAACGTCGACGACGAGGGGATGGCCCCGACGTGGGAGTACAACCGCCGCCTGGCCGTCCGGTCCGAGCAGATCGGGTTCGACCTGTCGCTCGTCGCCGAGCTGAACCTCAACGACATCAAGGGCGAGGAGGCCCCGTCGCTCGACGCCTGGAGCACCGCCGCGGCGCTCACGGCGGTCACGTCGCGGCTCGAGCTGATGGTCGCGGTCCGGCCGACGTTCCACAACCCGGCGCTGCTCGCCAAGGCGGCGGCGAACATCGACCACATCGGCGGCGGCGGCCGGCTGTCGCTGAACGTGGTGTCGAGCTGGTGGCGGGACGAGGCGACGATGTACGGCGTCCACTTCGAGCAGCACGACGACCGGTACGCCCGCACGGCCGAGTGGCTGGCGGTCGTGGACGGCGTCTGGAAGCAGGACCACTTCAGCTTCGAGGGGAAGTATTACCGCGTCGCGGACAACGTGCTGCAGCCGAAGCCGGCGACCCGGCCGCGGCCGGTGATCTACGCCGGCGGCGAGAGCGAGGCGGCGAAAAATCTCATCGCGAAGACGTGTGACGCGTACGTGATGCACGGCGACCCGCCGGAGCGGATCGCGGAGAAGGTCGCCGACATGCGGCGGCGCCGCGAGGGTTTCGGGTTGGGGCCGATGATCTACGGCGTCGCGGGTTACAGCATCGTGCGGAACTCGGAGGCGGAGGCGAAGGCGGAGCTGGCCCGGATCACGGACGTGAAGCAGAGCGCGGCGGGGTACCACAACTACCAGCAGTGGCTTGCCGGCACGCAATTGGAGCAGCGGGTGTCGCTGGAGGACTACTCGGTGTCGAACCGCGGGCTGCGGGCCGGGCTGATCGGCACGCCGGGGCAGGTGGTCGAGCAGGTGAAGCGGTTCGAGGCCGCGGGCGTGGACCTGCTGCTGCTGCAGTGCAGCCCGCAGCTGGAGGAGATGGAGCGCTTCGCCGAGCAGGTCATCCGGGCCGCGCGATGAGTCGAAAGCTGGCGGTTACCGAGCGGCAATGGCGCGCCGGCAAAGACCCGGAGCAGTTACTGGCGGTTCTGGGCGCCAAGTGCAGCTCGCGGAAGCGGCGGTTGTTCGCCTGCGCGTGCTGCCGGCGGATCTGGGACTGGGTCGAAGGAACGCCGGCCGCACTTGCGGTCGAGGCTGCCGAACGCTTTGCGGACAATCCACTGGGCGGGGCAGAACTCACGACGGCCTTATCCGGCACCGTAGCCCTGGCAACCAGAGAGTACAAGGAGTACTGTTCGTCCAACAGTACCCAGAGTTACGTCTTGCACCTCGCAGCCAGTGCTTGCGGGTGCGCGTGTGCCCCTCCCAAGGCACTGCGAGCCTATCGCGGTTATCGCGTCGCCGACAGCGCTCGACTCGCCCGGCAAGTGCCGGGTTTCGATGCGGAAGGGGCTGAGGAGCACGGCCGACGCTGGGACCGATACACGGCCCGCGAGGCGGCGGCCCAGGCCGCGCTCGTGCGGGAGATCTTCGGCAACCCGTTCCGCCACGTCGTGGTCGACCCGGCGTGGCGCACGTCCACGGTCGTCGCCCTCGCCGCCGGCGTCTACGACGAGCGGGCGTTCGACCGGCTGCCGATCCTCGCCGACGCGCTCCAGGACGCCGGGTGCGACAGCGACGACCTCCTGACCCACCTCCGCGACCCGAACGCCACCCACGTCCGCGGGTGCTGGGCGCTCGACCTCGTCCTCGGCAAGGAATGACCCGGTGTAGCCCCGGAGGGGCGGCCGAGTGTAGCCAGGGGTGGAGCGCAGCGCAACCCCCGGCGAGCGTCGGCGGGGGGGTCTCCGTAGGCCGCCAGGGGTTGCGCTGCGCTCCACCCCTGGCTACACTCGGCCGCCCCTACCGGGGCTCAAGCAGGCGCGGTTTGTTGTCCGATCGCGTGGTAGAATCACGGAAACACCCGTCGCACCCCGTTCTCTCATGACCCCGTCCCCGCCCACGCCCGGACTCGTTCGGTCGCCGCCCGACCAGCGGCCCGGGGTCCTCCTCGCCGTCGCCCAGGCGGTCGCCGCCCACGCCGACCTCGCCGCCCTCCTCCGCGACCTCGCCGCCGCCCTCGCCGGCCACCTCCCGGCCGGGTACGTCTCGTTCGCCCTCGCCGACCCCGACACCCGCTCCGCCCGGCTCCAGTTCCTCGAACCGGTCGGCGGGGCCGCGCCCCCCGCCCCCGCCGACACCCCCACCGAACTCCCCGCCGCCGAGTCGCCCACCGCCCACGTCTGGGGCACCCAGGAGCCGCTCTGGATCGACGCCGCCCACCCCGACGCCCGGTTCCCGGTCCTCCGCGCCGCCCACGCCCGCCAGGGCGTCCGCGCCGCCTGCTTCATCCCCCTCACCACCCCGCGCCGCAAACTCGGCGCCATGGGCTTCGCCTCCTACTCCGACGCCGCCCCCGCCTCCGGCGATGTTGAGTTCGTCACCCAGATCGGACGGCTCGTCGCCCTCGCCGTCGAGGGGGCGCTGACCCGCCGCGAGCTGGAGAAGGCCAACGCCCGGCTCGCCGCCGAGAAGCTGTACCTGGAAGAGGAACTCCGCGCCGACCGGCGGATGGGCGAGGTGGTCGGCGGCGGGGCCGCGATGCGCGAGGTCCTCCGCCAGGTCGAGGTGGTCGCCCCGACCGACTCCGCCGTCCTGATCACCGGCGAGACCGGCACCGGGAAGGAGTTGATCGCCCGCGCCGTCCACCAGGACAGCCGCCGCCGCGACCGGACGTTCGTGAAGCTGAACTGCGCCGCCATCCCGACCGGGCTGCTCGAGAGCGAGCTGTTCGGGCACGAGAAGGGGGCGTTCACCGGGGCAGTCGAGCGCCGGCTCGGCCGGTTCGAACTGGCCGACGGCGGGACGCTGTTCCTGGACGAGGTCGGCGACATCCCGCCGGAGCTGCAGCCGAAGCTGCTCCGCGTGCTGCAAGAGCAGGAGTTCGAACGGCTCGGCAGCGGCAAGACGATCAAGGTCGACGTCCGGCTCGTCGCCGCGACGCACCGGAACCTGGCCAAGATGGTCGCCGCCGGCACCTTCCGGTCCGACCTGTACTACCGGCTGCACGTCTTCCCGGTCCACGTCCCGCCGCTGCGGGAGCGGCGCGAGGACATCCCGGAACTCGTCCGCCACTTCGCCCGCCTGTTCGCCGGCCGGCTCGGGAAGTCGATCGACACCATCCCGTCCGAGACGATGGCCGCGCTGGTCGCGTACCCGTGGCCGGGGAACGTCCGCGAACTGCAGCACCTGGTCGAGCGGGCGGTAATCCTGACGCCGGGGGGTGAACTCCGGGTGCCGCTGGTCGAGCTCGCCGCGGACCCGGCGGCCGCCCCGCCCGTCGCCCCGCCGCCCGCCCCGCGGCCCGGGACCCTGAAGGAGGCGGAGCGGGAGCTGATCGTGCGGACGTTGAACGACTGCCGGGGGGTGGTCGGCGGGCCGAACGGGGCAGCCGCCCGGCTCGGGATGAAGCGGACCACCCTGGTGTCGCGGATGAAGAAGCTCGGGCTCGGCCGGAAGGAGCCGCGGGGTGCCGAAACCTCGACCACCCCGTGACGAGGTGTCGAACCCCCGACCGCCGTCGGCGCCGGGGATCGATCCCCGCACGTCCTTCCGACGCCCCCGGCGATTGGTACGCCACCTGCATCCGTGTCCCTCATCTCTCCACTTCGGTCGGTCATTTCCGGGAGGTGCCCCGTGTCGCTCCGCGACAAGACCCGCGACCGCGGGCCCACGCCGTTCCTGGAGCGCGGCCGTCCCGGCCGCTGCCTGACGAAGAGCGGCCGGGACGGCCGCGCTCCGGGCGGGTTCACGCTGATCGAGCTGCTGGTGGTGATCGCCATCGTCGCCGTCCTGGTCGGCCTCCTGCTGCCGGCGGTGCAGAAGGTGCGGGAGGCGGCGGCCCGGTCGAAGTGCCTGAACAACCTGAAGCAGCTCGGCCTGGCCCTGAACCAGTACCACGACGTGTACGACCGCTACCCGCCGTACCGGTCCGCCGGGCTCGCGACGACCGACCCCCGCCGTTACACCGAGAACTGGACCTACCTGCTCCTCCCGTACCTCGAGCAGACGGCGATCTACAACCAGCCGTTCGCCACCGTGGCCCAGTACGACGCCCTGGTCCGCCCGCAGCCGATCCCGACGTTCAACTGCCCGTCCTCGCCGATCCCCGGGACGACGACCAACGGCACCGTGGTCACCAACCTGACCCACTACCTCGGGGTGACCGGCCGGCACCGGGGGGACTGGCGGACCCAGGCCAACGGGGGCGTCGAACAGGACCTCGGGATCATCGCGGTGACCGACGTGACCGGCAGGCCGATCAAGGTGAGCGTGTCCGGGGTGCAGGACGGGACGAGCAGCACGATCGCGTTCGGGGAGCGGCCGCCGGTGGCCCACCCGACCACCGGCGGGTACTACGACTGGGGCTGGGGCCTCCGCGGGGAGCCGAACTACGACAGCCTGGTCTGGGCCGTCCACCGGGGCACCACGTTGCCGGGCAGCACCTCGCTGATGGACACCCCGATCATGGGGGCGGGCAACCCGGCGGTGGACGCGGTCGGCCCGTGCCCGTTCCCGATGTACTTCCAGGCCCCGGCTACCCCGACCCCGCGGCGGTGCGACGCCCACCACATGTGGTCGTACCACGCCGGCGGGGGGAACTTCGCGTTCGCCGACGGGAGCGTCCGGTTCCTGAACTACCGGGCCGGGACGACCGTGGTCCCGGCCATGTCCACCCGGGCCCTGGGGGAGGTGGTGTCCGAATGACCCCACTCCTGCGAGCCGCGGCGGCCGCCGCGACCCTGTCCGCCGCCGGGTGCGGGGGCGGGGTCGCGGACGTGGCCGGGACGGTCAAGTACCAGGGGAAGCCGGTGGTGTACGGCAGCGTGGTGGTGATCGGGTCGGACGGCGTCCCGAAGTCCGGGACGATCCGCCCGGACGGCACCTTCCGGGTCGACGGGGTGCGGGTCGGGGCGGCGCGGGTGGCGGTGTCCAGCCCGCGGCCGCCCGGGTCCGAGCCGCCCCCGGCCCCGAAGCCCAAGGGCGGCCGCGAGGAGGCGGTGGACAAGCCGGTCCCGCCGGTCGACCCGGCCGACCCGGAGGTGATCCGGAACTGGGTCGCCCTGCCGGCGAGGTACGGCGACCCGGACAAGTCCGAGCTGACCGCCGACGTGCAGTCCGGCCGGCCCCTCGACCTCGACCTGAAGTGACGCCGGCCCCGCTTCCGAACCGTAGCGCCCCGCCCCGCCGGCGACCCGGCGGGGCGATTTCCGTTCCCGCGGTACGCCACGTGCATTACCCTTCAGCATCGTCATCCCAGTTCCCGCACCGTCTCTTCCGGGGTGTCCCGTGTCCCGCCAGGTCCGTACCCGCGGCTTCACGCTGATCGAGCTGCTGGTGGTGATCGCGATCATCGCGATCCTGATCGGCCTCCTGCTCCCGGCCGTGCAGAAGGTGCGGGCCGCGGCCGCCCGGATCAAGTGCCAGAACAACCTGAAGCAGATCGGGATCGCCCTGCACAACTACCACGGCACGTTCCAAAACTTCCCGCGGCACAACGGCCCCGGGAACTCCAGCGTGCTGGTGCAACTCCTCCCGTACGTGGAGCAGGCGAACAAGTACGACCAGTTCGACTTCTCGGTCGCCGACCTCCACACCAGTGCCAGCACCGCGAACAACGTCGCCCGGGTGCAAGACATCCCGATCTTCCTGTGCCCGTCCGACCCGTCCGGGGCCTTGTTCAGCCCGGCGTACGGCCGGAACAACTACGTCTTCGCCCTCGGGAACACCGCGAACGCCTGGCTGTCGACGTTCCGGGCGGACCCGACCGGGGCGAACGCGTCGCGGGTCGGGATGTTTACCGCCCTGGTGAACACGAAGCTGACCGATGTCCTCGACGGGACGAGCAACACCGCCTGCTTCTCGGAGATCCGCCGGGGACAGGGCACCACCGGCGGGTCGGGTGTGGCCCCGGTCGACCTGTGGGACGCCCGGATCGTGTCGGCGTGGCCGGTGACCGCCACCGCGGACGACTACGCCCGGCCCGCGGCGTGCGACTCCTCCACCGGTTCGTACCGGTACGCCGGGTTGCAATACTACCGCGGGGCGCTCCCGATCAACAACTTCTACACCCACACGATGGCACCGAACGCCCCGCAGTCCCACTGCATCAGCGGCGGCGACATCAAGGCCCACATCGCCGCCCGGAGCTACCACACCGGGGGGGTGAACGTGGTGTTCGGGGACGGGAGCGTCCGGTTCGTCCGCGACAGCGTGAGCCCGCAGAACTGGGCCGCCGCCGGCACCCGCGCCGGCGGCGAGGCGAACGCAAACCTCGACTGACCTCGTAGCACAACCGTCCTCGGTTGTGCCGGGGAGCACAACCGAGGACGGTTGTGCTACGGGACCTCGACCGGCTCGCCCGCCCGCCCGGCCCGGTCGACCAGGCTCACCACCGACCGCCCCGCCGGGGCGGGCACCGTCGCCGAGCCGCCCGCCACCCCGACCACCGCCGTCGCCCACTTCCCGTCCGCCTCACTCCGCACCACGACGAACCGGGCGCCGACCGGCCCCTTCACCCGCAGCACCGGCTTGCCGTCCGCCGTGCCCCGCGCCACCTCCGGCTTGCCGACCGGCTCCTTCCCGGCCAGCCACGGCGACTCCGGCACCAGCGCCGGCTCGGCGTACGCCGCCCGCAGCTCGTCCGCGACCCCGCCGGTGTTCCGCACCAGCGCCTTCGCGCTGAAGTGGACGGCCCCGCCGGCCTTCGCCTTCCGGGTCAGCTCGACCTGGTCGGCGACCTCCTTCGCCGGCCATCCCTTCTCGGCCCCGGTCACCCGGCTCGTGTACAGCCCCGGCCACAGGTGCCGCCCCTTCGTGTTCTCGCCGGCCCACCAGTCGAGCAGCTTCGGGAAGCTCTGCTTCTCCTGGGCGATCGGCCAGTACAGCTGCGGCGCCCAGTAGTCGCACCACCCCTCGTTCCACCACAGCCTCGCGTCGGCGTACAGCTCCGCGTACTGGTCGAGGCCGGCGATCCCGGGCGGGTGGCCCGGCCGCCAGATGCCGAACGGGCTGACCCCGACCTTCACCCACGGCTTCGCCTTCTTCACGTCCTCGTACATCCGGCGGACGAACCGGTTCACCGCGTCGCGCCGCCAGTCGTCCCGGGCCAGTTTGCCGCCGTCCTTCTGGTACTTCGCCCAGGTGTCGTCGTCCGGGAACGGGATGAGCTTCCCGTCCGCGTCCTTCTCCTTGTACGGGTAGAAGTAGTCGTCGATGTGGACCCCATCCACGTCGTACCGGTCGACCACGTCGAGGATGACGGCGAGGGAGCGGTCCTGCACCTCGGGGTGCGTCGGGTTCATCCAGTGGTGGGTGCCGTACGGCTTGGCGAGGTCCGGGCGGGTTCTGGTGACGTGGTCGGCGGTGGCGGGGGACTTGGCGGTCGGGGTGCGGGCCCGGTACGGGTTGAACCAGGCGTGCAGCTCCAGCCCGCGGGCGTGGGCCTCCGCCACCGCGAACGCCAGCGGGTCGTACCCCGGGTTCTTCCCCGACTCGCCGGAGAGGAACTCCGACCACGGCTCCAACTTCGACTCGTACAGGGCGTCGGCCATCGGCCGGACCTGGAACACGACGGCGTTCAGCCGCAGCTCGACCGCCTTGTCGAGCAGCGCGACGAGTTCGGCCTTCTGGGCGTCGGCCGGGAGGCCGGGCTTCGACGGCCAGTCGATGTTCGAGACGGTGGCGACCCACACCCCGCGGAACTCGCGCGGCAGCGGCGGCGGGTCGGCGGCGGGGGCGGCGGCGGGGGTGAACAGGAGGACGGCGGGAAGGAGGCGGGACATGGGGTAGCTCCGCGAGGGTTGTCGACCCCCGGTTAGCGACGCGTCGGAGACGCGTCCGCGACGCGTCGCTAACCAGTTTAGTTTCGGACGGGTGAGTTCAAACGGCGGCGGCGAGTGCCAGGCGGACCGCCCCTTCGGCGGGCTCGGCGACCACGGTGACGGGGGACGCGGACAGGCCGCGGGCGGCGAGGGCGGCCGCGAAGCGGTCGCGGTACGCCGCGGACGAGACGAACAGCCCGCCGGCCAGGGCGACCGGGAACGCCGGCCCGAGCCCGAGCTGACGGGCGGCGGAGGCGACCGCGGCGGCCAGCTCGGCGGCGGCCGACCCGACGATCCCGTCGGCCACCGGGTCGCCGTCCGCGGCGGCGGCGAGGACCACCGGGGCGAGGGCCGCGAGGGCGGCCCGGTCCGTCCCGCCGTACACCGCCCCGACCAGGTCCTCGGGCCGGTCGACCCCGCAGGCGGCCAGCAGCCGGGCGGACAGCGGGGTGGTCGGGGCCCGGCCGTCGGCCGACCGGGTGACCGCCCGCAGCCCGGCCAGCGCGACCGCGTACCCGCTCCCCTCGTCGCCGAGCAGATAGCCCCACCCGCCGGCCCGGGCGGTGCGGCCGGCCGGGTCGCGGCCGAACGCCATCGACCCGGTCCCGGCGACCACCGCCACGCCCCACCCGTCCGGGGTGCCGGCGGCCGGCAGCAGGGCCGCGTCCTCGATCACGTCCACGGTCGCCGCGAGACCGACCCGCCCCGCCCAGTCGCGGATCACGTCCTTGTCCCCGTCCCGGCCGGCCCCGGCCAGCCCCAGGCACGCGGCCCGGACCGTCCGCCGCGGCTTCCCGGCGGCGGCGAACGCGGCGTCGGTCGCCTCGTCCAGCGCGGCCAGCGCCGCCGGCGTCCCGACCGCCTGCCGGTTGCTCGGCCCGGACTCGCCCCGGCCGAGCAGCTTCCACCCCCCGGGGCACCGGGCCGCGAGCAGGGCGACCGTACCCGTCCCCCCCCCGTCGATCCCGAGGACCAGGTCCGCCGACCCGTTGACCGCCGCGTGCCCGTTCCGCCCGACCGCCGGCCGCACCCGCCCGCCGGCCGCCCGCAGGCGGTCCCGGGCGGCGTCCGCCGGCACCCCGGCGAGGTGCGCCACCAGCGCCGTCTTCAGCTCGCGCCCGCACCGGTCCAGCAGGGCGTCGGCCGACGGGGCGTCCAGCCCGGTCGCCTCACGGACGATCCGGTTCGTCCGCCGCCGCAGCTTCTCGTTCGTCGCCCGCAGGTCGACCATCAGGTTCCCGAACGTCTTCCCGAGGAGCACCATCGTCCCCGTGCTCAGCATGTTCAGCACCAGCTTCGTCGCCGTGCCCGCCTTGAGCCGGGTCGACCCGCTGAGCACCTCCGGGCCGACCACCGGGGTGATCGCCAGGTCGACGCGCGGGATCAGGTCCGAGTCGGGGTTGCAGGACAGGCCGATGGTGAACGCGCCGAGGCCGCGGGCGTGGTCGACGGCCGCAAGGACGTAGGGCGTGCGGCCGCTGGTGGCGATGCCGACGAGCACGTCGGCGGGGGAGAAGGAGATGGCGGCGAGGTCGCGGGCCGCGGCGTCCGGGTGGTCCTCGGCCCCTTCGACCGCCCGGGTCAGGGCCGCCGGCCCGCCGGCGATCACCCCGACCACCATCCCGGGCGGGGCGTTGAACGTCGGCGGGCACTCGCTGGCGTCGAGCACCCCGAGCCGGCCGGACGTGCCGGCCCCGACGTAGACGAGCCGGCCGCCGGCCCGGACCCGGTCGGCGATCACCCCGACCGCCCGGGCGATCGCCCCGGCCTCGGCCGCCACCGCCGGGGCGACCTTCGCGTCCTCGGCCGCCATCACCCGGACGAGTTGCAACGGGGTGAGTTCGTCCAGGTTCACCGACGCGGGGTTGCGGGCCTCGGTGACGAGATGATCCATGAGGTCGAACCACCGGCCCGGGGGTTACCGTCTCGCCACAAACTCAAGCCGCCGTTTCGGGCCGAATCGATGCAACCGACGTGCCGGCCGGCGTGGTAGGGTGGGACTCGCCCGGCGAAGCGCCGGGCGAGTCCCACCACCGCCTCCGTCGGGTGGGACTCGCGG
This sequence comes from Isosphaera sp., assembly GCA_013822345.1. Classification (GTDB taxonomy): domain Bacteria; phylum Planctomycetota; class Planctomycetia; order Gemmatales; family Gemmataceae; genus Gemmata. Next base: position 35,483 of record PNKH01000029.1, read on the forward strand.
GCGAAGCGCCCGCTTCGGCCCACCCTACTTCATCCGCACGCGGTCCGCCAGCAGGGCCACGGCCACCGTCGTCCCGGCCCCGACCGGGGCGTACCACGGCCAGGCGAGCAGCGGCGGCCCGAACACCGACGGGAGCCACACGGCGGTCACCGCCAGGAACCCGCACACCATCCCGGCCAGCGCCGCCCACGACCGCACCGGCCGCCGCATGCTCCCGAGGAGGAACAGGCCGAGCAGCAGCCCGGTCGTGAACCCGGCGACCGCCAAGACCTGCTCGACGACGCTCTTCTCCCCGCCGAACCGGTAGGCCGCGTAGGCGACGCCCATCTGGGCCACGCCCCACCCGGCGGTCGCCACTCGCGACAGCAGGACGTACCACCGCTCCGGGTGGTGCGGCCGGAGCGGGCGGTAGAAGTCGGTGACCAGGGCGTTCGCCGAGCTGTTCAGCGACGAGGACAGCGTCGACATGGCCGCCGCCAGCACCGCCGCCACCAGCACCCCGACCACCCCGGTCGGCAGCCGGGTGACGATGAACAGCCCGAACACCTCGTCGTTCCGCTTCCCCGCCGCCTCCGGGAACAGGCCGGCCTGGAACAGCAAGAACATCCCCACCCCGACGGCGAGGAACAGCAGGAACTGGACCAGCACGGTGAACCCGCTCATGACCAGCGCCAGCCGGGCCTGACCGAGCGACCGGGCACACAGGTACCGCTGGACCATCAGCTGGTCGGCCCCGTGGCTGGCCATCGAGAACACCGCCCCGCCGACCACCCCGGCCCACAGGTTGAAGGCGTTCGCCGGGTCGAAGGCGGTGTCGAAGAGTCGAAACTTCCCCTCCGCGGCGCCGGCGGTGACGAACTGTTGCCACCCGCCCGGCAGCAGGAGAAGGACGTACACCCCCGCCAGCACCGCCCCGGCGATCTTGATCACGAACTGGATCAGGTCGGTCCAGATGACCGCCTTCATCCCGCCCAGGTACGTGTAGACGATGGTCACGAGGCCGACGACGAGGATGGCCGACTCGACCCCGCCGAGGACGAACTGGAGGAGGAGGGCGGTGAGGAAGATGCGGAGCCCGTCGGCGACGGTGCGGGTGGCGAGGAATAGCCCGCTGGCGACCCGCTGGACGGTCGGGTCGAACCGCTCCCGGAGGACCTGGTAGGCGCTGAACAGGTCGCCCCGCATGTACTGCGGCAGCAGCAGCCAGGCGACCAGGCACCGGCCGGCAACGTACCCGAGGGCGAGCTGGAGGAACCCGAGGTTCCCGCCGTTCGGGTTGTACGCGAGGCCGGGGACGCTGAGGAAGGTGACGGCGCTGGTCTCGGTCGCGACGATCGAGACGAGGACCAGGAACCAGCCGACGTTCCGCCCGCCGACGAAGTAGGTGCGGAGGTCCTTCTGGGCGCGGGCGAACCACACCCCGAGGAGGGTCATCCCGAGGACGTACCCGGCGACGATCGCGAGGTCGAGGTCGGAGAGGCGCTGCATCGTGGCCCACTGTATGGGCCGCGCCCGGGGCCGCCAACAGAGTTTAGCCGCGACGCGGAGTCCGCGGAGCGGAGCGCGGGCGGCTCCGCCGCGCTCCGCGGACTCCGCGTCGCGGCTACACGGGGGGGTCCGTTACCAGTCCCCGACCGGCTGGCCGTCCCGCGGCTTCAGCAGCCGGGCCCACGTCTGGGCCGACACCCCGGCGGCGATCGACCGGACGCTCCCGTCGGCCAGGCTGACGTTCATCACGCTGTGCCCGGCCTGGGCCGCCCAGTTGTTGCAGCAGTCCTCCCCGATCGGGCAGTCCTGCACCGACAGCGTCTTCGGCTTGATCTGGAACATGATGGTGTTCGGCATTCCGTTCGGGAAGTGGACGTTCTTGTCCCCCTGCCCGTAATCCACGGACGCGTGGTGCAGCGCCCAGGTCAGACCGAACCCGTGGTAGTCCCAGGCGTTCAGGGCCAGCCGCCCCTTCCCGTCGCACCACGAGTACCCCTCGCCGAGAAGGATCGTGTTCGCCTGGCCGTCGGTGATGTTCTTGAACCGCTGGAACTGGGCCGTGTACCCGCGGTTCGGGTCGTCCCCGGCCAGGGCGTGCCAGTTCGCCATGTAGTTGGTGCTCCCCCACCCGCCGTTCTGGTGGGTCAGGTACACCTTCCCCCGGCCGGCGTCCGGGTAAGACCCGGGGCTCGGGTCGGACGGGCACTGCAGCAGCGGGAAGGTGGTGTCGTTGGCCCCCGGCATGAAGATCCCGCCGGGGTTGTCGACGTGGGTGGTGCGGGTCCGCTGGACGGCGACGTGGTGCCCGGTCGCCGGGTGATAGACGCCGCCGTTCTTCTGCCAGTGCCCGACCTGCGGGTGGTACGTCCCGCCGTGGCTCACCCAGTGCCCGGTGGCCGGCACCCACACCTGCTCCCAGTGGGTGTGCCCGTTGTACCCGCCGATCCGCCACTCGAAGTGGCCCGGGGTGTCCTCCACCCACTCGTCCGGCGTCCCCTCCCAGTACGCCGGCTTGTCCACCACGTAGCTGTCCGGCGGCCCCTCCCAGTACCCCGGCTTGTCCTGCACCCACTGGTACTCGGTGTACGTCTCGGTCACGTCGTACCCGTCCCAGTTCGACCCGGTCCGGCGGATGTTCTCCATGAGCTGGTCGTAGAACGGCTGCTGCTCGACGTACGGCAGCAGGTGGACGAACCAGCACCCCTTGACCGACGGGCTGTCCGGCTTCGGGTACGCGTCCCAGTACGGGGGGAGCGAGCCGTTGGCCTCGTGGAAGTGCTGGAAGGCGATGGCCAGCTGCCGCATGTTGTTCGCGCACTTCGCCCGGGCGGCGGCCTCCCGCACCTTCTGCACCGCCGGCAGCAGGAGCAGCAGGATGATGGCGATGATGGCGAGGCTGACGAGCAGCTCGACGAGGTTGAACCCCCGCCGGGGGGCGCGTGCGGTCGGCGTCATGGGCGGCTCCTTGCGGGCCCGGGGCGGCGAGTCTCGCCCCGGGCGGGTTCGGGCGGCGCGGGGCCGGAATAATCGGGAGAGGTACGGCCGCCGGAAAGGGGGGCGGGCGGCACGCCGAACCGTAGTGCGCGGCCGGGCGCCGGGCAACCGGCCGGGCCGGCGTTTTCCGTTCTACGCTCGACTGCCGACTCTCACGCCCCGACGGGAGGACCCGCCGTGCCCGCCCCCGCCACCGCCGACGACTTCCTGTCCGTGGTCGAGAAGAGCGGGCTGCTCGAGCCGGACGAGCTGGACGTGTACCGGCTGCGGGCGGCCGCCGACCCGTCGCCCCCGGCCGCCCTGGCCGACTGGATGCGGGCGGACAACGCCCTGACCGCGTTCCAGGCCGGGATGCTGTTGGAGGGGAAGTCCCGGCCGTTCTTCGTCGGGGCGTACAAGGTGCTGGCCCGGATCGGGCACGGGAGCATGGGCCAGGTGTACCTGTGCGAGCACCTGGACATGCGGCGGAAGGTAGCGATCAAGGTCCTCCAGGCCCGGCGGGCGCGGGACGAGGTGGCCCTCCAGCGGTTCGACCGGGAGGCCCGGGCGGCCGCCGCCCTCGACCACCCGAACGTGGTCCACGCCCTGGATGTCGGGTGCGAGGGGGACCTCCACTACCTCGTGATGGAGCACGTCGACGGGCGGAGCCTGAAGGCCGTCGTGATGGAGGACGGGCCGCTCCCCCCGCGGCGGGCGGCCGACCACCTGCGGCAGGCGGCCGCCGGGCTGGCCCACGCCCACGCCGCCGGGCTGATCCACCGGGACGTGAAGCCGTCGAACCTGATGGTCGACCGGAACGGGCAGGTGAAGCTGCTCGACCTCGGGCTGGCCCGGTTCGCCGACGGGGACGAGGAGCTGACCCGCGGGGTGCTCCTCGGCAGCGCCGCGTACATGGCTCCCGAACAGGCCCTGGACAGCCATGCGGTCGACGCCCGGGCCGACCTCTACGCCCTCGGGGCGACGTTCTACCTGGCCGCCACCGGCCGGGCCCCGACCCCGGGGGCCGGGGTCCCCGCCGACACCAAGCCGCCGAAGGGGGCCGACCCGGCCGACTTCGCCCGGCTGCTGGCGGTCCTGCGGAAGATGGCCGACCCGGACCGGGAGAAGCGGTACCAGACGGCGGCCGAGGTGGTGGCCGAGCTGACCGCCTGGGTGCCGCCGGTCGCCGCGGCCGCCCCGACCCCGCCCCCGGCGGCGGAGACGGACTCGGACCCGCTGCTGGACCTGGACGAGGACTTCACCGCCGCGGCGCGGGCGGCCTCCCGCCGGCGGGAGGCGGAGCGCGGGAAGCCCGCCCCGCCGCGGCGCGGGCGGTGGCGGTGGCCGGCGGCGGTCGGGGCCGGGCTGGCGGTCGCCGCCGTGCTTGCCGTCGTCGCCCGGGGGAACCGGCCCGAGGAGGCCAAGACCTCGCCGCCGAAGCTGGCCCCGCGCCAGATCAGCCCGAACTCGCCGTAGGGTGGGCCGGACCGCGGCGCTTCGCCGCGGTCCGGCCCACGCGGGTGACGTGGACGTGGCGCGTGGGCCTCCCCGGGCGAAGCACCCGGGTCCGGCCCACCCTACCAGCACCGCGGAAACGAACCCGCGGCCCGGAACACCGGGCCGCGGCATGCGGTCGTCACGGACAGGCGCGAGGGGGCCCTCTCGTCACTTGTCGGCCTTCCGGTTGATCCCGCGCTCGGCGAGCCGGGTGAGCCGCTCGTCGGTCCGCTTCTCCTCGTCGAGCGTCTGGTGGAGGACGGAGGCGGCCTGCTGGTGGCCGAGCTGCCGGGCGAAGGTGCACAGGGTGCCGTACAGGGCGATCTCGTAGTGCTCGGCCTTCTGGGCGGCGGCGATCAGCCCGGCGTCGAGGGCGTCCGGGTCGAGGCCGAGGTCCATCACCTCCTCGCCCTCGGACACCAGCCCCTCCATCGCCTCGCAGGTGTTCGCCCCGGGGTCGCACCCGACCTGGGCGCACACCTGCTCGAGCCGGGCGAGCTGGCTCTTCGTCTCCGCCAGGTGCTGTTCGAACGCCGCCCGGAGGTCCGCCGCGGTGGCCGCCTTCGCCATCTTCGGCAGCGCCTTGGTGAGCTGCGTCTCGGCGCTGTACGCGTCCTGCAGCTGGTCGTGGAACAGGTCGGTCAGGGTCTTCGAGGCCATCGCTCGGCTCTCCGGTTCGGGTGGAACGATCGGGTCAGGGGGCGTCGTTGTCCGGGGCCAGGCCGGCCGCCCGGTCGGCGTCGGCCTTGGCCCGGCGGGCGTCGGACGACTCGTCCTCGTACGGGGAGTTGTCGACCCCGCCGGCCGCCCCGTCGGCCCCGCGCGGCTGGGGCCCGGTGGGGGCGGCCGGCGGGTCGCGCGGGTCGACCTTCGGGTCGCGCTTCTCGACGCCGGTGCGGTCGGGGTCCATCGTCGGGGTCTCCGGGCGGCGGTCGGGGCCGGTCACTCGCCGGCGCCCTGCATCTTCTTGAGCATCTCCAGGTGACCCTTGACGACCGGGAGCGTCTTGGCCGCGAACGCCTTCAGCTCCGCGTTCTTCAGCCCCTTGGAGGCCCGCTCGAACAGGTCGGCCGACTCCTGGTGGCTCTTCAGCTGGTCGGCCAGGTAGCGGCGGTCGAACTCGTCACCCTTGGCCTCCCGGAGGGCGTCGACCGCCTTCTGGTCCTTCTCCATCATCTTGTCGGGGATGGTCAGCCCGGCCGCCTTGGCCGCGGCCTTCAGCTCCTCGTTCGCCTTGGTGTGGTCGTCGACCATCTTCTGGGCGAACTTCTTCACCGGCTCGGCCTTGGCCTGGGCCAGGGCCACCTTGCCGGCCTCGACCTCGTGCATCCCGCCGCTGGCGGCCATCTTCACGAACTCGGCGTCGTCGAGCGGCCTGGCGTCCGGCTTCGGGGCCTGGGCGGCGACGGCCGCCCCGGCGAGGAAGGCGAGCAGGGCGGACAGGCGGACGGTGCGGGTCATGGGTTGGTACCGGGGTTGTGGGGGTTGGGAACGAGAACCCGGCCGGCGACGGTCGCCGGCCGGGGGTTCGGGTCGGGTCATTCCTTGTCGCGCTTCGGAGCGTCGCCGCCGGCCCGCCTCAGGATGACCGTCATGTACGTCTTGGTGTTCGGCCGCGTGGCGTCATCGCCCGCCGCCCCGCCGGGCTGGCCGCCCGCCGTCCCGCCCGGCTGCGTGGTGGTGCCGGTCCCGCCCGGCTGGGTCCCGGTGCCGCCGGCCGGCGGGGTGGTCCCGGTGCCGGGCTGGCCGCCGGGGCGCGTCTCGGGGTCGGCCCCGCCGGGCCGGGTGCCGCCGGCCGAGTCCTCGTGGACGGACAGGGCCAAGTAGTCCTGGGTCAGGATGTACACCCCGGACTTGGTCCCGTGACTCGTGGCGCCGCCGGCCGTGCCGCCGGGCTGGGTGGCCGACCCGGCGGTCCCGCCCGGCTGGGTCCCGGTCCCCTTCTCCTTCTCGGTGCCGCCGGCCGGCGGGGTGGTCCCCGTCCCGGGCCTGGTCCCCTTGTCGTCGCCGGAGCCGCCGAACTTCCCGTCCGCCCCCGCCTCGGTCACCCGGACGGTCGAGTTCGGGCCGAACGATAGCCGCAGGGCCTTCATCTTGCCCGGGGTGGCGCCGGTCGCCCCGCCGGCCCCGGTGAAGGTGACGACGTTGTCCCGCACGGTCACCGACAGGTTCTTCGCCTCGGCCACCGGCTGGCCGTTCATCTCGGCGGCCACCACGGTCCAGTTCCCGTCGAACGGGGCGGACGGCGACGCCTTGTCCGCCCCGCCGGTCGGGCGACCCTGGCCCGGCTGGCCGGTCTGCCGGTCGTCGATCACGAGGAGGGCGAGCAATCCGGACAACAGGAACACGTACATCGCGGACTCCGGGGCCGAACCGAAGGGGGGTGCCGCCGGTCGTTCGGCCCGGCGCCGGCGGCGGGGCGTTCCGCGCCCGCCGTCACCGAATGCAACGGTGGTGCCCCGCGCCGGGGGCGGGCTGGCATTGCCGATTCCCCCGACCGGGCCCGTCCGCGGCCAGCGCGTCGGGCCGCGGACGGACCCCGGCGGGTCGTCCCGAAGTGACGGGGAGGCGTGCGCGCGAGAAGTCGGGTGCGCGGCCCGGGGCACCGGCGTTCGTCGGGAAAACGCGTCACCCCCGGGCCGGCCGGCCGAGCCAGTACCCGGCGGCGACGGCCAGGCCGGTGCCGGCGAGCACGGTCGGGAGCGGGGCCGGGGCCGGCGGCGGCACGAAGAACGTCCCGTTCTCGTCCGCCCGGGCCGGCGACCGGACGTACCGCCCGTCCGACGGCACCGCCGCCCGGCGGAAGTCGGCCGCGAGCCGGGCGAGCTCCTTCCGCATCTCTTCCCCGCGGACGGGCACCCCGTGCCCGGTCGCCGCCACCTCCGGCCGCAACTGGGCGAGCCGCCGGACCGACCGCTCGGCCTCGTCCCAGTCGGTGGTGAAGTACGCCGGCGGCCCGTGGATCACGCGCGGCTTGAAGACCGCGGCGACGGCCGACTCCTGCCGGGTGGTGACGAACGCGTCCCCGGCGATCAGCGTCCGGTCGGCGTCGCGGAAGAAGGAGACGTGCCCGGGGGTGTGGCCGGGGGTGTGGACCGACCGCCACCCCGGCATCGCCGGCACCGCCCCGCCCTCCGGCAGCGGCCGGGCCAGGCCGGACAGGTCGATCCCGCGGCGGGAGTAGAGCGGCGACAGGAGGGCCATCAGCCCGCCGCCGACCGACGGGTCCGGCGGCGGGTAGTCGGACCGCCCGGTCAGGTACGGGAGTTCGAGCCGGTGGGCGTACACCGGGGCGTCCCACCCCTCGGCCAGCGGCTTCAGCGCCCCGACGTGGTCGAAGTGCCCGTGGGTCAGCACGACCGCGGCCGGCCGGGACCCCGGCCCGTACACCGCCGCGGCCGCCGCCCGGATCGCCCCGAGCGAGATCGACAGCCCGGCGTCCACCAGCACCCACCCGCGGTCCGCGGCCCCGGCCGGGCCGACGAGGTAGGCGTTCACGATCGACAGGCGGACGCGGAACACGCCGCCCGCGACCTGGTCCGGCATCCCCATCGCTGACCCTCCTCCGGGTGTGATGTCCGGACGGCGGGCCAAGCAACATCGGTGCCGGGCGGCACGGCGGCTGCACGACCCGGCCGGAGGCGGACACGCCGCCGAGGAGGTTGACATGGCGAACGAGACCAAGCCGTCGGGGAACGGTGGCGAGTTACGAGGCGGGACCCAGGGCGGGGGCGGACAGGCCCCGCTGACCCAGGTCGGCACCCTTCCGGGCGGGAACAACGCCGTCCAGCCGAGCGGCGGGCCGCGGCCGAAGGGGACCAACGGCGACCCGCCGGACCGCGAGGAGGAGGGCGCCCGCCGGGACGACCTGTACCGCGTGTTCGAGGACGACAGCCGCAAGCCGTCGGCCGCGGCGGCGACCCAGCAGGCCCGGGCCGACGCGAACGTGCCGCCGGACGTGAGCCGGTCCGGGGTCGACGAAGACAACCCGCGGCAGATCCCGCCCGAGACGCCGACGACGTGACCCGGCGGAGACCGCGGTGGCTACGTTCCGTTATCCCGAGGGGACGGCCGGCGGCGGGACCCTTTCCTACGCCGGCCCGGTCCCGGTCCTGCGCGCCGGCGGGAGCCCGGAGGAGATCGCCGGGCAGACGTTCGCCCTCGCCCTCCGGCCCGCCCTCCGGCTCCTCGACTACCCGGTCGACCTGCTCGCGTACCACCTCGGCGGCCGGCTCCTCGCCCGGCTGGCAGTACGGCCCCTCGACCGGCTCGGCCGGCGGCTCCTGCCCCGCTTCCCGGCCCCACACCGGCGCGAGTTGGAAGCGCTGGCGCTGCTCGCCGGCGACCCGCGGCGGGTGTACCGGGCGAACACCCTGTTCGACCTGAAGAACGTCCAGCCCTGGCGGCTGTTCGGCTGCTCCAGCCTCGCCCCGGACCCGACCCGCAGCGGCACCGGCGGCCCGCTCCTCGGCCGCAACCTCGACTTCTTCCCGCTCGGCTACCTCCACGAGTACGGCCTGGTCACGGTGTACGCCCCGGACGGGTGCCGGCGGTTCGCGGCGGTCGGGTTCCCCGGGGCGGTCGGGTGCTTCTCCGGGATGAACGACGCCGGGCTGGCGGTGGTGAGCCACGAGGTGTACGGGGCGTCGGGCCGCGGGTTCGACGCCCGCGGGGTGCCGTTCGCGGCCGCCATCCGCCGGGTGCTGGAGACGTGCGCGACGGTCGGCGAGGCGGAGGCGTTCTTCCGGGCGCACCGCCGGACGACGTGGGTGAGCCTGGTCGTGTGCGACCGGGACGGCCCGGCGGTGCTGGAGGTCGGGCCGGGGGCGGTGGTGCGGCGCGACCCGGCGGACGGGGTGAGCGTCTGCACCAACCACTTCGTCGGCCCGGGGCTGGCGTCGGCGCGGCCGGCGAACACCTTCGGCACGGTCCGCCGGCACCGGCTGCTGGAGCGGGTGGTGCGGGCCGGCAGGCGGCTCGGGGTGGCGGACCTGTTCGCCACCCTCCACGCCGCGAACCTGGGGCCGTTCACCATCCAGACGATGGTGTTCGAGCCGGCCCGCCTGCGGCTCCACCTGGCCCTCGGCCCGGGCCCGTCGTCCGCCCTCCCGCCCACGGAACTGTCGCTGGCGGACTGGTTTTGAAGCCCGCCGGGCCGAATCCGATTCCGCCCGCCGGCCTCTAACGGGTGTCGGCCATTCTCGGCCGCACCACCCGATCCGAGGTCACCGTGAACGACACCACCCTCCCGCCCGCGGCGGGCGCCGCGGCCGATGTCATCCCCGCCCCGACGCCGGAGCCGACCCCCGCGCCGGCGGTCGATCCCGTTCGCGCCGCCGCCGGCCGGCTCGGCGCCCAGCGCTTGCTCAAGCTCGCGGAGCTCGGCCGGGAGTACGAGCGCGAGCACGGGCTGACCCCCGGCCGGCAGCGGCGGCGGCAGCTCATCCAGCTCGGGAAGCGGTACGAGTACGAGCACGGGCTGCGGACCCCGAAGGCCCGGCGGCGCGCCCGCGGGGACGCCTGGTCCGAGTTCGTGGCGGCCCTGGCCCGGGTGGTCAAGCCGGCCCACCGGCCGGCGGTCGAGAAGCTGGCCGCGGCGCTGCGGGCGGCGTGAGGCTACGACGAGCAACTCGACCCGCGTGAACCCACGCCGGCGGGCGACCTCGACGGTATCCCCCCCGCCCGCTACGCCGAGTAGTGTGACACCGACCCGTCGGCCGACACCCGCGAGTCCGCCATGTCGATCAACCGTACCCTCCTCGCCCTGCCCCTGGTGCTCGCGGCCGCCCCGGCCCGGGGGGCCGACCGCCCGCCGAACGTCGTCCTGATCGTCGCCGACGACCTCGGGTACGGCGACCTCGGGTGCTACGGGGCGAAGGACATCAGGACCCCGAACCTCGACCGCCTCGCCGCCGGCGGGACGCGGTTCACCAGCTTCACCGTCGCCCAGCCGGTCTGCACCGCGTCCCGGGCCGCGCTCATGTCCGGGTGCTACCCGAACCGGATCGGCCTGGCCGGGGCGCTGAACCACACCAGCACCGTCGGCATCCACCCGGACGAGACGCTGCTGCCGGAGCTGCTGAAGGCGAAGGGGTACGCGACCGCCCACTACGGGAAGTGGCACCTCGGCACCCGGCCCGTCTTCTTCCCGACCCGGAACGGGTTCGACGAGTGGTTCGGCCTGCCGTACTCGAACGACAACGGCCCACTCCACCCGACCGTCCGCGGCATCCCCGCCCTCCCCCTCTACGACAACGACACGGTCGCCGAAAAGGACCCGGACCAGGCCGGGTTCACCCGCCGGTTCACCGAGAAGGCGATCGGGTTCATCAAGGCGAACAAGGCGAAGCCGTTCTTCTTGTACCTTCCCCATGTGATGCCGCACGTCCCGATCTTCGCGTCGGAGCGGTTCAAGGGGAAGTCGGCCCGCGGATTGTACGGCGACGTGGTGGAGGAGTTGGACTGGTCGGTCGGCGAGATCCTGAAGGCGGTCAAGGACGCGGACCTGGAGGCGGACACGCTCGTGCTGTTCCTGTCCGACAACGGGCCGTTCCTGAGCTACGGCAACCACGCCGGGAGCGCCGGCCCGCTCCGCGAGGGGAAGCTGACGACGTTCGAGGGCGGGGTGCGGGTGCCGTTCCTCGCCCGCTGGCCGGGGAAGGTCCCCGCCGGCCGGGTGTCCGACGAGTTGATGACCGGCCTCGACCTGCTGCCGACGGTCGCGAAGCTCGCCGGCGCGGGGCTGCCGGAGGCGAAGATCGACGGCGTCGACCTGTCCGGGCTGCTGCTCGGCAAGGACGTGGCGAACGGCCGGGCGTCGTTCGCGTACTTCTCCGGGTCGGAGCTGCACGCGGTCCGCGAGGGGCGGTGGAAGCTCCACCTGCCGCACGAGTACCTGTCGGTCGACGGCACCCCCGGGAAGGACGGGAAGCCGGCGAACCACGAGAAGATGAAGCCGGACGCGATCGAGGAGTCGGGGATCCGCGGGATCGCCAGCCGGCACGGGTACCGGGTGGAGAAGATCGGCCGGTCGCTGTTCGACCTGTCGGCCGACCCGGGCGAGCGGAGGGACGTGTCCGCGGACCACCCGGACGTGGTGAAGCGGCTCGCCGGCCTGGCCGACGAGGTCCGCCGCGACCTCGGCGACCCGCTGGCCGGGGTGAAGGGGACCGGGCTGCGGCCCGCGGGCCGGGACGACCGGAAATAGTGCGGGCGGCGGGGGGAGTGTATCGGACAAGATCACAGGATCCGGCGGATCAGCTACCGGACGCACGGCCGGTGGCCGGGCGGACATCACCCGTGGAGTAAGCCGCGGAAGAACCCGACCCCGCCGCGCCACGGCTCGCTCCCGTCGGACGGCTCCGGCAACCCGACCAGCACGGCCCGGTCGAGGAGCCGGTTGAACGCCTCGCACGACGTCTCCGGCAGCAGCATGCAGGCGTGGCACGCGGCGAGGTTCAGCCGCTCCGACGCCGACTGCAGCCCCTCCACGCACAGCGGGTCCGACGAGCACCACGCGGCCGACCGGACCGCCCGGGCGACGGCCGGCACCAGCCGGTCCCCCCGGGCCTGCCGGCACAGCCCGCCGAGGGTGCCGTCCGCGTCCGCCGACGCGGTGTACACCAGCACCCCGCACATGTCCCGGTCCCCCTCCCCGACGTACAGCCGCTCCCGCAGCGCCGCCGACGAGTACCCGCAGTCGAGGGCGAGCTGGCGGATCAAGGCGTGGGCAAACGAGTGGACCAGGAGCAGCCGCGGGGTGACCGGGGCCGGCGGCTCGCCCCCGCCGTGCCGCTCCCGGAACTCGTCGGCGTACGCCTGCCCGACCCGCGCCGCCCGCCGCCGGACCTCGCCCCCGGACGGCGACCCGAGCCAGGCGTCGAGCGCGTCCCGGCGGAACTCGAGGAACACGCCCTCGCCGCGCACCTCGGCCGCCGGCAGCCAGTTCTTCCGCCCGCGGGCGATCGGGGCGAACGGCACGTCCGGGCCGGTGCTCTCCCGCCAGTCGGCCGGCGGCTTCAGCCGGGTGAACGCCCGCAGGGCCCGGACCTCCCGCAGCCGGGTCACCCGGACGACCCGGGAAAACACCGCGGCGAGTTCCGGCGGGACCGGCTCCGGGTGCGCCTCGAACTCGCTCCGCCCGGCCGGCGCCGCCCGGTCGGCGGTGAGCTGCCGGTACTCGTCGTACCGCAGGGCGTCCGGGCCGTTCCCGGCGAGCGCCGTGAGGCTCCGGTTCACCTCCGCGAGCATCGCGTCCGGGGTCATCCCCTGGGCCAGGTGGAGGTCGTTCGCCTCGATGATGGCGCGCCGCTTCGCGTCGGTCGGGGCGGCCCGGAGCCGGGCCCAGTCGATCGGGGCGATCCGCTTGTGGAACTCGTGCGCCCACGGCGGGATGTCGAGGGCCGAGACGACGACCGGGAATTAGACGTTGGTCGCCCCGCGGAGCAGCGCCCGCGGCTCCTCCGAACACGCCTCCTCGTCCCCGAGCCACGGCCGCCGCCCGCGGCAGGAGAGCCCCGGGAACGCCTTGCCGGAGAAGCAGCCGTCCAGCGACCGCTCGGCCCCGCACGCCGGGCAGCCGAGGAGGAGCCCGGCCAGGCCCGGGCCGGTGGGGGTGAGCCGGAGCGGGCCGTCGGGGTTCGCGCAGCCCGGCCGGTGGCGGACCCAGACGTGCCACGGGAACTCGTCCAGGTGGCCGCGGCGGCAAGCGGTGACGAACCGGACCGGGACGACGTGGGCCCGGCGCGGGGTCCGGTGCGAGCACTCGCCGCAGTACAGGGCCGGGTCGCCGGGGTCGGCGCTCCAGTCGTCCGCCCGCCGCAGCACCCGGCAGCCCGGGCACCGGAGCCACTGCGGGAACCGGACCCCGACCAGCCGCTGCGGCAGGGTGTACCGCCCGTCCTCGTCGGCCGGGACCGCCGGCGGCAGCCGGAACCCGTCGACCCCGAGCACGTCCTGGAGCCGCGGCTCGTTGATCACCTGCGGGTGGTTGAGGCCGTCCTGCCCGTCCTGGCCGGCCGACTCGTCCCAGGCGTCGAGCCCGGCGGCGACGACCGACACCGGCGCCCCGCCGCGGCCGCCGGCCCGGAAGTCGACGACCGCCCCCGGGCCGAAGGTGGTCACCACCTGGCTGCGGCGCATCTCGCCGAGCTCGAGGAACCGCGGCGGCACGGGTCAAACCCCTTCGTAGGGTGCCGTCGAGCCGGGCGCTTCGCCCGGCGACGACGCACCGTTCCCCGTCGACGTAGTGGCGGTGCGTCGTCGGGCCGCGAAGCGCGGCCCTCGACGGCACCCTACGGACTCCGATCACCCGCCGGGTTTCAGGCGGCTCACCAGCTTGAACGGGGCGCCCGGCTCGACGTCCCGCATCGAGTTCGGCGTCGGCCAGGCGTCCCCGCCCGGCAGCCCGGCGGCGACCTCCCGGGCGTACCGCTCGGCCGACACCAGCAGCGACTCCGCCGGCGCCGTCTCCTTCCAGTACCCCGGATCGGCGTCCGGCCGGGCGGCCCACTCGCGGCACCGCCGCTCCCACCCGTCGAGCAGCTGCCGGAGGTGGCCGCGGACGGCGTCGGCCTCGCCGGGGTCGACGCTCCCCACCCGGGCGAGGACCAGCGGCAACACCTCGGCCTCGACCAAGGCGCGGCGGTCCGGGGTCAACTCCGGGCTCGTCGCCATCCCGCAGACGAGGTGGCGGACGAGGACCACCAGCACCGCGTGCAGCGCCTTGTCGACCGCCCGCGGGGCGAACGGGGTGACGCTCGTCGCCTCCACGTCCCGGTACAGCGACCCGTGCCAGGTGGCGAACGTCTCGTAGCACGACCGGTCCCGGGCCCGCCTGCCGTTTTACACGCACACCACCAGCCCCGGGTGCTCCCGCCCGACCCGGCTCGTCGACTGGATGTACTCCGCCACCTGCTTCGGCTGGCCGTTCACCACCATCAGCCCGAGCCGCGGCACGTCCACCCCGACGCTCAGCATGTTCGTCGCCAGCACCACGTCGTACGCCGCCGGGTCCGGGCGGCCGCGGCCGAGCCGGTCCAGCACCTCCGGGATCTCCCGCGACGTCTTCCGGCTGGTCAGCTCGTCCACCGCCCGGACCGGCCGGGCCGGCTCCCCGCGGCGGGCCGAGTAGTCCGCGACCGACGCCGGCACGTCGTCCCGGGTCATGACCAGCGCCCCGCCGAGTTCCCGCAGCGAGTTGAAGTACCCGACCAGCGTCCAGTACGGGTCGTGCCCGGCCGCCCCGGCGGCCTGGAGCAGGCTCGCGTACACCGCCTGGAGGGCGAACTTCGGGGACCGGCCGGCGGTCGTCACCCCGACGTACTGCCGCCCCGGGGCCGTGTCGTCCCGGCGGGCGAAGCAGGAGTTCGCGGCGTCGAGGACCGGCGGCGGGAACAGGCAGGTGCCACGGTCGAACAGGGCCCGGATCTGCTCCGTCGCCGCCCGGATGGTGGCCGTCGACCCGACCACCTTCGGCCGCAGCCTGGTGCCGCCGGGCCCGGGCCGGGAGCACAGCTCGTCGACCGCGATCTCGTACAGCGCCGCCACCGTCCCGAGCGGGCCGGAGATGAGGTGCAGCTCGTCCTGGACGACGAGGTCCGGCGGGTCGCGGCCGTCGCCGCCGAACAGCACCCGGGCGTCGCGGTTGCGGGCCACCTGGGTGAACTTGTCGACCGTCCCGATGACCAGCGACGGCCGCTCCCGGTACACGTCCTCGTCGACCGTCCAGACCGGGAGGTGCGGGTCGGCCGACCCGCCGAACTCGCACGCCTTCTCCCGGCACCGGACGCGCACCTTCCGGGGCGGGTGCGTCTTACCCGGCGGCGGGGCGGCGCCGCAGCGGCGGCACTTCGCCCCCGCGAGTTCGCCCTCGTGCCGGCACGCCCGGCACTCGTGGACGAGGTACCAGTCGAGCGCCGGCTTCTGGCAGACCGGGCAGGCGGCGAGCTGCCGCGGGGTCGCGTCGCCGGCCCCGTGGAGGTCGCGGGCCGCGTCCTCGACCCGGTTCGGCGTCGCCCCCGCCCCGACCCACAGCCCGACCGAGAACGGCACCGCCCCGAACCGCCCCGCTGCCCCGCGGCGGAGGTGTTCGCACGCCGCGACCAGGGTGGCCGCCCGCTGGAACTGCTGGACGGTGAGGAGCCGCAGGGTGTACCGCATCAGGACGGCGACGCCCGCCCCGGCGTCCGGGTCCGGGCCGCGGAGCCGGCGGTGGAACAGGAGGAACGCGACCAGGCCGAGGTACGCCTCGGTCTTGCCGCCGCCGGTCGGGAACCAGAGGAGGTCCATGACCGCCCGGTCCGGGTGCTCGCGCCGGGCGAGGGACGCGAGGACGAGGAGCTGGAACCCGAGCTGGAACGGTCGCCACGTGAGCCGCCGGGCGTCGGGCGGGTCGTTCCGCCGCGCCCACCGTCGTTGAAGTGCCATCGCCCGGTTGGCGAGCCGGAACGCCTCCAGCGCCGCCGGGTCCGCCAGCAGGTCGATCCCCTCGCGCATCCGCCGACTCACGTCCCGCGCCGCGGCGACGTGCTCCGCCGCCCGGGCGCGGTGCCGCGGGTCCAGCGCGGGAACCTTCGCCTCTTCCGCGGCGAGCCACGCCTCGTAGGCGTCGGGGAGGAGGGCGAGGGCCGCCCGCAGGTCGGCGACCGGCGCGGCCGCGAGCCACTCGGCGGACCGCGGGTTGAGCGCCGGGTCGGCCGTGAGCCGCTTCAAGATGTCGTCGCCCTCCGGGGAGACCGCCGGGACGACGTGCTCCGGCAGCCAGGTGGTCGCGACCTCGCGGACCGTGCCGCCCTCGACCTGCCACTCCGCCGAGCAGGTGTGGCCGGCGGCGTACTCGACCGCGTCCCGGTAGACGAGGGCGTCGGACGGGTCCTCGTCCGCCCGCCGCGCCGGCCGGGAGACGAGGACGGAGCCCGGCCCGGGCCGGGCGCGGAGCTCGACCTGGAAGAACGACGCCTCGTCGGCCCGGGCGCGGCCGTCCTGCGGCGGGTGGGCGTTGACCAGGACCGCGGTGACCAGCCGGTCCGGCCCCGCGTCCGCCGTCTGGACGCGGAGGTGCAGGCCGGGCACCGGGTTCGACGGGAGCGCGCCGAGGTCGATGACCGGGAGCATGCCGCGCGGCAGCGGCGTCGGCGGGAGCACGACCCGGTGGTCGGTCCGCCGCCAGGCGGGGCGCTGCCCCGCGTGCTCGGCCGCGGTCGCGGCGCCGGTGGCCGGGTCTTCCCACCGCCGGGCGTACACCCCGCACCGCACCTCGAACACCACCGCCGGGTCGCCCGTCTCACACCGGACCGCGAACGACACGCCCGCCGACGCCGGCCGCGCCCCGGCCGACGGGGCCGCCGCGTCGGCGCCGGCGTCCTCGTCGTTCGCCCCGCCCGCCAGCTCCTCGTCCTCCTCGGCGGCCCGGGTGCGCGGCGGGGAGAGGACGCCGGTCAGGTAGTAGTCGGACGGCCGCGCGGGGAGCACCTCGTCCGCCGCGGCCGGGCCGACGAGGTCGAGGAGGAGCCGCCGGCGGAGTTCGTCGCGGACCATCACCCGCCCCTCCGGAAGAAGCACCACGGGTACCCGAGGACGACCGGGGCGAGGAGGAACCCGCTCGACCGGTACGGCTCGTGAAGGGCCTGCCTCCCCGGGTCGCCGTCCGCGACGGCGACAGTGCGTACCGCGAACAGGTGGAGTCGCTCGATCTTCCGCGGCTTCGTCACGACGGCCCGGAAGTGGTCGCGGAACCAGGCCCGGACCTCGAGCAGGTCGCGGCCGACCCGCGGGGTGAACTCCCCGACCCACCGCCCGGGGCGGGCGGCGAGCTCGAGCCGGAAGGCGTCGTAGTCCCACTCCTTCGAGCAGTGGGCGGTCACCCGCGCCGGGTCGGCGGCTTCGGCCAGGAGCCGCTGGGCGTCGGCGGCGTCTTCCGGGGTGGCCGCGAGCGGCGGCCGGACCGCGGCCGTCGGGTCGGTGTCCCCGTCCAGCCCGAACTCGACGGCCGCCGCCAGGTACTGGGGCCACGGCGCCCGGCGGACGCACCAGAGCCGGCCGGACGCGAGCGGGTACGCCCGCACCGCGGCGGCGTCGTGGACCCGGAGCCGCTTCCGCGGCCGGGTCGCGCCGACGTACAGCACCCGCGTCTCCTCGGCGATGTCGTCGCCTTCGCGCGGGGGCGGCGGGAGGGCGAGGACGACCTCGTCCGCCTCGCGCCCCTTCGACGCGTGGATCGTCCCGAGGATCGGGCCGGACGTGCCGCACGCGGTCGCGCAGACCTCGACCGGTGGGCGGGCGCGGGCGAGCTGCGTCCGGACGCGGTCGAGGTCGACGCGCCCGGCCTCCCCGGGGCCGAGGCCGTACAGGGTGTGGAAGCAGCGGTCCGGGTCGTCACCGGGGAACAGTCGCGGCATCTCCCGCTCGGCCCACAGCCGCGCGAACCCGGCCTGGTCGAGGTGCCGGGCGGTGAACGGGGCGAGGAGCCAGCCGATCCAGGGGTCGACGACGACCGGGGTTCGGGCCATCCGGAGGCGGTGCGGGACGTTCGCCTCGGCGAGCCGCTGGGAATGAACGAGGACCTCCCGGCGGTAGCGGAACAGGAGGAGGTGGTCGTCGCGGCCGCGGAGGTCGTCCGGCTGCGGGACGGGCGCCGCGGCGCGGGCGCGGAGGACGCGGCGGAGTTCGGTGTTCGCGTCCGGGTCGGCCCGGCCGAGGAGCGGGCGGGTGCCGGTGAACACCTCCCGGAGCTACGGCGAGTCGGTGCGGTGGATCGTGGCGAGCGACACCGCCTCGAACGGCGGCCCGCCGGCCCCCGCGAGGCGGGCGAGGAAGTCGGCCCCGGCTTCGTTCCGCCGCCCGTCCTCGGAGGTGAACCCGTAGATCGCCTGGCCGGGGTCGGCGAACACCGTAACCCCGCACTCCGGGCGGACGTGGCGGACCAGCCCGAGGGCGAGGGCCGCCCGGACGCCGGTCAGGTCCTGGGCCTCGTCGACGACGAGGTGGCGGAACCGGCGGAGGTAGTCGGCGACTTCATCACCGGGGGAGCGGAGGAGCGCGGCGACGGCCCCGACGTTCGCCTCGTACCCGCCGAGGAGGGACGCCTCGTCCGGGCCGAACCCCTGGTTCAGCCGGAACGCCTCCGCGTCGAGGGTGGCGAGCCGGACGGCGGCGGCCCGGCGGTCGTCGCCGACGGCCGCGGCGAGCCGGTCCCGCAGCTCGGCGACCGCGGTGCGGGTGAAGCTCAGGACGAGGACGTTGGCCGGCGGGACGAGGTGCCGGGCGAGGAGGGCCGCGACCCGGGCGCAGGCGACCGCGGTCTTGCCGGTCCCCGGCCCGGCGCCGACGAGCAGCCGGGCGGCCGGCGGGGCCGAGACGACGGCGAGTTGGGCGGCGTCCCAGGTGGGGGCGGCGGGCGGGCGGTGCATGGCCGGTCGGACCCCGGCGTCGGCGGGTGGCGTCCCGGTGGGTCAGTATACCCCCTCCTCCGCCTCTCACCACGACGGTAGGGGACGTGACCCGGAATTGACTGGAACCAGAACGGTCTCGCAGCCGCTGGACCGGCGCGGCAGAGCCCCCGCGCCTCGGCCCGCGGGGCGAGTTCGCCACGTCGGCCGCCGCGGCCCCGTGCCCGGACACGTCCGCGGGCGTGGGCCGGGTGATCCGCCCGCACCCGCGGAGCGGCACGGAACGATGGCTCGCGGTCGTCGGCGCCGTCTCACGGTCGTCGCGGGGCGGGTCGTCCCCACGCCCGCGGCGGGGCCGTCACGCCCTCCCCTTCAACTGTCGCTGCTCCCGGTACGCGCCCGGGCTCATGCCGAGTTCGCGGCGGAACACCTCGTACAGGCGCTGGATGGTCCCGAAGCCGGCGTCGCGGGCGATCGCGGCGAGCGGCCGGTCGCTCTGGGCCAGCTCCCGCTTCGCCCGCTCGATCCGGACCCGGCGGATCTCGGCGGCGATCGGCCGCTTGAGGGTGTCCCGGAAGTAGTTCTGCAGGGTCCGCGTGCCGGTGCCGACCGCACCGGCGATGTCGTCCGGGCCGATGCGGCGGTGGCTGTGCGCGGCGATGTACGCGAGTGCGGCCGCCACCACCTGGTTGTCCACGGCGAAGAAGTCGGTCGACTCCCGCACGACGAGGCCGAGCGGGGTCACCCGGACCGGCCCGGGCGGGGGGTCGTGCCCGGCCATCAGCCGGCCGAGCAGCTCGGCCGCCGCGTACCCGATCCGGTCGTACCCGATCTCGACGCTGGTGAGCGACGGCCGCGGGCGCTCGCACAAGGTCTCCTGGTTCCTGCCGGCGATGATCGCGACGTCGTCCGGGACGCGCCACCCGCACCGCTGGCTCAGCTGCACCACCAGCCGCCCGCACACCTCCTGGCCGACGTACACGCCGACCGGCGGCCTCCACCCGCCCATCGCGCGGGCGATCAGCCGCTCCGTCTTCCGCCAGTTGGCCACGTCCCGGTACGGGTCCTGCGGCACGTAGGCCGACGCGCAGCCGAAGCCGGCCTCCCGGACCAGCCGGGAGAACTCCCGCACCTCCAGCTCGTTGTCCGCGTTCCTCGGCGAGGTCAGGGTGGCGAACGTGCGGAACCCGCGGGCCAGCAGGTGCTCGGCCAGCAGCCGGCCCGTGGCCGCCGAGTCGGGGAACACCCCGGGCAGGAGGTGCCGGGCGGGCGAACTGGGCCACACGTTCACGACCGGCACGCCCCGCCGGACCGCGCGCCGCGCGAGCAGGTGGTTCGCCCGCGCGAGTATGCCGTCGTAGCGGTCGGCGTGGGTCGGCTTGCGGCGGAGGGTGTCGTGCGCGAACTCGTCGATGACCGTGACCCAGCCCCGCTCCTCTGCGTACCGTTGGACGCCGGCGTACACCTCCGAGTGCCGTTTGTACGGCCACTGGATGTCCAGCATCAGGGCGACGCGGCGGGGTTCCCGTTCCACAACGTGCCTTCCCGGGTTCGTTACTTTTTTTCCTAGGAGCGTGACTCGCTCGGGTCAAACTACATTCTTACCCCGCGCCGGTCCTGGCGGCGGCGCACGGCCGGGCAACCCGGCGCCGGCCCGTAGACAGGACGATCCGGACATGACTCGTGTCGCACGGCTGATCACCTTGGGAACCTTGGCTTCCCTCGTGGCGGGTTGCGAGACCCAGTACGCGACGGTGAAGGGCCGGGTGACCCTCGACGGCAGGCCGCTGAAGGGCGCGCTGGTGGGGTTCTACCCGAACCAGGGCCGCGGGTCGCACGGCGAGACCGACGCCGACGGGCGCTACGAGCTCAGGTACACCAACAAGAAGGCCGGCGTCCCGCCGGGGCCTTGCGTCGTCCGCATCACCACCGCGGATGCGAACACGCCCGAGAGATTGCCGGCACGATACCACGAGAAGTCCGAGTTGGCCGAGGAGGTCAAGCCCGGGGACAACGTGTTCGATTTCGAGCTGAAATCCAAGTGACCCGCGGGTTGTAACACCGCCCGCTTCGTCGCCCGCATCTTCTCTCCCTAACTGGCAGGTGTTCGTCATGTCACGTCACCCGCATCGGAAGGCGTTCACGCTGATCGAGCTGCTGGTCGTGATCGCCATCATCGCCGTCCTCGTCGGCCTGCTCCTCCCCGCGGTGCAGAAGGTGCGCGCCGCCGCGGCGCGCACGAAGTGCCAGAACAACCTCAAGCAGATCGGCCTCGGCCTGCACAACCACCACGACACCTTCGGCCGGTTCCCCGTCGGGTTCGACAGCGACACCGGCTGGGGCTGGGGCACGTTCCTGTTGCCGTACGTGGAGCAGGACAACCTCCACTCCCAGTTGCGCGCGGCGTCGAACAACTTCACCGCGGTCATGGCCCTCGGGGACCCCACGCTGGTCGGGCTCCTCAGGACCCGACTCCCGGTCTACCGCTGTCCGGCCGACGTGGCGCCTGATGTCAACGACCGGCGCGTGCCGAACGTGGTCAACACCACGACCGGGGCGTCCCTCGGCTCGGCCCAGATCGGGTCGTCCAACTACGTCGGCGTCGGCGGGGCGTACACCTTCAACGCCAACACGGACCCCGTTCAGTTCACCGGGGTGCTGATCCCCAACCTGACCCGCAAGATCCGTGACATCACCG
Source organism: Isosphaera sp. (assembly GCA_013822345.1). Lineage (GTDB taxonomy): Bacteria > Planctomycetota > Planctomycetia > Gemmatales > Gemmataceae > Gemmata. Next base: position 57,026 of record PNKH01000029.1, read on the forward strand.
ACGGGACGACCAACACCCTCGCCGTCGGGGAGCGCGACTACCTGTACCACAACGCCGCGCTCTGGGCGGGCACCTCGAACAAGCGGCCCAACCGGTTCAACGGCCCGAACATGCACTTCAACCTGCAGGACGGCACCGGGGGCGGCATCAACGCGGTCCCCGGCAACAACTTCGCCAGCCTGCACTCCGGCGGCGCCAACTTCGTCCTGTGCGACGGCTCCGTCCGGTTCCTCCGCGAGAGCCTCAGCTCGGTCGGCACCACGTCCACCCCCAACCCGACCACGAATACGCTCGGGGCGCTCGGCGCCATCAACGACGGTCAGGTTCTCCCCGGGGACCTGTAGGTGAACGGCACCAGACGGGCGGATCAAGTTGTTCCTGACGGTAGCGAGGCGACCCCTACTCCGAGGTGTCAGTATGAAGCGCCCCCCGATCCGTGCCGCCCTGTGCGGTGCCCTTTTCCTCGTGCTCTCGGCCCCCGCCCCCGCGGCCGACAAGCCGGTGAAGGTGTTCGTCCTCGCCGGCCAGTCGAACATGGAGGGGCACGGGTTCGTCGCGGCCGACCCGAAGCGGAACGACGGCAAGGGGAGCCTGGAGTACGTCACCAGGCAGCCCGACACCGCCGCCCGGTTCAAGCACCTCGTTGGCAAGGACGGCAAGTGGGCGGCGCGGGACGACGTGTGGATCCACTACCTCGACCGCAAGGGGAAGCTGACCGCCGGCTTCGGGGTGAAGGACGACCGGATCGGCCCGGAACTCGGGTTCGGGTGCGTGGTCGGCGACACCTTCGAGGAGCCGGTGCTGCTCCTCAAGCTGGCGTGGGGCGGGAAGAGCCTGGCGAAGGACTTCCGCCCGCCGGGCGCGGGGGGCGAGGTCGGCCCGTTCTACAAGGAGGTGATCGACCGCACGAAGGCGGTGCTGAAGGACCTGAAGAAGGAGTTCCCGGAGTTCGGCGACCGGGGCTACGAGCTGGCCGGGTTCGGCTGGCACCAGGGGTGGAACGACCGCATCAACCAGGCGTTCGTGGACGAGTACGAGAAGAACATGGCGCACTTCATCCGCGACGTCCGCAAGGACCTCGGGGTGCCGAAGCTGCCGTTCGTGATCGCCGAGAGCGGCCAGGGCGGGAAGGATGAGAAGCACCCGCGGGCGCTCGCCCTCATGAAGGCCCAGGCGGCGCCGGCCGGGTACGAGGAGTTCAAGGGGAACGTGGCGTTCGTGAGCACGACCGGCTTCTGGCGGACGGAGGACGTGTCGCCGACGAAGCAGGGCTACCACTGGAACAGCAACGCCGAGACGTACTACCTGATCGGCGAGGCGATGGGCCGCGCGATGACGAAGCTGTGCGGGAAGTAGCCCACCAGGTGAGCCCCCGCCCGTCGCCCCACGGAGACCAACGGATGCCGAGCCTTCCCGTCCGCACCGCGGCGTGCCTCGCGGCGCTGCTCCTCGCGCGCCCCGCCGGCGGGGCCGACCCCGCGCCGCCGCAGAAGGCGGAGATGGCCGGCTACCTGCTCGTCCCGCACGAGCGGGTGGACAAGCAGTACAACGCCGGGTTCTCGATGTACGTAGCCGCGTGGCCGCTGCTGAAGAACTACCCCGGGCAGGAGTTCCAGAGCGGGCTGTTCGGCACCTGGATGTTCTCCCAGTACGACGGGCCGAAGCCGGAGAAGGCGTACTCGGACATCGAGGGCGGACTCGGCTGGTGGCGCGACACCCGGTTCGCCACCGAGACGCCGAAGTTCATCATGGGCGGCGTCGCGCTGAACTTCGTCGAGTGGGCCAACGGCCCCGGGGCGGGCAAGGGCCGCGACTGGAAGAACCCCAAAGGGCACTACGCCATCGCCCAGCTCAGTCCGTGGGTGCTCTGGCCGCCGGATGGGTTAAACCTCAAGCAGGGCACGTCGGGCGAGCTGTTCGGGTACGGCTACCTGCCGCTGCCGCTCACCGCCGCCAAGAAGACGACCGCCGGGAAGGACGTGCCGACCGGCGACCAGTGCTGGACGCTGTTCCTGAACGCCGGCAACTTCAAGGGGCCGGTCACGTTCTTCGTGCCGTACTTCTGGTCGAAGCCGACGACCGAGCGCACCGATTTGGCCGGCATGTTCCTCGACACCCGCCCGTCGGAGCCGAACAAGGCCATCCAGATGGAGACGCAGCACGTCCCCGCGTTCATCGCGAAGGACGCGAAGGGCGACACCTACGCGCGGGTCGCGCCCACCCAGTTCCCGGCGAGGCCGGACGGGGACGCGCCGCTCATCCACCGTGTCACCGCGTACCGCAAGGCGGCCCTGTGGGACGGCGTGCAGGCGTGGTTCGACGGCGGCAAAGCGGTCTCCGGCGCCATCGACCCGAAGGCGGCCGCCGTCCACACCTTCAAGGGCGGGGGCGGGGCGACCTGGCGGATCTACCCGCCGAACACCGAGCGCGACAAGCGGGTGCCGCTGGCCTGGGGTTCGTTCGCCACACCGACCGCACTCGACGAGACCACCTACGGCTACAGGTGGGCGAAGGAGGTCGTGGCGAAGGACGGTTCGCGGGTCACCCTGCCCGAGTACTACCGCCTGGAGAAGGACAAGAAGGACAAGGAGCGGTGGGTGGTGGCGAGCGCGAAGGACGTGCCGGCCGAGACCGGGCTGACGAAGGTGGAGTTCCGCCAGGGGCGGACCGCCAAGCCGCAGCCCTACGTCACCCCGGACGACGCGGCGAGCAGCTGGAAGAAGCCGGGGCCGGCGGCCGGGCCGTTCGAGGCGAAGCTCGGGGACGGCAGCGTGGTCACCTACTCCTGGTACCGCTTCGCCGACCAGCCCGCCCTGCTGAACGCCGACCTGACCGCCGACGAGCGGGAGGCGCTCCAGAAGCGGGTGGAGCTGCTGCACAAGAACTGGACGAAAGACCGCGAGTACCTCCCCCCGCCGACCGCCGGCAAGCTCGCCGACCTCGACCCCGCCGTCCTCGTCACCCCGCCGAAGGGGTTGGATATCGGGTACGTGCCGATCGTCACCCGCCAGGGCATGAAGGAATAGCCACACACGATTCCGGTTTTGAACCATCCACAAGCACGGTGATCCATGCCGCGTCGAATGATCTTAGCCCTCGCCGCTGTCATCGCGGCAGTCGGCGTCGGTTCCGCCCAGGAACCCCGCCCGGCCCTCCCGAAGCCGGACGGCAAACCGGCCGACCACACCAAGAAGGTGAAGGTGTTCATCCTGCTCGGCCAGTCCAACATGCTCGGCTTCGGGCGCGTCGGGCCGAAGGAGACCAAGGGCTCCCTCGAATACATGATCCACGAAAAGGGGAAGTACGGCTTCCTCGTCGACGACGACAAGACGTGGACGACCCGCAAGGACGTGCGCTCCGTCCACGTCATGGATCAGCGGGGCGTCGACTACAAGGACATGGAGAAGTTCGGCGACGTGAAGAACGACTGGCTCACGGTGAAGGGCAACTTCGGCCCGGAGTTGGGCTTCGGCCACGTCGTGGGCCACGTCCTGGACGAGCCGGTGCTGGTGCTGAAGGCGTGCATCGGCAACCGCAGCCTCGGGTGGGACCTGCTCCCGCCGGGGAGCGAGCGGTACGAGTTCGAGGGCAAGGTGTACGCGGGGTACAAGGACGTCGCCCCGTCGTGGGACAAGGGGGCGGAGCCGAAGGCGGTGCCGTGGTACGCGGGCCGGCAGTACGACGCGGACACCGCGCACGCCAAGGCGGTGCTCCAGAACCTCAAGAAGTACTTCCCCGATTACAAGGACCAGGGGTACGAGGTGGCCGGGTTCGTCTGGTGGCAGGGGCACAAGGACCAGAACGCCGCGCACGCCGGCAAGTACGAGGAGAACCTCGTGCGGCTCATCAAGTCGCTGCGCAAGGACTTCGACGCGCCGGGCGCGAAGTTCGTGCTCGCCACCGGGTGCGGGAACCCGGGGCGCGAGGGCTTCGGGCTGAAGATCGCGGAGGCCCAACTCGCCGTCGGCGACGCGACGAAGCACCCGGAGTTCAAGGGCAACGTGAAGGCCGTGGACACCCGCGACCTGTGGCGCGAGGCGGCCGACTCGCCCACCAACCAGGGCTACCACTACAACCACAACGCCGAGACCTACATGGAAACCGGCCTCCGCCTCGGCTGGGCGATGGCGGACCTGCTGAAGGGCGAGAGGAAATGACCCGCACGGCCCTCCTGTGCCTGCTGCCGCTGGCGGGCGCGCCGCCGGCCGTCGCCGCCGGCAAGCCGAACGTCGTCTACATCCTGGCCGACGACCTCGGGTACGGCGACATCGGCTGCTACAACCCCGCGTCGAAGATCCCCACCCCGAACCTCGACCGGCTGGCCGGGGAGGGGGTGCGGTTCACCGACGCGCACTCGCCCTCGGCGGTCTGCACGCCCACCCGGTACGCCCTCCTCACCGGCCGGTACGCCTGGCGGACGCGGTTACAGCGGAACGTGATCGGGCCGTTCTCACAGCCTCTCATCGCGGAGCGGCAGCTCACCGTCCCGGCGATGCTCCGCGAGCAGGGGTACGCCACCGCGTGCGTCGGCAAGTGGCACCTCGGCTGGGGCTGGCCGAAGCCCGGGGACGGCGGAAGACGAGACTTCACGAAGGCGATCCCCGACGGCCCCACCGCCCGCGGGTTTGACACGTACTTCGGCACCGACGTGCCGAACTACCCCCCGTACTGCTTCATCGAGAACGACAAGACCGTCGGCCTGCCGACGGAGACGGCACCCGTCGGGCGCGACTCGTTCAACATCGCCGGCCCGATGCTGCCCGGCTGGAAGCTCGTGGACGTGCTGCCGGGGCTGGAGAAGCGCGCGGTCGAGTACATCGGAACGGCCGCGAAGGGGAACAAGCCGTTCTTCCTGTACCTGCCGCTCACCTCGCCGCACTTCCCGGTCGTGCCGTCGGCCGGGTTCAAGGGGAAGGGCCGGGCGGGCGAGTACGGCGACTTCGTGGCGCAGACGGACGCGGTGGTGGGCAGGGTGCTCGACGCCCTGCGGGCGGCCGGCGTCGCCGAAAAGACGCTCGTCATCTTCACCAGCGACAACGGTCCGGAGGTCACCGGCGAGGTGAGCCCCGGGGTGTACGACCGGCTGAAGGAGTTCGGGCACGCGAGCATGGGGTCCCTCCGCGGGGCGAAGCGGGACGCCTGGGAGGGCGGGCACCGCGTGCCGTTCGTCGCCCGCTGGCCGGGGAGGATCGCGGCGGGCACCACCTGCGACGAGACGATCTGCCACGTCGACTTGATGACCACCCTCGCCGGGTTGCTCGAGGTGAAGCTCCCCGCCGCCGCCGGGGTGGACAGCGTGAACATCCTCCCCGCGCTCCTCGGCGAGAAGCGGCCGGCCCCGCTGCGGGAGGCGACGGTGCACCACAGCGCGCAGGGCAAGTTCGCCGTCCGCAAGGGCGACTGGGTGCTCATCCTCGCCCCGACCGGGGACGACAACGCCAAGAAGGGCGAGCCGGATTGGTTCAGGAAGGACCGCGGGTACACCGCCCACACCGAACCGGGCGAACTGTACAACCTGGCCTCCGACCCGACTCAGAAGAAGAACGTGTACGCCACCGAGGCCGCGAAGGTGAAGGAACTGGCCGCCCTGATGGAGAAGTACGTGACCGACGGCCGGAGCACGCCGGGGGCGAAGCAGCCGAACGACGTGGACATCGCCTGGGACAAACGGGCCAGGTGACGACCCACCCCACCCGTCGAGGAGAAGCCGGATGACCCCCGCCGCCCTGCTCGCGCTCGCCCTGCTCCCGGCCGACCCGGACTTCAAGCCGGACCAGGGCAAACTCCCCGTCGCGCCCCCGAAGGGGGCGACCGTGCTCCTCGACGAGAAGGGGAACCACTCGTTCCTGAGCATGGCGGGCGAGAAGACCGACTGGCCGGTCGAGGACGGGGTGATCACCTCCACGTCGAACAAGAAGAACCAGAACCACGTCGTCTCGAAGCTCCACTTCCGGGACGCCGACATCCACGTCGAGTTCCTGCTGCCGGAGAAGGGGGCGGCGAACAGCGGGGTGTACATCCACGGCAACTACGAGATCCAAATCCTCAACTCGTTCGGCAAGGAGAAGGTGACGCAGGACGACGCCGGCGCGCTGTACGGGTTCTCGCCGCCGCTCGAGAACGCCTGCCGCAAGCCGGGGGAGTGGCAGGTGTTCGACATCCGCTACCGCGCCCCGCGGCGCGACGCCGCGGGCAAGATCGTCGAGAACGGGACCGTCACGGTGTGGTTCAACGGGAAGAAGGTGCAGGACGGCACGCCGTTCGGCGAGCCGAAGTCGGCGTTCCACCCGTTCCGGTACGGCACGACCCCGTACCTGGAGAAGGTCCGCGACCGGCAGAAGGCGACGATGACCGGCCCGGTGTTCCTGCAGGACCACGGCAACCCGGTGAAGTTCCGCAACGTGTGGGTCCTCCCGGCGGACGACCGCGCCTTCGTGTACGAGCCCAAGGCCGACAGCAAATGAGCCCGCGGGTGGTCCGCCCGCCCGGCCCCCGCGCCTCCGAGTCCGAGGAGTCGTCACACGATGCGGATCGCCAGAATCCTCGCGCACCGGGTCGAGTTGCCGCTGCGCGAGGGGAGTTACAAGTGGTCGGGCGGCAAGTCCGTCACCGTCTTCGACAGCACCGTCGTCGGCGTCGAGACGGACACGGGCCTCGTCGGCTACGGGGAGGTCTGCCCGCTGGGGCCGTTCTACCTGCCCGCCTACGCCGAGGGCGTCCGGACGGGCCTGCGGGAGCTCGCCCCGCACCTGATCGGCCACGACCCCCGGGAGTTGCTCAAGCTCAACCGGCGGATGGACGCGGCGCTGAAGGGCCACCCCTACGTCAAGAGCGGCGTCGACATCGCCTGCTGGGACATCCTCGGCCGGGCGACCGGTCTCCCCGTCTGCGTCCTGATGGGGGGGCGCTTCGGCGACGCGGTCCGGCTGTACCGCGCCATCTCGCAGGAGTCGCCCGACGAGATGGCGGCCAAGGTCGCCCGGTATCGTCATGAGGGGTACACGCGATTCCAACTCAAGGTGGGCGGCGACCCCGACGTGGACATCGACCGCATCCGCCAGGTGCGGGCGATCCTCCAACCGACCGACCGCCTCGTCGCCGACGCCAACACCGGCTGGACCCAGCACGAGGCGATGCGGGTCGTGCGGGCGGTGCGCGATCTCGATGTCTACATCGAACAGCCCTGCCTGACCTACGAAGAATGCCTGTCGGTACGAAGGCACACGGACCACCCGTTCGTTCTCGACGAGAACGTCGACAACCTCGACGTGCTGCTGCGGGCGAAGGCCGATCTGGCGATGGACGTGGTCAACTTGAAGATCAGCAAGCTCGGCGGCCTCACCCGGACGAAACAGGTCCGCGACCTGTGCGTCGCGATGGGCATCGCGATGACGCTCGAAGACAGTTGGGGCGGCGACATCACCACGGCGGCCATCGCCCACCTGGCCCACAGCACCCCGGACGAGTTCCGGTTCACCAGCACCGACTTCAACAGCTACGTCACCGTGAGCACGGCCGACGGCGCGCCGCAGCGGGAACACGGGTTCATGTCCGCGTCCGCCGAACCGGGTCTCGGCGTCCGGCCGAAGCCGGACGTGCTCGGCCCGCGGGTCGTCGACGTGAGCCACTGACCGGCGACGCCGCCGACGCCCTTCGGAACTGGTCACCATGAAGGACTTCGTGATGCGCACCCCCATCGGTTGGTCGTCGTCGGCCCTGTTGGCCCTGCTCCTCGGGTGCGGCACGACCCACGCTGCCGACACGCCCGCCGACGACTCGCTCCTCACCGTCGGGCGCCTGTTCGGCGTCAAGGAGTTCGAGGCCGAAGCCCCGCCGGCGCTGCGGTGGGGTCGGCGGTCGTCGGACTACTTCACCCTCGACACACCCGCGACGGGAACCGGGCGGGAGTTGGTCCGCACCGACCCCGCGACCGGGAAGAAGGAGGTCGTCCTCCCCGCCGCGGCCTTCACCCCGAAGGGGGCGAAGGAACCTCTGGCGGTCGAGTCGTTCGCGTTCTCCGCCGACGAGTCGCGGGTGCTCGTCTTCACCAACAGCCGGCGGGTCTGGCGGCGGAACACCCGGGGCGACTACTGGGTGCTCGACGTGGCGACCCGCGAGCTGCGGAAGCTCGGCGGCGACGCCGCCCCGGCGTCGCTCATGTTCGCCACGTTCTCGCCGGACGGCACGCGGGTGGCGTTCGTCCGCGAGAACAACCTGTACGTTCAGGACCTGAAGAGCCTCGCGGTCACGGCGCTGACCGGCGACGGCTCGAAGACGCTCGTCAACGGCACCTCCGACTGGGTGAACGAAGAGGAACTGGACCTGCGCGACTGCTTCCGCTGGAGCCCCGACGGCCGCCACCTCCTGTTCTGGCAGTTCGACACCACCGGCGTCTCGGATTTTCACCTGGTCGATAACGTCGTCAGCAACTCGCCGCAGATCACCACGTTCGCCTACCCGAAGGTGGGCGAGAAGAACTCGGCCACCCGGCTGGGCGTGATCCCGGCCGCCGGCGGCGAGGTGCGGTGGCTCGACCTCCCGGGCGACCCGCGCGAGCACTACCTGCCCCGCGCCGAGTGGACGCCGGACGGCGCACAGATCCTGGTCCAGCAGTTCAACCGGCTGCAGACGGAACTCCGGGTGTGGCGGGCCGACCCGGCCACCGGCGGGGCGAAGGCCGTGTTCACCGAGAAGGACCCCGCCTGGCTGGAGAACGAGAACCCGTTCCGGTGGCTGGACGGCGGCAAGAGCTTCCTGTGGCTCAGCGAACGCTCCGGGTGGCGTCACGCCTACCGCGCCCATGTCGACGGCTCGCCGCCGGAACCGATCACGAACGGCGAGTTCGACGTGATCGGCGTCGAGGCGGTGGACACGGCCGGCGGGTGGCTGTACTACGCGGCCTCGCCGAAGAACGCGACCCAGCGCTCCCTGTTCCGGGTGAAATTCGACGGCAGCAAGACCGAGGAACTATCCTCGGCGAAACAGCCGGGGTGGCACACCTACGACATTTCCCCAGACGCGAAGTGGGCGGTCCACACCTGGTCGAACTTCACCACGCCCCCGGTCGCGGAACTCGTGCGCCTCTCCGACCACTCCGCCGCCCGCACGCTGACCGACAACGCGAACCTGCGGGCCAAACTCGCCGCGCTGAAGCGACCCGAGATCGAGTTCTTCCGGGTGCCGATCGACGGCGGCGTCACGCTGGACGGGTGGGGCATCAAGCCCGCGAAGGTCGATCCCGCCGCGAAGTTGCCGCTGCTCATGTACGTGTACGGCGAGCCGCACGGCCAGACCGTGCGGGACGCGTGGCCCGGCCCCCGCGGGCTGTGGCACGCGATGCTCGCCCAAGAGGGGTTCGTCGTGGCCAGCGTCGACAACCGCGGCACCAACGCGCCGCGCGGCCGCGAGTGGCGGAAGTCCGTCCACCGGAAGATCGGCATCGTCGCCCCGACCGAGCAGGCCGCGGCGGTGCGTGAACTGCTGAAGCGGTGGCCGTTCGTCGACCCGACCCGCGTCGGCTCGTGGGGGTGGAGCGGTGGCGGCAGCATGAGTCTGAACGCCCTGTTCCGGCACCCGGACCTGTACCGCGCCGCCGTCGCCGTCGCCCCGGTGGCGGACCAGCGGCTGTACGACACGATCTACCAGGAACGCTACATGGGCCTGCCGGCGGACAACGCCACCGGCTACCGCGACGGCTCGCCGATCACGCACGCCGGCAGGCTGCGGGGGAACCTGCTGCTCGTCCACGGCACCGGCGACGACAACTGCCACTACCAGGGGACCGAGCGGCTGATGGAGGAGCTGATCGCCCGGGGGAAGCGGTTCGGCGTGCTGCCGTACCCGAACCGGACCCACGCCATCCGCGAGGGGCGGAACACGGACCAGCACCTGATGGAGGCGATGACGCGCTTCCTCCGCGACAACCTGCAATCCCCGCACGCCCCGGCGCCGGAACCCGTCTACGAGACGCGAACCCTCCGCGGCTGGACGGTGCACGTCAACCGCGAGCTGCTCGCCGCGGACGCGAAGCTCACGGCGAAGGCCCTGGGGTTGCTCGACAAGCAACTCAAGGAGATCACGGAAGTCGTGCCGAAGGCGGTTGTGCCGAAGCTCCAGAAGGTCCCGCTGTACTTCAACCCGGAGTACCCCGGCGTGCGGCCGATCGCCGAGTACCACCCCGGTGCCGACTGGCTGCGGAAGAACGGCCGCGACCCGGCGATGGCGAAGGCGGTCGAGTTCACCAACGTCCGCGTCTTCGAGGCCGAGGTGAACCGGATGCCGAACTTCGCGCTGCACGAACTCGCCCACGCCTACCACGACCGCGAGCTGCCGAAGGGGTTCGGCAACCCGGAGGTCGTCGCCGCCTACGCCCGGGCGAAGGAGTCGGGCAAGTACGACAAGGTCGAGCGCCGCTTCGGCAACGGCCGGCCGAACGCGGTCGAGAAGGCCTACGCGATGACGACGGCGATGGAGTACTTCGCGGAGACGACCGAGGCGTACTTCTCGCGCAACGACTTCTTCCCGTTCACCCGCGACGAGCTGAGGAAGCACGACCCGGACATGTTCGAGTTGCTCGGCAAGCTCTGGCAGGTCGCGGCCGACCCTGCCCCCGCGGCGGTCCCGCCGACGCTGACGCAACAACTGCTGAAGGAGCCGCCGGCGGAGTTGGCGAAGGCCGCCCGCGAGCGGGGCGACGCCGGCCGCGGGGCGGTGCTGTTCTTCCAGCCGTTCCTGACGTGTGCCCGGTGCCACGACCCCGAGACCGGCACCCAACTCGGCCCGGACCTCGCCAGGCCGGACACAGGCACGACCGCCGAGCACCTGGTCGAGTCCGTGCTGTCTCCGTCGAGTGCCATCAAGAAGGGGTACGAGGCGATCACCGTCTCCACCGCCGGCGGTCAGACCGTCACAGGGCTGCTCGCCGAGGAGAAGAACGGCAGCCTCACCCTCGTCGACCCGGCGGGCGGCAAGCGGATCACCATCCCGACGGCAGACGTGGAGCGGCGGTCCGTCGGCAAGCAGTCGCTCATGCCCGACGGACTGGTGAACACACTCTCCGACCGCCAGCAGTTCCTGGACCTCGCGAAGTACCTGATCGAGGTCGCCGAGGGCGGCCCCGCCCGCGCGAAGGAGCTGCGGCCGGCGGTGACGGCGTTCGCCGTGCCGGAGTACGAGAAGGACATCGACCACGCCGGGCTGATCCGCGGGCTCGACGCGAAGGCGTTGCAGCGCGGCGAGGCGATCTACACCCGCGTATGCGCCAACTGCCACGGCACCAAGGACCAACCCGGTTCGCTCCCGACCTCGCCGCGGTTCGCCGGCCACGCGTTCAAGAACGGCAGCGACCCGCACAGCCTGTACCGCACGCTCACGCACGGCTACAACCTGATGGCCCCGCAGACGTGGATGGTGCCGCGGCAGAAGTACGACGTGATCCACTACCTGCGCGAGGCGTACCTGAGGCCGCACAACCCGACGCAGTACACGAACGCCGACGACGCGTACCTGGCCAAGCTCCCTTCGGGCAAGAGGGGCGAGTTCGGCCCCGCCCCGGCGAGCGTCGACCCGTGGATGGCGATGGACTACGGCCCCAGCCTGGCGAACACCTACGAGGTGGGCGGGCCGGGGCCGAACATCGCGTACAAGGGGATCGCCGTGCGGCTCGACGCCGGCGTCGGGGGCGTGTCGCGCGGGAAGAGTTGGGCGCTGTTCGACCACGACACCATGCGGCTCGCCGCGGCCTGGACCGGCGACGGGTTCATCGACTGGAAGGGGATCCACTTCAACGGCCAGCACCAGGTTCACCCGAAGCTGGCCGGCGAGCGGCACGTCGAGAACCCGGTCGGGCCGGGCTGGGCCGACCCGGCGACCGGAAGTTTCCAGGACCCCCGACCGCTCGGGCGAGACAAGCGGCCCTACGGCCCGCTGCCGAAATCGTGGGCGTTCTTCAAAGGCACCTACGCCTACGGCGACCAGACGGTGATCGCGTACAGCGTCGGCGACGCGGCGATTCTGGAGTTGGAGGGGGCCGAGGCGGACGGCAAGAAGGCCGCCGTGTTCACCCGCACCGTGGAAGTCGGCAAGTCGAGTCGCGACCTGCTCGCCCGCATCGCCCTGGAGGGCGTGGCGGTCGCCGTGGTCGGTGACAACCGGGTGTCACTGGTGAAGCAAGACGGCTTCCACGTTCTGAGGGTCCCGGCCGACATCACCCCGACGCGGGTGAAGGTGCTGATGGCGAAGGGCCCCGCCGCCGACCTCGCCGCCTTCGCCAAGGCCACCCCCGCCCCGCGGGCGCTCAAGCCGCTCACCGAAGGCGGGCCGAAGCGGTGGCCGGAGGTGCTGAGGACCGCGGCGACCCTCGGTAAGAACGACGGCCCGTTCGCGGTGGACACGTTCGGCACGCCCGACCGCAACCCGTGGAACGCCCTGCTGCGGCTCACCGGGTTCGACTTCTTCCCGGACGGCAAGCGGATGGCCGTCTGCACCTGGGACGGCGACGTGTGGGCGGTGGGCGGGATCGACAACCCCGAGGCCGGGCTGACGTGGCAGCGGATCGCGTCCGGGCTGTTCCAGCCGCTCGGGCTGAAGTTCCGCGACGGGGAGATCTTCGTCTGCTGCCGCGACCAGATCGTGAGGCTGCACGACCGGAACGGCGACGGCGAGACCGACTTCTACGAGTGCTTCAACAGCGACCACCAGGTGACGGAACACTTCCACGAGTTCGCGATGGGCCTCCAGACCGACGCGGACGGGAACTTCTACTACGCCAAGAGCGGCCGGCACGCCCTTCCGGCGCTGGTACCGCACCACGGCACGCTGCTGAAGGTGAGCAAGGACGGGACGAAGACCGAGATCCTCGCGACCGGGTTCCGGGCCGCGAACGGCGTCTGCCTGAATCCGGGCGGCACGTTCTTCGTGACCGACCAGGAGGGCTTCTGGACGCCGAAGAACCGCATCAACCTCGTCGAGAAGGGCGGGTTCTACGGCAACCTGTGGGGCTACACCGACGTCACCGACACGGCGGACGCGGCGATGAAGCAACCGCTCTGCTGGGTCACAAACGCGTTCGACCGCTCGCCGGCGGAACTGATCTGGGTGCCGGCGAAGACGTGGGGGCCGCTCGCCGGGTCGCTGCTGAACACGTCCTACGGGATGGGCAAGATCTACGTCGTCCCGCACGAGACGGTGAACGGCCAGGCCCAGGGCGGCATGTGCGCCCTGCCGCTGCCGACGTTCCCGACGGGCGTCATGCGTCCGCGGTTCCACCCGACCGACGGGCACCTGTACGTGTGCGGCATGTACGCCTGGGCCGGCAACGTGACCGCCCCGGGTGGGTTCTACCGGGTGCGGTACACCGGCAAGCCCGCCGACCTGCCCATCGGGCTGAAGGCGAGGGCGGGCGCGGTGGAGATCACGTTCACCGACGCCCTCGACCCGAAGGCGGTGGGCGCCAGGAGCTTCGAGGTGAAGGTGTGGGGGCTGAAGCGGAGCCAGAACTACGGCTCGAAGCACATCGACGAGAAACCGCTGGCGGTCGCCAAGGCGGTCGTCGCCCCGGACGGCAGGACGGTGCGGCTCGACCTGCCCGACCTCGCCCCGACGTGGGGCATGGAGATCAAGTACCGGCTGAGCGGGGCCGACGGCCGGCCCGTCACCGGGATCATCAACAACACCATCCACGGCTTCGAAAAGTGACCGGCGCGGGGGCCCGGAGACGCCCGGACCGGCTACGAACGTGTTAGTGCTCGAGGGGTTGCTGCAGTTACCCGGCTAGGATTCGAAGCTACCGGACCGGGGTTCCGGTCGCGTGGTGCTCATGCGGCCCTCACATCGCAACTCCGGACAAGTCAACCACTTCGCCCCACGACGGGCTGCGATCATAGTGTACTGGCGTGGGGAGCACACGGCCAATCTTGCACCCATTTTGCACCCCACGCCTCCGATGTCCCGCCTGACGCTCACGTGACCGGGATCAGCAACGGCCGCAGGTTGTCACCCTGCCCAGTTTGTCCTCGGGTGCCTGATCTGCTCGCACGCCCCGGTTGACTCGCCGCGGGGCAGGTCCGAGCCGTACCGCCCCAGCACCCCGGTCGCGACTCGCCACCCTCCAGGGGACTCGACCCCACCCGGGACGTGGCACCTGTCCCGGCAGTCGGGGTCAGCGGCCGGATACCGAGGCAGGTGCAGCCACCGGTCCACCGCCGCTCGCTTACCCGCTGGCGGCGCACGCCGGGAAGACGTTTCGCTGGCAGGACGTGAAAGTGGGTGGTCGTCGAAGCCGGCGAGAGACGCCGCCGTGGGCCAAACAGACCCGGATTGTCTCCCGGAGTTACTCGATTGCAAAAAATGATACACGGCACTCGCCCGCACACACGGCAGCCATCAGTGCCGACAGTTTGAGCGGGCGCGATGGAGAGGACGCCGTTCGCACCTCCAGGACAGGTGGCGGGGGTGCGATCCGCCCGGCGCCGAGCACGACCATTGTCGGCCAGCCCCCGGGAGCAATGCCGGCCCAGGATGGTGACCCAAGCCCCCGGGCCGGTGGCCGGCGGGTCGGCGGAAGCGGGCCGAGCCCGCGGTCCGGCGGTGCCGCCTCATGTAGTACTTGTACCGGGTCTGCGGCTCGACCCGAGTCGGCAGTTCCTTCATGATGGCCCCGATCTGCCGGGCGAACGCGACCGTCACCGGGCTCCCGCCGGCGAACGCGCAGGTGTTCCAGTTCAGCTTGGTCAGGGCCAAGACCTCCGAGCACACCAGGTCGGCCGCCGAGTCCCCGTGGTGCTCCACCACCTCCAGCGGGTTCGGGATCCGCGGCCCCGGGTAGCACCGGAGGAACGGGACGTACCCCTGGGTGTACACCAGGTAGTTCCGCCGCCGAGCTCCACCATCGTCCCCCGGACCGGGGGCTCGTGCCCGGGCCGCAGGAACCGCACCCCCCGCCGCTCGACGGCCAGGAAGTCGTGCGCGTGGATGGACCCGAGGCCGGCCCGGAACCCGGCCAGCTCGTCCGGCCAGTACCGGGACGTCTTGTGCAGCACCACCCGCTTCGGCGGGTCGCCGAAGTGCCGGGCGTACAGCCCGAGCGCCTCCCGCAGCAGCCGCTCGGCGGCGTCCCCGCCCAGGTGCGGCTTGCGGTCCCGGTCGCGGTCCCAGGTGACCCGCTCGCCCCGCAGCACCAGCCCCTCCCCGGTCTCCGAGAACGCCTGGGCCAGGGCCGTCCGGGTCGTCGCTCTTCCGGTAAAAGCTGACCCCGACGAAGCACGTCCGGGGGGACGGGAACCGCAGCTCCCACGGCAGGTTCTCGGCCTGAAGGACAGGGCGGTGAGGAAGTTCCAGGCCACCGTCGCCGGGTCCCGGACCCGCCGCGACCCGTCCAGGGTGCTCTCCCACACGAGCTGGGTGGCCAGCCCGGCCCGCATGGCGTGGGCCTTCAGCGCGTTCCGGAAGCTCCGGAACCCGGTCGGCTCGGGCGGACACCCGTCCGCGTCGGGTAGGAGGTCCAGCAGCGAGCCCTGGCCCCGCCGCCGGTCCCGGGCCGCCCGCCGCTCCCGGTCCCGCTCGGCCCTCGGAACCCGGCGGCGG
>PNKH01000030.1 GCA_013822345.1 Isosphaera sp.
GCGAGTTCCCGGCGAGCCGGGAGCGTCAGCGACCGGAGGAACGTCCTCCGGTCGCTGACGCTCCCGGCTCGCCGCGTTACCGCCTCCGGGTCAGTCGAGCGTCCCCACCTCACCCGCGCCCCGGGTGATCAGCCGGGCGAACTGCCGCACCCCGACCGACGCCCGGACGAACTGCACCGACCCGTCCCCGAGCGCCGCGTTCAGCCCTCCGGTGTGCAGCCCGAACGGGGCATACGACCGGCCGGCGTTCAGGTCGCCGGAGTCCGGGATGTACAGGTTCACGCAGTTCACCGCGCACGCGTTCCCCGGCTTCAGCCCGTCGAGGGTGCTGCCGAAGAACCGGGCGGCGGCCGACCGCGGGCGGGCCCACCCGCCCTCCGCGTTCGGGGTCCCGGTGTAGTCCGGCCGGGCCGCCGGCGGGAGCGGCGACGGCCGGTTCCCCACCCACAGCACCGGCCGGCCGACGCTCTCCACCAGCAGCAGGGTGCCCGCCAGGCCGTCACTCACCCGCCCGAACGTCGGCCGCGGCTCTTGCCCGACCGGCGGCATGATCCCGGCCTTCGACGCGTTGGTGGCGGCGTCGATGAACGACGTCAGCCCCAGCCCGATCTGGTCGACCGGCAGGTAGTCGTTGGTCGGGTAGGTGCCGGCGTCGAGGGCGGTCACCGGGTCGGACGGGCACTCGAAGGTCGGGACGCGGCCCCGGGCCAGGGTGTCGTTCCCGCCGGCGTTCCAGGCGAGGGTCGGGTCGTACCGCCCGGCCAGCGCCCCCTTCTCGATGTACGGCAGGACCTTGTGGGTCCACGAGTACCCGACCGGCAGGTCGGGCGTGGTGGTGACGACGGTGTTCGGCAGGAACCCGTTCGCGTCGTGGTGGTGGTGCAGGGCGAGGGCGAGTTGCTTCAGGTTGTTGGCGCACTTCGCCCGGGCCGCGGCCTCGCGCACCTTCTGGACGGCCGGGAGGAGGAGGCCGACCAGCACCGCGATGATGGCGATCACGACCAGCAGCTCGATCAGCGTGAACCCGCGGCGCGGGTTCGGGGGGAGAGGGGGTCGCACGCTCTACTCCGAAAGGGGCTCCGGGTCAGGGGGACAGGGAGAAGGTCCCGAGGTCGTTGTCGCCCGGGCCGACCCGGGCGGCGAGCGAGGTGGCCCCGGGGGTCGCGTACCGCTCCGGCAGCAGGTTCTTCCCCGTCCCCTCCGGGTCGCCGTCCTTGTTCCGGACGGTCCGCTCCTTGCTGACGCACACCTTGTACTCGCCGGCCGGCGCCCCGTCCCGGGCGTAGTAGGTGCTCAGCCGGAAGGTGCCGTCCGGGCCGGTGGTGGCGGTCGGGTGGCGGTCCCGGAGGGCCGCCGGGTCGGTCGGGCAGAGGATGACGACGGCCCCGGCGACCGGCTTGTTGTCGAACACCACCTTGCCGCCGGCCGGGTAGACCGGCAGGCGGTCGGGTTCGCGGCCGCAGCCGAGGGCGCCGAGGAGCACCAGGAGGAGGCCGGGGCACCGGCCGGCGGTCCGACGCGCGGCCCGGCCGACACCGGGGGTGGGCATGAGCAACCCCCGTCTCGGGGACGACGAACGGGACCGTGTGAAAGTCTAACCCGCACCACCGCCACGCGTCGAGCGGAATCCGCGCCTACCGCCGCCGGGCCGTCTTCCGCCGCACCCGGAACTCGCCGCCGCCGCGGAACGTCACCAGCACCGCCCCGACCCCGCCGTACCGCTCGAACAACTCCTCCGTCACCCCCTCCTCGTCCGGCCACGGGTAGGCGAACACCACGTCCAGGTCGTCCGGGTCGAGCCCCAGCTCCCGGTACGCGTCGTCCGCCTCGGTCGTCAGCCAGGCGTACTGCCCGGCGGCGTGCACCCGGCCCTCGGCCCCGGGCGGGACGAAGCTCCCGCAGACGAACTCGGCCGACAGCCCGAAGTCCTCGGCCAGCCGCCGGGCCTCGTCGACCAGCTGCCACTCGACCTCGATCCCGCAGGCGTCGAACTCGAGCATCGCGGCCAGGCAGGTCACCACCCCGAATCCGCTCCCCCACTCGCAGAACCGCCGGCCCCGGATTTGCTCGGAGTCGGCCAGCGCCCGGAGTACGCGGAACGCCCCGGCGGGGTCGCTCGGGACGAACCCGGGGATCACCACCTCCTCCTGGAACCGGGCGACCCGCCGGTCCGCCTCGCGGAGGAACCGGGCCACGTCCGCCGGCGGCGGGTCGGGGCGGACAGCCGGGGTCAGGTCGCGGAGCGGCATGGGACGGGAGAATCCGGAAAAGCAGCCCCGCTCGGCGGCGAACGGCGCGGAAGTCCTACCATGGTGTTGTAGCCGGCGAGCCGGGAGCGTGAGCGACCGGAGGAGGCGTTCTCCGGCCGCTCACGCTCCCGGCTCGCCAGGACTGCACTCGCACCGGCCCGGCCCTGCCGGGTAGACTCCCAGGCGAGTTTGCCCGCCCGCGGCGTCCGTTTACCCCGCGGCACGGCGGATGTCCGCCGCGCCGCCCGCATCCACCACCCACCGGGTCACCCGTTGTCCACCGCCGCACCCGACCTCCACGTCCCGATCCCGGCCACGCCCGAACCGGAACCCCGCCACGACACCCGCACCCTGGTGTTCGCCTGGCTCGGGACGTTCGTCGGGGTCACCGTCCCGATCGCCGGGGTGGCCGGGGCCGCCGCCGTCACCTGGGGCTGGGGGTTCGGGTGGGTCGAGCTGGCGCTGCTGGTCGGGATGTACACCGCCACCATGCTCGGGGTGACGGTCGGGTGGCACCGGCTGTTCACCCACCGGTCGTTCCAGACCGTCCGCCCGGTCCAGTTCGTCCTCGGGGTGCTCGGGTCGATGACCTTCCAGGGGCCGCTGATCGACTGGGTCGGGCGGCACCGGCTGCACCACCAGTACAGCGACGCGGACGGGGACCCGCACAGCCCGTACCCGCACCGGCCGGGGGTGTGGGGGTGGCTGGCCGGGTTCTGGCACTCGCACATCGGGTGGGCGTTCGCCCCGATGCAGAAGGGGCTGGAGCGGTACGCCGGGGACCTCCGCCGCAGCCCGATGCTCCGGTTCGTCAGCGACTGGTTTGTCCTGTGGGCGGCCCTCGGGGTGCTGATCCCGGCGGCCGTCGGGTACGCGTTCGGCGGGTGGGAGGGGGCGCTGGCCGGGTTCCTGTGGGGCGGGCTGGTCCGGATCTTCCTCGGCCACCACGTCACCTGGAGCGTGAACTCGATCTGTCACCTGTGGGGGACCCGCCCGTACCACAGCGACGACCACAGCCGGAACAACCCGGTGGTCGGGGTGCTGGCGATGGGCGAGGGATGGCACAACAACCACCACGCGTTCCCGTCGTCCGCCCGGCACGGGCTGCGGTGGTGGCAGTTCGACGCCAGCTACCTCGTCATCCGGCTGCTCCAGGCGTGCGGGCTGGCGTGGAAGGTTCGGCTCCCGACCGCGGCCGAGCTGGACGCCCGGGACCGGCGGAAGTTGCCGGCCGCGGCCGGCTGACGGCGGTCACGCGGCGCGGCGGGCCGGGACTGGCTCGGGAACGGCCGGCGCGGCGGGGCGGGCGGTCAGCCACCCCTCGACCTGTCGGCCCAGCGCGATCCCGGGCCGCTCCACCAAGCGGTGGGCGACCGCCGTCAGGGCCAGCGACCCCGCCACCAGGCACGGGACGAAGGCCCACCCCGGCAGGGACGACTGGAGGAGCAGGATCAGGACCAGGCAGTGGAGCAGGTACAGCGGGTAGCTCCGCTCCCCGGCCCAGCACACGACCCGCGGCATCCGCCGGCGTCGAAGTTCGAGCAGGAGCAGGAAGACGCCCCCGCCGATCGCATACCGGCAGGCGAAGTGGGCGACGACCGGCCACAGGATCGGCCCCGCCCCGGGGAAGGCCCGGAAGTGGGCCCACCACACGACCCCGACCGCCGCGACCCACCCGGCCAGGAGGCGGTAGAAGGTGGCCCGCCGGATCGCCCCGGTGTAGTACCGGTAGGCGACGAGGCCGGCCACCGCGGACAGGGCCTGGGCGTGGAGGCTCCAGATCGCGACCGGCCGCCCGTACAGGAGGGGCCGGCCCACCCCGACCACGACCAACAGGACGAGCAGGGCGGCGAACCCCCGCGGCCCGACCCGGCCGAGCACCCCGGCGGCGAACGCGACCGCGAACCCGGCGTAGGTCAGCCACTCGAACGCCAGCGTCCAGTACACCGGCCACGCGTACCCGACCCGGAACACGTCCTGGGCCATGGCCGCGTTCGCCACCCACCACCCGGCCCCGTCCGGGGCGCCGTTCCACCCGTAACGTTGCCAGCCGGTGGCCAGGTACGCCGCGGCCAGCCCGAGACTCAGCCAGTACACGGGGAACAGCCGGGCCACCCGCCGGACCAGGAACGACCGGAGCGGGCGGCCGGCCTCCAGGCTCATCGGCACCACGAACCCGCTGATCAGGAAGAACGTCACCACCCCGGCCTGACCGAGCACGTAGGTCAGCGTCCAGCCCGTGGTCGCCGGGAACCGGGCGTTGAGCGCGTGCTCGACGACCACGAGTAGCGCGGCGGCCGCGCGGGCGGCGTCCAGGAAGTCGAGGCGGTTATGGGCGGCGGGCATCCGGGCCTCGGCGGGCGGATCAGGGACCGTCGATTCATCGTCCGGCCGCCACACCGGACTTGAGGGCGCGGCCCGCCGCGACCCTCCCCACCACCCGGGCTCCCGTCCGCCCCCCGACCCCGCAGAATCCCGCGGCGCGTGCATCAATTCCCGAAGATGTTTCCCGCCCGGAGCGCCGGAAGCCTCGGGAAACACGAGACGAGGCCGCATCCGTCCTCGCCTGAATTGGGCGGCGTTTCCCGCCCTCCGCCGGCCGAATCTTCTCTCCGCCGGCGAACGTCATCCGCGACTCCGGCAGGGGTGTGCAGTCCCGACAACGCCCCGCAGGTCGCCCGTCGGTTCCGGGGCCGCGGGCGGTTTGACTTCATCCGCCCGCGGGGTACGAGTGGTGTGCGGCCGGCGGGCGGGTGCCCGCCCCACCGGTCGCGGTTGGCATCCCCGATACTGGCAAACCGGTTGTGAGGCGGCGGCTGCGCAAAGCCGTGGGTCCCCCGGGAGCGCCTCCCGGTCGATCGCCAGGTTACCGAAGGGGTTGCAGTACCTCGGCCGCCCGGGGCCACGTGCACGCTTCCTGCACGCCACGGGGAATGACATCGTGCCCGCCCGACCGCCAGGCGATCGCCGGTTGCTCGCTCACACCCGCCCTGCTTCGCCCCGTCCGGTCTCGCCGGCAGGTCCCGTTCCTGGTGAACACGACCGCCGGCCCGCGCGACCACCCCCCGGTCGGGGCATGCGGTGAGTGCCGACACGCTCGCCCGGTACGGCGTGTTCCCCGACCCGGGGTGGCGCCCGACAGGCAGGGTCTCGACCCGGACGACGGCCTCCGCCGTCGCAAGCCGTCGGACGGGACCGGATAGCCGGACTGCCCCGCCAGGGACGACATCCCGCTGGTCGCCCGACTGGGTACTCGAAGCACGACGGCTCACGCCCTCCCGTCCGGGCGACCGGACCTTACCCACCGATGCGAATGGCCCCGCCCGCCGACCCGACCGACCTCAGCCCGGACGCGTGGATCGACCCTGCCGCCGCGCGCGACTCGGTCCGCGCCGCCGGGGACGAGACCGGCCGCCTCCCGGCGCCGGTGCCACCCGCCGCCGGGTCGACCGCCTACCTGGTGCGGGTCCACCCGCTCGGGGACGGGGCCGGGTCGCCCCACCCGGTCGGCCCGCTCCCGGTCGTGATCGGGCGGGGCGAGGCGGCGGAGGTCCACACCCCCGACCAGTCCGTCTCCCGCCGCCACGCCCGGGTCGGGCTCGGGCCGGACGGCCGGTACCACGTGTTCGACCTGGGGAGCAGCAACGGGACGTACGTGAACGAGGCGCGGGTGACCCACGCCGCCCTCGCGGACGGGGACACGGTCCGGGTCGGGCGGGTGGTGTACCGGTTCCTGACGGCCGGCAACCCCGAGGCCGCGTACCACCGGGAGGCGGCCCGGGCGGCGGGCGAGGACCCGCTCACCGGGCTCTTGAACCGGCGGGCGTTCGACGCCGTCCTGGCCCGGGAGCTGGCCGCGGCCGCCCGGGCCGGCCGCCCGACCGCCCTCCTGCTGTTCGACGTGGACCGGTTCAAGGACGTCAACGACGGGCTCGGGCACCCGGCCGGGGACCACACCCTGCGGGAGGTGGTGCGGCGGGTCCGGGCCGAGCTGCGGGGCGGGGACGTGTTCGCCCGGTCCGGCGGGGACGAGTTCGCGGTCCTGCTCCCGGGGGCCGACGCGGCGGCGGGGAAGGGGGTCGCGGAGGTGGTCCGGCGGGCGGTCGGCGGCCGCCCGTTCGGGTTCGGCGGGGCCCGGTACGCGGTGACCGTGAGCGTCGGGGTGGCGGCGTGCGGGGCCGGGGAGTCGGTCGCCCCGGCCGACCTGGTCCGGCGGGCCGACGAGCGGCTGTACGCGGCGAAGGCCGGCGGCCGGGACCGGGCGGAGTGAGGGGCGGTGCGGGAGGCGGGCGGGAGGGCGAGGCTCCCGCCGAGCCGAAGGCACCCGGCTCGGCGGGAGCCTCGCCCTCCCGGCGGACCCCGTTCCGGCGTCGGACCCGGCCCGGGGTCACTCCAGCATGCCGGCCGGCTCGTCGACCGACTCCCGGGGCGGGGCCACGTCCGGGTGGGACATGATCATCCGGGCGCAGCTGTTCCACCGCAGCAGTGGGTCGTCGTTGGCCGGCGGCCGGACCCGCTCGGCCGTCTCGTAGTGGGCCATCGCCCGGCGGAAGCAGTCGTACGCCGCCTCCCCGCCGCGCGGCTTGTTCGACCGCAGCCACGCCACCCCCTCGCGCTCGGCGATGATGCCGGCGTAGTACGCCCGCTCGTACTCCCCGCGGAGCCGCGGCAGGAGCTTGCGGGCCGACGCCGGGGACGCCGGGCGGGTGTCGTGGAACCGGTCGGCCAGGGCCAGCACCAGGGTGGTCAGCGCCGCCTGGTTGTCCGGGTCGACCCGGAGCACGTCCTCGCAGATGCTCTCCGCCTGCTCCGGCTCGTTCAGCAGCCGGTACCGGTGCGCCTTCTCCAGCGCCGCCGGGACCCCCTCGGGCGTCAGCGACTTGAGCTCGAACATGGCGTCATCCCCCGAGCGCGGGTCGGATGCCAACCGGGTTAGCGACGCGTCGAAGACGCGTCTTCGACGCGTCGCTAACCGGGGTTACTTCTTACGCGGGCGGAACACGAGCTGGATGAGCTTCAGCACCGGGTCGTAGAACTCGTCCACCACCCGCTCCTTGAGCGGGATGATGGCGTTGTCGGTGATCGTGATGTGCTCCGGGCAGACCTTGGTGCAGCACTTGGTGATGTTGCAGTACCCGATCCCGTACTCCTTCTTCAGCTCCGGGACGCGGTCGCCGGTGTCGAGCGGGTTCATCTCCAGCGAGGCGGCGTAGACGAGGAACCGCGGGCCGACGAACTGCTCGTGCTTGTGGTGGTCCCGGAGGACGTGGCACACGTCCTGGCACAGGAAGCACTCGATGCACTTGCGGAACTCCTGCACCCGGTCGGCGTCCTCCTGGGCCATCCGCCAGGTGCCGTCCGGGGCGTCCGCCGGCCGCGGCTTGAACGGGGCGATCCGCTTCTTCACCTCGTAGTTCCAGGACACGTCGGTGACGAGGTCCTTGACCGGCGGGAACGCCTGCATCGGCTCGACGATCACCGGCTGGTCGGTGGGGAGGTCGTCGAGCCGGGTCATGCACATCAGCCGCGGGACGCCGTTCACCTCGGCCGAGCACGACCCGCACTTGCCGGCCTTGCAGTTCCACCGGCAGGCGAGGTCCGGGGCCTGGGTCGCCTGGATCTGGTGGACGGCGTCGAGGACGACCATCCCCTCCCCGACCTCGGCGGGGTAGTCCCGGAACTCGCCGCCGCCCTCCGGCTTCGTGCGCCAGATGCGGAACGTGGCCTGGCCCATAGTCGTTGGTCCTTGTCTTTAGCCCCGAAGGGGCGGCGAGGGAATAGCCCGGGGTGCCAACCCCGGGCGGCCGGTGCGGGCGCCCGGGGTTGGCACCCCGGGCTATTCCCTCGCCGCCCCTTCGGGGCTCCGGAACACCGTCTACTTCAGCTCCTCCGGCAGCTTCCCGCCCGCCTCGGCCGCGATCGCGTCCTTCAGCTCGCCCGGCATCGGCGGGACCGGCTCCAGCCGGACCTGCATCCGGCCGTCCGGGCCGCGCGAGGTGATCGTGTTCACCTTCCCGAAGTTCGCCGTGTCCTTGTTCGGGAAGTCGTCCCGGAACTGGGCCCCGCGGCTCTCCTTGCGCACCAGCGCCGCCCGGGTGATCCCCTCGGACACGGTCAGCAGGCTGTGCAGGTCCATCGCGGTGTGCCAGCCGGGGTTGTACTCGCGGTTCCCGGGCACCTTGCACCTCGCCGACCGCCGCTTCAGTTGCTCCAGCCCCTCCAGCGCCCGCAGCATCTCGTCCTCCCGGCGGACGATCCCGACCAGGTCCTGCATCATGTCCTGCAGGTCCTGCTGCACCTTGAACGGGTTCTCGTCCCCGGCCCGCTCGAACGGCTCCAGCGCCCACCGCCCGGCCGCGTCCACCTGGTCGGCGTGGACCTGGCCGGCCGCGGTCTCCTTCGCGTACCGCGCCGCGAACTCCCCGGCCCGCTTGCCAAGCACGAGCAGGTCCGACAGCGAGTTCCCGCCGAGCCGGTTCGCCCCGTTGATCCCGGCCGCGCACTCCCCGCACGCGAACAGCCCCGGGATACGTGACATCTGGGTGTCGCTGTCCACCCGGACCCCGCCCATGACGTAGTGGGTGGTCGGCCCGACCTCCATCGGCTCCTTCGTGATGTCGAGCCCGCCCAGCTCCTTGAACTGGTGGTACATGCTCGGCAGCTTCTTCTTCCAGTGCTCGGCGGCGTCGAACCCGCGCTTCCGCTTGCCGAACCACTGGGCGAAGGTCTGCAGCTCGAGGAAGACGCCGCCGTGCGGGCTGCCGCGGCCCTCTCGCACCTCGCGGACGATGCACCGGGCGACGTGGTCGCGGGTGAGCAGCTCCGGCGGGCGGTTCGCGTCCTTGTCCCCGAGCACGTACCGGAACCCCTCCTCCTCGTCCTTCGCCGTCTGCGGCTTGTAGTTGTCCGGGATGTCGCCGAACATGAACCGGTCGCCGTTGCTGTTCCGCAGGACGCCGCCCTCGCCGCGCACCCCCTCGGTGACGAGGATGCCGCGGACGCTCGGCGGCCACACCATCCCGGTCGGGTGGAACTGGACGAACTCCATGTCGATCAGTTCGGCCCCGGCGTCGTAGGCGAGGGTGTGGCCGTCGCCGGTGTACTCCCACGAGTTCGACGTGATCTTGAACGCCTTCCCGACCCCGCCGCACGCCAGCACCAGGGCCTTCGCCCGGAACACGGTGAACCGGCCGCGCTCGCGGTCGTAGGCGAGGGCCCCGGCGATCCGGTCCCCGTCCTTCAGGAGCCGGACGACGGTCCGCTCCATGTAGACACTGATGCCGCGGTGGACGCCGTGGTCCTGCAGCGTGCGGATCAGTTCGAGGCCGGTGCGGTCGCCGACGTGGGCGAGCCGCGGGTACTTGTGCCCACCGAAGTTCCGCTGGAGGATGCGGCCGTCGGCGGTGCGGTCGAAGACGGCCCCCCACGCCTCCAGCTCGCGGACCCGGGCCGGCGCCTCCTGGGCGTGGAGCTGAGCCATCCGCCAGTTGTTGACGTACTGCCCGCCGCGCATCGTGTCGGCGAAGTGGACCTTCCAGTTGTCGCGCTCGTCCACGTTGGCCAGGGCTGCGGCGATCCCGCCCTCGGCCATGACGGTGTGGGCCTTCCCGAGGAGCGACTTGCACACCAGGCCGACGGACACGCCGGCAGCGGACGCCTCGATCGCGGCCCGCAGCCCGGCGCCGCCGGCGCCGATGACGATCACGTCGTGCTCGAAGGTCTGATAATCGGTCGGCATCGGTCGGTAATCCGCGTCGAATGGTTTAGTCCCGGAGGGACGGCAGACGGCAGCCAGGGGTGGAGGCCACGCCCGCTTCGGGCGGGGCCGGAACCCCTGGCGGGCGTCGGCGGAACCTCCCTGGCTCGTCGCTGTCGCGCGCCAGGGGTTGCGCTGCGCTCCACCCCTGGCTACACTCGGTCGCCCCTCCGGGGCTGCGGTCAAATCAACCGGTAATCCGTCCACACGCCCATCGAGCACAGCCGGACGTAGACATCGGCGAACATCACCGAGATCAGGCTCATCCACGCCCACAGCCCGTGCCGGCGGTTCAGGGCGCTGCACCCCTTGTACATCGCCTGGCATGCGGGCGAGTCGGTCAGGCAGTCGCGGCGGCCGCCGACGATGTGCCGCAGCGAGTGGCACCCGAACGTGTACCCGGACAGCAGGACCACGTTGACCGTCAGCACCAGCGACCCGACGCCGACCCCGAACCCCTCGCCGGGGAACCAGAACGACGTCACCGCGTCGTAGGCGAGCAGCCCGATGAACAGGACCGCGACGTACATGAAGTAGCGGTGGACGTTCTGGGCCTTGAGCGGCCAGCCGCTCTCGCCGACGTACCCCTTCCGCGGCTCGCCGACGGCGCACCCGGGCGGGTCGGCCCAGAACGCCTTGTAGTACGACCCGCGGTAGTAGTAGCAGGTGGCCCGGAACCCGGCCGGCGCCCACAGGATCAGCAGGGCGGGGGAGTACGGGAGCCAGCCCGGCCACCACGGCGGGGCCGACCCGAACCACGCGTGCGGCGAGGTGCCGAACAGCTCCGGGGAGTAGAACGGCGACAGGTAGTTGGTGCCGGGCAGCCAGTAGTGGGCACTCTGGAACGCGGCCCAGGTGGCGTACACGATGAACAGCGACAGGCCGACGAAGACGAGCGCCGGCGGGAGCCACCACCGGTCGCGGCGGGTGGTCTCGCCGAACGACCGCCGGACCGGGAGAGGAATCCCCGCCATGCAACGCTCCGGGTGGTATCGGGAGAGAGCTACGATAGGCCCGCCGCGGGACGGTCGCAAGTGGCCGGGGCGGAAAACCCCGGCCGCGCCCGTTACTTCGCCCCGCGGCCGCGCCACAGGCGGTCGGCGAAGTCCATGAACCGCTCCCAGTCGTAGGCGGTCAGGTTGTGGACGCCGCGGCGGACGTGGTATCCGACCCGGCCGCGGGCCAGCGGGGTGTCGAGCGGCGGCATCTCGTCCGGCTTCAACCCCGGGTGCTTGTACAGGTCGTACACCGGGGCGGCGTGGGCCAGGGCCAGGAACTCGCCGCGCGGGTCGGCCCACAGGTCGGCGTCGGCGCTGGCGACGTACAACCCGCGCGGGGCGATCAGGGCCAGGAGTTGGTGCTGGTCGACCGGCAGCTCGTCCTCCCGGCCGTCGTACGTCTTGAAGTTGTCGCAGAACCAGTGCAGGAAGCCGCGGTTGATCGCCGCGACCGTCTCCCCGAACGGGCGGCGGCTCAGGGCCGCCCCGCCGCACCCGGAGTCGTTCGACACCACCAGGCCGAACCGCTCGTCCTGCGCCCCCGCCCACAGGGCCGTCTTGCCGCCGCGGGAGTGGCCGACGACCGCGACCTTCGAGGCGTCGACCGCCTGGTCCGTCTGGAGGTAGTCGAGCACCCGGCTCGCGCCCCACGCCCACGCCGACAGGGTCGCCCACGAGTCCTCGCCGGGCTTCCCGCCGCCCTCCGGCCACACCCCGCGCACGCCGCCGGCCCGGGCCGCGTCGTCCTTCTTGTCCGCGTCCACGTCGTTGGTGCGGAACACGGCGGTGGCGTACCCCCGGGCGACGATCTCCTCCGCCGGCCAGAACCCGTCCGTGACCTTGCGGGTCGGGTCGGCGCTCTCGACCCCGCGGTTGTTGATCAGCACGAACGCCGGCACCGGCCCCTTCGCCGCGTTCGGAATGAGCACCGCCGTTTCGAACGTGAACGACTTGCCGCCTGCGTCCCGGCTGGTGATCCGCACCCGCTTCAGGGTCGCCCGGCCTTCGAGCGCCTTCGGGTCGGTGTGGGTGACCTCGAACCGCACCTCGGCCGGCTTCTCCGGCGGGCGGCCGTAGACGTGCTTGCGGAACAGGTCGAGCGTCGCCGGCCGGCCCTTCTTCTCCCACTCCTCGGCGGTCGTGATCCGGCCGCCGCCGACCGCGAGCGGGTCGGGGAGCTTCACCTCGGGCACCTTCTCCTCGCGGAAGTTCCACGTCACCTTCCGCTTCTCGAGGTCCGCGAGCAGCTTCGGGTCCGCACGCCAGGGGAGGGGGGTGGCGGTGTGCCCGCGCTCCCGCCACGCCCACGCGAACAGGTTGCGGGTGTCGGTGTACCGGCTGTCGTTCGAGGTGCTGCCGAGGACGACCACGAGGAGTTGGTCGGCCCCGCGCCGGCCGCTCGCGACCAGGCACGACCCGGCCGCGGTCGTGGTCCCGGTCTTCACCCCCTCGTACCCGTCGATCCCGAGCAGCCGGTTGGTGTTGTCCCAGACGACCGCCCGCTTCTCCCCGCCCGGGGCGGTCGCCTCGCACTCGTGCCGGCGGGTGCCGACGTACCGCCGGAACCGCGGGTCGGTCATCGCCGCCGCGGCGAGGGCGGCGAGGTCGCGGGCGCTCGACAGGTTCTTCCCGAGCCCGTGCGGGTCGAGGTACTTCGTCTCGGCCAGCTTCAGCGCGGCGGCCCGGCGGTTCATCTCGCCGACGAACAGCCCGAGCGGGTCGGCGTCCTTGTCCTTCCCGAACCGCCGGCCGAAGTGCTCGGCGAGCGCGACCGCCGCGTCGTTCCCCGAGGGGAGGAGCAGCCCGAAGAGCATGTCGCGGACGCGGAACTTCTCGCCGGCCTCAATGCGGGCGCCGCTGCCGGTGGTCTTCGCCGCCCGCTCGGTGACGGTGATCGTCTCGTCGAGCACCCCCGGGTCATCTGCCGCCAGGCGGAGGACGAGCCAGGCGGTCATGATCTTGGTGGTGCTGGCGATCACCAGCGGCTCCGCCTCCTTCGACCCGTATAGCAGTTTCCCGGTGGCCCCGTCGGCGACCGCCCACGCCTTCGCGGAGACGGCCGGCGGGCCGTCGACCCGGTCGGCCGGGGCCTTCGCGGGGAGTGGGGCCTTCTCCGCGGGCGGTTGCGGCAGGGCGGGAACGGCGGCAAGGCCGGCGAGTGCGAGGCCCAGCAGGAGTCGGCGAACCATGTTCGTTCCCGTGGGACCGTAGAGGTCGGAGTGCGGGGTCGCCGGGCCGCCACGGAGGGCGGCCCCTACCGAATGTGTGGTAGGGGCCGCCCTCCGTGGCGGCCCGGACCGCTGGTCAGCGGAGCAGCTCCTTGATCGGCTTCTGCTCCTCGACCCCGGTCAGCCGCTGGTCGAGGCCCTGGAACTTGAACGAGAACTTCGCGTGGTCGATCCCGAGGCAGTGGAGCACGGTGGCGTTCAGGTCGTTCACGTGGGCCGGCTTGTCGGCGACGTTGTAGCTGAAGTCGTCCGTCTCGCCGTACACCTGGCCGCCCCTCACCCCGCCGCCGGCGAGCCACATGCAGAAGTTCCGCGGGTGGTGGTCCCGGCCGTAGGTCGTCTTGTTCAGCGTCCCCTGGCAGTACACCGTCCGGCCGAACTCCCCGCCCCACACGACCAGGGTGCTGTCGAGCAGCCCGCGCTGCTTCAGGTCGGTCAGCAGGGCGGCGGTCGGCCGGTCGGTGTCGAGGCACTGGCTGCGGAGGTCGTTCGGCAGGTTCCCGTGCTGGTCCCACCCGCGGTGGAGGACCTGCACCGCCCGCACCCCGCGCTCGACGAGCCGGCGGGCGAGGAGGGCGCTGGCCGCGAACGACCCCGGCTTGTGCACCTCCGGGCCGTACAGGTCGAGCACCTTCGCCGACTCCTTCGACAGGTCGACCAGGTCGGGCACGCTCCGCTGCATCCGGAACGCCATCTCGTACTGGGCGATCCGGGTCAGCGTCTCCGGGTCGCCGTACTTGTCGTAGGTCTTCTTGTTCAGCTCGCCGAGGGTGTCGAGCATGGCCCGGCGGCCGTCCTCGGAGACACCGGCGGGGTTCTGGACGTACAGCACCGGGTCGCCGACGCTCCGCAGCGCCACGCCGCTGTACTTCGTCGGCAGGAACCCGCTCGCCCACATCCGGGAGAACAGGGCCTGGGCGGCCGCCTTCGACGTCCACCACGGGGTGAGGACGACGAACGCCGGGAGGTCGTTGCTCTCGCTGCCGAGGCCGTAGGCGAGCCAAGACCCGACGCTCGGCTTGCCCGGCACCTCGCTCCCGGTCATGACGAACGTGCAGGCCGGGTCGTGGTTGATGGCGTTCGTGTGAACCGTCTTCACCAGCGCGATGTCGTCGACGCACTTGGCGGTGTGCGGGAGGAGTTCGCTCACCCACATGCCGCACTTCCCGTGCTGGGCGAACTTGAACATGCTCGGGGCGACCGGCAGCCGGGCCTGGTGGCTGGTCATCGTGGTGATCCGCTGGCCCATCCGGACCGTCGCGGGGAGGTCCTTGTCGAAGTGGTCGGCGAGCTTCGGCTTGTGGTCGAAGGTGTCGAGCTGGCTCGGCCCGCCGTTCATGTGGAGGTAGATGACCGCCTTGGCGGTCGGCGGGTGGTGCGGGAACCCGGGGAGCGGCGGGTGGACGCGGTCGGCGGTGGCGCCGGCGCGGCGGCCGGCGAGGAGGGCGAGGGCGGCCCCGCCGAGCCGGAGGCCCGTCGAGCCGAAGAACTGGCGGCGGGTCTGGTGGAGGGTGTGTTCGTGGAGCGGGTTCATGGCTGGTGGAGAAGAGGTTGGACAGGATAACAGGATGAACAGGATCAGAAACTCGGGGCCCCCGGCGGGTGTTCCGGGGGCAGGGCCAACGCATCTAGAATAAGCCGCCTTCGGCGATCTTGCATTCCCGAGCGCGGTTTCGGCCAAGGGAAGGGAGGGGACGCTCACCATCGCCTTGAATCAGAGGCCGTTTTCAAGGCGATTTAGATGCGTCGGCCCTGCTCGTAACCCTGTCGAAACTCTTTTCCGCCTCCTACTTCACGGGTTTGATCCGCACGTTCCGGAAGGCGACCGGGCCGTGGTCGGCCTGGAGCATGAACGGCCCGGTCGGCGTCTCCTTCTTCACCCAGTTCGCCCCGGTCGGCGTCTTCAGCTCCTGGTTCTCGTGGACCAACTCGCCGTTCAGCACCGCCTTCACCACCACCGCGTTCGCCGTCTTCTCGCCCTTCGCGTCGAACCGCGGCGACCTCCACACCACGTCGAGCGTCTGCCACTCCCCGGCCGGCTTCGCCGCGTTCACCCTCGGGGCGATCCCCTTGTCGAGGTGCTTATACCCCATCGAGGCGTCGGCCCGCGGGTAGATGCCGCCCGTGCTGTCCCCGCTCAGCTCCTTCTTCCCGGCCGTGTCCAGGATCTGGATCTCGTACACGGCGTGGAACTTGATCCCGGAGTTCGAGTTCTTCGCGATCAGGAACTCGACGTGCACCTCGCAGTCCCCGTACTCGGCCTTGGTGACCAGGTCCGGGAGCCGCCCGGTCTCGCCGTTCACCCAGACCGTGCCGCCGTCCTTCGGGGTGGCGGCCAGGCGGGTGTTCTTCTCCGGGTTCAGCCTCACCCCGTCGGTCGCGACCCACTTCGGGTCGAACTTCTTCCACGCGTCCGGCCTCAGCAGGTCGACCCACCCGTCGGCCGGCTTCGGGTCCGGCTTCTTCGGGTCGTCGGCCCCGGCGAGGGAGCCGGCGGACGCGGCGAGGAGGAGGGCGAGGGCGGTCTTCATGGCGGTCGGTCCCTGGGGTGATTTCGTTACCGGCGGCGCGGCGGGGCCATTATCATCAACCCTCTCGCCCGCCCCACACCGGAGGATTCTATGCCCCTCTCCCGCGCCGCGGCCGCCGCGGCCGTGCTCCTGGCCGCCGGGACCGCCGCGGCCGACGACCACTGGGTGTTCCTCGGCACGTACACCGGCAAGTCGGACAAGGACAGTAAGGGGATCTACCGGGCGAAGTTCGATTCGAAGACCGGCAAGCTCGGCGCCCCGGAGCTGGCGGCCGAGATGGGGAGTCCGTCGTTCCTGGCGGTCCACCCGACGAACAAGTACCTGTACGCGGTCGGGGAGGGCGGCGGGAAGGAGGGCGGGCCGGTGGTCGCGCTCGGCCTCGACGCCAAGACCGGGAAGCTGACGAAGTTGAACGAGGAGAAGAGCGGCGGGGCCGGCCCGTGCCACATTTCTGTCCACCCCAGCGGGCTCTGGGTGACAGTGGCCAACTACGGCGGCGGGAGCACGGCCGTGTTCAAGCTCGACCGGGACGGGGAGCTCGCCGGCCGGGTCGGGCTCGTCCAGCACCAGGGGAGCGGGCCGAACAAGGGGCGGCAGGAGGGGCCGCACGCCCACTGCTCGTTCTTCGACCCGTCCGGGAACTTCGCCCTGACCGTCGACCTGGGGACGGACAAGGTGAAGGTGTTCCTGTTCGACCCGGCCCGGGTGACGGAGATGCCTGATCGGGACATCAAGCTCCCGGCCGGGTCCGGGCCGCGGCACATCGCCATCGCCCCGGACGGGAAGTTCGCCTACGTCTGCGGGGAGCTCGACTCGACGGTCAACGTGGTCGAGTTGGCGGAGAAGGGCGGCGGGAAGGTGGTGCAGTCCCTCTCCACGCTCCCCAAGCCGACCCCGGGGAACTCGACCGCCGAGTGCGTCCTGCACCCGTCCGGGAAGTTCGTGTACGTCTCGAACCGCGGGCACAACAGCGTCGCGGTGTTCAAGGTCGGGGAGGACCGCAGGCTGACCGCCGCCGGGCACATCACCGGCGACATCAACACCCCGCGGAACTTCAACATCGACCCGACCGGCAAGTGGATGCTGATCGCGAGTCAGGGCGGCGGGAAGGTCGGGGTGTGGGAGCTCGACCCGGCCACCGGGATGGGGAAGGAGACCGGGAACACGATCGCGATCAGCCGGTGCGTGTGCGTCAAGTTCGTGCCGATGGCCAAGTAAGTGGTCAGTGGTCAGCCAGGCACCCCCGCCGTCGGCCGGCGGGGGCTACTTCCGGAGGTCACCCGTGCTCGTCCTACCCGTTCTGCTGCTGCTCCCCGCCGCGTCGCCGCCCGGGCCGAAGAAACTCGAACGCGTCGGCGAGGTCCGGAAGATCTGGGACGGGGGGAAGCACAACGCCTTCACCGACCTGGTCCGGTTCCGCGACCGGTGGTTCTGCACCTTCCGCGAGGGGGACGCGCACGTCGGCGGGGACGGCACGGTCCGCGTCCTCACCTCGGCCGACGGGGTCGCGTGGGAGTCGGCCGCGCTGCTCGCGGAGAAGGGGGTCGACCTCCGCGACCCCAAGTTCTCCGTCACCCCGGACGGGCGGCTGATGATCGTCGCCGGCGGGTCGGTGTACGAGGGGACGAAGCTCCTCGGCCGCCGGCCGCGGGTCGCGTTCTCGAAGGACGGCAAGGACTGGACGCCGACCCGGAAGGTCCTGGACGAGGGCGAGTGGCTGTGGCGGGTGACGTGGCACGGCGGGAAGTGCTACGGGGTGTCGTACAACGCCGCCGCCCGGACCACCGAGGCGGCGAAGGAGGCGGCCAAGACCGGCAAGGCCGAGCCCGGCCCGGCCGACTGGAAGCTGAAGCTGGTGGTCAGCACCGACGGGGAGAAGTTCGACCTGGTGACCCACCTCGACGTGCCCGGCCACCCGAACGAGACGACGCTGCGGTTCGCGCCGGATGGGACGATGGTCGCGCTGGTGCGGCGGGAGGGCGGCGACACCCACGGCTGGGTCGGGGCGGCGGCGGCCCCGTACAAGGAGTGGAAGTGGAAGGACCTCGGCGCCCGGGTCGGCGGGCCGAACTTCGTGTTCCTGCCGGGCGGCCCGGCGGTGGCGGCGGCGCGGCTGTACGACAAGCCGGTGCGGACGAGCCTCGGGCTGCTCGACGTGACCGGGGGGAAGCTGACCGAGGTGCTGACGCTGCCGAGCGGCGGCGACACCAGCTACGCCGGGCTGGTGTGGCACGACGACCTGCTGTGGGTGAGCTACTACTCGTCGCACGAGGGGAAGTCGAGCATCTACCTGGCCAAGGTGCGGGTCGGGAAGTGAGTTCCCCGTGGGCGAGGCACTCCTGCCTCGCCCCTGCCGTGGGCGAGGCAGGAGTGCCTCGCCCACGGGACGACTCCGCTCACTTGAACGGGGTGATCCGGACGTTGCGGTAGCTGACCGCGGCCCCGTGGTCCTGGAACCCGATGTGGCCCTCCCGCTTGAAGTCCTTCAGGGCCGTCTTGAACTTATTCTTCGACCCGTCCGGGTTCTTCCCGCCCTCGGTCCACTTGTCCAGGTCCATCTCGTTCACCTTCTCGCCGTTCACCTCGACGGTGATGACGCTCCCCTTCGCGGTGACGGTCATCTTGTTCCAGTCGTCCTTCTTGCTGGCGTCCTTGGTCGGGGCGACCAGGTCGTACAGGGCGCCGACGCTGTGCCTCCCGGGGTTACCGGGCTTGTCCACCTGGATCTCGATCCCGGTCTGGACGTTGTCGGTCGGCTTGTCGGTGCGGATGAACACCCCGCTGTTCCCGGCCGTCTTGAACTCCAGCTCCAGCCGGAAGTCGCCGAACCGGTCCTTCGTCCAGATGTCGCCGCCGGCCGCCTCCCGGGCCATCGCCCCGTCCTTCACCACCCACCCCTTCGTCACCGGATCCCCCTTGGCGGTCTGCCAGCCGACGAAGTCGGTCCCGTTGAACAGGGGCCTGGCAGCGGACTTGTCGTCGGCCGCGGGGGCGGCGAGCCCGGCAGCCAGCAGCGGGAGGGCGAACAGGACGCGGGTCATGGGAAGGCACTCCTGGGGAATGGGGCTTCGGTTCCTGGACCGCGGCCGTCCCGGCCGCACGTGAACCGTCGGGTGAGCTTCGGGCGTTCCCCCCGGAGCCACTCGAATCGGGTACCGGCGGCCGGGACGGCCGCGGTCCAGGTCAGGCGCCGCGGCGCTTCTGCAGGTACGCGGCCAGCTCGTGGCCGAGGTCGGCGTCGGTCCGCAGTCGGACGTAGTCGACCTCCATCGCCCGGCACCCGGCCTCGACCGCGGCGACGTGGTCGCCGAGCGCCTTCAGGTAGCTGTCGCGGACGCCGGGCGGGTCGGTCAAGATCTCGGGCAACCCTTCCAACCCGCGGAACAGCGTCGTGTTCCGGAACGGGAAGTCGAGTTCCGCCGCGTCGAGGGTGTGGAATAGCACCACGTCGTGCTTCTGGTAGCGGAGGTGCTGCAGCCCGGCGAGGATGTCGGGCACGTCGTCGAGCAGGTCGCTGAACACGAACACGACGCCGCGGCGGCCGGTCCGCCCGGCCAGCTCGTTCAGCACCGGGCCGAGCCGGGCCGGGCCGGGGAACGGCCCGTCCGCCAGCACCCGGCACACCTCCCGCAGCTGCGTCACCTGGCCGGACGGGCGGAGCAGCGCCCGCACCCCGCCGGCGAGCGTCGCCACCCCGGCCGCGTCCGTCTGGTTCAGCACGAGGTAGCACATCGCCGCCGCCGCCCCGCACGCGAGGTCGTACTTGGTGCGGGAACCCGACCCGTAGGCCATCGACTCGCTCGCGTCGACCAGCAGCCAGGCGACGAGGTTGGTCTCCTGCTCGTACTGCTTGAGGTGGAACCGCTCGGTCCGGCCGAACACCTTCCAGTCGATGTGCTTGATGTCGTCGCCCGGGGCGTACTCCCGGTGCTGGGCGAACTCGACCGCGAACCCGTGCCGCGGGCTGCGGTGCCGGCCGGACAGGTAGCCCTCGACCGCCTGCCGGGCCTCCAGCTCCAGCCGGTCGATGCGGGCCAGTACGGTCGGGTCGGGGACGGGCATGGGTCTGGTAGGGTGGGCCGAGCCGGCGCTTCGCCGGCGAGTCCCACCGCGTCTGAGGAGGTGGGACTCGCCGGCGAAGCGCCGGCTCGGCCCACCCTACACCTACGCCTCGCGCGCCGGGACTTCCTTCAGCAGCCGGCGGACGATCTCGTCCGGGTTGACGCCGTCGGCCTTGGCCGCGTAGTTGGTGATCACCCGGTGGCGGAGCACCGGCAGGGCGACGGCCTTCACGTCCTCGGTCGCCACGTACGCCCGGCCGCGGAGCAGGGCCCGGGCCTTGGCCGCCAGGATCAGGTTCTGCCCGGCCCGCGGCCCGGCCCCCCAGGTCACGTACTTCCGGACGAAGTCCGGCACGTCCGGGTCGGCCGGCTCCCCGTCCTGGCCGTGCGGGCGGGTCAGCCGGGACAGCTTCAGCGCGTACCGGATGACGTACCCGGCGGCCGGCACCTTCCGCACCAGCCCCTGCATCGCCAGCAGCTCGTCCCCGGCGATCACCCGGTCGAGCCGCGGCCTGGCCGCCGAGGTGGTCGACTCGATCACCCGGAACTCGTCCTCCTCGGACGGGTACCCGACGGTGATGGTGAACATGAACCGGTCCTGCTGGGCCTCCGGGAGCGGGTAGGTCCCCTCCTGCTCGATCGGGTTCTGGGTGGCCAGCACGAAGAACGGGTCGGGCAGGCGGTGGCGGGTGCCGGCGACCGTCACCTGCCGCTCCTGCATCGCCTCCAGCAGGGCGGCCTGGGTCTTCGGCGGGGTGCGGTTGATCTCGTCGGCCAGGACGACGTTCGCGAAGATCGGGCCGTGGAGGAACCGGAACGCCCGCTGGCCGGTCGCCCGGTCCTCCTGCAGCATCTCCGTCCCGGTGATGTCCGACGGCATCAGGTCGGGGGTGAACTGGACCCGGTTGAACGACAGGTTCATGCAGTCCGCGAGGGTGCGGATCATGAGCGTCTTGGCCAGGCCCGGCACCCCGACGAGCAGGGCGTGCCCCTGGCCGAGCAGCGCGATCAGGAGGAACTCGAGGACCGCGTCCTGGCCAACGATCGCCTTCCCGCACTCGGCCAGGACGCGGTCGCTCGCGTCCCGCAGCTGCGCCGCGGCCGCCGCCTCGTCCGCCGACAGCCCGACCGGTTCCCCGCGGATCGCCATGGACCCCTCAGTTCTGGCGAACCCCGACCGTCAGGGAGGGGGTGACGTCACCCCCTCCCTGACGGTCGGGGTTCGCCCGGACTCACCTCAACCACACCACCCGGTCGCCGGTCGCCACCACCGCCACCCCGCCGGCGAACCACGCGGTCACCGCCGGGCCGGCCGCCGGCACCTCCACCCCGCCGAGCCGGTTCCCCGTCTCCGGGTCGAAGAACAGCACCGGCACCGACCGGGTCACCCACGCATCATACGCCGTCGCCGCCAGGGCGGGGAGGCGGCCGGGCCGCGGGTCGGCCCGGAACGACCGGGCCAGGCGGGCGAACACGCCCGCCACCGGCTCCCGCGGGATCCCGGCCTCCGGGTACGCGATCACGCACCTCGACCCGGCCCGCACCACCCACCCGCCGGACCCCCGCGCGTCCGGCAGGTCGACCTCCCACGCCGGCTTCCCGTCCTTCAGCCCGACCGCCGACAGCCGGTTCCCGGCCGGGACGTACACCCGGTCGGCGTCGGCGTCGGCCAGGGACAGGTCGACGCGGTCGGCGTCGAGGAACGCGGGGCAACACGCCCACGCCGACTTCCCCGTGACCGGGTCGACCCGCTCCAACTCGACGCCGTGGTTGCGGTGGACGGCGACGAGCACGGCGTCGCCCCACGCCCGGACCTGCGGCGGCTCCCCCGCCAAGCTCGCCTCGCCGTCCTCCGTCCGGACCCACTTCACCCGCCCGGAGGTCAGGTTGAGGAGCCGCACCAGGCCGGGGCCGTCGGACACCGCCAGCCGGTCCGGGGCGACCTCCGCCGGCGGCAACGCCCACCACGCCCGGGCCGTCGGCTGGTCGAACCCGGGCACGTCGAGCACCCGGCCGGTGTCGAGGCGGACGACCCACCGCCGGCCGTCGGACAGTTGGGCGACGACCAGTCGGCCGGCGACGGCGAAGGTCGGGCCGAACCGCGGGTCGCCGGGGAGGCCGTGCGGCCGGAAGCGGGCCGTCCCGTGCGTCCCGAGCACCCACGCCACCCGCCGGCCGGGCAGGTCGAGGGCGATCAGGTGCCGGTCCCCGAGGCGGGCGACGAGGGTCGACCCGGCCAGGCGGAACGCCGACAGCTCGGCCGCCGGCGGGTCCCGGTCGGTGACTATCCGGAACGCCCCGGCGCGGTCCGGCAGCGGCTCGGTCGTCGGCACCCGGAACACCCACGCCGCAGCCGGGCCGGCGCCGTACACGGCGACCGCCGACCGGCCGGCAGCGACGAACCCGCCCGGCAGGTCGGCGGCGTGGGTGAACCGGTCGCACGCCCGGTGCCGGGTGACATCCCCGTTCGCCACCGGCACGGCGAGGAGTTCGTCCGCGGTTGTGACGACGAGCCGGGTCGGCGGGCCGCCGCCCGGCAGCCGCCGGAGCGGGGCCGACCCCGGCGGCAGCCGGAGCGTCCGGTCGATGTCGGCTTCGGGGGACAAGGTCGGGGCGTCGTCCGGCTTCGGCTCGCAGCGCGGGGGCGACGGCGGCGCGACCGGAGCGGCGTCGCGGCCGACGTGGCGGAGGACCAGGGTGTCGAGGGTGGCGGGGACGCCGTCCGGCGGGAGGAGCCATTCGCCGCGGAGGTCCGGGGTGAGCGCCGCCCGCACGTCGGCCGGGAGCTTCGCCTCGTCGTCGGCCTTCGGGAGGAGCGGCAGCAGCCGGGCGGCGGCCCAGGCCCGGAGCGGCGCGTCGAAGTCGCCGCGGGCCGCGGTCAGGAGCAGCTCCCGGGCGGAGGCTGAATCGCCGGCGGCGAGGGCGGCGTCGGCCCGGGCGGCCAGGTCGCGGAACCGCCCGCGCCCGTCCGACACCGGGAACCGCTTGTCGAACGGGACGAACCCCCACACCTCGGTCGGGGTGACGACGACCAGCACCCCGTCGGCGTAGGCGAGGTTGCCGAACGTCCGCGGCGGGGCGAACTCCTCGGCGTGCGCGGTCCTCAGTCGGGGTGGGCGAGTGCCGGTCTGTGGGTCAATGAAGAACAGCCCCGCACGTCCCGGCCAGGCGAACACCTCGTCGGTGACGAAACCGCGGCCGTAGGGCGGGTCGGGTTTCGCCTCCCACCCGTCCGGCTCGCGGGACGAGCCGGTCGCCACGTCCAGCCCGCGGACGCCCGCCACCGGGCCGGTCACGTTGACGATCAACCTCCCGGCCGCCACCCCGACCACCTGCGCCCCCTCGACCGGCCCGGACTCCCACAGCAGCCGGCCGGTCTCGGCGTCGAGGGCGTATACCCGGTCGGCGTCGGCCGGGGCGACGAACACCCGCCCGCCGCTGGCGACCGCGGGGGCCGGGTCGGCGGAGCGGGTCGGGTCGGCCTTCCGCGACCGCGGGTAGCGGAACGCCCACGCCCGCCGGCCGGTGGCCGCGTCGAGGGCGACGACCGCCCCGGTGTTCGACAGGAACACGACGTGCCGGCCGGCGAGGGTGACCAGCTCGTGCCGGACCCGCGGGTCGGCGGACTGGGGGGGCGGGCCGTCGCACACCTCGGCGGCCCACGCCGGGGCGGGGGCGATGGCGGCGTCGGCCGGGTCGTAGCACGCGACCCCGTGGACCACCCGCCCGCCCTCGAACCGGGCGAACGCCGCCCACATCCGCCGCCCGGCGACGACCGGCGCCCCCTCCCACGCCGTCGGCGCCTTCCCGCCGCCCGGCGGCCGCACCCGCCACAGTTCCCGGTACGCGGCCCCGTCCCGGCCCGGGGCCAGGCAGACGATCGCGGTCTGGTCGCCGGGCTCCTTCGGGTCGGGGGCGCGGACGGCCGTCGGCCCGACCCGGACGTACAACCGGTCGCCGGCCGCGGCGAGCGTCGGGCTGCCGTCCGGCGGCGGCCGGTTGTCCCGGTCGGGCGGGGTCGGCGTCGGGTTCGCCAGCCGGCCGGGCATGTCGACCTTCCGCCCGGTCATCAGGTCGAACCCGTACACCGCGGCCCCGTCGGTGACGAACACCTTGCCGCCGGCGATGACCGGGTGACCCATCGGCGGGCGGGCGGGCGGCCCGGTCGGGGCCTTGCGGTGCCGGTCCCCCTGCGGGAGGGGGGCGGTCCACGGCTGGTCGGTCGGGAAGTTCCACGTCGCGGTCGGCGGCGACACGCGCCCGGACCGGTCCGGCCCGCCGCCGAACGCCGGCCAGTCGGCACCCGGGTTGGCGGCCGGGGCCACGACTGGTTTGGACGGCTGTGACGGTTTCGGGGTGGCGGCCTTCAGGTGGATGTCGAGCGTGTCGGCGAACGGCCCGTCCCGGCCGGCGAGCAGCCCCGTTGCCCCGGGGTGCTTCTCGCGGAACGCCGCCAGGTCGGCCTTCGCCCGCTCGACCTCCCCCGCGAAGACGGCGGCCAGGATGAGTCGGGCGCGGAGCGCCGCCGGGTCGGCCTTCGGGTCCGGGTGGACGATGTCCGCCCCGGGGTCGGGGAGGAGCCGCCGCCACGCCGCCTCGGCGGCCCGGAACTCGCCGCGCTCGAACAGTAGGTCGCCGAGCAGGAGGAGCCCGTCGGCCGCCGGGCGGGAGACGAAGTACCGGTCGAGGAGCTGCCAGAGCGGGGCCGGGTCGCGGTCGCGCCGGGCGGCGGCGAGGAGCTTCCCGGCCGGGTCGTCGACCCGGTCCTGGTAGCCCTTCAGGGTGTCGGCCGGGAGGCGGGCGAGGAGTTGGTGCGCGACCCACCGGGCCGGGCGGTACTGCCTGTTGTCGGTGCTGACGAGGTCGTCGCCGGCCTCGTCGAGCAGCTTCTGGAGGGCGTCGGCGGCGTCCGCGGCGTGGCCGGCGTCGAGCTTGGCCCGGGCCTCGGCGAGCCGCTTGGAGGTCTGGGCCGAGTCGCCGCTGAGGTTGGCCGGGTCGGGGGCCGGCGGCTGGGCGGCCGCCGGGGCGGCGAG
This sequence comes from Isosphaera sp., assembly GCA_013822345.1. Classification (GTDB taxonomy): domain Bacteria; phylum Planctomycetota; class Planctomycetia; order Gemmatales; family Gemmataceae; genus Gemmata. Next base: position 24,857 of record PNKH01000030.1, read on the forward strand.
CAGCAGGGCGGCGCAGACGGTGCGGCAGGCCCGGTTCATGGGGGTGCCCGGCGGGACGGCGTACAATGCCATTCTTGGCAATCCCGCCGCGGGCACAAGAATCCCGGGCGGAAAATGTCCGCGGTTCCGGGGTGGGTGGTCGGGTGGTCTCGGTGCGTGGCGCCCCTCACCCGGCCCGTCGGGGCGCCGGGCCGACCTCTCCCCGGCGGGGAGAGGTGGGGGTGGTGCGGCGACCGGACCGCCATCCGACCCGAGAAGCTCTGGAGGAGGCGGGCGGCCCCACCTCTCCCCGCCGGGGAGAGGTCGCCGGCGCTTCGCCGGCGGGTGAGGGGCACTACGTCAAGAGTGAAACCGACGGGGTAGCCGATAATGCCGACCCGACTTCTCCCGCTCCTCGCCCTCCTCGCCGCCGGGTGCGGCTCCGGCGACGGGTCCCCGCCGCTCGCCGCGGCGCCGGCGGCCCCGGCCGCCACCTACCCCGCCCGCACCGACCTGATGGTGGTCAAGCTACTCGACGGCGCCCCGCGGCGGTGGCCGTCGACCGGGTTCCTGCCGGTCAAGAGCGCCCGCCACCCGGCGGCCACCCCGGACCGCGACCTGGCCGACGACCTCCGCAAGCAGTTCGGCAAGAACGTCCTCGACCCCGCCGACCTCAACCCGGCGCAGGCCGAGCAGTTCGCACGCCTCCTGACCGCGGCGTTCGGCACCCCCGCCGACCCGCGCGTCCGGCTCCCCGGTTGGGACGCCGTCGCCGCCGCGGTCGCGTCCCGGAAGCTGAAGGCGGACCCGTTCAAGGCCGACTGGGAGTCGGCGACTGCGGCCCACGCGGGTCTACAGCTCGACGACGCGGCCCTGGCCCGCGGGTCGGTCCTGTACCGCCGGTGGTGTCTCCAGTGCCACGGCCCGACCGGGGCCGGCGACGGGGCCCACGCGGTCGAACTGAACGCCCCGCCGCGCGACTACCGCCAGGGCGTGTTCAAGTTCGTCACCGCGTTCCCGAAACCGGGCCAGCCGAAGAAGGGCCTCGGGCCGAGCGGCAAGCCGCGCCGCGACGACCTGAAGCGGACCGTCCGCAACGGGATCGACGGGTCGATGATGCCGGCGTTCCCGACGCTGTCGGAGGCGGAACTCGACGACCTGGTGAGCTACGTCGTCCACCTGTCGGTCCGCGGCGAGACGGAGTTCGCGGCGGCGACCCGGGCGATGCAGCCGACGGAGGACGACCCGGACTTCACCGGCCCGGAGCTGGACTGGCTGTTCGACCAGAGCCTGATGGCGGTCCTCCACAACTGGGGCGTCGCCGCCCGGAGCGAGATCCCGGTCCCGCCGCAGAACTGCGCCACCGCCGACGACCGGCTGGCGTCGGCGTTCAAGGGGTTCAAGCGGTACCACTCGGCCGAGTTCGGGTGCGCGTCGTGCCACGCGAACTACGGCCGGGAGCCGCAGCTGAAGTGGGACCTGTGGGGGACCGTGGTGCAGCCGCGGAACCTGGTGCTCGGGGTGTACCGCGGCGGGCGGCGCGGCGAGGACCTGTACGCCCGGCTGTACGGCGGCATCCACCCGAGCGGGATGACCGCGTTCGGGAACACCCTGGCCGCCGGCCCGAGCTACCTCGACAAGCCGGACAAGCTGTGGAACGTCGTCCACTTCCTCCAGGCGCTCGCCGACCCGGCCGACCGCCGCCGGCTCCAGGACCCGGCCGTGCTCGCCGCGGTCAAGGAGCGGCTGCGGGCCGAGGGCGACCCGTTCCTCGACGACCTGGCCGCGGTGAGGCTGGACCCGTGAGGTCCTGGACCGCGGCCGACCCGGCCGCTGGCGTAGGCGCGTCGGACGGCGACGGTCCTCGTGGGACGGCCGACGCGCCCGCGCTCCGTCGCGGGAGCGGCCGAGACGGCCGTGGTCCAGGACTCACCCCCGCGGCGACTCGCGGTCCACCTCCGCCAGCGACAGCGCCGCCCGCGGGGCGGCCGTTCGCAGGTGCCACCAGTTCAAGAGCGACTCGACCCGCCGTCGGAACCGCTCCCCGCCGGGCGTCGACTCGTCCGCCGCCGCCTCGATCGCCCGCACCTCGTCCTCCAGCAGGGTGAAGTTCAGCGCCACCCCCTCCGGGGCGTCCAGCTCGAACGCCACCGTCGCGAAGAACCCCTTCGGGAACCCGTTGGCCACGAACGTGTCCTCCAGCAGGTGGAGGAGGTTGTCGTTCCGGAACGCGTTCGCCGCGGTCAGCGAGTTCCACAGCCCGGCCGGCGGGGTGGTGAGCCAGTGCAGCCCGCGGGCCGGCAGCGACGGGAACGCGTCCGTCACCGCCTCCCGCTTCCGCCCCGCCTCGCTCACCCCGTCCCGCACCTGGATCACCACCACCCCGCTGGTGTTCTCCCGGATCCAGTCCAGGTTGTTGAACAGCCAGGACGCGGCCACCCCGATCCCGAAGTTGTCGTAGTACCCGGCGTCCACCACCCGCCGCGGCGGGTTGGTCGGGAGCATCACCCCGGGCAGGACGTACGGGAACGACGCGCTCATCCGGGCCGCGGTCGCCACGGTGAACTCGGTCGCCCCCGGGAACAGCTTGAAGAACTCCACCCCCTCCCGGGACAGGAGCCCGAACCCCTCCGGGTCGTCCGGGCTGCGGGTCGTGTCCTCGCCGAGGATGAACGCCCGGTTCTGCGTCACCCCGCTCAGGTCCAGGTTGCTGACGAACAACTGCCGCCCGTCCTCGACCAGCATCGGGGCGAAGATCAGGCTCGGCCGCCACCCGGCCGCCTCCCCGTCGCGGAGGGCCGCCAGCGGGACGTGGAGCTGGCCGCGGCAGGCGGCCTTCAGGGCGTCCTCCAGCGCCTGCCCGCGGTCCCAGGCGAACTTCGCCGGGGCGAACAGGGCCGGCAGGTCGTGGTTCACCAGGGTGTGGGTGATCGGGGTGAGCAGGTCGTGCCGGACCCCGGCGTTCAGGTCCGCGTGGGTGAGCGGGGACGCGTTGCCGCCCGGCCGCTCGACGAGGTTCCGGTTCACCCCCCCGCCGCGGGTCGGCTCGGCCAGGCTGGCGACGTAGTACGCCCCGGCGATCATCCCCCCGGACGCCCCGACCACCAGCCGGGTGTGGTACGGCAGGGCGACCGGCGGGCGGCCCCGGCCGGGCCGGAGGAACCGCTCCTCCAGGGTCGTCAGCACCTGCATGGCCCACGCCGCCGACCGCGACCCGCCGCCGCTCAGCGACACCACCGCCAGCGGCGGCTTCCCCCCGCCCCACGCCAGCGGGTGCGGGTACCGGACGGCGTGGCTGAACACCGGGGCGACCGCCGGCCCGCCGCCCGGGACCGCGTACACCCGGGCCGCCGCCGCCTCCGCCGACGCCTCGTCCGTCACCCCGGCCTCGGCCTCCGCCAGCTCCCGGTACCGCTCGTCGAGCGGCAGCGGCCCGCCGGCCCGCGGCAGGTTCGGGAACCGGAACTTGTACGCCCGCCCGGCCACCAGCGCCAGGGTGAACAGGGCGATCAGGACGAAGTTGCTCGACACCGCCAGCGGCGGGAACACGGTGAGCACGATGGTCAGGAACACCGCCAGGTTCAGCAGGAGCACGATCCCGACCGCCGGGGAGAACAGCCGCAGCCCGGCCGGCAGGAGGATGATGACGACCGACGCGACCAGGATGACCGCGAAGTTGACGACGAACGCGGCGTACGCCGGGTGGTACGGGGCGAACCACTCCCGCTCCCGCCCCGCCCCGCGGACCGGGGCCGCCGGCCTCCCGCTCTGCCCCGACACGTGCCGCTCGACCGCCGCCCGCCGCTCCGACGCCTTCCCCCACCCGGCGGTGTCGACCAGCCAGTTCCCGACCGGGTCGGCCAGCTTCTCCCGCGGCAGCGACAGGACGCCGGCCGTCAGGGCGGTGATCAGCACCCACCCGGCGACCGCCCCGAGCGGCAGCCAGACCGCGTACCCGACCCGCATCCGCCGCCGGGCCGGCTCGTACGGCCGCCACCCGCCGACCGTCCACCAGACGAACCGGACGACCAGCTGGATCACCAGCACCAGCACCGCGACGGCCACCGCCAGCGCCCCGGCGGCGGCGGCCACCGTCCCGGCGTAGGCCGAGACCGACTTGATGTCCGCCGGGTCGTACCGGAACCGACCGGGGAAGTCCGGGTGGGCCAGGCCCTTGTCCGGGGTGTAGGGCGGGCGGACCTCGCAGAACGGCGGGCGGTCGACGGTGAAGTTGGTGGCGAACTCCTCGAACACGTACCCGGCCAGCAGGGTCTGCCAGACCACCGCCCCGACCCCGATCCCGATCATGAACTGCGGGAACCGCTCCGGGTGCCAGAACAGCCGCGGCAGCCCGATCCCGAGCCCGAGCCGGAAGAACAGCACCAGGACCAGGAACGCGAGCACCGCCGGCAGGGCGAGCGGGACGCTGAACCCGTTCAGCAGGGTCCACCACACCCACTCGCGGAGGAACACGGTGACCGGCTCGGGGAGAGGGGGCATGGGACCTCCGGGCGTCGGGGGTTGGTCTTCCATTCGGCCCCCGGCTCGCCGGGGGTTCTGCCGGCACCCCCGGCGAGCCGGGGGCTCTGTGAGACTACCGGAAACCCGCCCGCCCGGCACTTGCCCCGCCGTTCCGCCGCCCGGACAATGCCGCCACTCTCCTCCTCCCCGACCGGAGCCAGGCCATGAAGACCGGGATGAACCTCCTGCTGTGGACCGGCGGCGTGACCGCCGAGCACTTCCCGCTGCTCGGCAAGCTGAAGGCCGCCGGGTTCGACGGGGTCGAGTTGCCGGTCTTCGGCGGCACCCCGGCCGAGTACAAGCCAATCCGGGCCGAGCTCGACAAGCAGGGGCTGAAGTGCACCACGGTGACCATCCTGACGAAGGAGACGAACGCGGTCAGCCCGGACGCGGCGGTCCGCCGGAAGGCGGTCGAGTGGCTGAAGACCGTCGTCGAGATCAACCACGTGCTCGGGTCGGAGACGCTGTGCGGCCCGTACCACTCGGCGATCGGCGAGTTCAGCGGGACCGGGCCGACGGCGGACGAGCTGAAGCGGTCGGCGGACGTGCTGCGCGAGGTGGCCGAGGCCGCCAAGGCCGCGAACCTGATGATGGCGATCGAGTACCTGAACCGGTTCGAGTGCTACGTCCTGACGACCGCGGCGCAGGCGGTCGCGCTGGTCAAGGCGGTGGGCCACCCGAACTTCCGCACCATGTACGACACGTTCCACGCCCACATCGAGGAGAAGGACCAGGCGGCCGCGATCCGGACCGTCGCCCCGGTGCTGGCCCACGTCCACATCAGCGAGAACGACCGCGGCACGCCGGGCACCGGGCAGGTGAACTGGGACTCGGCGTTCAAGGCGTTCAAGGAGGTCGGGTACGACGGGTGGGTGACGATCGAGGCGTTCGGCCGGGCCCTGCCGGACCTGGCGGCGGCGACGAAGGTGTGGCGCGACCTGTTCCCGTCGCCTGAGGACGTGTACACGAACGGGCTGGCGTTCCTCAAGAGCCGGTGGGGCCGGTGACGCCGCTCCCGGAGCGCGGCCGTCTCGGCCGCTGCCGGGCGAGCCGGTGATGCCGGCCGGGGGGGTGGCGCCGCAACCCCCGCCCGCTTCCCCCACCTGCCGTGCCTCCCGGGGCCAACCGCCGCCGCCTTGCCGGCCGATGTACGATGTGGTCGCGAGACCACCGGGGCGGACGGCCCCGGCACCGGGCACGGCAGGAGGCAGCGGATGCGACGGTCCTTCTGGTTGGCGGGGTTGGGCGGCGTGGTCCTGGCCGTCGGCTCGGGTGCCCAGTCCCCGGTCGTGCCCCTCCCGCCGGCGCAACCGGCACAGCCCGCCCCGCCGGCCGCCGAGTGGGCGAACAAGTTCTTCCTCCCGGACATCGCGGCCAACCGGGAGCAGCCGGCCCCGCCGGTCGTCACCCACAACTTCGGCGAGGTGCCGCACGGCACCCTGTGCGCCCACACGTTCACCATCACCAACGTGTACGACGTGCCGATGCAGGTGACCGAGGTGCGGAAGAGCTGCACCTGCCTCGGGTACGTCCCGGTCACCAAGACGCTCCAGCCGAACGACACCGCCGAGTTCACGGTGACGATGGACACCGGCAAGTTCGTCGGGTTCAACGCCCAGACCTTCTACGTCACCTTCGGCCCGAAGTACGTGTCGACCGCCACCCTGCGGGTCCAAGCGACGAGCCGGACGGAGGTGAGCGTGAACCCCGGTGCGGTGGCGTTCGGGACCGTCCCGCAGGGGTCGAAGGCGTCCCAGTCGGTGACCGTGAAGTACTCCGGCCGGTCCCGGGACTGGAAGCTGACCGAGGTGGTGCCGGTGAAGGGGCCGTTCGAGGTGAAGGTGTCGGAGGCGAGCCGGGGCGGGCCGCTCCGCGGCGGGGCCGAGTACCAGGTGGACGTGACCCTGAAGCCGGGCGCCGGCCCCGGCCCGATCTCCGAGCAGGTGGCAGTGAAGACGACCGACCCGGCGCACCCGGTGGTCCACATCGCCGTCACCGGGGCGGTGGCCGCCCCGGTCGAGCTGAACCCGAGCCGGGTCCGGTTCGACGGGGCCGCGGTCGGCCGGCCGGCGACCCAGCGGGTGCTGGTGCGGGCGGCGAAGCCGTTCCGGGTGCTCGGGGTGGACGGTGCCGGGGACGGCATCTCGGCCGAGGTGGCGAACGCCGCCGCCCCGCTGCAGGTGCACTTCCTGACGGTGACGTTCGACCCGAAGGCGGCCGGGGCGGTGTCGCGGACGCTCCAGGTCCGCACCGACCTCGACGGCGGCACGGTAGCGCTGCCGGTGGACGCCGAGGCTCGGTGAGAAGAGAAGGGGTGAACGGGTGAGGGGGTGAGGGGGTGACAAGACGGCCCCGGTCTTCTCACCCCCTCACCCCCTCACCCCCTCACCCCCTCACCCCCTCACCCCCTCACCTGTTCACCCCTTCCGGGCGTACAATCACGTCGCCCTCTCAACCCCGAAGCCGCCCCCATGCGAAGCCCCAACCGCCTCGCCGACGAGACCAGCCTGTACCTCCGGCAGCACGCGAACAACCCGGTCGACTGGTACCCGTGGGGGCCGGAGGCGCTGGCCCGGGCGAAGCAGCTCGACCGCCCGATCTTCCTGTCGGTCGGGTACTCGGCGTGCCACTGGTGCCACGTCATGGAGCACGAGAGCTTCGAGGACGAGGCGACCGCGGCGGTGATGAACGAGCACTTCGTGTGCGTGAAGGTCGACCGGGAGGAGCGGCCGGACCTCGACAGCATCTACATGACCGCCCTCCAGGCGATGACCCGCGAGGGCGGCGGGTGGCCGCTGAGCGTGTTCCTCACCCCGGACATGACCCCGTTCTTCGCCGGCACCTACTACCCGCCGGACGACCGGTACGGCCGGCCGAGCTTCCGGAAGCTCTTGCTGGCGATGCACGACGCCTGGGTGACCCGCCGCGGCCAGGTGTTCGAGGTCGGCCGGAACGTCGCCGCGTACCTCGCCGGGACCGGGCAACTGGCTGCGAGTGACACCCCGCTGTCACCGGACCTCCTGTCGAACGCGTTGGCGGTGCTGCGGCGCGTCTTCGACCCGACCCACGGCGGGTTCGGGTCGGCCCCGAAGTTCCCGCACGCCCTCGAACTGAGGCTGCTGCTGCGGCTGCACCGGCGGTTCGGCGACGCGGCCGCCCTGCACATGGTGCGGTATACGCTCACCCAGATGGCCCGGGGCGGGATGTACGACCAGGTCGGTGGCGGGTTCGCCCGGTACAGCGTCGACGCGAAGTGGCTGGTGCCGCACTTCGAGAAGATGCTTTACGACAACGCCCTGTTGGCGACGGCGTACACCGAGGCGTGGCAGGTCACCCGCGATCCGTTCTACCGGCAGGTCACGACCGAGACGCTCGAGTACGTGATGGAGGAGATGACCGCCCTCGGCGGGGCGGTCTTCAGCACCCAGGACGCCGACAGCGAGGGCGAGGAGGGGAAGTTCTACGTTTGGGGTGAGGCGGAGGTCCGCGAGGTGCTCGGGCCGGAGCTGGGCGAGTTCGCGTGCCGGGTGTGGGGGGTGACCGCCGGCGGCAACTTCGAGGGACACAACATCCTGTTCCGCGCCCGCAGCGACGAGGACGACGCGAAGCTGCTCGGGCTGTCGGTCGCCGCGTTCCGGGAGAAGCTCGACGAGGCGAAGGGGAAGTTGTACGCCGTCCGGGCGAAGCGGGTGTGGCCGGGGCGGGACGAGAAGATCCTGACGGCGTGGAACGGGCTGATGATCGCCGCGCTCGCCAAGGCCGGGGCGGCGTTCGGCGACGACCGGTACGTCGACGCGGCGGTGAACGCCGCCGACTGGTGCCTGGCCCACCTCCGCGGCCCGGACGGCCGGCTGTTCCGCAGCGGCGCGGCCGACGGCACCGCCAAGCTGAACGGCTACCTGGAGGACTACGCCTTCCTCGCGGACGCGCTGGTGACGCTGTACGAGGCGACGTTCGACGTGAAGTACCTGCGGGCGGCGGCCGACCTCGCGGACGTGATCCTGACGCACTTCGCCGACCCGGCCGGGCCGGGGTTCTTCTTCGTCGCCGACGACCACGAGGAGTTGATCGCCCGGACGAAGGACTCGCACGACGGGTCGACCCCGAGCGGGAACGCGGTCGCGGTCACGGTGCTGTTGCGGCTGGCGAAGCTGCTCGACCGCCCGGCCTACGCCGCGAAGGCGGAGGAGACGCTGCGCGGGTATCGCGAGACGATGGCCGAACACCCCGCGGCCGCCGGCCAGATGCTCGTCGCCCTCGACTTCCACCTCGGCCCGACGACCGAGGCGGCGGTGGTCGGTCCGGCGGGCGACCCGGAGACGGACCGGGCGCTGGCGGCGGTCCGCGCGGCGTTCCGGCCGAACCAGGTGATCGCGTTCCACGACCCCGCCACCGGGCCGGCCCCCGACCTCGTCCCGCTGCTGAAGGACAAGCCGGCGGCCGGCGGGCGGGTGACGGTGTACGTGTGCGAGAACTTCGCGTGCCGGGAACCGCTGGTCGGGGCGGACGCGGTCGAACGGGCGTTCGCGGCGACGTAGGTTTCTGACAAGCCCGCGGCGCGAGCAAGGGCAGAGCAGAAGCCCTTGCTCGCGCCGCGGGCTTGTTACATCGTCACTTCCCGTCCCAACTCGGCAGCCGCCCCGGGGTCCACGGCGCCCCGGCGGCGTCGAGCGTCTTCTCGAGCGCCGGGAAGTCCACCTCCGCGAGTTGCCGCAGCTTCGCCAGCTCGGCCGCGAACTCCTTCGCCGCGATCCCGTAGGCGTCGGACTGCGTCCCGGTCGGCTTCGACAGCGACTGCACCGACGCCCCGCCGGCGTACCGCACCCGGTCGGCGATCGACACCGGCACGCTCTCGTTCCGGGCCGCCGTCACCGTGTCGCCGCGGAGCGCCCGCAGGACCAGGCGGTTCGCGTCGATCATGTCGCGCACCTTCTTCCGGCTCGCCTCGTCCGCCTTCGGGGCGGCGTCGAGCGCCCGCCGGACCGCGTCGAGCCGGGTCCCCAGCTCGGTCGCCACGTTCGTGGCCCCGGTCACCGCCCGGGAAAGCTTCAGGACGCGCCGGTGGAACGCCACCTGCTCCGCCACCGCCGCCGGGTCCGGGTCGCCGAGGGTGTCGAGCACCACCTCGAACCCGACCGGCCCGGTCACCTGCGACGCCTCCCCGCGGTACCGCTTGAACAGCGTCACCGTGTACTTCCCCGGGGCGGCCAGCGGGCCGGTCCCGCGCGGCGGGCCGTCGTCGTCGTCGTCCGCCTCCCGGCGGGTCGTCGGGGCGGGGAGCGTCGCCCCGGGGTCGCGGAGGTCCCACGTCACCCGGTGCGTCCCCTCGGTCACCGCCCCGGGCACGGTCCGCACCACGTTCCCGTCCGCGTCGGAGATGACCAGGAAGATCGTCGGCGCCTCCTCCTCGGCCTCCACCCGCAGTTCCTCCGGCGTCGGGTAGGGAAGGGGCGTGCCGTCCTTCTCGGCCTTCTTCTCGGCGTCCTTCCGCAACTGCTTCCGGGTCTTCAGCCCGTCCTTCAGGTAGTAGGTGAACGTCGCCCCGAACGGCGGGTTGTCGGCGGTGTAGAAGGACGCCCCGAGCGACGCCTTCCCGGACCCGCCGAACTGGGCGCTCGGGACGTACAGCACCGCGTCCCGCACCGGGAACAGGATCGCGTCCTTCTTCGCCGTCAGCTCCGGCGACAGGAGCCGCAGCGGGGAGTAGTCGTCGAGCACGTAGATGCCGCGGCCGAACGTGCCGATCACCAGGTCGTTCATCTTCTGCTGGACGCACAGGTCCTTCACCTGGATCGTCGGGAAGCCGCCCCGGACGCGGCCCCACTTCTTCCCGCCGTCGAGGGTGACGAACAGCCCGAACTCGGTGCCGGCGAACAGGAGGTTCGGGTCGACGTGGTCCTCGGCGACGCAGTACACGGTGCCGCGGGCCGGCAGGTCGCCGGCCACGCTCACCCACGTCTTCCCGCCGTCGGTGCTCTTCAGCAGGTACGGGGCGAAGTCGCCGTTCTTGTGGTTGTCGAAGCAGGCGTAGACGGTCCCGGCGTCGTGCTGCCCGGCGACCAGCTTGCCGACGTAGGTCCGCTCCGGCACGCCCGGGAACTGCTCCACCTTCCGCCACGCCTTCCCGCCGTCCTCGGTCACCTGCACCAGCCCGTCGTCGGTGCCGACGTAGATCAGCCCTTCCTTCTTGGGCGACTCGGCGAGCGCGACGGAGTTGCCGTAGATGCTCGTCGAGCCGTGCTTGAACACCGCGTCCGGCCCCCAGAGCTTCCCCATCACCGGCAGCTTGTTGCGGTCGAGTTGCCGCGTCAGGTCGGGGCTGACCGGCTTCCACGAATCGCCGCGGTCGTCGCTCCGGAACAGGACGTTGCCGGCGAAGTACAGCCGCTTCGGGGCGTGCGGCGAGATGATGAGCGGCGAGTCCCAGTTCCACCGGAGCGGGGCCTCGCCGGCGGCCGGCTGCGGCTGGATCTGCACCCGCTGGCCGGTGCGGCGGTCGTACCGGCACAGCCCCGCGTACTGGTACTCGGCGTAGACGATGTTCGGGTCGGTCGGGTCGACCTTGCAGTGGAACCCGTCGCCGCCCTGGACCACGAACCAGTCCTGGTTCATGATGCCGTGCCGGCTGCGGGTGCGGGCCGGGCCGCCGAGGGTGAAGTTGTCCTGCGTCCCGCCGTAGACGTGGTAGAACGGGCCGCTCTGGTCGCAGGTCACGTCGTAGAACTGGGTGACCGGGAGGTTCGGCTTCATGTGCCAGTTCGCCCCGCGGTCGAAGCTCTCGTAGACCCCGCCGTCGCACCCGCACAGGTAGAACTTCGGGTCCTTCGGGTCGATCCACAGGGTGTGGTTGTCGACGTGCTTCCAGTTCTCGGACAGCGGGGCCAGCGTCCGCCCGCCGTCGTCCGACACCTGGATGCGGACGTTCATCGCGTACAGCCGGTCCTTGTTCGCCGGGTCGACCACCAGGTGCGAGTAGTACTGGGCCTGGGCGGCGAACGGGTTCCGCTTCTCCCACGTCACCCCGCGGTCGGTGCTCCGGTGGATGCCGCCGGCCCCGTCCGCCGCCTCCACGATCGCGTACACCGTGTCCGGGTCGGACGGGGCCGTCGCCAGGCCGATCCGCCCGAGGTCGCCGGCCGGCAGCCCGGCGGTGACCTTCTTCCACGTCTTCCCGGCGTCGGTGCTGCGGTGGATCGCCGACCCAGGGCCGCCGTTGATGATGGTCCAGACGTGCCGGCGGCGCTGCCAACTCGCCGCGACCAACACGTCCGGGTTCCGCGGGTCGAGCACCACGTCGGTGACGCCGGTGTTGTCGTCGATGCTGAGCACCTTCGCCCACGTCTTCCCGCCGTCGGTCGTCTTGTGCAGCCCGCGGTCGCCGCCCTCCTTCCACAGCGGTCCCTGGGCGGCGACGTACACCGTGTCCGAGTCGCGCGGGTCGATCACGATCTTCCCGACGTGCTCGGACTGCTTCAGCCCGACGTTCGCCCACGTCTTTCCGCCGTCGGTGCTCTTGTACACCCCGTCGCCGTACCCGACGCTCCGCTGGCTGTTGTTCTCCCCGGTTCCGACCCACACCACGCTCGGGTTCTTCGGGTCGAGCACCACGCACCCGATCGAGTACGACCCCTCGTTGTCGAAGACAGGCGCCCACGTCGTGCCGGCGTTCGTCGTCTTCCACACCCCGCCGCTGGCGACGGCGACGAAGTAGCGCGACCGGTCGGTCGGGTGGACGGCGAACCCGACGACTCGGCCGGAGGTGACCGCCGGGCCGACGAGGCGCGGCCGGAGGGCGGCGATCGGGAGGCCCTTCTCGGCCGGCTTGTCGTCCGGCTTTCCGGGCTGCGGCCCGGTCTGGGCCGGGGCGAGGGCGAGGGCGAGGAGCAGGGCGGGTGACACGGCGAGCCCCGTGGGGGTGGTGGTGTCGGGCGAGTTGGGAGGGCTAGAGTACGCCCGGCCGGGGCGGGCGGACACGCGGCCGACTCGGGGTGGACTTCCGGAGGCCGGGCGGCCGATACTGCCGCCGGTCCGCCGTCCGGGTGGCGTCTCAGTCCGGTGGGGCAGGCATTCCTGCCTGCCCCTTGTCGCTCGGCAGGCAGGAATGCCTGCCCCACCGGACTGAGACGCCACCCGTCGTCCGGCCCTGGGGGCGTGGTGATGCGCGTCGCGTCCAAACTCTCCGCGAGTGTTTGGGGCCGGGTCCGGGTGCCGGGGTGGGCGTGGTTCCCGGCCGGGCTGGCGGCGTACCTGGCACTCGTCGTCCTGATCCGGGCGTCGCTGTCCCGGAGTCTGATGGCCGACGAGTCGGAGCAGTTCGCCCTGTCGCAGGTGCTCGCCCTCGGGTACGGGGCCCAGTCCCCGCTCATCATCTGGCTGGTGTGGGCGGCGGTCGGGGTGTTCGGGCCGTCGGCGGCGGCGGTGGTCGGGGTGCGGGTGGCGGCCCTCGGGCTGATGTACGCCGGGCTGTACGCCCTCGGGCGGGTGCTGACCCCGACCCGCGGGCGGGCCGCCCTGTGCGCCGCCGCGGCCCTGCTGGTCCCGGTCGTCTGCTGGGACTTCGTGGTCGACAAGATGCACACCCCGATCACCGCGGCGGCGGCCGCGTTCACCGTCGCCGCCCTGGTGCGGGCGGTCCGCGGCGGCGGGGCCGGGTGGGCGGCGGCGGTCGGGGGCCTGGCCGGGCTCGGGGTGCTGGCGAAGTACACGTTCGTGCCGTTCGCCGCCGGGCTGGCGGTCGCGTGCCTGACGGTCGGGCCGTACCGGCGGTGGCTCCTGTCCCGCCGCGGGGCGCTGGCGGCGGTGGTCGCGGCGGCGGTGGTGGCCCCGCACGCGGCGTGGGCGCTCGCCAACCGGGGGGCCGTCTCAGGGGTGGTGACGGACGCCCTGACGAAGCGGCCCGGGCACCCGGCAGTCGCGATGCTGATCGGGGCGGCGGACGTGGCCGTCGGGTCGTTCGCCTCCGTCCTGGCGGTGTTCGGGATGGCCGCGCCGGCGGTGTTCCGCCGCCAGTCGTCCGCCCCGCCGGAGGTGCGGCTGCTCGGGCGGGCGGTCGGCCTCGGGTGCCTGGCCGCGGTCGCGGCGGTGGCCGCCGCCGGCGGGCACCAGTTGCGGGCCCACTGGTTCACCCCGGTCGCGGTCCTCCTGCCGGTGTTCCTCGTCGCCCGCCTCGACCGCGCCGCCGTCCCGCGGTGGCGGGTGGCCGCCCTGTGGGGGTGGGTCGGGGTGGTCGTCGTCGGGATCACCGGCTGGGCGGCGGTGCTGGCGGCGACGGACTGGACGAAGCCCGGCGAGTGGTTCCGGGCCCGGGACCGGTTCGCGGCCGACGCCGCCGCCCTGCTCGCCGACCGGCCGGACTTCGTCGTGTGCGACGCCGTCCGGGACGCCGGGAACTACCGGCTCGCGTCCCCCGGGTCGACGGTGGCGGTGCTCGGCACCCCGCCGGCCGCCCGCCCGGCGGTCCGCGGCCCAGTCGCGGTGTTCGTGTGGGAGTTGAAGGACCCCGGGGCCCGCCGGGAAGACCCGGTCGCGGCGCTCGCCCGGGAGTACGGCCTCCGCCCGGACGGCCCGGTCCGGGTGAGCCGGGAGCCGGCCCCGGGCGAGCCGCCGTGCCGGCGGGTGGCGGCGGTCCGGGTCGTCCCGGTGGACGGGCGGTGACATCGGGGTGGCCGGGGCGACTACAATGAGGATGCCGGGTCGGCGCGACTCGCTCGGACCGGTTCATCCCCGCGCCCCGGCACCGTCGCCCGTCCTCTTCGAGTTCCCGTCATGCCTTCCCCATCTTCGCCGGCCCCGCGCCGGCCGCACGGGTTCACGCTGATCGAACTGTTGGTGGTGGTCGCCATCATCGCGGTCCTGGTCGGGCTGCTCCTGCCGGCCGTCCAGAAGACCCGGGAGTCGGCCGCCCGCACCCAGTGCGCGAACAAGATCAAGCAGATCGCCCTGGCGATGCACAACGCCCACGACGCCCGCGGCCGGTTCCCGGCCGGGCTGGAGGTGGCGAACCTGCCGCCCGGGCAGTCGTGCCCGAACCGGCCGCACCCGTCGAACGACGCCCGCACCCCGTGGGCGGTGGCGATGCTCCCGTACGCCGAGCAGGACCCGCTGTTCCAGCGGTTCGTGCCGACCGGGACGTTCGCCATCAACCGCCAGTTCCTGCCGAACGCGAACGCCGCCAACCGGGACAACCAGGTGGTGCCGCTCGGGATGTTCCACTGCCCGTCGGACGCCAAGACGGTCGGGTCGGAGCGGTCGAACTACCTGCCGGTGGCCGGGGGCGGGAAGCCGAGCTGCGACCCGATGAACCCGAACGACGTGCCGGGCGTCAACTGCCCCGGGTGCGTGGCGAACAACACCCCCACCTTCATCCTGTACGCGAACGGGGTGTTCTTCATCAACTCCCGGACCCGGCTGACGGACATCTCGGACGGGTCGTCGAACACCTACCTGATCGGGGAGAGCAAGTACCAGGTGGCGGACCTCCGGCCGCAGCCCACGGACAACGAGAAGCGCGGGATGTGGTCCGGCGGGGCGTACCTGGACGTGAACTGGCGGTACTACTCGGCCATCACCGCGGCGGTCGAGCCGGTCAACCAGCCGGCCCGGGCGGCCGGGGACTACACCCCGACCGATGTCCGGCTGACCGAGGCGCTGGTCGGGCGGACGGTCGGCAGCTTCCACGCCGGCGGGTGCAACATGGCGTTCGCCGACGGGAGCGTCCGGTTCGTGTTGAACTCGACCGACATCAACCTGCACCGGGCCCTGGGGACGATCAAGGACGGGCTCCCCGCCGGGGGTGCCCCGTGACCCGGGTCGCGCTCGCCGCCGCGCTCGGGCTGGCCGCCGCCGGGTGCGGGGCGTCGGGGGTGCCGGTGACCGGGACCGTCACCGTCGACGGCCAGCCCCTGTCCGGCGGGCTGGTCGCGTTCGAGCCGGCCCCCGGGTCCGGGACGACCGGGGCCGGGGCGGTGGCCGGGGTCCGCGACGGGCGGTTCGACATCCCGGCCGGGAAGAACCTGGTCCCCGGGAAGTACGTGGTCCGGGTGGGGCCGCTCCCGCCGGCGTCCGGGGAGGACCTGAAGACCGCCCCGCCGCAGTTCAGGCCGTGGGAGACCACCGTCGACCTCGCCGCGGGGGCCGCCCCGTTCGAGTTCGACGTGCCCGGCAAGAAGTGACCGCCTCACGCCGACCGCTTCAGCAGCGCCGGGGCGTCCGGGGCGGCCTCGGCGACGTGCTCCAGCAGCTTCCTCCACGCGTCGCCGGCCGGCACCGCCCCGGCGACCCGCTCCAACTCGGCCGCCAGGTCCGCCGCCGACTCGTACGGCCGCCCGGCCGCGACCGTGTCGGCCATCGGCGGCTCCGGGTCCGCCTCCAACCGCCGGACGACCGCCTGCAGCGGCTCCGGGAACGGCTTCGCCTTCTTCCCCTTCGCCCCGAGCCGTGCCCACCCGCACAGCACGGCGCCGAGCGCCCGCAGGTCGCCCGCGAAGCTCGGGTCGCCGGCCGGGGCGGGTGAGGTTGACAGCCACGGCGGCTCGCCGAACCCGGTCACCTTGAGCACGCCGGCCGGGGTGAGGACGAACGCGTCCGGGGTGAGCCGGCCGTGGGCCAGCCCGTGCCGGTGGGCGGCGGCGACCCCGGCGGCGGCCATCGCCGCGAGCCGGGCCCAGCACCCGGGGTGGGCGACCTCGGCCGGCCAGTCCGGGGCGTACAGCCCGGCCGGCCACTCCTGCACGGCCGCCGGCCGGCCGGCGATCTCCAGCACCTCGACCACCGCCGCGAGGTTCGGGTGGGCGGCGTCCCGGGCGGCCGCGAACCGCTGCCGGAACTCGTCCGGGCGGACGGCGTCGTGCATCTCCGCCTCGGCGAGGTGGCGGAGCAGGAACACCCCGGGCGCGGCCGGGTCGGACACCCGGTACAGGGCCTCGCGCGGGGTGACCCGGAGCCGGTCGATGACCCGGAACCGGCCGACCACCAGCGCGTCGAGGTTGCCGGCCTCGATGAGGGCGAGCTGGTAGAGGGTGACGACCCCGCTCGCGAGGAGGACCTGGCGGAGCGTCCGCCGCTGCCGCCCGGCCTCCGCCCACAGGGCCGCGAGGGTGTCGGCGTCGACCAGGGCGTGCGACCGGAGGAGGTCGCCGAGCTGCCGGTCGCCGGGGTCGACTTCCTCGGGCGGCGAGCCGCGACCGCCAGGGAGCGGTTCGGGCGGACCACCCGCTCCCTGGCGGTCGCGGCTCGCGGGGTCCGACGGGTCGTGCAACTTGAGTGGTGCCGCCTCGGTCTCGGCCGCCTTGCCGCCGGCGAGTTCGCGCAGCTTCCGGCGGTACCAGTCGCGCATGTCGGCGAGGTGCCGCTCGACCTCCGCCCGCCGAGACGCCACCGCCTCGCGCTCGCGCCGTAGCCGGTCGGCCTCCTCGGCGAGGTGGGCGGCGGACGCGTCCGCCTGCCGGGCGGCCGCCTCGACCGCCCGCTCACGGGAGGTCAGCTGCGACTCGCTCCCGGCGACCGTTCGGCGGATGTCGGCGACCTGGGCCTGCCAGTCGACCAACTGCTGGCGGAAGGCGGCGACGGCGAGCCGGTGCTCGGCCCGGGCCCGGTTCAGCCCCTCCTCCTGGTCGCGGAGCCGGTCCGCCTCCTGCCGCACCTGGGCCCGGACGGCGGCCAGGTCGTCGCGGCTGAGCCGGGCGAAGTCGTGCAGCTCGGCGAGGTGGCCGCGGAGGGCGTCGCGCGCCGAAGACAGGCGGTCGAGGGCGGCCCGGGCCTGGGCCTCGAGTTCCGGGGCCTGCTCGCGGAGGGTGTCGATCTCGGCCCGGGCCCGGGCCTGGAACGCGGTCAGTTCCTCGGCGGCGCGGCGGCCGGCGTCGGCGGCCGCGGCCCGGTCCGTTTCCCACCTCGCCCGCGCCTCGGCGAGACTCTTCCGCTCGGCCGCGACCGACGCCCCGACCTCCTTCAGCCGGGCCACCTGCCGGGTCAGCGCCTGCTCCTTCTCGGCGTTCGCGGCGGCCCGGGCGTCGGCCTCCCGGGCGCGGGCGGCGAGGTCGTCCTCGGCGGCTTGGCGGGCGGCCTCGGCGGCGGACCGGGCCTCGTCCGCGGCGGCCCGCTCGGCGGCGGCCTGGCGGGCGAGGTCGTCGACCGACCTGGCCCGGGCGGCGAGGTCTTCGGCCCGGCGGCGGAGCTGTTCTTGGAGGGCCTGGCGGGCGTCCTCGGCCTGGGCGAGCGCGGCCTCGCGCTCGCGCACCGCGACCCGGTCCGCCTCCAGCCGGGCCTGCAGGTCGAGGGCCTGCGTCATGCGGCCCTTGAGCGTCCCGGCCTGCTCGGCGAACTCGGCCGCGCGGACATCCAGTTCGCCTTCCAGCGTGCGGAGGCGGGCGGCCTCGGCGGCGAGGGCGTCCTGCTGTTGCTTGATCTCGGCCAGCCCGGCGGCGAGGAGCGAGTCGCGCTCGTCGAGCCGGCGGCGCTCCCGGGCGGTGTCGGCCTGGACGGTGGCGAGTTCCGCCCGCAGCTCTTCCGCCTCGCGGACCCGGTCGCGGAGTTCGGCCAGCGCCTCGTCTTCGCGGGCCCGGGCGGCGGCGAGCTGCGTCACCTCCCGCTCGGCATCCTTCCGGGTGCGGTCGAGCTTCGCCCGCAGCACCGCCAGCACCGCCTGCTGCGACTCGAGCTGGCCGGCCCGCTCGGCCAGGGTCGCGGACTGGGCGTCGAGGTCGGCCTTCTGCCGGTCGAGCCGGTCCGCCTCGGCCCGGAGCCGCTCCCCCTCGGCCGTCGCCGCCCGCACCGTCTCCTCCCACTCGCCGGCCTCCCGCCGCATCTGCTGGTGCCGGGCGTCGACCTCCCGCTCGCGCCCCGCCAGGGTCTGCTCGCGCTCCTCGACCGCGGCCGTCCGCCGCTCCAGCCGGACCAGGTCGTCGCGGAACTCCTGCCGGCCGCGGTCCAGCTCGGCGCGGCCCGCCGCGACCTCCACCTCGCGGTGACTGAGGTCGGTTTCCCGCCCGTCGAGCGCCGCTTCCCACGCGGTCAGGCGTTCGGTCGTGGCGGCGCGGTCGGCGTCGAACTCCTCGCGGGCCCGGTCGAAGATGGCCCGGTCGGCGGCGAACAGCTCGCGCTGCCGGGCGAGTTCCTGTGCCGCGGCGGCGAGCCGGTCCTGGCCGTCGCGCAGTTCCTGGAGCTGCGGGGCGAGCGCGGCGACCTCGGCCGCAGTTTCCGCGCGCCGCCGGTCCAATTCGACTGCCGCCGCTTGCACCTCGGCCTCGCGCCGGGCGACCTCGTCCCGGCCGGCGGCCACGTCCGCCTCGCGGGCGTCCAGTTCGGCGGCCCGCCGCTCGGCGTCGCCGACCAGCGCCCGGTGCCGCTCGTACTCGGCCTCCATCTCGCGTCGGCGTCGGTACCACAGGACGCGGTCCGCCTCCAGCTCCTCGGTCTGCCGGTCCAGGTCGCGCACCCGGCGGACCAGGTCGGCGTCGGGAACGGGCGCGGCAAGGGGTGTCGGGGCCGGCGGGACGACGGCGGCCGGCGGCTCCGGGGCGAGCGGGACGAACGTCGGGGTGAGGACCGCGGCCGGCGCCTGGAAGGTGACGGTGATCTCGACCCCGGCGACGGCGATCACGTCGCCCGGGCTGACCGGGGCGGGGGCGTTGGCCGGGAGCGGGGCGCCGTTCAGCAGGACCGGGAGGACCGGGGTGAGGCGGCGGGCCCGGACCCCGTCCGGCTTGCGGGTCACCTGGCAGATGACCGGCGGGAGGTTGGCGGCCGGGAGTCGCAGGTCGCACCCGCCGGCCCCGCCGATGAGGAACTCGCCGCCGCCGACCTCGTAGGTGACCGGCCGGCCGCCGGCGGCCCGCACGTCGAGCCGGACCCGGGGGAGCTCGGGCCGGTCGGCGGCGGGCGGCGGGGGGTGGCCGATCATGGGTCCGTCCGCCCCGGCGTGGCCCGGGGAGTGCGTCCGTGCGTGCGGAACGGTCGAGGGTGGGGATTGGAACCGATCCCGCCGCCCCCGGTCAAGGCGAACCGGCGGGGGTGCGTTCCGTCATCCCCCGGAGTCACGGGTAGGCCGCCGGGGGTTGCGCTGCGCTCCACCCCCGGCTACCCTCGGTCGCCGCTCCGCGGCTCACAATGCGGGTGTAGCCCCGGAGGGGCGGTCGACGGTAGCCAGGGGTGGAGGACCCGCCCGCCTCGGGCGGGGACGGAACCCCTGGCGGGCTGGGGGCGGCACCGAACCGTCACTTCTTCGCCTTCTTGAACTCCTGGTCGAACAGCCGCAGCCCCTCCACCTTGCCGTCGGCCCCGAGCCGGAACTGGGCGTCCAACGTCGTCCGGTCGAACGACACCACCTCGTCCGCCGGCTCCACCGGCACCGCGGTGAACGTGTCGTGGTGGTGGTGCTCCAGCCGGAACACCAGCTTCCCCCACCGCACCGCCAGGCGGTCGCCCTCGACCGAAACCTCCGCCCGGCCGTAGGCCACTTCCTCGTACCCGCCGGCGAACTCCTTCAGCGGCAGGCTCGGCGTCGTGTCCGGCTTCCGGTCGGTCTTCCGCTTCTCCAGCCGGGCCGCCGTCTGGAAGTCGAGCAGGGCCAGGGCCGCCTTGCCGTCCTTCGCCCAGTCCTCGGCCGGCAGCCCGAGGAGCCGGTCCAGCGCCGACTTCGCGACCGCCTCGCAGAACAGCGACGGGCGGAGGTTGCAGACCACGAACACCCCCACCTTCTTCTCGGGGACCAGCATGCACTGTGCCCGGAACCCGGTGAGCGTGCCGCCGTGCGAGACGCAGTCGAACCCGCGGTAGTCGTGGACGAACCACCCCAGTCCGTAGGCGTGGAACCGCCCGGCCTTCGGCGGGAAGTACAGGGCGAACGGCCCGGTCGGCTTGAACAGCATCTGGGCGGTGTGCGTCTCCTTCAGGGCGGCCGCCGGGAGGAGCCGCTTCCCGCCGAACGCCCCGCCGCCGAGCTGGAACCGGAGCCACGCCCCGAGGTCGCGGGCGGTGCTGCTGATGCTCCCGGCGGCGCGGGCCGAGTCGAGGTTGTCCCACTTCACCGGCGAGATGGACTTGTCGAGGGCGTGGTAGTGCGGGGTGGCGTGGTCGGCGGCCGCGACCGCCTCCCGGCCGGTGCAGGTGGTCGCGGTCATCCCGAGCGGGTCGAAGATCCGGGCCTTGGTCAGCGCCGGCCAGTCGGTCCCGGCGAGCTTCCCGGCGACCACCCCGGCGGTCGTGAACGGGACGTTCGAGTACTCCCAGGTGCTGCGGAACGAGGTGGACGGCTTCGCCTTCACCCACCGGCGGATGACCGCCTCGCTGTCCCAGGTCGGGGCCCCGGCCCACAGCATGTCGTGCCGCGGCATCCCGGTCCGGTGGCTGAGCAGGTCGCGGAGCGTCACCTCCCGGTCGGCCGCCGGGTCGGACAGGCGGAAGTAGTCGAGGTGGTCGTGCACCTTGTCGTCCCACTTCAGCTTGCCGTCGGCGGCGAGCATCGCCACCAGGGTGCTGGCGAACGCCTTGGTGCACGACGCGATCGCGAACACCGTGTCCGGGGTGACCGTCTCCGGCTTCCCCTTCTCGCGGACGCCGAACCCTTTCAGGTAGACGACCGCGTCGTCCTTCACCACGACCACGGCCGCCCCGGGCACCTCCATGTCCTTCAGGGCGGCCTCGACCAGCCCGTCGAACGCCTTGGCGTCGAAGTCGGCCGCGCGGGCGGGCGGCGGGGCGAGGAGGAACAGCAGCAGGGCCAGGCGGCACATGGGGGGGCTCCGGGGGGTCGGGGTCTCCCGGATAAGGTAGGGTGCGTCGAGCGAGTCTTCGAGCGACGACGCACCGCCGCCCCCCTGTGCGTCGTCGGTCCGAAGCGGACCTCGACGCACCCTACACGGCCGGCCGGGCCGCGTCCCCTCGCCCGCCCGTGGTGCAGGTGTGCAGTCCGAACGCCGCGAGTCCGACCACCAGCCCGAGTGCCAGCAGCCCGCTCGCGGCGTAACCCGACGACGGGTCGAGCGAGATCGGGAACCACAGGGCGTTGCAGACGAACGCGGCCGCGATCACCGCCAGCGCCCCGAACCGGACGAGCAGGCCGAGCACCAGCAGGTGGTTCAGGGCCAGGAACGCCCAGGCCGCGGTCGGGGCGGTCTGGCCGAGGTCCCGGGCGTGAACCACGGTCCACACCAGGACGTACGCGGCCCCGTACAGCCACGGCCGGCGGAGCAGCTGGCGGAGCACCAGCAGGAACAGCAGGTTGTAGAAGAACGCCGTCCGGAACGAGTACACGAGGTTCGCGAGCAGGTTCCCGGCCCAGTACCCGGAGACCCGGGTGTTCGGCACCCACCAGTCCCACCACGGGGCCGGCGGCGGCTCCCCGAGCCACCCCGGGACCTGGTTCCCGAGCATCGCCACCACCGTCCACGCCACCCCGCCGAGCACCCCGACCAGCAGGTCCCGGCCGACCAGCGGGTCCCGCACCCGACCGCCGAGCAGCCGCGTCCACGACACCACCGCCTCCGGCCACCACCGGCGGACGAGCGGCTCCAGGGCGACGTAAGACCCGGCGACGAGGCACGCCCAGTACAGGGCGAACGCCAGACCCATCACCAGCGACCGGACCTCCAGCTGCAGGGCCGCCAGGCCGGCGAGTTGGTGCCGGGTCTCCAGCGCCCAGACGGCCATCTGCATCCCGAACACCAGCACCCCGAGCCGGACCGCCCCGGGCGCGTCCGCCCGCCCGGCCCGCAGGTTCGCCGGCCCGAGCACGAACACCACCGCCAGCACCGGCAGGAACAGCTTGAACGACGACGAGATCCCCGACCCCTGGTCCCCCAGCCCCTGGACCGACTCCCCGGTGTCCCGCCGGGTCCACGCCGCCACCACCTGGAACGCCACCACCCGGTTCCCGTGCGTCGCCGCCTCCACCCGGAACGGGTACTCGTCGGCGGCGGGGGCGGGGGCGGGCGCCCAGGCGTACCGCTTGTCCGCGAACCCCGGCGGCAGCCACCCCGGCACCGCCGGGGCGAACCGGGCGAGGTCCAGCCCGGCCGCCTCGAACCACCGGCTCCAGTCCGGTTCGCCGCCGGCGGTCGGCCACCGCGGGTCCGGGTCGCGCTCCGGCGGGACGGCGTGGAACTGCAGCAGCCGGCCGCGCACGTCGAGCCGGGCGGCCGCCATCCCGGGGACCGTCGGGGCCGGGTCGGACCACGTCACCCGCCCCGGCTCCAGCGACCCGGGGTACGGGTAGAACAGGTCCGGCTTGAGCGGCTCGGGCGTCTGCCGGCACCAGAAGTGGATGGCGGCGGCCGGGCGTCGGCGGACCCGCCCCGGCCAGTCCGGCGGGTCGTCCGGGCCGAACGGGTGGTTCAGGAACTTCTGGTCGTGGTCGAACCCGACCGCGTCCGCCCGGCCCGGGAACCCGGCCAGCCGGAACACGTCCCGCCCGCGGACCGCCAGCTCGTCCGCCGACTCCGGCAGCCCGACCATCCCGACCAGCATCACCCGGTCGTACAGGGCGAGGAACGTCGCCAGGCCGAGGAGGACCGCGGCGAACACTGCGACCCCGACCGCCGGCCGGAGCCGCCCGACCCCGCCGGCCGCCGCGACCAGCTCCGGGGACGGGGTCACCCCGGCGGCCCGCGCCTCGGCCAGCGGGTCGCCGCCGGGCAGGGCGGCCAGCACCTCGGCGGCCGACGCCGGGCGGTCGGCCGGGTCGGTCTCCAGGCAGCGGACGATCACCTTCCCGACCGCCGGGTCGAGTTCCGGGACCAGCTCGGACGGGTTCGACGGGGCGGAGTCGCGGCGGGCGTCCGGGAACGCCCGCTTCCCGGTGAACAGCTCGTACAGCACCAGCCCGAGGGCGAACAGGTCGGACCGGGCCGTCACCTCCTTGCCGGCCGCCTGCTCCGGGGCCATGTACAGCGGGGTCCCGGACCGCACGTCCCCGACCGCGTCGGCGGTGGCGGCGAGCCCGAAGTCGGTCAGCCGGACCCGCCCGCGGCCGTCGAGCATGACGTTCGCCGGCTTCAGGTCGCGGTGCAGTAGCCCCTGGTCGTGGACCGCGGCGAGCGCCCCGGTCAGTTGGCGGGCGATCTCGATGCCCTTCTCCCCGGGCACCCGGCCGACCCGCCGGAGGAGCGACGACAGGTCCTCCCCGTCGACGAACTCCATCGTCAGGAACGGCTGGCCGGCGTGCTCGGCGAGGTCGTGGACGCGGCAGACGTGCGGGTGGGAGACGCGGCGGGCGGCGGCCACCTCCCGGCGGAAGTCGGCGAGCCGGGCGGGGTCGGCGGCCAGGTGCGGGGGGAGGAACTTGAGCGCGACCGGCTGGCCGAGGGAGAGGTCGTCGGCCCGGAACACCTCGCCCATCCCGCCCTTGCCGAGCGCCGACACGACGCGGTACCGGCCGGCCAGCAGCGACCCGGGCGGGAACCGCTCCCCGGGGAAGGGCGTGTTCGGCGGCCCGTTCGGCGCCGGGAGGGTGTACGGGCCGGTCGGGTCGCGCATGGCGCCTGGCGGGGTTGGCGGGCTTGGTTCCTGGACCGCGGCCGTCCCGGCCGCCCCACCGACCCCCAGCCGTCCGCTCACCGGCGGACCGGTGGCGTCCCCGCGCCGGGTCGGTGGGGCGGCCGGGACGGCCGCGGTCCAGGAAAGACGCGGCCGGTTATTTCCCGCCCCCCGCGGCGGGCGGGGCGAGCGGCTTGAGGATGTCGGCCAGGCGGTCCGGGCCGTCGCCGCGCTCCAGCCTCGGGTACCGCGCCCCGCCGGCGTACCCGACCGCGTGCGTCTTGTAGAACTCGCCCGTCTCGGTCAGCAGCTCCAGCTTCCCGCCGGTCTTCGTCGCGGCGACCGCGGCCTTCACCCCGGCGTCCGAGTACTTCCGCCCGTTGACCGCGACCACCTTCATCCCCGGGGCCAGCCCCGCCTTCGCCGCCGGGCCGTCGGGGACCACGTCCGTCACCTTGCCGTCGGCCCCGAGCAGCAGCCCGACCGACGGGGCCAGGTTCAGCCCCTTGGCGTAACTCTCCTGCGCCTCGAACACCGGCGTCGGCTTGTCCCCGTACGTCAGCTTCCACCCGCCCTCGGTGATGCCGTCGAGCGGCGGGGTTTCGGTCGGGACCGACACTCGGCGGGCGAAGTGCCCCTTCCAGTCGTGGGCGGCGACGCCGTTCAGGGCGGCGACCAGGTCGTCGAGCGTGTACCCCGAGACGCGCGGCTTCCCGCCGTCACCACCGTAGAACACCCGGCAGAAGTCGTCGAGCGACTTCTTCCCGTCCGTCTTCTTCCGGATCAGGACATCGGCCTCCAGCCAGAGGAGCGTCCCCTCGTCGTAGTAGTCGAGCGACCGGCGGTACGAGGTCCACCCCGGCGGGGCGGGGAGCAGCACGAAGTTCGCCGCGGCGGTGTCGTCGAGCGGCCGCCACGCCCGGCCGCGGGACTGGGTCATCCGATCGGCCGCGACCCCGATCACGTCCCGGGCCTGGTCCGCGGTGAGGAGCCCGGACCGGGCGGCCAGCACCTCGCCGAGGTAGTTCGTCAGCCCCTCGTACACCCACAGCAGCCGCGTCTTCTGGGCCTGGCCGTAGTCCGGGACGACCATGTCGGCCGGGCGGCGGAACTTGCCGTTCCACGAGTGGGCGAACTCGTGCGGCAGCAGCCCGGCCCACCCGAGCTTGACGGTCGCGTCGGTCAGCCCGTTCTCGGGGAGCCGGTTGTCGCTCGACTCGTGGTGCTCGAGCCCGAAGTTCGGCACCTGGTCGCTCAGCGAGAGCAGGAAGGTGTACGACCGGTAGTGGCGGGTGCCGAACAGCAGCCCGGCCTCGGTCACGAGCCGCTCCCACGCCGCCTTGGTGTCGGCCGGGATGTCCAGCTTGGCCGGGTCGTCGTACGCCAGGACGACGCGGTGCTTCGGTCCGATCGGGACTTCCTTCAGGTGCTCGCCGGCGAGCAGCGGGGAGTCGATCAACTCCTCCAGCGGGACCGCGGTGAACGTCACGCGGTCGCCGTCGGCCTTCTCGGCGGTCAGGGCGGTGCCGTGCTTCCACCCGGCCGGGAGCTTGACGGTCGCCCGGAACGGCCGGGCGAGGACGCCCTTGCCGCCCGGGTAGACGAGCACCTCGTTCCAGTTCAGGATCGCCAGCTTCGGGCTGGCGGCGGTCAGGGTGGCGCCGAGCCAACTCCCGGTGCCGGGCGGCTGCAGCAGGAGGTCGAACGTCACCTCGACGCCCTTCGCACCCTCCGGGACGGTGACGTGGTAGGCGTGGGTGTCGATGTCGTCGCGCCGCCAGGTGAGCGGGCTGCCGCCGGCGGCGACGCGGAACCCGGCCTGCTCGCTGACCGGGCCGATCGGGCCGTGCGTCCCGGGGATCCATTTCGGGTAGTGGAGGGTGAGCGGGCCGGGCGTCGCCGGGACGGTCAGCGTCGCGCGGACCTTTCGCCGGGCGACGCCGGACAGGTCGACCTCGACCTCGACCGGCGGGTCCGCGGCCCGGGCCGGGGCGGCGGCGAGGAGCAGAACCAGGACGGCGGCGCGACTCATGGCGGACTCCGGTGTGAAAACCGCGTAGCCGCGACGCGGAGTCCTCGGAGCGGAGCGCGGGGGTGTCGCCCGCGCTCCGCTCCGAGGACTCCGCGTCGCGGCTACGCGGGAGGTGCGCGGCGAGTCACTTCTTGTCGTCGCTCAGGATCGCCTTGATCTCGGCCTCCAGGTCGCCGAGGTGCGCGGCGGTGGCGGGGTCCTTCGCCTTCCCCTTCGCCTCCCGCACGTCCTTCTCCAGCTTCCCGAGCGCGACCCGGGCGACCGCCCGCAGCTCGCCCCCGCGCGGGCCGATGTCGCCGAGGATCGGCAGACCCCGCGGCAGCCCCGGCCCGCCGCCCGGCGAGGCCGACGCCGGCGGGGTGAACTCCTGCTTCAGGATGTCGACGTAGCTCCGCTGGAGCTGCCGCCGCACCGGGTCGACCTTCGGGTCCCCGGCCTTCAGCTCCGAGAAGATCCCGGCCTGCAGGTCGTCGACCAGCTCCGCCGGGGTATACGCCTTGTCCCCGAGCAGCACCTCGGCGTCGAACAGCTGCCCCATCTTCGCCGGCCCGAGCAGCGACGAGAGGAGCGACCGCTGCTGGCCGGTGACGGCCGACGCCGCCCCGGAGAACTTGAACAGGTTCACCACCGCCGGGTCGAGCAGCTTCGCCGGGGTGGTGAACGCGTTCTCCAGCAGGAACTTCACCGCCGCCTTCTGCTTGTCCTTCGGGACCCGGACGAACGTCTCCGTCCCGCGGCCGCCGAGGGTCCGGTTCTCGACCACCCCGCCGACCTGCTTGGCCACCGCGGAGAACCACCGCGACCGGTGCCCGACCACCTCCTGGTACGCCTCCTCCAGGAGGCTGAAGTCCTCGCCCTTGGCGGTCGTCGCCGACACCAGGTGGCCCATCACCCGGTCCAGGTTCTTCAGCCCCAGGGCGGTCGCCTGGACCGGGTCGCTGCCGATGTTCTCGGTCAGCACCGTCGGGTCGACCCGGGACGGGGCGTCCTCCCCGCCGAACCGGAGGAACGGGTTCTCGATCTGCTTGGCCGCCCACTCGTCCAGCGTCTTCCGCTCGTCCTCGGCCGTCTTCATCCCGGGGATCGCCTTGTACCCCCACTCGATCGCGAAGAAGTCGTACGGGGCGAGCTTCGGGATCAGGTGCTTCGTCTCGATCTTGTCCTCCGGCTGGGCGACGTAGTTGTACCGCCCGTACGACATGATCGACCCGACGCTGCCGTTCTCGGCGGCGAACTTCGGGTCCCGCAGCTGGCTGACCGAGAACGCCTGGCTGGCCCGGTGGTTGTGCCGCAGCCCGAGGGTGTGCCCGACCTCGTGGGCGGCGATGTACCGCAACAGCTCGCCGGTCAGCTCGTCGGGGAACGGCAGCTTCCGGGCCCGCTCGTCGACCGCCGAGCACTGGACGAAGTACCACAGCTGGGCGAGCTTCACCACGTCGTGCCAGAAGATGATGTGGGCGGAGATGATCTCGCCCGACCGCGGGTCGTGGACGTGCGGCCCCATCGCGTTGGCGACCGGCTCGGCCACCCACCGGATCACGCTGTACCGGGCGTCCTCCGGGTCCCAGTTCGGGTCCTCGGCCCGGCTCGGGGCGTCCTTGCACACGATCGCGTTCTTGAACCCGGCCTTCTCGAACGCCGGCTGCCAGTCCTCGACCCCCTTCTTCAGGTACGCCCGCCACTTCTCCGGGATCTCGTTCGACAGGTAGAAGGTGATCGGCTTGACCGGCTCGCTCACCCCGTCCCCCGGGGTCTTCTTCTCCAGCCGGTAGCGGGTGATGTACTCCCGGTTCCGGGCCCACCCGCGCGGGTCGGCGAAGTCGGTGAACCCCTCGGTGAAGTACCCGACGCGCGGGTCGAAGAACCGCCCGGTCATCGGGGCCTCCGGCAGGATCGCCAGGCTCTGGTGAACCAGGGCGGTGACGCTCCGGGAGCTGCCGCCGGGGTTCAGCCCGGGGGGCAGGCCCGGGATGTTCAGCCCGCCCCCGCCGCTGCTCCGGAAGGTGACCGTCGCCCGGGACTCGACGTTCGCCGGGAACGCCTTCACGTCCATCACGTACGACCGGGACACGTCGACGCTCGCCCCGGCCCCGCCGGCCGCCCGGGTGATCGGCAGGTCCGGGTAGCCGCCGACGACCGCGTCGGAGACGTTCACCACCGCCGCCCGGTCCTTCCCCTCGCACTCGACCGCGAACGTGCCGATGATGGCGTCGGTGGCCGAGGCGTCGACCGCCGCCTGGATGGCCTTCCCGTCGGACCGCTTTCCGAACCCGACCTTCCACAGGTAGATCTTGTTCCCGCGCCGCTCGAACCGGAGGACGGCGTCGCCGAGCGACGCCCCGCCCCAGCTGCTCCCGCCAGGCCCCTTGGCCACCTCCGCCTGCCACAGGAACAGCCGACCGAGCTTGTCCTGCGGGATCTCGAAGTACACCCTGTCCTCGTGCCGGTGGACCGCGAACACCCCCGGCTGGGTCTTGAAGTCCTTGGTGATCACGTCGTCGTACTTCTTCAGCTCCCCGGCCTTGGGGGTGGTGGCCCCCTTCGGGAACGGGAAGCCCTTCGGCAGGTCCTGGGACCGGCCGGGGGACGACAGGGCGACGAGCGCGGCGGCTGCGGTCGCGCACAGGACGAGCCGGGTACGCATGGTTGGCACCACGGGAGAGGGGACCATCAGGATGGGAAAGCTGAGGAGATTGTACGGCGTGGGCCGGCCGGATTGCCAGTCCCGACCGTGACGGCCGGGGAAGAATCCGGGCGGAATAACCGGCACGTTCGGCCGAGCGCCCGGGCGGTCGGCGGCCGATCGTCCGGAAGCGCGACCCCACGCCCCCGGAGTTCCCCGGCATGACCCCGCTGGTGTTGCTCGCCCTGACCGCCGGCGCCGAACCGGCCGCGGGGCCGGTGGTGGCCGAGAGGCGGCTACCGTCGGTGCTGCGGCCACTCGCCCGGCTCCGGGCTAAGGAGGAGGACCTGGCCCGGCCCGGGTTCGGCAAGCCGGCGCCGGCCGGGTCGTACCTCTGGCAGCCGACGTACGAGCTGGACTTCTGTCTCCGCGGCCCGACCCGGGAGTACCGGCCGCAACCCGGTGACATCGTGCTGTCAACGGACGGGTCGGTGTTCTGGACGGCGATGCACAACCTGGCCGGGACGAGCCACCCGACGCACTCGATGGTGGTGTTCGCGTTCCCCGACGGGTCGCTCGGCATCCTGGAGGGCGGCCCGCACGACACGCTCAAGTGCCGGGTGCTGGACCCGCTCGCCCACATGCTGACCTACGAGGCGGAGGGGCGGGTGTGGGTGCGGCGGCGGGCCGTCCCGCTCACGGCCGAGGAGTCGTGCCGGCTGACCGAGTTCGCGCTCGCGGCCGACGGCCGGCGGTTCGCGCTCGGCCGGCTGGCCGGGCAGCTGACCGTGTTCCGCACCCGCGGCCCGGTCCGCACCGCGTTCGTCGGAAAACCTCAGGGTCTCGACCGGAACAGCTACTTCTGCAGCGAACTGGTGATGGAAGCGCTGGCGTACGCCGGGTTGGTCGACCCGCGGACGGCGCGGCCGTCGGCGACGTACCCGCGCGACATCTACATGGACGCGTCGCCGAACCCGTACCTGAACCGGCACCTGCACCTGTCCCCGGCGTGGGACCCGCCGGCCCGGTGGACGAGCGCCCCGGACGGCCCGGGTGTTGAACCGCGGCGGTAAGTGTGGACAATGCGCCGGTAGCATCCCCCTGGACCGCGGCCGTCCCGGCCGCTGCCGTTCGAGCGGCCGGGACGGCCGCGGTCCAGGACTGACGCCCCGGACGCGCCATGCCCCGCCTCCCCGCCGCGCTCGTCCTCGTCGCGCTCGCCGAGCCGCTGTCGGCGGCTCCGCCGGACTTCGACCGCGAGGTCGCGCCGGTGCTGGCCGCCCGCTGCCTCGACTGCCACTCCGGGCCGAAGCCGAAGGGCGACCTCGACCTGTCCCGCAAGGCCGGCGTCGACCCGGCCGAGGTGTGGCGGCGGGTCGAGGCCGGGGAGATGCCGCCGAAGAAGCCGCTGCCGGCGGCCGAGGCGAAGGTGCTGAAGGCGTGGGTGGACGGCGGGGCGAAGTGGGGCACCGACCCGATCGACCCGTTCCGCTTCACCACGGCGGCGCGGGCCGGGTACGACTGGTGGAGCCTGCAGCCGGTGAAGCGGCCGACTCCGCCGCCCGGCCGCCACCCGGTCGACGCGTTCGTCCTCGCCAGGTTGAGTGACAAGGGGTTGTCACCGTCGCCGCCGGCCGACCGCCGGGCGCTCGTCCGCCGCGTCACGTTCGACCTGACCGGCCTCCCGCCGGCGCCGGAGGAAGTCGAGGCGTTCGTCAACGACCGTGCCGCCGACGCCTACGAGAAGGTGGTCGACCGGCTGCTGGCGTCGCCGCACTACGGCGAGCGGTGGGCCCGCCACTGGCTCGACGTCGTCCGGTACGGGGAGACCGACGGGTTCGAGCGGAACGCACCCCGCCCGACCGCCTGGCACTACCGCGACTGGGTCATCCGGGCGCTGAACGCCGACCTCCCGTACGACGAGTTCGCCCGGCTGCAGCTCGCCGGCGACGTCCTCCGTCCCGACGACCCCGACGCGGTGAAGGCGACCGGGTTCCTCGTCACCGGGGTCCACAACACGGTCCTCGGCAACGACCGGATGCGGGCGGTCGCCCGGCAGGACGAGCTGGAGGACATCGTCGGGGCGGTCGGGCAGACGTTCCTCGGGGTGACGGCGAACTGCGCCCGCTGCCACGACCACAAGTTCGACCCGGTCTCGCAGACCGACTACTACCGGCTCGCCGCGGCGCTGTCCGGGGTCGGGTTCGGCGAGCGGCCGCTGCCGGACACGAAGGGCGGGGCGGAGGTGGTGCGGTTACAGAAGCGGCTCGACGAGGTGGCGCGGGAGTTGGACGCGGTCGAGGGGCCGGCCCGGAAGGCGGTGCTCGCGGAGCAGGGCCGCAACGGGGTCGCGCCGCCGTCGCCGGTGGCCGCATGGGACTTCCGCTTCGGCGGGGACGATCTCGTCGGGAAGCTGCACGCCAAGCCGGTCGGCGGGGCGAAGTTCACCCCGGACGGCGCCACCCTCGACGGCAAGACCGGGCTGGTGCGCACCCCGCCGCTGCCGTTCGACCTGAAGGCGAAGACGCTCGAGGCGTGGGTGAGGCTCGACGGCCTGGCCCAGCGCGGCGGGGGCGTCATCACGGTGCAGACGCCGACCGGGAGCGAGTTCGACTCCGTCGTGTACGGCGAGCAGGAGGCCGGCCGGTGGATGGCCGGGAGCGAGTTCTTCCGCCGCACCCGGTCGTTCGCCGGCCCCGAGGAGACCGGGAAGGACTTCGTCCACGTCGCGGTCACGCTCGCGGCCGACGGCACGGTGGCCGCGTACCGGAACGGCAAGCCGTACGGCAAGGGCTACGCGGCGAAAGGGCCGGCGGCGTTCGCGGCCGGGAAGGCGGTGGTGGTGTTCGGGTGCCGGCACGAGCCGGCCGGCGGGAACAAGATGCTCGCCGGGACGGTGTCGGCGGCCAGGTTGTATGACACCGCGTTGTCACCGGAGCAGGTGGCGGCGGCGTTCGCGGCCGGCCCGGCGGTGGTGTCGGACGCGGCGGTCGAGGCGAAACTCACTCCGGGGGAGCGGGCGACCCGCGCCGCCCTTCGGAAGCAGCGCGGCGAGTTGACGACCGAGCTCGACGGCTTGCGGCAGCGGGCGTCGGGGAAGGCGTACGCCAACGTGCCGCAAGCGCCGGGGGTGACGCGGTTCCTCGCCCGCGGCGACATCGACCAGCCCGGGGCGGCCGTCGCCCCCGGCGGGCTGCCGGCGGTCCGCGGCACCGCCGACTTCGGCCTCGCCCCGGACGCCCCCGACGCCGACCGCCGCCGCAGGCTCGCCGGGTGGGTCGCCTCGCCGCAGAACCCGCTGTTCGCCCGGGTGATGGTGAACCGCGTCTGGCACTACCACTTCGGCGCCGGGCTGGTCGAGACGCCGAGCGACCTCGGGTTCAACGGCGGCCGGCCGAGCCACCCGGAGCTGCTCGACTGGCTCGCCGCCGAGTTCGCTGACCGCAAGTTCAGCCTGAAGGCGCTGCACCGGCTGGTCGTCACGTCGGCGACCTACCGGCAGGCGTCCGCCCCGCGGAAGGACGCCCTCGCGGTCGACGCCGACAACCGCCTACTGTGGCGGTACCGGCCGCACCGGCTGGAGGGCGAGGCGGTCCGCGACGCGATGCTGGCGGTGAGCGGGCTGCTGAACCCGGAGGTCGGCGGGAAGGGGTTCAGCGACTACCGCGAGAGGAACTTCAACGGGACCGCGTACTTCGACCCGTTCGACCCCGTCGGCCCGGAGTTCCACCGCCGCAGCGTCTACCGGTTCACGCCCCGCGGCGGGAACCAAGGACTGCTCGACGCCTTCGACTGCCCCGACCCGGCGGCCGCGGCGCCGCGGCGGGCGGTGACGACGACCCCGCTCCAGGCGCTGGCGCTGTGGAACAACGGGTTCGCGCTGCGGGCCGCCGACGCCCTCGCGGCGCGGGTGGCGAAGGAGGCGGACGGCGTCGGGAATCAGGTGGCGCGTGCGTGGCGGCTGGCTTACGGCCGCGACCCGACGGCCGCGGAGGCGAAGCTCGCCGCGGACCTGGTCGCCGCCCACGGGCTGAAGGCGCTCGCCCGGGCGCTGTTCAACAGCAACGAGTTCGTCACCGTCGAGTGAGTCCCCGTTTAGCCGCGACCGCGTCCCTCCACCTCCTCCTGCGCGACGGCGTCGTGTCGGCAGCCCCGCGGCCGGTCGCCAAGGCGAAGCGGGCGGTCCAGGTCTCGCTCGTCGGCGGGATGAGCCACCTCGACAGCTTCGACCACAAGCCGGAACTCGCCAGGCGGCACGGGCAGTCGCTCCAGACCGACACCAAGCCGGACGTGTTCTTCGGCCAGGTCGGCCGGCTGCGGAAACCCGACTGGGAGTTCAAGCAGCGCGGCAAGTCCGGCCTGTGGGTGTCGGAGCTGTTCCCGCACCTCGCCGCCGTGTCGGACGACCTGACCGTGATCCGGTCGATGACCGCCGACAGCGCGAACCACACCCCGGCGCTGTTCGTGCAGAACAGCGGGTTCCAGTTCAACGGGTACCCCGCGCTCGGGTCGTGGCTCAGCTACGGCCTCGGCACGCTGGCCGACGACCTGCCGGCGTTCGTGGTGCTGCCGGACGGCCGCGGCGACCCGAACGGGGCGGCGTCGAACTGGTCGAGCGGGTTCCTGCCGGCCCAGCACCAGGGGGTGACGTTCCGCGGCGGGGAGTCGCCGGTCCGCGACCTGTTCCCCGAGAAGCCGGTCGGCGCCGCGGAGGAGAACGACTCGCGCCGGTTCCTCGGCAAGCTGAACGCCCTCCACCTGGAGCGCCGCGGCGGGGAGGCGGACCTCGCGGCGCGAATCACGAGTTACGAGCTGGCGGCGAAGATGCAGCTGGCGGTGCCGGCGGTGGCGGACTTGGCGAAGGAGGCGGCGCGGACGAAGGCGGCGTACGGGCTGGACGAAGCGGTCACGGCCGACTGCGGGCGGCGGTGCCTGCTGGCCCGGCGGCTGCTCGAGCGCGGGGTGCGGTTCGTGCAGGTGTACAGCGGCGGGCCGATCGCCGGGACGCCGCGGACGAGCTGGGACGCGCACGAGAACGTCCGCGAGAACCACGGGGCCGAGGCCGCCCGGATCGACCGGCCGGTCGCGGCCCTGCTCGCCGACCTGAAGGCCCGCGGGATGCTCGCCGACACGCTCGTGATCTTCACCACCGAGTTCGGCCGGACGCCGTTCACGCAGAGCGCCGGGGACGTGGTCGGGACCGGCCGGGACCACAACAAGTACGGGTTCTCGTGCTGGCTCGCCGGGGCCGGCCTGAAGCCCGGCCTGGCGTTCGGGGCGACCGACGAGGTCGGGTGGAAGGCGGCCGAGCACCCGGTCGCGTGGCACGACTTCCACGCCACCGTCCTGCACCTGCTCGGCATCGACCACGAGCGGCTGACGTACTACCACAACGGCATCAAGCGCCGCCTCACGAACGTCCACGGCGAGGTGGTGAAGGGCGTCCTCGCCTGACGCCGCGCGAACCCGGCGGCGGACTCCGTGTCACCCCCTCCGTATCTTGATGGATGGCGGGCGCGGCCCGCCGTTCTCCAACCCGTGGGGGTGTGCCGTGTCCGTGAACGTGGCGGTGGTCGGCGCGACCGGGGCCGTGGGCGACCTGATGCGGACGGTGCTCGCCGAGCGCCACTTCCCGCTGAAGTCGGTCAAGTTCCTCGCCTCGGAGAAGAGCGCCGGCAAACCGGTCACGTTCGCCGGCCGGACGTACACCGTCGAGCCGCTCCGGCCGGAGGCGTTCGCCGGCGTCCAGATTGTGCTGAGCAGCACGCCCGGCTCCGTGAGCAAGGAGTTTTCGCCGATCGCGGCGAAGGCCGGCGCGATCGTCGTCGACAACTCGTCCGCGTGGCGGATGGACCCGGACTGCCCGCTGGTGGTGCCGGAGGTGAACGCCGACCAGCTGCACCACATCAAGAAGGGGATCGTCGCCAACCCGAACTGCGTCGCCATCCCGCTGTGCGTGGCCGTCAAGCCGCTGCACGACCTCGGCCGGATCAAGCGGATCGTGGTGTCGACGTACCAGTCGTCGTCCGGGAAGGGGGCGAAGGGGCTGATCGACTTCGCCAACCAGATGTCGGCGTGGGCGGCGGGGAACCCGGTCCCGGCGCCGACCGCCCACCGGGCGCAGCTCGCCGGGAACGTCGTCACCCTCGACTGGACGCTCGACCCGAACGGGTTCACCGAGGAGGAGAACAAGGTCGTCAACGAGACGAAGAAGATCCTCGGGGACGCGACGATCGGGGTCTGCCCGACGTGCGTCCGGGTGCCGGTGAGGGTGGCCCACTCGGAGGCGATCACGGTCGAGTTCCACCGCCCGGTGTCGGTCGAGGCGGCGCGGGCGGCGCTGGCGAAGGCCCCGGGCGTGACCCTGATGGACGAGGCGAAGGGCGAGTTCCCGCAGCCGATCCACGCCGAGGGGAGCGACAGCACGTTCGTCGGCCGGGTGCGGCAGGACCCGTCGAACCCGAACGCCCTGTGCCTGTGGGTGGTGAGCGACAACCTCCGCAAGGGGGCCGCGACGAACGCCGTCCAGTGCGCCGAAGAGTTGGTGAAGCGCGGGATCGTGAAGTGAGTCCGGGCGAACCCCGACCGTCAGGGAGGGGGTGACGTCACCCCCGCGTGAGGTGACACCCCCGCGCGCGTCGCTACCCCGTCGCTCACGCTCCGGGTTCGCCGAAACCCATGCGGAACTTCAAGCTCACCGTCCGCTACGACGGGACGGACTTCTTCGGCTGGCAGACGCAGCCCGGCCGGCGGACGGTGCAGGAGACGCTCGAGAAGGCGTTCGTCGAGATCACCCATGAGGGGCGCGTCCGGCTGAACTGCAGCGGGCGGACGGACTCCGGCGTCCACGCGGTCGGGCAGGTGGCGAACGTGTTCTCGGCGACGAAGCTGCCGTGCGACACGCTGCTCCGGGCGGTGAACGCGAAGCTGCCGGCCGACGTGTGCGTTCGCGAGTTGGTGGAGGTCCCGCAGAGCTTCTGCGCGAACAAGGACGCCGTGCGGAAGACGTACCGGTACGTGATCCAGGACGGCCGGGTGCAGGACCCGTTCCTGCGGAAGTACGCGTGGTTCGTGCGGCAGCCGCTGGACGCGGCGGCGATGTCACGGGCGGGGGAGTGTTTGGTCGGGCGGCACGACTTCCGGTGCTTCGAGACGGAGTGGCCGAACCGGCTGACCAGCGTGCGGACGGTGACGCACCTGTCGGTGAACCGGTTCGGCGAGTGCCTCTGGATCGACGTGGAGGCGAACGGCTTCCTGTACAACATGGTGCGGGCGATCGCCGGCAGCCTGGTGCAGGTCGGCCGGGGGTTCTGGCCGGAGACGCAGGTCGCCGAGGTGTTGAAGGCGATGGACCGCCGGCTCGCCGGCCCGACCGCCCCGCCGGAGGGGCTGTTCCTGATGCGGGTGACGTACCCGCCGCTTGCGGCGTAGCCGCGGGCGCTACGCCGCAAGCGGCTCAATCAATCCATGTCCGACCTCACCTACCCGCCGGAACTGGAAGTCGTCCCGCTGGCGAGCCCGCCGTCCGCGACGGTGACGGTGCCCGGGAGTAAGAGCGAAACCAACCGGGCGCTGGTGCTGGCCGGACTCGGCGGCCTCAACTTCTGCGCCCTCAGCGGGGCGCTCCAGAGCGAAGACACCGCGGTGATGATCGAGGCGCTCCGCCTCCTCGGGTGCAAGGTCAACATCTTTCCGGACTCGCCCGACACCATCCGGTTGATCCGGCCCGAGCTGTTGGGAACGACGCCCGCCCCGCCGGACCTGTTCGTCGGCAACTCGGGCACCACCATTCGGTTTCTGACCGCGATGCTCGGAACGCTGACCGGCCGGTTCCGGCTGGACGGCGTGCCGCGGATGAGGGAGCGGCCGATCGAGGAACTGTTGGACGGGATGCGGCAACTCGGGGTCGTGGCGCGGAGCGAGGCCGGGAACGGGTGCCCGCCGGTGATCGTCGAGGGGACCGGGCGGATGGGCGGAACGGCCCGCATCCGGGGCGACCGGAGCAGCCAGTTCTTGAGCGGCTTACTCATGGTCGGGCCGTTCACCTCGTCCGAAACCGTGATCGAGGTCGAAGGCCCGCTCGTGTCCGAGCCCTACGTCGCGATGACGCTGGCGATGATTGACGCATTCGGTTACGACGTCGAGGTCGGCCCGGGCCACCGCTACCGGTTCCCCCCTAATCAGGGCCGTCGCTTCGCAAGCACCTCCTACAACATCGAACCCG
This sequence comes from Isosphaera sp., assembly GCA_013822345.1. GTDB lineage: Bacteria > Planctomycetota > Planctomycetia > Gemmatales > Gemmataceae > Gemmata. The sequence goes on from PNKH01000030.1 coordinate 61,703, forward strand.
ACGCCTCCGCCGCGTCGTACTTCTGGGCCGCGGCGGCCGTCACCGGCGGGCGGGTCACCGTCTCCGGGCTGACCCGCAGTTCGCTCCAGGGCGACGTGCGGTTCGTCGACGTGCTCGCCGGGATGGGCTGCCGGGTCGAGGAGTGCGACGCCGGGATCACCGTCCACGGCGGGCCGCTCCGCGGCACCGACGCCGACATGAACGACATCAGTGACACCGTGATGACACTCACCGCGGTGGCTTGCTTCGCGGACGGCCCGACCACCATCCGGAACGTCGCCCACATCCGCCACAAGGAGACGGACCGGATCGCCGCGCTGGCGACCGAACTGCGGAAGCTCGGGGCGGGGGTCGAGGAGCGGGCCGACGGGCTGACCATCACCCCGCGGCCGCTGACCGGCTGCCCCGTGGACACCTACGACGACCACCGGATGGCGATGAGCCTGGCACTCGTGGGGCTCAAGGTGCCGGGCGTCGTGATCCGGAACCCCGGTTGCGTGGCGAAGACGTACCCGGGGTTCTGGCAAGACCTGGCGAAACTGCGCGGGTAAACGAAGACGGCCGGGGTAAACCCGGCCGCTCGCCCGCTCACGTCACTTGCCCTCTTCTTTCGGAGGCTCCGTCCAGAACGGGCTCAGCCGGCGGATCTTGTACAGCACCTTGTCCCGGTCGGCCCCGGTCGCCGTCTCCAGCTTCGCCTTCAGCTTCGTCATCTTCTTCTTCCGGCTGTACCGCCGGTCGAGTTCGATCCGCCGCTCCACCATATACTCTCTCCTGACGCGCCCCGGTACCCGAGTACGATGAGTCAACCTTACACCCCGGCCCCCCGGCCGGCAAGACTCGCCCGGGCCGTCCTCCTCGCCGCCTGGGCCGCCCTGACCGCCGGGGCGGTCGGGTTCGTCGTCGCGTTCGGGTCGAACGCCCCGTACGCCGACGAGTGGGAGTTCGTCCCCGCCCTGCTCGGCCGCGAGCCGGCCGGGCCGTGGCTGTGGGCCCAGCACAACGAGCACCGGCTGCCCCTCCCGCGGGCTGTCTACCTCGCCCTGTTCAAGCTCACCCACGACTTCCGGGCCGGGATGCTCCTCCAGGTCGGGATGCTCTCTGCTCTGAGCCTCGGGCTGATGGCCCTCGCCGCCCGGCTCCGCGGCCGACCCGCCTGGCCGGACGCCTTCTTCCCCGTCTCCCTGCTCCACCTCGGGCACTGGGAGAACTTCGTCATGGGCTACCAGCTCTGCTTCGCCCTGTTCACCGTGCTCGTCACCGGGTTGGTGGTGGTAGCCCTGCGGGCGACCCGCGAGACCGCGTTCCGGTCGGGGGTGGCGGCCGGCACCCTCAACCTCTTGTTGGTGCTGACCGGCGGGGCCGGGCTGGCGGTCGCCCCGCCGGTCTGCGCGTGGGTCGTTTACTTGGCCGCGGCCGAGTGGCGGGCGGGGCGGCGGGGGCGGGCGGCGGTTCTCATCGGTCTGGCGGTCCTACCTCCGGCGTATTGTGTTCCATACTTCACCGGCTACGAGCACCCCCCGCACCACCCGCCGACCAGCTCCGACCCGGTCGCGGTCGCCCGGGTCGCCGCCGAGGGGCTGGCGATGGCCGCCGCCCCCGGGGCGCCGCCGGTCTGGGCGGTCGTGTTCGCCGCCGAGGTGGTCCTCGGCCTGGCCACGGTGCGACTCCTCGTCGGGGGTCCGGGCGGGGACCGAACTTCGGCATTCGGCTTGGCGGCGGTCGCGGCCGGGGTGGTGCTGCTCGTGCTGGCGGTCGGGCACGGGCGGGCGGCGATGGGACCGGGGATGGGGCTGTGGTCCCGGTACGGGCTGCTGACGTGGCCGCTGCTGGGGGCCGCGTACCTCGTCTGGGTGCGGGCCGGGCGGGAGGCGGTGCCGATGCTGATGTGCTTCGCGGCGAGCCTCGCGTTCGTCCCGAACACCGGCACCGGGATGGCGGTCGGCAGCGCGGTCCGGGCGGGGTACGACCGGATCCGGGCGGACGTCCGGGCGGGGGTGCCGGTGGCGGCACTGGTCGACCGGCACCTGAAGGGGACGGGGCAGGAGGGGCGGGCGGCCCGCGGCATCCCGATGCTGCGCGAGGCCGGGGTCGGGGTGTTCGCGGGGAAGTGACCGATGTTCGACGTGGACCCGTGGTGGGTGGCGGGCGGGGCGGCGGCCGCGGCCGTGCTGGTCGTCGCCGGCCGGTGGGGGTGGCACCTCGCCCGGGCGGTGCAGGCCGAGCGGGCCCGGGAGCTGTTCCGCCTGCAGCACGAGCGGTACGAGGAGGCGTTCCTGAAGGCGGCCGGCGCGACCGGGCTGCCGCGCGGGCTGCGGTGGGTGTCGTGCGCCTTCGGCGGGGACGCCCTGCTGGTCCGGGACAACGCCGCCGGCGGGATCGTCGCCCTGGTTCCGGTGGTGGTCCGGTTCGAGCCGACCGAGGGGTCGGACCTGGCGGACAACCCGGCCGCCCGGGAGCCGCGGCCGGCGACGGCGGTGTTCACCTTCGCCCGCGGGACCTGGGGGACGACCGGGCGGGTGGTGTTCAACCACACCCCCGAGCAGACGGTGGCCGCGTTCGCCCCGCAATACCGGGTCATCCCCCGCGGGCACCACTGACCCGGAGCTACAGTCACACGGGCGGGTCCGGCGGGAGGCGGCGCGCCGAATGGATCACGGCCACCACCTGCACGTCGTCGCCGGTAACGCGGTAGATGATCCGGTACGGGTGCTCGAACACCTCGCGGATCGACTCGTCGCCGTACTCGGGGACCTCAGCCCCGAACCGCGGCTGGCCGTCCAGGGCTTCCGTCCGGGCGATGATCCGATTCACGAGCGCCTGGGCATACGCCGGGCTGCTCCGGGACAGGTAGTCGCGGACCGCCCGGAGCTGGTCGGCCGCCGTCTCGGCCCACGCGACGCTCACTTCGATAGCCCCAGCCGGCGGCGGACCTCGTCCACCGGCACCAGCCGCCCGGCGTCGCAGTCCCGCAACCCGGCCTCGATCGACTGGCGGACGTAGATCTGGTACAGCAGATCGTCCCAGGTCGCGTCGTCGGGCAACTGGTCGACGAGCCGTCGGGCGTCGTCCCGAACACCAACGGCGGGCATGGCAGTCCTCCTGTGGCACACCGTACCAGTCTACCCGGCGCCCCGGGGCGTGGGAATGCGGACCGACCCGACCTTGTCCAGGTTCGCCCGGCACGCTATGCCCCCGCGGCGGGCCGGCAGTCCCGGCAGGTTCCGGCGGCGGAGGCGGGCATGCGCGGGTGCGTCCGGTGCGGCGGCGGGGCGGTCCTGGTCGCGGTCGTCAGCCTGGCGGCGGTCGCCCGCCTCGGCGCCGACCCGCCGCCCAACCTCCTCCCGCAGTTGCCCGAGCGCGAGCCGGTCGTCGAGCCCCCTGCGCCGGTCGACCCGGCCGTCGTCCCCGCCCAACTCACCACCCCCGCCGGGCCGGCCGCCGTCCCGACCGCGGGCACCGTCCCGGACCCGCCGCACCCGGCCGTCCGCATCCAGGTCCGGGTCCCGGCCGACGCCCCGCCCGGCGACGACCTGAAGTACGTCATCACCGTCCGGAACACGTCCGCCGCCGACGCCCACGCGGTCACCGTCCGCAACCCGCTCCCCGACGGGGCGAAGGCGGTCAAGGCCGAACCGGGCTGGGACCAGGCCGCCTCGACCGACAAGCAACTGGTGTGGAAGTTCGGCACCCTCCCGGCGGGGAAGTCGAAGGCGATCGAGCTCACCCTCCGCCCGGACCCGAAGGCGGCCGAGGTGAAGAACTTGGCCTACGTCGGGTTCGAGCACGGGCAGGCGGTCACCACCCGGGTGAACAAGCCGGCGGTGAAGGTGACCAAGGTCGCCCCGGCGGAGGCGGTGCGGGACGAGCCGTTCACCGTCCGCGTCGCCGTCGACAACACCGGGCGGGTGCCGGTCGAGGGCGTCCGGGTGGTGGAGAACCTGCCGGCGTCGGCCGAGGCCCAGGCGGTCACCCCGGGGGCGAAGCGGACCGACGCCCGGGACGGGCCGGCGGCCGGCGGGCAGCAGTGGGCGTGGGAGGTGCCGCGGCTCCTGCCCGGGGAGCGGAAGGTGATCGAGTACCGGGTCACCCCGCGGGCCGAGAAGGAGGTGCTCGCCCTGACCAACCTGACGGACGGGAAGGGGCGGGTGGCCGAGAAGGCCGAGTCGCGGACGAAGGTGCTGGTCGCCGGCCTGGCGGTGAAGCTGACCGGCCCGCCCGGGAACGCCCCGGTCGCCCCCGGGGAGGCGGCCCGGTACGAGATCGAGGTGCGGAACACCGGCACCCTGCCGAGCACCAACGTCCGGGTCACCGGCACCCTCCCGGCCGGGTGCCGGCCGACCATGCGGACCGAGGGCGGGCAGCTCGCCCGGGACGCGGTCGTGTGGGTCATCCCGCGGCTGGAGCCGGGCGACGCCCGGACGTTCCGGTTCGCGACGAAGGCGACGACGTCCGGTCGGCGGGAGGTGACGGCGTCGGCGGCCGACGCCCGCGGGCAGCGGGACACGGCCCAACTGGCGACCGTGTTCCAGGTGGCGGCGGCGCTGGACTGGGAGACGGTCCCGAACCCGGTCACCCTGGCCGTCGGGCGGCGCGGGACGTTCACCGTGCGGGTGACGAACACCGGCGGGGAGGCGGCCCGGAACGTCCGGGTGGAGGTCGAGCTGCCGGACGCGGTGGCCCTGGTCCAGACCACCCCGACCGCCCCGGCGGCCGGGAACACGGTGACGTTCCCGGCCGAGACGGTGGCGGCCGACGGGGAGGTGGTGTACACGGTCAGCTACGAGGCGAAGCGGCCGGCCCAGGCGTGGTTCCGGCTGCGGCTGACCGCCGACGCCCTCGGCGACCGGCCGGTGCAGACGGACAAGTCGGTCGAGATCACCGGCGGCGGGCGGTAGCGCCCAGGGCCGCGGCCGTCCCGGCCGCTCCGCCCGTGCGGCGCGGCGGCTTGGTCGGATGACCCGCACGCGCACCGGCGCGGGGTCGGTGGAGCGGCCGGGACGGCCGCGGTCCTGGGCCACCCGGTGTCACCCGCGCGGCGGCGGGGTGGCGTCGAGGATGTCGCGGACGGCGGCGGCCAGCGTGCTCGGGGTGTACGGCTTGTGCAGGAACCCGGTCCCGGGGTCGGGGGCCACGTCCGCCACCGGGTGGCCGCTGGCGAACAGCACCGGCACCCCGGGGCGGACCGCCCGGATCGCGGCGAACGCCTCCCGCCCGGACATGTGCGGCATGCTCGCGTCCAGCACCACCAGCGCCACCCCGGCCGCCTCCCGCCGGAACACCTCCACCGCCTCCGCCCCGTCCGCCGCCAGCAGCACCCGGTACCCCTGCCGCTCCAGCGCGCTGCGGGCCAGCCCGCGGACCAGCGGCTCGTCGTCGGCCACCACCACCGCCTCCCCGCGGCCGCGGGCCGGGGCCGGGTCGGGGGTCCGGGCGGCCAGCTCGTCCGAGGTCACGCCCCGCGGCAGGTACACGTCGAACCGGCTCCCGGCCCCGGGGGAACTGGCGCACTCGACCCACCCGCCGTGGGCCCGGGCCACCCCGTACACCACCGCCAGGCCCAGCCCGGTCCCCTGGCCCACGTCCTTGGTGGTGAAGAACGGCTCGAACACCTTCGCCCGCACCTCCTCCGTCATCCCCACCCCGGTGTCCGACACGCTCACCCGGACGTACCCGTCGGCCGACGGGGCGCCGCCCTCCGGCGGCCGGGCGTCCGGGGCGTTGGCCGTCTCGACCGTCAGGGTCCCGCCCCCGGGCATCGCGTCCCGGGCGTTCAGGCACAGGTTCATCAGCACCTGCTGGACCTGGACCGGGTCGGCCGCCGCCGGGCGGAGGTCCGGGGTCGACTCGACCCGGATCACCACCCGCGGGTCGATCGTCCGGCGGAGCAGCCCGACCGCCTCCTGGGCGACCGCGTTCAGGTCCAGGGACACCGTCCGGAGCGGCTGCCGGCGGGCGAACCCGAGCATCTGCCGGGTCAGCTCCGCCGCCTGCCGGGCGGCCCGCTCGGTCGCCGCCAACAGGTCGTCCGCCTCGCCCCCGGCCGCCCCGGTCCGGACCAGCTCCAGGTTCCCGAGGATCACCGTCAGCAGGTTGTTGAAGTCGTGGGCGATGCCGCCGGCCAGCCGCCCGACCGCCTCCATCTTCTGCGACTGCCGGAGCTGCTCCTCCAGCCGGTTCTGGTCGGTCACGTCCCGCCCGGTGACGATCAGCCCGGCCGGCCCCCCGTCCTCCCCCCGCAGCGGGGCGACCGCCACGTCCAGCAGCACCTCCCGCCCGTCCGGGTAGGTCACCCACTCCTTCGCCCGGACCGTCCGCCCGGTCGCCAGCACCGCCGCCTGGTTGGCCCGGAGCCGGTCGGCCCACGGGGCGGTGAACACCTCCTCCGACCGCCGCCCGACCAGCTCGGCCACCGGCCGCCCGGCCAGCCGCTCGAACGCCGGGTTCCCGCCCAGGAACCGCAGGTCCCGGTCCTTGTAGCAGACCACGTCCGGGACGGACGCGAACAGCCCCTCCAGCAGGGCGTGCTGGCGGGCCAGGTCCCGGGCCGCCCGCTCCCGGTCGGTCACGTCCCGGTAGTTCACCACCACCGCCCGGACGCTCGGGTCGTCCAGCCGGTTGCACCCGGTCGCCTCGATCACCCGGGCCGCCCCGTCCGCGGCCGCCGCCCGGAAGGTGAGCGGCACGTCCTCCCCCGGCCGGGCCAGGGCCCCGGCCAGCACCGCCCGCACCCCGCCCGCGTCCGCCGGGCGGACCACCTCGAACACGTCCCGCCCGGCGAACGCCCCCGGCTCGTACCCGAGGATCGACCGGACCGCCGGGGAGGCGTACCGGACCACCGCGTTCTCGTCCAGCAGGAAGATCCCGTCCCGGCTCTTCTCGACCAGCGCCCGGAACCGCTCCTCGCTGTGCCGCAGGGCGTCCTCCGCCTCCCGCTGGTCGGTCACGTCGACCAGGCACCCGTCCAGCCGGACCGGCCGGCCGGACGGGTCCCGGACCACCTGGAGCCGGTCCCGGACCCACCGCACCGCCCCGCCGGCCGCCAGCACCCGGTACTCGGCGGCCGCGTCCGCGTCGGCCCCGGTGAGGAGCCGGCGCAAGCCCAGCCGGTACCCCTCGCGGTCGGCCGGGTGGACCGCCTCGGCCCACCGGAACGGGTGGTCGAAGTGGTCGGCCGGTCGGCCGGCGAGGCGGGCCAGCAGCGGGGAGACGTACCGGAACTGCCACCCGGCGGTGACGTCCGGGCCGGGGGCCCGCTCGGCGCTCCACAGGGCGGCCGGGGACCGCGACAGGACCTGGCGGAGCTCGGCCTCGACCCGCCGGGCCTGGGTGAGGGCCTGCCGCCGCTCCCGGTCGTCCCGGGCGACGATCAGCCCGAGGGTGGCGGCGGCGGTGTGGAGGCGGGAGACGGTGAGGTTGACCGGGACCCAGGCGTCGGCCTTGGTGCGGAGGAGGAACCCGTCCTGGCCGTGGAACACCATGGTCTTGTGGAACGCCCCGCGGAGCCGCTGCATCCCGCCGGCGGACTCGAACCGGAACAGCTGGGTGGCGGGGAGGCGGAGGGCCTCGGCCCGGGAGAACCCGGTGAGGCGGAGGGCGACCGGGTTGAGGTCGAGGAGGCGGTCGGACTCCGGGTCCATGAGGAACAGGGCGTCCCCGCTCTCCTCGAACAGGGTGTGGGCGAGCTCGGCCAGGTCGTGGGTGGTGGTCATCGGGCCGCTCGCTGCGTGGCGGGGCCGAGGGTCCGCCGCCCCGTGGCGGCGGCTGAGGTGGACGCTGAACCGAGTATAGTGCGTGTTTCCCCGCCGGGCCAATCGGACGCCCGAACGGGGGTAAGAAATGAGACGCCGGGAGTTACGGCTTGGCGGGCCGGGGCTGCGGGGCGACCGGCGGGTACGGCGGGTTGGTCAGCCGGCATCGCCCGTCGTGGTCAAGGTATCGTGCCGGGATCGGGATGCCCTTCTCTTCCCAGTCCTGTTGCGCTTGGTTCCGTAGGTGTAGCTCGAGAGCCTGCCCCGGCACGGGTGGAATCTTCCCGCCCGGCCGGCGGACGATGTCGATGGCCATGCAGTACAACTCCCCCTTTGGGCAGATGCCTGAGTCGATCAGCACGATGTCTCCGACTTTGAGGTCGATCAAGCGATAGCTGACGATCTTCAACTCCCCGGCGACGATGGGTCCGGCGGCCGAGAGCCGTAGGGGCGTGGTAGTATCGTCCTTCTGCACCGGTCGCTTATCAGACTGCGAGCCTTCCCATCCCGGGCCGAGATCCACCCAGTCCCGGCCTAGAGCCTTGACCGGCCCGACGTAAAACCGCCCCGCGTTGAGTTGGGGTAAGACTTTTGGGGCAACGAAATCCGGAACGGAATCATCAGTGGAGGCTGCGACACGGCGCTCGTTCGAGACCCAGAAGGAGGTTGCAACACTGAACGCCGCAACCCCGATTGGGGTGGCCGCAGCCAAGAACAGAATCACGCCCTTCGACATCGCTCGACTCCTGAGCTGGTAGCTCGCAAGCCTTCTACGGCTTCGCCCGTAGAATCCAACGCCGGTTGACGTTCCGATCGCTTTCCACGTGAACCTCCCAGC
>PNKH01000031.1 GCA_013822345.1 Isosphaera sp.
ACCCGGCCGGACGGTCGAGTTCGGCGGCCAGCGCCCGCAGGAACGGCTCGGCGTCGGACACGATCCCGACCGTCTGGGTGCTGCCGCGGTCCATCAGCTTGGTGACCGTCGCCGGGCTGATGTCGACGCACGCCACCTTCACCCACGCCGGCAGCAGGTTCCCGACCGCCACCGAGTGGAGCGTCGTCGCCACCATTAGGCAGAACCCGACCCCGGGGATCAGCCGCCGCATCGCGTCCTGGGCGGCCAGGGCGTCGGTCACCACCTCCGGCAGCGGGCCGTCGTCCCGGATGCTCCCGGCGAGCACGAACGGCACGTCCCGGGTGACGCACTCGTACATGATCCCGGTCTTCAGCCGGCCGGCCGCGACCGCCTGGCGGATGCCGCCGAGCCGGCGGATGGAGTTGATCGTCCGCAGGTGGTGCTCGTGCCCCTCGGCGGTCGGCAGCCCCTGGTCGAGGGACACCCCGAGGCTGGTGCCGTAGAAGGCTTGTTCCATGTCGTGGGTGGCCAGGGCGTTGCCGGCGAACAGGACGTTCACGAACCCGTTCCGGATCATCCGGGCGACGATCTCGGCCCCGCCGGTGTGGACGACCGCCGGCCCGAGCACCGCCAGCACCTTGTCCCCGGCCGCCCGGGTCTTCCGGATCGCGGCCGCCACCTCCCGGACGCTCACCGCCTTCGGCCGCTCGCTCGACACCGGGCTGGCCATGAACTCGAACAGCTCGTGCCGCCGGGCCTCGGCCTCCGGCGGGAACACGCGGGTGCCGCGGCGGCCGACCAGGATCCGGTCGCCGGTGCGGACGGCGGTCATCGGGACGCACCGGGCGGCCCCGGCCGGGTCGACCAGCACCCCGCAGTCCATCTCCTGGTCCTCGACCTCGACCCACTCGCCGTTCAGCCGGACCTGGGTGCGGAAGTTGGTCGAGCAGTAGAACCCGTCCGGGAACGCCCCGTCCAGGTCGGCGGCGGCGGTCTCGCAGTCGGTCGGGTGGACGGGGACGGCCCCGTGCGGGTGGACCTCGGCGAGGACGGCGTCGAGCTGGGCGGCGGTGTCGGCCCGGACCTCGATCCGGACGTAGCTGGTGTCGTCCTGTCGCTCCCCGAGGCGGAACGCCTGGACGTGGTACCGGCCGCCGCGGGACAGGATGGCGTCCAGCACCTTCGGCAGGAGCAGCGAGTCGACGATGTGGCCGGTCATCTCGACGTGCTCGACGTGCGGGCCGGGCATGGGAGCCTCCGGGGATGCGGGTACGGTTGTGATACCCGGTGCGGGCCCGGAAAACGAGCCGGGTCGGGGTTGTCCCGCCCCGCAGGCCCCGGGTACCCTCCCCGCGCCCAGTCCCGGAGGCCCTTCATGACCCCCGCCACGGACGGACCGACGCGAATCGCCCCCCCGACCCACAACCGCCTCGTCACGCTCGGCGAGCCCGTCGTCGTCATCGCCCCGGAACCGCCGCCCCCGCCGCCGGGTTGGGCCACCTCTCGCACCGCTCTGGTCGTCCTGGTGCTGGCCGGGTTCGGTCTGCGCGCCGCCGCCCTGGCCCAGGACCGGAACCTGTGGATCGACGAGGCGATGCTGGCCCTGAACCTGGTCGACCGGTCCGCCGCCCAGTTGCTCGAGCCGCTCGGGTGGAACCAGGGGGCCCCGGCCGGGTTCCTCCTCGCGGTCAAGGGGACGATCACCGCGCTCGGCGTCTCGGACGTGACCTTGCGGCTGCTCCCGTTCGTCGGGTCGCTGCTCGGGCTGGTCGGGGTGGCGTGGGTGGCGCGGCGGCTGATGCCGGCCCCGGCCGCGACCCTGGCGGTCGGGCTGGCGGCGGTCCACCCGCTCCTGCTCAGCTACGCGGCGGAGTGCAAGCAGTACGGGACGGACGCGGCGGCGGCGGTCGGGCTGTTCGCGGCCGCGGCCGGGCTGCTGCAGCGGAGGGGCGGGTTCCGGCGGTGGGCGGTGCTGGCGGCGTGCGGGGCGGCGGCGGTGTGGTTCTCGCACCCGGCGGCGTTCGTCCTCGGCGGGGTCGGGACGGCCCTGTTCGCCGACGCGGTCGTCGCCCGGGACCGGCGGCGGGTGCTGGCGAGCCTGGCCACCATCGGGTGCTGGCTGGCGAGCTTCGCCGTCTGCTACGTCACCACCCTGAAGCAGCTCGGGCACAACCAGTACCTGCTCGACTACTGGGCCGGGCACTTCCTGCCGCTCCCGCCGCGGTCGGTCGGGGACATCGCCTGGGTGGTGGACCACGTGTTCGAGTTCTTCGCGTACCCGGGCGGGCTGAGCGGGTCGGCGCTGAAGGCCGGCGGGCTGGCGGCGGTGCTGTACGCGGTCGGGGTGGTGTCGTTCGCCCGGGAGCGGTGGCCGGTGGCGGTGGCGCTGGTGCTGCCGGCGGCGTTCGCGATGGCGGCGTCCGGCGTCCACAAGTACCCGTTCGCCGGCCGGCTCCTGCTGTTCCTGGTCCCGCTGATGCTGCTCGGGGTGGCGCGGGGGGCGTGGGAGGTGTTCGCGGCGCTCCGCCCGGCCCGGCCGGTGGCCGCGGCCGCGGTCCTCGGGCTGCTGCTCGCCGCCCCGCTTCTGGAGACGTACCAGCAGGTGCGGCGGCCGATGCGGTACGAGCAGTTGGCCCCGCTCTTGGCGGACCTCCGCGGGCGGGTGCAGCCCGGGGACAAGGTGTACGTGTACTGGGGCGGGGTGCCGGCGTTCCTGCACTACACCCGGGGCGACCCGTTCCCGGCGGCGGTGACGCTCGGGACGGAGCACAAGGACGGGCGGACGGCGTACCGGGACGAGTTGCGGGCGTTCGCGGGCGAGCAGCGGGTGTGGGTGGTGTTCAGCCACCGGCACCAGGCGGAGGAGTCGCTCTTGCGGGCGTACGCGGAGGGGCTGGGCGAGTGCCGGGAGGAGGTCCGCTCCCCCGGGGCGAGCGCCTTCCGGTACGACTTCGGCAACCCGGAGTGACGGCGGCCGCGGCCGCGCCGCGCGGTAAACTGATACGGCGTACGAAACGGGGGCGAGGCATGACGCGGTCGGTCGCGCGGTGGTCGGTTCTCCTGTTGGCCCTCGGCCCGGCGGCCGGTGCGGACGAGCCGGCCACGGACCTGAAGGGTTTGCAGGGCACCTGGGCGGTCGCCTCGGCCCAGGAGGGCGGGAAGGAGCAGGCCGCCGAGCAGTCGAAGAGGCTGAGCATCGTCATCGACCGGGACGTGTTCAGCTTCCGGTTCGAGGGCCAGCCGAAGGCCCTGGACATGAAGCTGACGGTCGACCCGGCCGCCAGGCCGAAGGCCCTGGACCTCGCCTCCACCGTCCGGGAGGGGCAGGTCGCCCGGGGCATCTACGAGCTGGCCGGGGACGAGCTGAAGGTCTGCTGGTCGAGGAACGGCAAGGCGCGTCCGGACGGGTTCGCCACCCGCCCGGGCGACGACCGGATGTTCCTGACGCTCAAGCGGGTCGGGGCACCGGACAAGTGAGCGGGGCCGTCGGGGCGGTCCGGACGGGTCACCCCACGTAGAACGACGCGAGAGGTGCGGCGGTGGACGCCCGGATCCTGGAACTGTCGCGCGAGCCGCCGGGGTACGCCTACGAGGCGTTCGAGTTCGTGTCCGACGCGGTCGGGTTCACCGTCGACCGGCTCGGCCGGCGGGCCGAGGCCGAGGACGCGGCGGACGAGCACGTGAGCGGGGCGGAGCTGCTCCGCGGGGTGTGCGACCTCGCCGTCGCCACGTTCGGGATGATGGCCCCGGTCGTGTTCGCCCAGTGGAACGTCCGGACCACCGACGACGTCGGGCGGATCGTGTTCGCGCTGATCCGCGTCGGCCTGTTGAGCAAGTCCGACCGCGATGCCCCCGAGGACTTCCGCGACCTGTTCGACCTGCCGAAGGCGCTGGCCGAGGGGTTCGAGTTCGGCCGGGCGTGAGCCCTCTCCTGGACCGCGGCCGTCCCGGCCGCTCTTCCGCCGGGAATGCAGCGGCCGGGACGGCCGCGGTCCAGGAGAAGACCGGTCACCCTTCCAGGTCGGTGTCCCGCAGGTCGGTCAGCAGCATGTGGCCCGGCTTGTGGGTGATGGCGAACGGCGGGCGGGCGTGCATCACCGCCGCCTGCGGCGTCACCCCGCACGCCCAGAACACCGGCACCTCCCCCGGCCGCACCTCCACCGCGTCGCCGAAGTCCGGCTTGTCGAGGTCGCGGATGCCGATCCCGGCCGGGTCGCCGAAGTGGACCGGCTCGCCGTGCGCCCGCGGGAACCGGGCGCAGATGCGGGCCGCCCGGATCGCCTGGTCGGCGGACAGCGGCCGCATCGACACCACCAGCGGACCGGCGAACCGCCCCGCCGGCCGGCACGCGACGTTCGTCCGGTACATCGGCACGTTCACGTCCTGCTCGATGTGGCGGACCGGTACCCCGGCCGCGAGCAGCGCCGCCTCGAACGTGAACGAGCACCCGACCACGAACGAGACGAGGTCGTCGCGCCAGTGCTTCGTCACGTCGGTCGGCTCGTCGGCGAGTTCGCCGTCGCGCCAGACGCGGTAGGCGGGGAGGTCGGTGCGGAGGTCGCCGCCGGGGGCGACGGCCTTCGGCTCCGGGTCGCCCGGCTCGGTGACGTCGAGGAGCGGGCACGGCTTCGGGTTGCGCTGGCAGAACAGGAGGAAGTCGAACGCCCAGTCGCGCGGCAGGACGACGAGGTTCGCCTGGACGAACCCGAGGGCGAGGCCGGGGGTCGGGCCGCGGTGGTCGCCACGACGGCAGGCGGCCCGCACCTCGGCCCCGGTCGCGGTTCGCAGGTCGGCGGGCATCACCCCTCCAGGATCTCGCGGATGCGGACGAGCGGCTTCGTGTACTCGTCCCACGTCAGCCCGTCGACGGTGGCGGTCTGCTTCCCGGTGACGCCGTCCACGAGCGGCCCCTCGCGGACCATGACTTCGAGGATCTGGCGCTCGCGGTCCGGGTCGAACAGGTCGGGCGGCGGCGCCTGCCCGCGGAGGACGTACACCCCGGCGGCGAGGGCGTACGCCCCCCAGTTGCTGACCCCGGCGACGATCAGGTGGTCGGTCGGGACGCGGCAGTGGATGAGGCTGCCGTTCGGGATGTTCTTCGCGACCGTGTCGGGGTGGATCTTCCCCATCCCGATCTCGTTCCCGCCGTCCCCGATGCCGATGGTCACGTCGCCGCCGATGAGGGTCCGACGATCGAGGTAGTCCGCGTCCGCGCCCAGCATGTACGCGGAGACGTCTCGCCCCCGCATCGAATAGCAGCGGCCGTCCGCGGCGCGCCCGGCGTGTTCGACGGCGATGAGGTGGGTGTGAGCCCCGTCCCTCGGACTGGTGACGGTCGTCGAGACCATCAGCACGACATGCTCGGGGTCGTGATGGTCGTCGGGTGCGTCAACTTCTTCGACCGGTACACTGGCGACTGCGGGGAGCGCCTTCGCAATCGCCCGCACACACGGGGCGGGGGCGCTCGTCCCGGCCGGGACGCCGAGCGAGGCCATCGCGCGCATCAGGAACGCGCACCCGAGCGGTCCGTCGGTCTCGTACGCCGGCGGCTCGGAGGTCGGGATGTAGAAGCCGGTCGTCAGCGCGAGGAACGTGACGTCCCACTTGCCGGCGAGGCTGCGGCAGGCGGCGGCGAAGTCGCCGGGGTGGGCGGTGAACAGGTTGTCGTCCGGGTCGCGGGCCAGGCCGCGGCCGCCGGGGTCGGTCTGCACCGCCGCCAGGATCGCGGCCAGCTTCTCGTCGGGCGTCATGGGCGGATCACCCCGTCGCTAACGCTCCGGGTTCGCCAGCAGGTGGGCGAACCGGCCGCGCCACAGCTTCGGCACCTCCGCCGTGACCGTCACCTGCTCCCGGGTCGTCGGGTGGAGGAACGTCAGGCTCCGGGCGTGCAGGGCAATGGCGTGGCCGAACGTGTGGTCGCTCCCGTACCGCAGGTCGCCGTACACCGGGCACCCGCGGCTCGCCAGCTGCACCCGCAGCTGGTGCTTCCGTCCGGTGTGCGGGCGGAGGTCGAGCCAGGTCAGCCCGCCGTGCCGGCCGCGGACGGTGAACAAGAGCCGGGCGAACCGCGCCCCCGGGGTGTCCGCCGGCACCACCTCCACCCGGGCGTTCGGCTCGTTCTTCTTCAGGTGGTCCTCGAGCGACCCGGCGTCGGCGGCGGCCCACGGCACCTGCGGGTCGCGGCGGCCGCTGACGGCGTCCTCGACCACCGCCCAGTACTGCTTCTCGACCGCCCCGTCGCGGAACTGCTCGCTCAGCCGGGCGGCGGCCTTCGACGTGCGGGCGAACAGGAGCACCCCGCTGACCGGCTTGTCGAGCCGGTGGACGACCCCGAGGAACACGTTCCCGGGCTTCGCGTACTTCTCCGCGAGGTACGCCTTGGCCAGCCGGTCGACCGTCTCGTCCTTGCCGTCGAAGTGGGTGGTCGGCCACCCGGCCGGCTTGTTCAGGGCCAGGCAGTGGTTGTCTTCGTACAGGATGTCGAGGCTGTCCGCGAACGACATGGGGGCATCATAGCGGGAGCGGCCGGGGCGCGAAGCCGAGTGACTGCTCGCACCACGCGGCGACCGCGAGCACGTCCGCTTCCTGCCCGTGATTGCCGACGAGCTGGATGGCGAAAGGCAGCCCGTCGGCTGACCACCCGGCCGGTACGGAGACGGTGGGTAGCCCGGTGTAGCTCCACGGGGAGTTGAACGCCGGGTCGCCTGTGGTGTCCGCAGGCGGGGCGAAACTGGTTGCGGCGGGGGTGACCAACACCCGACCGCGGCCGAACATGTGGCCGACTTCCCGACGCACGTCGTCCCGGGACCAGAACACCTTGCCGTAGGCGACCCCGCGGGCGGTCAGACCGTACTCGATCAACTCACGAATCCGCGGTGGGTAGTCCTCCGGATGCCTTGCCAAGCGGTACTCGTGGTAACCCGCCGCCTCAACGGCCATCATCATCCGGTGGGCCGCGAGGATGTCGACGAAGCTCGCGGACGGCACCGCACGTTCGAGCCGCCCCCATTCCGCTTCGAGCCGCCCCACGGCCTCGTCGTAAGCCGCGAGAAGGTCGGGTTGTGCCGCGTCCTCGAACAGGCCCCCGAGCCGGGTGATGGGCAGCTTCGGGGCAGGCCACTCCCGGCCGGCTTCTGCCACGCAGTCCGGGACGGGTTCGTATCCGGTCCGGAACCAGTAGTCCGGGTCGCCGTCTGGTCCGGCGATCGTTTGGAACAAGATGGCCAAGTCCTGCACGCCATTCGCCATGACCCCGACGTGGTCCAGGCTGGGGGCCAGCGGCAACACCCCGTTCACACTCACCCGGCGGTGCGTCGGCTTTAGGCTGTACACCCCGCAGTAGCTCGCCGGGCGGGTGATCGACCCGCCGGTCTGGGTGCCGAGCGCCCCCAGGCACATCCCGCACGCCACCGCCGCCGCCGACCCGCTCGAACTCCCGCCCGGCGTACGATCGAGGTTCCACGGGTTCCGAGTCGGCGGCGGGTCGAAGCTGGCGTACGCCGTCGTCACCGTCTTCCCGAGGATCACCGCCCCCGCCTGCCGTAGCCGCTCGACGCACGTCGCGTCCCGCCGGGCGTAGCTGCTCGCCCACCGCTTCGACCCGCAGCCGGTCGGCAGGTCGAACACGTCGATGATGTCCTTGACCCCGACCGGGATGCCGTGCAGCGGGCCGCGGTACTGGTTCGCCTTCAGCTCCGCCGTCAGCCGCTCGGCCTGCTCGCGGGCGCCGTCGCGGTCGAGGTACGCCCACGCCCTGACGCGCTCCTCGTACCGGTCGACCCGGGCGAGGCACTGGTCGAGCAGGTCGACGGGCGTGAGTTCCCCGCGGCGGATCAGGTCCGCGGCGGCGGTGATGGTCAACGGGTCGGGCATGATGGGTATACTGTACCGGTGTCGGTCGGGGTCGGGGACGGAGGGGTCATGGAAAAGGTGAAGGTGGCGGTCCTCGGCGGGTCGGGGTACACGGCCGTCGAGCTGGTGAAGATCCTGCTGCGGCACCCGCACGCCGAGGTCGCGGCGGTCACGTCGCGGCAGGAGGAGCACGTCGCCGACCTCCACCCGAGCCTGCTCGGCCGGCTCGACCTCCGGTGCGAGCCGTTCGACGCCGACCGGCTCGCTGCGAAGGGCGTGCGGGTCGCGTTCGGGTGCCTGCCGCACGGCACCAGCATGGAGACCGTCCCGCCGCTGCTCGCCCGCGACATCCGCGTCATCGACCTGAGCGCCGACTACCGCCTCCGCGACCCGGCGGTGTACCACGAGTGGTACAAGGAGGCCCACCACGACCCCGCGAACCTCGCCCACGCGGTGTACGGGCTGCCCGAGGTGTACGGCGACCGCATCGGCGGCGCGAGGCTGGTGGCGAACCCCGGGTGCTACCCGCAGACCGCCATCCTCGGCCTCGCCCCGCTCGTCGCCCGTGGCCTGATCGAACCGACCGGCATCATCGTCGACAGCAAGAGCGGCGTGTCCGGAGCCGGGCGGACGCCGAAGCTCGCCGCCCACTTCCCGGAGTGCAACGAGAGCGTGTCGGCGTACGCGATCGGCAGCCACCGGCACACGCCGGAGATCGAGCAGGTGCTGTCGGACGTGGCCGGGGGGCCGGTGTCGGTGGTCTTCACCCCGCACCTGATGCCGATGGACCGCGGCATCCTCAGCACCATCTACGCCACCCCGACCCGGCCGGTCGCTGAACCCGACCTGGTCGAGCTGTACCGGACGTACTTCGCCGGGAAGCCGTTCGTGCGGGTGCGGACGACCCCGCCGGCGACGAAGGACACCGCCCACACGAACTTCCTCGACGTGTGCGTGAGGGTGGTGCGGGGGAAGGTGCTGGTGCTCGCGGCCGAGGACAACCTGGTGCGGGGGGCGTCGGGGGTGGCGGTGCAGAACTTCAACCGGATGTGCGGGTTCGACGAGCGGGCGGGGCTGTTGTGATGGATCTGCTGAGCCAGCACGAGGCGTTCCTGCGGGCGATCTTCGACGCCCCGGACGACGACACGCCGCGCCTGGTGTACGCCGACTTCCTGGAAGAGAACGGCGAGGCGGACCGGGCCGAGTTCATCCGCGTGTCGTGCGAGTACGACCGACTGATGCGGACCGCCTCGACGGACGAGGAGAGCGAGCGACACCGTGCCGCGTTCGTGCGAAAGGGGGAACTCGAACGCGACCTCTGGGAGGCGGACTCGCACCGCTTCGCCGAGATCGGGAGGTACCGCCGAGGGTTCCGATACGGCACCGGTCACACTCGGGCCGCCGTGGCCGTGTTGTCCTCCCTGGAGGGGGCGCGTGAAACTGCAGTCGCCGCCCACCCCGAATGGTTCGGGGCACTACACCTGACACTGGCGGACGGGGTCATCAACACACCGGACCAAGTACGGGTGCTGTTCGAGTCGCCGGCCCTCGCGAAGGTCAGGTACCTCGAACTACAGGGCGAAGAGAAGCAGACCGACGCCGCGGGCGATGGGTACTTTGTCCACGTGCCGGTCATCACCAACTCCGGCGTCGAGGCACTCGTCCGGCACCGCGGCGTCCGGCGGCTCTCTCTCCTCGACCTGCGGAACAATAACCTCGACAACGACGCGGCCCGCGCCCTCGTCCGGTCTCCGTACCTCGACGACCTGAAGCGCCTCCTCCTGCTGGACGGCAACCGTCTCCGCGGGAAGGTATGGCAGCAGGTGGTCGAGCGGTTCGGCGAGGACGTGGTCGGGTGACGGTCCGGACACCGACGGAGACGGGACGATGCACACGCTGCTCACGCTCGCCGCGCTGGTCGCGGCCGACCAACCCCTCACGGCCAAGGTCGAGAAGGCCGACCCGCCGGCCAAGCTCGCCGACGCGGTCCGCACCCTCCTCGACGACCAGGCCCTCGTCGTCCGCCGCGGCGCCGCGGTCGTCCTGCGGGTCTGGTTCCGCAACCCGATCCCGGTCAAGGCCACCGAAGAGCAGGTCAAGAACGGCCTCACCTACCGCGAGATCCCCGAGGGCACCCTCGTCGGGGCGGTCGAGTTCCCGGAGACGTTCACCGACTACCGCAAGCAGGAACTCCCCGCCGGCGCCTACACCCTCCGGTTCGCCGTCCAGCCGGACATCGGCGACCACACCGGAACCGCCCCGCACCCGGACTTCTGCCTCCTCTGCCGGGCGGCCGACGACAAGGACCCCGAGCCGGTCGAGGTGAAGAAGCTGGTCGAGGTCAGCAGCAAGGTGAACGAGGGCCGGCACCCGGCCGTCCTGCTGCTGTGGCCGAACAACGGCAAGGACGTCGGCGTGACGGTGCTCGACAAGGGGAACGGGGTGTCCGTCGCCACGGTGCGGCGGCCGGTCGCCGCCGGGGAGGTGAAGACGACGCTCGGGTTCGCGGTCACCGTGGCCGGGGTGCGGAAGGAGTGACGGTTTCTGTGGCCGGAAGTGCGGGAGGGCGAGGCTCCTGCCGAGCCGAAGCGCAGGCTCGGCAGGAGCCTCGCCCTCCCGCACCGCAGCCAACCTCGCCTCACGGCGCCCCGACCCGCACCCTGTTCGGGCCGAACTCCGGCGGGCCGCCGGGGAACCGCAGGAAGGTGGCGTCGTCGTCCGGGTTCGGCGGCGGCAGCTGCGGGGCCTCCAGCGGCCCGGACTTGATCCCGGCGTTCCCCGCCTCGGCCCCCGGGCCGCGGGCGTTGTCGGCCGAGGTCACCCCGCCGATCGGCTCCTTCCCCCCCCGCAGCCGGGCGACCGGGAACGCGCCGGCGAAGTAGTTCCGGGCCACCGTCACCTCGAACCGCCCGGCCGGCTGCGGCGTCCCCGGGGCGGCCCGCAGGTCGAAGTCCACCCCGGCCCGGCAGTTCAAGAAGGTGTTCCCGGTCACGTCCGCCTTGACCACCTTCCCGGTCGGCACCCGGAGGAACAGCACCCCCGCGTCCGCCCCGAAGAACCGGTTCCCGGTCACCTCCACGTCGACCGCCGGGCCGTCCACCCGGACCGCCGTCCCGTCCCCCTCGAACCGCCCGTTCCGGACCGCCACCCGGGCCGTGTCGACGTTCGCCGACGCGGCCAGCAGCACCCCGGTCTGGATCGGGCCGCCGAGCACCACCCGCACCCGGTCCAGCACCGCCGGCCCGCTGACGTTCTGCAACCGCACCCCGGCGGACCTCACCCGCCGGACCGTCACCCCCTCCACCGCCAGGCCCGGGCACGCCCCGCTCACCTGCACCCCCACGTCCGCCTTCCCGGCCCCGTCGAACTCGACGTTCCGCAGCCGCAGCCCGTCCACCCCGACGGCGTCCAGCATCACCCCGCCCGACCCGTTGAACTCCACCACCGGCGGCCGGCCGTCGGCCGTCGCCCCCTCGATGACGAGGTTCTGGTGCCGGGCCCGGTCGAGCCGCACCCCGCCCTCCAGGTGGCGGGCGCGGGTCAGGGCGATGGTGTCCCCGGGCCGCACCTTCCCGAGGGCGTCCCGGAGGGTCGGGACCGCCCCCTCCCCGTCCCCCACCACCACCCGCTGCGGCCCGGACGGGGTCCCCGGCTGGTCGGGCTTCGACGGGCCGGAGAAGGCGAGGTACGCCCCGGCGGCCACCCCGGCGAGGAGCAGCAGGCCGGCCGCCGCGTACCAGACCCGGCGGGACCGCGGCCGGGCCGGCGGCGGAGCCGGGCGGCGGACGAGCGGGTCACTCCGGGCGGCCCGGCGGCCGGCCTCCTTCCGGTCCGCGGCCGGGGTGTCCTCGGCCGCGTCCAGGGTCTCCCAGACGGCGGCCGACGGGGTCGCGGCGACGGCCGGGGCGGCCGCCGGGGCCGGGGTGGCGGCGACCGCGGCCGGCTGCACCCGGGCGTACACCCCGGACGCGGCCGCCCCGGGGGGCATGGTCGCCGGCCCCCGCCCGGCGGCCGCCGGCGACACCTGCGGCATCTCCCGGTCCGGCGGGACCGGGATCTGGGTCGTCAGCACCCGGTCGGCCAGGGCGGCCATCACCTCGGCCGGCGCCTGGTACCGGTCGGCCGGCTTCTTCGCGGTCATCTTCTCGACCACCGCGGCCACGTCGTCCGGCACCTCCGGGCGGAGCGACCGGACCGGCCGCGGCGGGCGGGTCTGGTGCCACAACAGCTTCTGGGCGACCGACCCCTCGGGGAACAGCGGGCTGCCGGTCAGCAGGTAGTAGAACGTCGCCCCCAGCGAGTAGATGTCGGCCCGGATGTCGACGGTGTGGCTCTCGATCGCCTGCTCCGGGGCGAGGTAGTCGGCCGTCCCGAGGACGTTCTCGTCGTACTTCTTGGTGAGCACGTCGTCCTCGTCGTGGAAGAACCGGGCCAGCCCGAGGTCGAGGATCTTCACCACCCCGGCCCGGTCCAGCAGGATGTTCCCCGGCTTGATGTCCCGGTGGACCAGCCCCATCTCGTGGGCGTGCCGGAGGCCCTCGGCGGCCCCGTACACGTAGTGGCAGGCCCGGAGCACGTCGAGCGGCCCGTGCCGCTTCACCAGGTCCTGCAGATTCGTCCCGTCGACGTACTCCATGACGAGGAAGTGGAGGTTCTCGTCCTGGTCGATGTCGTAGGCCCGGACGATGTTCGGGTGGTCGACGGCGGCGACCGCCCGGGCCTCCCGGTAGAACCGCTCCCGGCTGCTCGGGTCGTCTGCCTTGGCCGCCGGCAGCACCTTGATCGCCACCCGCCGCCGCATCAGCTTGTGCTCGCACAGGAACACCTGGGCCATCCCCCCGGCCCCGAGCTTCTCGAGCACCTTGTACTTGCCGATGGTGAACCGCTTGTACTTCCCCTGGAGGAGCTGCTCGGCCTGGAAGTAGGTCAGGAGCCCGTCCCGGACGAGCACCCCGGCCAGCTTCTGCGGGTCGTCGGGGACGCCGGACCGGGCGGACAGGGACTGGAGGTGGGTCTTGAGCTTGGCCTCGTCGGCGACCCCGCTCTTCCGGACCAGGTCGAGGAGCTCGTCGGCGGTGGCGGGGGCGGGCATCGGGAACCCTCTCCGGCGGGGCGGGCCCGGAACGGAGGTCGCGCGGGCGGCTCCCGGCGGGGGCCGCGGCAACTATACGTCAGACCCGGGCGCGACGGGGGAGGGAATCCGCCGCCCGGGGGCGGGGGTCACCGCTCGGGGACGACGACGATCTGCTTGAGCAACCCCACCTCGATCCCGGCGGTCCCGCGGGCCGGGTCCCGGGTCAGCTTCCCGCGGACCCGGATCGTCTTCCCGCTGTACTGCGCCAGGACCTCCTCCGGGGTCCGCCCGGACACCTCGATCGCCCGCGGCTTGATCTGGGCGGCGAAGTTCCCCCGCTCCCGGGGGGCGGACCGCGAGTTCAGGTTGGTGGGGGCGTCGCCCCCGGTGGACAGGACCTTGAACTCCACCGTCAGCACCGTCCCGGGC
The DNA here is from genome assembly GCA_013822345.1 of Isosphaera sp. Taxonomy (GTDB): domain Bacteria; phylum Planctomycetota; class Planctomycetia; order Gemmatales; family Gemmataceae; genus Gemmata. Next base: position 13,337 of record PNKH01000031.1, read on the forward strand.
GGGTACTTGTTCGTCTCGTCCGGGGTGTACGCCGCCTCGTCGAACGCGGGGGTCGGGACCGAGTCCGGGTCCGGGCCCTTCTCGCCCCGGCCGATGTAGTACGCGGCCACCGCCCCGACCAACAGCAGCAGGGTGGCCAACACCCCGATCACGATGTACAGCCCGGTCCGCCGGGCCGGGACGACGATCACCGTGCCCGGCCCGGCCGCGGCCGCCGCGGCCGGCACCAGGTCGGGGCGGTTCGGGAGCGGGGAGGTCGGGGACGCGCTGGCCCGGGAGGTGGACACCGGCCCGGCCACCGGCACCCCGGACGGGTCCCGGGTCGGGTAGGCCGGGTTCGACCCGCCGGACAGGGCCGGGAACGGGGTGGTGACCCCCGCCCCGCGGGCCACCCGGCCGGAGCTGCCCGGCCCCGCCGCCCGCCCGAACACCCCCCGCCCGGGGGCGAACAGCACCCGGGCCAGGCTCGGGGCCGACCCGGTCCCAGCTGCCGGCCCGGCCAGGGCCTGGACCAGCGGGCAGTGGACCGGCATCTCCTTCGGCGGCGGCGGGTCGGCCGGCAGGTCGGCCCACTCCCCGAGGGCGTCGGCCACCTCGATCGGCAGCTGGTACCGGTCGGCCGGGTCCTTCGCCATCATCTTCCGCAGGACCGCCAGGATCCCGGCCGGCACGTCCGCCCGGAACGACTCGACCGGCCGCGGCTCCCGGGTCTGGTGGGCGACCAGCTTGGCCGCGATCGTCCCGTCCGGGAACGGGGTCTGGCCGGTCAGCATGAAGTACAGGGTGCCGCCCAGGGCGTAGATGTCCGCCCGGATGTCGACCATGTTCGAGACGGCTTGTTCCGGGGCCAGGTAGTCGGCCGTCCCGAGGACGCACTTGTCGTCGTACTTCTCGGTGACGCTATCCTGCTGCTTGTTGAAGAACCGGGCCAGGCCCATGTCCAGGACCTTGATCACCCCGGTCCGGTCGAGCAGCAGGTTCCCGGGCTTGATGTCCCGGTGGACCATCCCGAGCTCGTGGGCGTGCTGCATCCCGACGGCCGACTGGGCGACGTAGTGGGCCGCCCGGACCGGGTCGAACCACCGCTTCTCCATCGCGTACCGGGCGACCACCTCCTGCAGGCTGGTCCCGTCGACGTACTCCATGACCAGGAAGTGGAGCTTCTCGTAGTGGTCGATGTCGTAGGCCCGGACGATGTTCGGGTGGTCCAGCGCCGCGACCGCCCGGGCCTCCCGGTAGAACCGCTCCTCGTTCGACCGGTCCTCCAGCTTCTCGACCGGGAGCACCTTCAGGGCGACGAGCCGCCGCATCAGGGTGTGCTCGCACAGGTACACCGCCCCCATCCCGCCGGCCCCGATCAGCTCCAGGAGCCGGTACTTCGACCCGATGGTGAACCGCTTGTACCGGCCGAGCTTGAGCTGCTTGGCCTGGAAGAAGGTGAGGAGGGACTCGCGGACGAGCAGGGCGGCGGCGGCGTCGACGGTGGTCGGGAGGGTGCCGGCCGCCCGCCCGCGGTCCAGCACCTCGTCGAGCCGGCCTTCCGGCAGCAGCCCGCTGCGGCGGACGAGGTCGAGGAACTCGGGCACGGAGGCGGGTGCCGGCATGTGCAGTCCTCGTCCCGGGGGGGCCGGCTCGCCCCGCCCGGCGCCCGGCGAAGGGCGCGCCGGGTCGGGTCCACAGGTCGTGACAAATAATCTTGCGGTAGCAGCGGGCCGGAGCAAGGGAGCGGTTTGAATTTTGCCGGGAAATCGACCCCGGCCCGGACCCCCATCGCATTCAGCCCGCGCCCCCCACCCGCCCCGGCCTACGCCCCGCGGCCCATCACGGTATCATAGCAACACCCGCGGCCCCCGAGGCAACCCGATGCGGCGCGAACTCGCGACGGTGACGGCCGTCTGCCCCCACGACTGCCCCGACACCTGCGGCATGGTGGTGACCGTCGAGGCCGGCCGGGCGGTGGCCCTCCGCGGCGACCCGGACCACCCGTTCACCCGCGGGTTCCTGTGCCAGAAGGTCGCCAACTACCTCGACCGGGTGTACCACCCGGACCGCGTCCTGCACCCGTTGCGGCGGGTCGGGCCGAAGGGGAGCGGTCGGTTCGAGCGGACCACCTGGCCGGACGCCGTCCGCGAGATCGCGGCGCGGTTCAAGTCGATCGCCGCCTCGCCCGACGGCCCGCAGGCGGTGCTGCCGTACAGCTACGCCGGGACGATGGGGAAGCTGATGTACGGGAGCCTCGACCGGCGGTTCTTCCACCGCCTCGGGGCCAGCCTGCTCGACCGCACCATCTGCGCCACCGCCGGGGCCGCCGGGTGCGACGTCACCCTCGGCACCCGGGCGATGACCGACCCCGAGGCCGCCGTCGACTGCCGGCTGATCGTCAACTGGGGGTCGAACACGGCGGTCACCAACACCCACTTCTGGCGGGTCGAGCACGAGGCCCGGAAGCGCGGGGCGAAGATCGTCACGATCGACCCCTACCAGTCGCCGACCGCCAAGCGGTCGGACTGGTGGCTCCCAATTCGCCCGGGGACCGACGCGGCGCTGGCCCTCGGGGTGATGCACGTCATCTTCCGCGAGGGGTGGCAGGACCAGGCGTACCTGGACGCCCACTGCGTCGGGGCGGCGGAACTGCGGGCCCGGGTGCTGGCGGAATACCCGGTCGATCGAGTATCCGGGATTACGGGCCTCACGGGTGAAGAAATTGAGAAATTCGCACAGGATTACGCCCGGAGTAAACACCTCTTCGGCGGCCCCGCACTGATCCGTGTGAACTATGGCCTGCAGCGGCACGGCGGCGGCGGGATGGCGGTGCGGACGATCGTCTGCCTGCCGGCACTGGCCGGGGACTGGCGCCACCCCGGGGCCGGGGCGCTGCTCAGCACGAGCAAGGCGTACCCGTTCGACGACCACTACCTGACGCGGCCGGACCTGGTCCCGCCCGGCACCCGCACCGTGAACATGGTGCAACTCGCGGAGGCCCTGCACGGGGAAGTCTCCGGCCCGCCGGTGCGGGCGCTGTTCGTCTACAACTCCAACCCCGCGGCGGTCTGCCCGGACCAGTCGCGGGTGCTGTCCGGGCTGGCCCGCGAGGACCTGTTCACGGTCGTCCACGACCAGTTCCGGACCGACACCGCGGACTACGCGGACATCGTCCTGCCGGCGACGACGCAACTCGAGCACTTCGACCTGCACGGCAGCTACGGGCACCTCTACGTCCAGGCCAACAACCCGGCGATCGCGCCGCTCGGCGAGGCGAAGCCGAACACCGAGGTGTTCCGGCTCTTGGCCCGGGAGATGGGGTTCGAGCCGGAACTGTTCGAGGAGACGGACGAGGAGCTGGCGCGGCGGTGCCTGGGTTCCTGGACCGCGGCCGTCTCGGCCGCTGAGCTGTCGAGCGGGAGCGGCCGAGACGGCCGCGGTCCAGGCAACGCCTTCGACGGCATCACGCTGGAGGCAACGGAGGCCGGGCCGGTGCGGCTGAACCTGCCGCGGAACTGGGCCCCGTTCGCCGACGGCCGGTTCCCGACGCCGTCGGGGAAGTGCGAGCTGTACTCGGAGCGGGAGGCCCGGGCCGGCCGCGACCCGCTGCCGCACTACGTCCCCCCGCACGAGGACCCGCAGACCCGGCCGGACCTGGCGGCGAAGTACCCGCTGCAGCTGCTCACCCCGCCGGCCCCGTCGTTCCTGAACTCGACGTTCGCCAACCTCGACCAGCAGCGGAAGGCGGCCGGCGAGCGGACGCTGGAGATCCACCCGGACGACGCGGCGCGGCGCGGCGTCGCAGACGGGGAGATGGTGCGGGTGTTCAACGGCCGGGGCCGGTTCCGGGCGCGGGCGGTGGTGGCGGAGACGGTGAAGCCGGGGGTGGTGGTGTCGCTCGGGCTGTGGTGGCGGCGGTGGACGGACGACGGGGTGAACTGCAACGCGACGACGAGCACGGCGACGACCGACCTGGGCGGCGGGGCGACGTTCTTCGACAACCTGGTCGAGGTGGAGCCGGCCCGATGACCGTCCCGGTGGTCGAGCGGCTGACCCGGCGGGACGAGCGGGCGGCGGTCGCGTCGCTGTCGGAGGCGTTCGCCGACTACCAGTTCCTCACCACCCTGTGCCCCGACCCGGCCCGCCGGGCGCGGGCGGTCGGCCCGTACTGCCGGCTGCTGTTCCGGATCGCGGCCCGTCGCGGGGCGGTGTTCGCGACCGCCGACCGGGCGGCCGTGGCCTGTACGTTCCCGCCGGGGTCGGAGTGGCCGGGGGCGTGGGCGTACCTGCGGGCCGGGGTGCTGTCGGCGGCGTGGCGGCTCGGGTTCCGTTCCGGGTGGCGGTTCTTGCGCCTCGGGTCGTGGTTCGACGCCACCCGGGCGAAGCACGTCGGCGGCCGGCCGCACTGGTACGTGATCCTGCTCGGGGTGCGGCCGGCGGCGCAGGGGCGGGGGCTGGGCCGGGCGGTGCTGGGGCCGGTGTTCGCGGCGGCGGACCGGGCCGGGGTGCCGGTGTACCTGGAGACGGTGCCGGAGGCGAACGTGGCGGTGTACCGGCGGCTCGGGTTCGACCTGGTCGGGCGGACCGAGTTCCCCGGCGGGCTGCCGAACTGGGAGCTGTGCCGCGAGCCGCGGTGACGGGTTCACGTCGGGCCGGCATCCACGGGTGAAGTGACTCGGGCAGCGGAATGGGTTTCTCCGCCGCGATTCCAGGGCGGGTTGCAGGTTTGTGTGGCGCCGCCGCTTGCCGCTTGCGGGCGGTGCCCGCAACGCCGCAAGCGGCGACCTACGCGGTCGTGAAACGCGCCCTACCTGTCGGCCAGGGCCCGTTCGAGGTCGGCCCGGAGGTCGGCCACGTCCTCGATCCCGACGCTCAGCCGCACCAGCCCGTCGTCCACCCCGCGGGCCTCCCGCACGTCCTTCGGGATGCTCGCGTGCGTCATCGTCGCCGGGTGGCACACCAGCGACTCCACCCCGCCCAGGCTCTCCGCCAGGCTGAACAGCCTCGTCCGCGTCATGAAGCTCCGCGCCGCCGGGATGCCGCCCTTCAGCTTCAGCGACATCATCCCCCCGAAGTTCCGCATCTGCCGCGCCGCCACCGCGTGCCCCGGGTGGCCCGGCAGTCCGGGGTAGTACACCGCCGCCACCGCCGGGTGGGCCAGAAGCCACGCCGCCAGTGACATCGCGTTGTCGCCGTGCCGGTCCATCCGGACGGCGAGCGTCTTCAGCCCGCGGAGGACGAGGTAGGAGTCGAATGGCCCGGGCACCCCGCCGGCCGCGTTCTGGTAGAACTTGACCGGGTCGAGCAGCGCCTTCGCCCCGACCACGCACCCGCCGACCACGTCCGAGTGCCCGCCCAGGTACTTCGTCGTGCTGTGGACCACCACGTCCGCCCCGAGCCGGAGCGGCTGCTGGAGGTACGGCGACGCGAACGTGTTATCGACGGCCAGTTTCGCCCCGTGCCGGTGGGCCGCCTCCGCGACCGCCGCGATGTCGAGGATCTGCAGCAGCGGGTTCGTCGGCGTCTCGATCCAGACGAGCTTCGTCTTCGCCGACATCAGCGCCTCGAACCCCGCCGGCGACGGGTCGTCGGTGTACCGGGCGACGAGTCCCCACGGCTTGAACACCTTGTCGAGGAGCCGGAACGTGCCGCCGTACAGGTCGGCGGACGCGACCACCTCGTCGCCGGGCCGCAGCAGCCCGGCGAAGACGGCGGTGGTGGCGGCGAGGCCGGACGCGAAGGCGAGGCCGCGCTCGCCCTCCTCCAGCGCCGCGAGGGCCGTCTCGAGGGCGGTGCGGGTCGGGTTGCCGCTGCGGCTGTACTCGTACCCCTTGTGGTCGCCGGGGGCGGCCTGGGTGTACGTGCTGGTGGCGTAGATCGGGACGACGGTCGCCCCGGTGGCCGGGTCGGCGTCCTGCCCGGCGTGGATCGCCCGGGTACTGAACCCGTGCGGGGGAGGGGTGTCGGCCACGGGCGGGTTCTCCGTCAGGGGATGCGGCTGCGCTCGCACGCCTCCGCGTAGGTCGCTTCCAGGTCCAGGCGGACGCACCCGAACCCCTTCAGGGCGAGGGGGACCGCCGGCAGGGCCGCCCCGACCGCGAGCGGCCACGTCCACAGGTCGATCAGGTCTTCCTTCTTCCGGTGTACCGGCCGGTACGCCGCGGTGTACAGGTACGGGTCCCCGGGCATCAGGAACTTGTCGTCGTGGGCGGCGAGGCGGACGAACTCGTTGTGCAGGTTCCAGTGGCGCTCGGTCACGATGTCGATCACGACCAGGCCGATACCCTTGCCGAGGTACGCCCAGCACTTGGCGGCGAACCGCTCCCGTTCGTCTTCTTCCTTCTTGTTGCCGGGACTGACCAACTCGACCACCCCGACGACCCGGTAGGCCCGGGTCGCGTCCCGAACCTCGACCTTGATCTCGGTCGGGAACTCCGCCGGCATGCTGAGCATCGGCTCCGGGGGCGCGTAGATTTCGGGTTCGGTCGCCACCGCGACCCCGCCCCCCGAGCCGCCCGCCGGGGCCCCGTTCTTCGGCCCGGGGGCGGCGCGCTTCTCGTACTCGGCGACGTCGGCGGCGACGCCCATCCCGAGGTGCATCGGCGCGTCCGCCACGAACCGCTTCGGCAACCGGCGGTTCAGGTCGGCCGCGATGCACCCAGCCCACTGCGAGTGGAACGACTCCCACGGCCGACGCCCGAGGTCGCCGTGGAAGTGGTCGTACAGCGGCATCGGCGCCCCTCCCGCGGTTACTTCGTCCGGGCCTGGTCCCAGTAGTGGATCAGGTCGATCCGGGTGACGATGTCCACCACCTTCCCGTCGGCCGTCGCCAGCACCCCGGTGTACCCGGCCATCAGCAACCGGTACGCCTCGTCCAGGTGGGTCCGCACGTCCAGGGCCGGCAGCGGCCGGGCCATCACCTCCCCGATCGGCACCGCCCCCGGGTCCCGCCCGTCGTGCAGCACCCGGGCCAGCGTCACCTCCTGCACGCTCCCGACCGGCTTCCCCCCGTCCATCACCGGCAGCTGCGAGATCCCCGTCGCCTCCATCAGCCCGATCGCGTCCTCCGCCGTCGCCGCCGGGGTGATCGTCACCAACTTCCGCTCCCCGCGCTTCCGCAGCAGGTCCCCGACCGAGTGGGCCGGCGGCTCGGTGAAGGCCAGCCCGTTGGCGGTCAGCCACCCGTCGTCGAAGAACTTGCTCAGGTAGTTCCGCCCGGTGTCGCACCCGAGGGCCACCACCAGGTGCCCGGGGCCGAGCCGGCGGGCGTACCGCAGGGCCGCCGCCACGTTCGTGCCGGTACTGCCCCCGAGCAGCATCCCTTCCCTCCGGGCCAGGTCCCTGGCGACGTGGAACGACTCCGCGTCCCCGACCCGCTCCCAGTCGTCGACGTACTTGCTGGAGAACGTCTTCGGCACGAAGTCCTCGCCGATCCCCTCCACCTTCCACGGCTTCGGGGCCCCGCCGGACAGCACCGACCCCTCCGGGTCGGCCCCGACCACCTTCACCTGTGGGTTCCGCTCCTTCAGGTACTTCCCGACCCCCGACACCGTCCCGCCGGTCCCGACCCCGCACACGAACACGGTCACCTTGCCGCGGGTCTGCTCCCAAATCTCGGGGCCGGTGGTGCGGTAGTGGATGTCCGGGTTGGCCTGGTTGGTGAACTGGTTCGGCCGCCACGCCCCGGGGATCTCCCGGGCGAGCCGGTCGGCCACCCCGCCGTAACTCTCGGGCGAGTCCGGGGCGACGGCGGTCGGGGTGATGACGACCTCGGCCCCGTACGCCTTCAGGAGCGAGATCTTCTCCTGCGACATCTTGTCCGGGAGGACGAAGATGCACCGGTACCCCTTGACCGCGGCGACCATCGCCAGACCGACGCCGGTGTTCCCGGCCGTCGCCTCGATGATGGTGCCGCCGGGCCGGAGGGTGCCGGCCTGCTCGGCCTCGGCGATCATCGCCAGGGCGACCCGGTCCTTGACGCTCCCGCCGGGGTTGGTCATCTCGACCTTGACCGCGACCCGGGCCTGGAGCCCCTCGGTCAGCCGGGACAGGAGGACGAGCGGGGTCCGCCCGACGGCGTCGAGGATGGAATCGAGCATGGCGGCTCCGCGGCGAACGGGCCGGGCGACGTGAGTCCCCGGAAGGGTTCGGGACGGGGGTATTGTCGGCCGGGGGTGTGGTCGGGCAAGGCGAGAACCGGGGTCGGCGGGGGCGCGGGATTTCCGGTTCTCCGGTTGGCCGCCGGCGTGGACCGGCCTACAGTACACCGGCCACCTCGCCGCCGAGCCCGTGCCCGCGTGCCCGCATGAGCCTGCCGAGCCAGTCCGTCGCCCTCCTCCAGGCGGCCCGGGACCTCGTCAAGAGCCTCCCGGCCGACGCCGTCCTGCTGCTGACCGAGACGGCCATCGACTGGGACGAGGTGTCCCGGATGCTGGCCGGGTGCAAGCTGTTCGTCGCAGCCGAGAACCCGGCCCTGACCAAGACCCTGCGGGAGCGGGACGACTGGACCGTCATCGACCTCGACCCCGAGCCGCTCCCGACCCAGGAGCGGATGAACAACGCCCTGCTCAAGGCCGTCACGGAGGGACAGCTGCAGCCGGGGGCCCACGTCGTCGCCCTGTACAACGGCATCGCCAGCTCGGACGAGGACGCCCCCGAGCCGGTCGACAGCCTGAGCGTCATACACCTCGGCGAGCACCTGGAGCGGATGACCGCCCAGGACCTCCGCGTCCTCGGGGACGCCGCCCCGATCGAGGTGCTCCGGGCGGTCGTCGACCTGGCCGCCGAGATCGGGCGGGAGGGCCGGGAGGGCCAGCCGGTCGGCACCATCCTGGTCGTCGGCGACACCCGCAAGGTGCTCAGCCTGTCGCGGTTCCAGAACTTCAACCCGTTCCGCGGGTACAGCCGGGCCGAGCGGGACATCCGGAACCGGGACGTGCGCGAGCAGATCAAGGAGATCGCCAAGCTCGACGGGGCGATCCTGATCGGGCGGGACGGGATCGCCGAGGCGGCGTGCCTGCACTTGAACCCGCGCGGGGACGGGGTGAACCTGCGGAAGGGGTTCGGCAGCCGGCACATGGCCGCCGCCGGGATCAGCAAGGCGACGGCCGCGGTCGCGTTCGCGGTCAGCCAGTCGAGCGGGAGCGTGCGGGTGTTCCAGCGCGGCGAGGAGGTGCTGCACATCGAGCCGCTCGCCCGCCCGCACGTCTGGCAGCCGTTCAAGTTGGAGACGCAGGAGCCGCCCGAGGACGGCGACGACGGGGCGGAGTGACGGGCTGGGGCGAACCCGGAGCGTGAGCGACGGGGTAGAACCTCACCCCGTCGCTCACGCTCCGGGTTCGCCTGGTCACCGTTGCCACGCTACTGCAACCATCACCGCCGTCAGCGCGGCCCGCAGCACCCAGGCCGCCACCCGCACGGCGTTCGACCGCACCAGCCGGCGGTGCCGGGCCGCGTCGAACCCGGTCGCCGCCAGCCGCTCGTGCAGCGGGACCTGCACCAGCACCGTCGAGACGGCCCAGACGCCGGTCAGCGCCGCCCCGAGGATCACCATCCACCGCGGGACCGCCGGCGGGGACGCCGCGAGCAGCGCGAGCGAGGTAAGGAACTCGGTCGCCATCGCCGGGAAGACGACGAGCAGGGTGCGGTTCTGGTGCCGCTCCATCGTCACCCGGAACGGGAGGTCGCGCTCGTATCGGTCGAAAAGCGGGTAGTGGACGAGGTGGACGAACGCGATCACCCCGAGCATGTACCACGTCGCCAGGGCGTTCGCCAGCAGCACCGCCTCGGGGGTTGACATCGGGGTGTCACTTCGCCCGGACGGTGGACAGCCCGCCGTCCACGCTGATGACCTGCCCCGTGACCCACGTCGTCTTCGGGTCGAGGAGCCAGGCGATCGCGGCGGCCACGTCTGCCGGCTCCCCCACCCGGCCGAGCGGGTGCAGCGCCGTCGACGCCTTCAGGGCCAGCTCGTTCCCGGTGATCTTCGCCGCCAGGGGCGTGCGGACCAGCCCGGGGGCGACGGCGTTCACCCGCAGCCCCCGGCCGGCGTAGGTCGCGGCGGCCGAGATCACCAGCCCGTTCACCCCCGCCTTCGCCGCCGCGATCGCCTCGTGGTTCGCCAGCCCGATCCGCGTGGCGACGGTCGACATCAGCACCACCGACCCGCCGCCGGTCATCGCCCTCGCCGCCGCCCGCACGACGTGGAACGCGGTCAGCAGGTTGACGGCCAGCGTGTCGGCGAACTCGCGGTCGGTGGTCAGGTGTGCGGGCTTCAGCAGGATCGACCCACACAAGTTGGCGACCCCGGCGAGCGAGCCGAACGCTTCCGTGGCCCGGGCGAACGCCGCGTCCACGGCGGCGGGGTCGGTGGCGTCGAGCGGGTGGGTGACGCACTCTGCGCCGAGCGACTGGAGCTCCCCCGCCAGCGCGTCGAGGCGGTCGGCGGTGCGGCCGGCGAGCAGTAGGCGGGCACCGGTCGCGGCGAGGGTGCGGCAGAGCTCGGAGCCGATCCCGCCGGCGGCACCGACGATCAGGTAGGCGGGGGTGTCGGGCATGGGGGTGCGGGCTCGGGTGACGGTTCGGTGTCACCCGATGATAGGCCGGGGTGGGCCCGCCCCTTCCACCCGACCGGCCGGCCGGCCACCGCCCGGTACACGGCGTACCACTGGACGGCGAGGAGCAGCAGGACGCCGACCGGGTGGAGGAGTTCGCCCGTTAGCGATTGGCGGAACCGGACCGTTACGTGCGCCCGGACCCCGTAACCCAGCGCGATCGCGGCCAGAACCGGCGACAGCCCATCGGCCCAGAGGACGGCTGGGCAGAGCAGGAGTGCCAGCGGCAGTACCTGCCCGAGCAGCAGCACGGCCGTCCAGAACCCGATCTGGCCGGTCGCCGCCATCCCCTCCCGGGCGTTCTTCGCCAGCCCATTCCACACCCCGGCCGCCGAACGGTACATCCGGCACGTCGCCAGGCCCGCCGCGTCGCAGATGTCGGTGAAGAACCCGGCCCGGCGGTAGGCCCGCGGTAGTGTCAGCCCGTCGTGCAGCGACGCCTTGACCGCCGCGTGCCCGCCTACCTTCTGGTACGCGGCCCGGGTCGTGACGAAGAACTGCCCGCACCCGACCCCGAGGCCGACCCACCGGACGTTGCGCATCAGCCCGATCGGGAGCCAGCACAGCAGCAGCCAGTGGATCAGCGGGATGAGGAGCCGTTCGAGGAGCGTGCCGGTCTCCTGGCGGGGGAACCCGCTGACCAGTTCCGCCCCGGACGCCCGCAGGAACAGCACCATCCGGGCGAGGGCGTCGGGTTCGAGCCGCACGTCGGCGTCGAGGAAGACGAACACGTCGTGGCGGGCCAGCTTCGACAGTGCGAAGCAGGCGTGCTGCTTCCCGCACCACCCGTCCGGCAGCGGCGGGGCCGATTCCAACCGGACGCGGGGATCGGTCGCGGCGATCTCCCGCACCACCTCGGCGGTGCGGTCGGCCGAGTGGTCGTCGAGGACGATCACTTCGAGGTCGATGTCCTCCGACGCGAGTACGGAGGCCAGGCACGCGGCGATGCCGTGCTCCTCGTTCCGGGCCGGGATCAGGACGGAGACCACCCCCGAGCGGGGGGCGTGAGCCCCCTGAGCGCTTCCGTGCTCAGGGGGCTCACGCCCCCCGCTCGGGAGTTGCGGCGGCTCGCGGAACAGGATCGAGTTACACAGATACATCAGGGCGGGGACGGCGGCGCAGCCGAGGCACACCCAGGCGACGGCGGTCACGGCCGGTCCCCCGGGGCGGCGTGCGACGGGTCGAACCGCTTCCCCCGCGCCCACGCCTTCACCCGCCGCCACCCGTCGTACACCCCGCCGACCCCGGACCGCCCGGCGAGCAGCTCCGTGAACCGCCCGGGGTCGCGGGTCACCGCCTCGGCGCCCAGCGCATCCAGGTTCCGCGTCATCGCCGCTTCGACCAGCGCCGTCCAGTCGCGGCCGGACAGCCCGGGGTGGTCCGCGGCTCGCACCGGCTCGCCGACCCGGACCAGCGCCTCGGGGGTGCGCTCCGTCCAGAACGTGTACTCCAGGGCGAGCGGGACCAGCACCGCCGCCGGCACCCGGGCCATCAGGTGCCCGACCCCCGAGCTGATCCCGAGCGGCCGCTCCCGCACGTCCGTGAACCGCCCCTGGGCCGTCACCCAGTACGCCCGCTTCGGCTGTGACAACACCGCCGCCCCGGTCCGGACGAACTCGGCCGCCCCGCGCAGGCTGCGGGTGTCGACCGGGACGAACCCGAGTTTCGTCAGGAACCCGTACCCCTTCACGGCCTCCGCGTCGATCGCCGCGAACTCGTCCCGGTCGGCGGTGAGCCGCGCCAGGACGAGGCAGACCATCGGGTCCCACCACGACGGGTGGTTGAGCACGACCAGCAGCGGGTCGTCGCCGGGCGGCGGGAACGGGTGCCCGGACTTCGACACCCGGACGGCGTGGAAGTGCTTCCGGACGTACCGCCGGGCGTACCACTTGAACAGGCGGTACAGCCACCGGGACCGGGGCGGCAGGGCCGGGGCGGGGGCCAGGCGGTCGGGTGGCATGGCGGGCTACTTCTTCTTCGGGGCGTCCGCGAACGCGACCTTCTCGATCGCGTCCGGCTCGAACAGGTGCTTCAGCCCGGACCCGGTGGTGGCGAACACCAGCACCGCGTCCCGGTCCGGGTACACCCGGAGGTCGGCGAAGAAGATGCCGTTGCTCCCGTTGTGCCCGACCACCGTCCCCGCCGCCTTCGTCTTCCGCACCGTCCACCCGTAGGCGTAGTGGGTGTCCCCGCCCGGCTCCTCCGGCACCTGCGGGGCGAGGTGCCTGTCCCGCACGTCCCTCGGCAGCACCGCGTCCCCGCGGAGGGCGACCGCCCACCGGTACAGGTCGGCGGCGGTCGACAAGAGCCCGCCGTTGGCCCGCAGGTGCCAGTACGGGCCGTCGTCCGCCCACGGGTGGTCGAGCGGGGTGCCCCAGTCCTTCCCGTTGCGGTACCCGCGGGCGACCCGGGCCTTGTCCCACTTCGGCAGCCGGTACCCGGTGGCGGCCAGGCCGGCCGGGTCGAACAGCTTCTCCCGCAGGCACTTCTCGTACCCGCCGCCGGTCACCTCCTCGACCACCGCCCCGAGCAGGCTGTACCCGACGTTCGAGTACCGGTACCGCTTCCCCGGCTCGTCCCGCAGCTTCGCCGCGAGCGCGAGCTTGACGAAGTCGGCCCGGCCGACCGGGTCGTAGTCCCCGCCGAGCGCGTCCGGCAGCCCGGCGGTGTGCGTCAGCAGGTGGTGCAGGGTGATGTCCTTCTTGTCGTCCGGCACCCCGGGGAGGTGCTTGCTCACCAGGTCGGTGACCTTCAGCTTCCCCTCCGCCTCCAGCTTCAGGACGGCGGCGGCGGTGAACGGCTTGGTGACCGAGCCGATGTCGAACGGGGTGTCGGTGGTGAACGGCACCTTCCGGGCCCGGTCGGCGAACCCGTACCCCTTGGCGAGGACCACCTTCCCGTCGACCGCGAACAGCACCACCCCGGAGAACGCCGGCTCCTTCTCGGTGTGGGCGGCGAACCGCCGGTCGATCGCCTGGGCGATGTCCCCGTCGACGGTGCCGTGGGCGACGGGGAGGGGTTTCGGGGCGTCGGCCGGGGCGGCCAGGGCCGCGGCCAGGAGGAGAGGGGTCATGGGGGCCTCGGGGTGCCGTCCGAGCCGGACGCGTGAGCGACGGGTCTCGCCTTCGACCGTCGCTCACGCGTCCGGCTCGGACGGCACCGCCTCACGCGGTGGCGACCGGCTCCGGGGCGGGGGCGGGGCTCTTGCCGGCGACCCGGTCGCGGTCGAGGGCGTCGGCGGCGATCCACCCGGACATCAGCACCATCGGCATCCCCGGCCCGGGGTGCGCCGCCCCGCCGGCCAGGTACAGCCCGGCCACGTCCTTCGACCGGTTCGCCGGCTTGAACGCCCCGCGCCACCGGCCGTGGCTCGCCAGCCCGTAGATCGCCCCGTCCAGCACCCGGTACCGGTCGTGGATGTCCCGCGGCGTCAGCGCCGCCTCGAAGACGATCCGGTCCTCGATGTCCGGCATCTTCCCCGTTGTCTTCAGCTTGTCAAGGATGACGCGGCGGTACGCGGGGAACATTTCCGCCCAGTCGTGGTGCGGCCGGAGGTACGGGGTGTGGACGAGGACGTACAGGGCGTCCCCGCCGGACGGGGCGGTCTCCGGCTCGGTCCGGGCGGTGGACGCGAGGTAGCAGGTCGGGTCCGGGGCCGGCTCGCCCCTGCGGTAGATGAACTCGAACTCCTCGTGCGGGTCGCGGCTGAACACGAACCCGTGGTGCAGGAGGTGGTCGTACCGCTTACTCAGCCCGAGGTACAGGACGACCCCGGAGCACGCCGCCTCGTACCCGCGGCGGCGCTCGAACCGGCGGGCGGCGCTCGGGGCGGACTCGGCGAGCAGCTCGCGGTGCGTCCGGACCGCGTCCGCGTTCGACACCACCGCCGCCAGGTCCACCACCTCGCCGGCGTCCGTCTCGACCCCGGTCACGCGCCGGCCGGCGGTGTCGGTGAGGACACGGCGGACACCCGTCCCGGTGCGGTACTCGACGCCGAGTTCCTCGCCGAACCTGGTCAGCGCCTCGGGCACCGCGCGGGTGCCGCCGCGGGGGTACCAGATCCCCTCGGTCGTCTGCATGTGGGCGATCGAGCAGAGGACCGCCGGCGACTGATCGGGGCACGACCCGACGTACTGGGTGAAGTGGTCGAGCATCTGCGCGACCTGCGGGTCCGGGTTGTACTTCCGGACCGTCCCGGCGACCGACCGGCCCATCCGCATCCGGAGCACGTCCCAGAGCAGCGACGGCGAGAACCCGAACTTCGGGTCGACCATGTCGCGGATGCCGCCGATCGACTTCCAGAAGTAGTACCGGTCCGAGATGCGGTGGAGCCGTTGGGACAGGGCGGAGAACCGGCGGTACCCGTCGCCGGCGCGGGTGCCGGGGGCGCGGGCGTCGAGGGCGGCGGCCATCTCCTCGACGTCCTCGACCAGGTCGAGGACGGACCCGTCGGCGAAGAAGCACCGCCACTGCGGGTCGAGGCGGACGAGGTCGAGGTAGTCGTCGGGGTCGCGGCCGGCCTCGGCGAAGACGCGGCGGAGGACGCTCGGGACCGTGAGGATGGTCGGCCCCATGTCGAACCGGAACCCGGCCTCGCTCAGGACGGCCGCCTTGCCGCCGAGCCACGGGCTCTTCTCGAACAGGACGACCTTGTACCCGCGGGCGGCCAGGACGCACGCCGCCGCCAGCCCCGCGAGCCCGCCGCCGACCACCCCGACCCGGTCCGCTCCGCTCATCGCCGCTCCGTGCTAACCGTGCCTTGTGGGGTGGGCCGAGCCCGGCTCGGCGGGCGAGCCCACCGCGTGGGGGTGGTGGGACTCGCCCGCCGAGCCGGGCTCGGCCCACCCGACCTCCGTACCCCGCCGATCTTATCGGGCGGCGGCCGACGCGCCTGCCGGGAGTTCCCCCGCCCCCGGCGCCCCCAGCCAGGCGGCGTCCCGGCCGAAGTCCGCGAGGAGCAGCCGGCTCGTGATCCGTGCACTCTCGTAGATCACCGGCAGGCCGCTGCCCGGGTGCGTCCCGCCGCCGACGAGGTACACCCCGTCCAGGTCCTCGAACCGGTTCCGCGGGCGGAGGTGGAGCATCTGCCGCCAGGTGTGGGCGAGGTTGAACGTCGCCCCGCGGTGGACCGCGTACCCCGCCTCCCAGTCCGCCGGCGTCACCACCTTCTCGAACCGGATCCGCCGCTCCACGTCCTCGATGCCGACCTTCCGCAGTTGCTGCAACAACCGCGCCCGGAACGGCCCGGCCTCCTTCGCCCAGTCCACGTTCGCCCGCTGGTGGATCACGTGCCGGTGCGTCACCGGGGCCAGCACGTACAGGGTGCTGCACCCGCGCGGGGCCAGAGTGTCGTCGGTGACCGCGGCGTTCTGCACGTAGAACGACGGGTCGGCCGACAGGACGTGCCGGGTCTCGATGTCGGCGAGGTTCTCGGCGTAGTCGGCCGCGCAGTGGATGGTGTGGTGCGGGACGTGGTCCTGCCGGCCGTCGAGGCCGAGGTACAGCATGAACGTCGAGCAGGAGAACTTCTTCCGGGCGAGCTTGGCGTCCGTCCACCGGCGGCGGAGGTGGTCCGGGACGAGCTTCGTCATCGCGTGGGCGAAGTCGGCGTTGATCACGACCGCGTCCGCCCGGTACTCGCTGCCGCTCGTCTTCACGCCGACCGCCTTCCGCCCCTCGAACAGCAGTTCCGTCACCTCCTCGCCGAGCGAGAACGTGACGCCGAGTTCGCGGGCCACCCGGGCCATCCCGTCGCTGACCGCCGAGCACCCGCCGTACGGGTGCCAGACGCCGAACTCGTACTCCAGGAACGACAGGATGGAGAACAGGCTCGGGCAGTGGAACGGCGACATCCCGAGGTACTTCGACTGGAACGAGAACGCCAGCCGGACGCGGTCGTCGGAGAAGTACCGGCCGAGTTCGCTGTCGAGCGACTTCCACGGGCGGAGGAGCGGGAGGAGCTTCAGCAGGTCCCACCGGGCGAGGTCTCGCCAGCCGAGGAAGGGGCTTTCCAGGGTCGGCCGGAACTGTTCGAGCTTGACGCGGTTGTCGGTCAGGAACCGGCGGACGTTGGCGGCGTCCGCGGGGGAGAGTTTCGCCACCTCGGCTTCGAGGCGCGACACGTCGGGGGTGCAGTCGAGTTGCCCGCCGGCCCCGAACATGATGCGGTACTGCGGGTCGAGCCGGACCATCGGCACCTCGCGGTGCAGGTCGCGGCCGATCAGCTTGAAGATGCGTTCGAGGACGAGCGGGTAGAGGAAGAACGTCGGCCCGAGGTCGAAGCGGAAGCCGTCGTGCTGGACGGCGGAGCAGCGGCCGCCGACGTGGGGCAGGCGCTCGACGACGTGGACGCGGAGGCCGCCGCGGGCGAGGAGGAGGGCGGCGGCCAACCCGCCCGGCCCGGCCCCGATGACGAGCACCGAGTCCGGGCGGTTGCGGGAAGTCATGGACGGTCCGGGACGGGTACGGGCCGCGGGGTGCGGCCGGTTCAACCTACCGGATCATAGCGGGGGGCGTGTCGGGAAATCCACCGCAACCGGCGGCGAGAATCACTCGACCGGCTTGTCGCCGTAGCGGTAGATGCGCCACTCCCCGGACCGCGTCTGCACCCAGTGCAGGTAGCTGCTACTGGTGCGGATGAGGAACCCGTCGTCGCCGTCGCGGCGGCACGATACCACCTTCTCGCGGAACAGCTGCTTCATCCACGGGAGGTTCATCCCGGAGCCGTAGTCGCCGCGCGCCGGGTCCGGCTTGCCGCTGACCTCGACCGCGTGCGGGAGGCAGAACTTCGCCACGTCGCCGGTCCGGACCGCCGCGACGAACGCCGCGTAGGTGGTCACCAGGCCGGTCGGCGGCGCGTCCTCGCGCCGCCCGAACTTGACCCCGGCGAAAAGGGTCCAGGCCTTCGCCACGTCCTCGCCGGTTTCCGGCGCGAGCGTCAGGCGCTCCGTGACTTCGCCGCTCATCGAGTCGACCCCCAAGGTGGTGAGGGTGTCCGTCCCGGACGGGTAGACGACGAGGATGGTCGTGCCGCGGAAGAAGGTCCCGGCCCCGTAACCCCCGGCGGCGACCAAGTCGACCTTCCCGGGCAGCTCCGCCACCAGGGCCGTGAACTGGCACCGGCCGCCGAAGCGGGTCGAGAGGTAGCGGCGGTACAGCAAGTAGGTCTTGTCGCCGACCTTGACCTGGTCGAGGAACACCTTCGGGTGCTCCTCGGCCGGGTCCTTCGCCGGCCAGCCGACGACCGGGAGCGGGTGCCGGGCGAGGAGGTCGTCCTTCCCGGGGTCGAGGACCGTGAACGTGACCTCGTTCGACCGGACGCGGCCGGACCGGGACCGGTAGGTGAGGCGGAGGGTGTGCTTCCCGGCCTGGGTGAAGTGCCAGTACCCGAGGTGGCCCAACTCCACCGGGAACGAGACCTGCCGGCCGGCGGCCAACGGGGAGGCGGTCCGGAACTCGCTCGCCCGGTGGGGCCCGTCGGACGGCCGGATTCGCTGCCCGTCCGGCTCGATCACCTCCGCCCTCAAGTCCTCCAGCAGCCGCGGCATCGCGTCGTACTCGCGGTCCCGGCCGGTAACGTTCCTCAGCGTCACCCGGATGGTGAACTGCCCGGCGTACTCCTCGACGAAGCACAGCCCGGCGAGCCGGGGCGACTCGATCCGCAGCACCCAGCCGGTGCCCTCCGGGTCGGCCGCGACCTGGGCGAGCGCGAGAACCCACGCGACCATCATGTTCCGTCCTCCCGGCGACTCGGGTGTGCGTTCCGCTTACCATAACCGGGCCGATCCCCGGAAGTTGGAGGACCCGATGCCAGCCCCGGTGCTCACCCCGGCGGAGGTCCGGGCCGCGGCCGCCCGGCTGCCGCGCGCCCGCCTCGCCCACCTGCCGACCCCGCTCGAAGAACTCCCGCGGTTCGCCGCCCGCCTCGGCGGAGGGGTGCGGGTGTTCGTCAAGCGCGACGACTGCACCGGCCTGCTCCTCGGCGGGAACAAGGCCCGGCACAACGAGTTCCTCCTCGGCGACGCGGTCGCCGACGGCTGCGACCTAGTCGTCTGGGGGGCCGGCGTCCAGTCGAACAACTGCCGCCAGACCGCCGCCGGGTGTGCGAAGCTCGGCCTCGAGTGCCGCCTGTACCTGAGCCGCGGGCACTACCGCACCGAGCCGCAAGGGAACCTCCTCCTCGACTACCTCGTCGGGGCGCACGTCGAGTTCACCGACGCGGCGCTGGGGCCGGAGCTGACCGCCTTCCTCGCCGCGAAGGCCGACGAGTTCCGCCGCGCCGGCCGCCGGCCGTACTACTGGAACCCGCCGCGCGTCGTGCCGCTCGCCGCCGTCAGCTACGCGCTGTGCGTCGCCGAGATCGCGGAGCAGTTGGCAGCCCTCGGGTTGGCCCCGGACGCCCTGTACGTGTCGTCCGCCGGGGCGACCGGGTCCGGCGTGGCGCTCGGGAAGGCGTTGCTCGGGTGGACGTGCCCGGCCCGGCTGATCTGCCCGATGCACTGGCCGTGGCACATCCCGACCCGGACGGCCGACGACGCGAACGCCGCCGCCGAGCGGATGGGTCTGCCGCACCGCCTCACCGTGTCCGATGTCGACGCGGACGAGGGGTACGTCGCCCCGGGGTACGGGCTGCCGTCGCCGGCCGGGCGGGAGGCGCTGCACCTGCTCGCCACGACCGAGGCGGTCCTGACCGACCCGGTGTACTCGGCGAAGGCGCTGGCGGCGCTGGTCGCGGACGTGCGGGGTGGACGGTATCGGCCGGGGAGCGTGCTGGTGTTCATCCACACCGGCGGCGTCCCGGCGATCTTCGCGGAACCCGAGAAGGTGCTGCCGGAGCGGTGACCGGGCGGCCCGTGCGTGGGGGTCGGTGATTGTGAGTCTCGGTCGGTGGCGCCCCTCACCCGCCGGCGAAGCGCCGGCGACCTCTCCCCAGCGGGGAGAGGTGGGGGCCGCCGGCCGCCTCACCAGCTTCCCGGTTCGGTGACCAGGAGACGGGCCGGACCAGCCCCACCTCTCCCCGCTGGGGAGAGGTCGGCCCCGGCGCTTCGCCGGGGCCGGGTGAGGGGAAACCACCTGCGGAGAAACCCCGCGGCGCGATCATCTCCTTGCCCCGCCCGCCCCCCGCCGGGTACGCTGACATTCCCCCCGCGGAGCCGCCGCATGCCCCGCCTCCTCGCTGCCGTCGCCCTCCTGACCGTCCCGGCCGCCGCGGCCGGCCAGCCCAAGTACGCAGACCCGGACCTCACCCCGGCCGACCGCGCCCACTGGGCGTTCCGCCCGCCGGTCCGGCCGAAGGTGCCCGCCCCAGGCCACCCGGTCGACGCGTTCGTCCGCGCCCGCCTCGCGAAGGACGGCCTCAAGCCGTCGCCCGAAGCCGACCGCCTCACCCTCATCCGCCGCCTCACCCTCACCCTCACCGGCCTCCCGCCGACCCCCGCCGAGGTCGACGCCTTCCTCGCCGACCCCGCCGCCGACGCCTACGAGAAGCTGGTCGACCGCCTCCTCGCGTCGCCGCACTTCGGCGAGCGGCAGGCCCAGCACTGGCTCGACGTGGTCCGGTTCGCCGAGACCAACGGGTACGAGCTGGACGCCGAGCGGCCGCACGCCTGGCGGTACCGCGACTACGTCGCCAGGAGCTTCAACGACGACACGCCGTACGACCGGTTCGTCACCGAGCAGCTCGCCGGCGACGAGCTGGCCGACGGGAAGCCGGCCCGCGAGGCCGCCGACCTGTGGGTCGCCACCGGGCTGCACCGCTGCGGCCCGGTCCACGTCGTCAGCGGCAACCTCGACCAGGACGCCCTGCGGTTGGAGCGGCTGACCGAGATGGCGAACGGGCTCGGGGCGGCGGTCCTCGGGCTGACGGTCGGCTGCGCCCGCTGCCACGACCACAAGTTCGACCCCGTGTCCGCCGGCGACTACTACCGCCTCCAGGCGTTCTTCGCCGGGGCCGGGTACGTCGACGTCGACCTCGCCACCGCCGCCGAGCGCGACGCCTTCGCCAAGGCGTCCGCCGAGATCGAACGGCAGGCCGCCCCGCTCACGAAGCGCGTCGCCGCGATCGACGCCCCGTACCGCACCCGGCTGACGCAGGCCAAGCGCGACCGGCTCGAACCGGTCTACCGCCAGGCCCTCGACACCCCGGCCGCCGACCGCACCCCCGAACAGAAGAAGCGGGTGGCCGAGGCCAACACCCTGTTGAAGGTGAGCTGGGACGAGGTGCTGGCGGCGATGTCCGCGGCCGACCGCGAGGAGCGGGCCGCCCTCCGCGAGCGGATCCACGCGCTGGAGGCCCGGAAGCCGGCCCCGGTCCCCGCGGCGTGGGCCGTCAAGGCGACCACCCCGGCCCCGCAGACGTTCGTCCTGAAGCGCGGCGACCTCGGCCAGAAGGCCCTGGCCGTCGGCCCCGGGTTCCCGCGCGTCCTGGCCGGGGACGCCGAGGCGCCTAAGACCCGCCTCGACCTCGCCCGCTGGCTCACCCGTCCTGACCACCCGCTCACCGCCCGCGTGATCGTGAACCGGCTGTGGCAGCACCACCTCGGCCGCGGGCTCGTCGCCACCCCGAACGACTTCGGCCTCCGGGGCGAGAAGCCGACCCACCCCGAGTTGCTCGACTACCTGGCGACCGAACTGGCCGAGCGGAAGTGGTCGCTGAAGCACCTGCACCGGCTCATCGTCACGTCCGCGACGTACAAGCAGTCGGCGACCACGTCGCACGGCGCCAAGGCCGACCCCGCAAACGCGCTGCTGTGGCGGATGAACCGCCGGCGGCTCGACGCCGAGGCGGTCCGCGACTCCGTCCTGGCCGCCGCCGGGACGCTCAACCGCGAGGTCGGCGGGCGGTCGGTGAAGGTGCCGCTGGAGCCGGAGGTGTACGACCTGATCTTCACCGAGGACGAGCCGGACGGGCTGTGGCCGGTCACCCCGGACGCGACCCAGCACGTCCGCCGGTCGCTGTACCTGTTCAACAAGCGGAACGTCCGCCTCCCGCTGCTCGAGGCGCTTGACCAGCCGGACACGCTGAACAGTTGCGCCGACCGGCCGGTCAGCACGTTCGCCCCGCAGGCCCTCATCCTGATGAACGGGCCGTTCGTCCGCGAGCAGGGGAAGGCGCTGGCGGTCCGGCTCGCCGCCGAGTGCGGTGCGGACCCCGCCAGGCAGATCGACGGGTTGTACCGGCGGGCGTTCGGCCGGGCGGCGCGGCCCGAGGAAGCGAAGCTCGCGGCCGAGTTCCTGGCGGCCCAGGCGGGCGCCGTCCGCGACCGGCTGCGGGCGCGGCTGCCGGTCGGGCTCGACCCGGCGGCGCTGCCGGCCGGCGCCGACCTCGCCGCGGTCCGGGCGCTCGCCGACCTGTGCGTGGTCGCGTTCAACACCCACGAGTTCGTTTACGTGCCGTGATCTTACCTGGACCGCGGCCGTCCCGGCCGCCGAGCCTGGCGGATCAGTTGACCCGCCCGTGTGACCCGGTACGTCCCCGGGCCGGGACAGGTGGTGCGGCCGGGACGGCCGCGGTCCAGGCAAAGACCGTCACTCGATCACGAAGCTCGCCAGCCGGTCGACATTGACTTGGTCCGGCGGGTAGTCCTTCCGGGCCGGCATCCGCGGGTACACCTCCGGGAACGCGTACCGCCCTGGCGGCCACTCCGTCGGCCAGTCATCCGGCAGCTCCCCGACCGTGAACCGCTGGTCCGGCCCCGGCGGCACCTTCCGCCCGTCCGCCCCGCGCAAGGGCGTACCGACCAGCATCCGCGGCCCGCCCCCGGCCAGCGGCAGCGCCTTCGTCGAAACCACCGCCGACAGGTTGAAGAAGTCGTACTTCAGCCCGTCCCGGTCGGCCGCGTACCGCTCCGCCATCCGCTTCAGCAGCCCGAGCAACCGGTCGCGGTCCGCCGGGTGGACGAGGTCCATCTTCGGGGCCGCGAACGCCACCCGGGTGATCCACCCCGGCCGCCACTGGTGCGGCAACAGCAGCGTCGACAGCCCGCGGGCGAGCGGGCCGAAGATCCGGTTCTCGCCGGGGGAGAGCACGTCGAACAGGTCGCGGACGATCTGCCGGTTGTCGTCGTACATCCCGACCCCGCCGGCGAGCAGCATCGTCACGTCCACCAGCACGACCAGGGCGGTGCACGACTTGAACGCCAGGACGGTCGGCTCGACCACCCGTGCGACGTACCCGCGGTAGCGGGCCGAGAACGACTCGAACGGCTCCGTCCCGGGAATCCGGAGGTTGCCCGGCAGCGGGCAGAACTCGCTCGCCGCGTCCTCGCCGCAGAACCGGGCGGCGGCCAGGTTCTCGGGCGTGTCCGGCCGGGCCGCCGACCCCTGGGTGTCGAGCAGGAACGTCGACGGCGAGATGAGCGGCTTGAAGTGGAGGATCAGGTACGCCAGGGCGAGCTTGTAGGTCCGGAGCAGCTCCGCGGGCGTCACCCCGGGCTTGTTCACCGCGTCGAGGAACGGGGCGGTGCAGGTCCGGTACCCGGCGTCGTTGACGAACAGCGACAGCATCCGCTCGGACCACCCGGTGAAGTCCCGGCCGACCATCCCGGCGTCGGCGACGCGCTCCCCGGGCAGGTCGTACAGCTTCAGCAGGCAGTCGCTCCACGTCCAGTCGGACCGCTCGAACCGGCAGGCGAACTGCGACCGGTCGGTGGTCTTCGCCGGCCACCGGCCGGCGCTCACCAGGGCGTCCCGGTGGCCGGTGTAGTTGAACGCCGACCACCCCGGGTCCGGCGGCAGGACCGTGAACTTGCGGACCCGCGTCTGGGTCGACCCGAGCGGGAACCGGTCCGGGTCGTGGTCCTGCAGGTGGTTGATGAGCGAGGTGAGCAGGACGGTCTTGCCCGAGTTGTACAGGCCGACCACCCCGACCCGGCACTCGATCGTCTTCAGCAGCAGTAAACTCATGGCGTCCCCGCCGCGGTGGAGTTACCCATGAGTGGTATTCGCCCGACCTCCCTCGACCATTGCTCGGTCCTGGTCACCGACCTGGCCGCCGCCCGCCGGTTCTACCGCGACGTGCTCGGGCTGCCGGAGATCCCGAAGCCGAAGACGTTCGACTTCGTCGCCCTGTGGTTCGACCTCGGCGGCGGTCAGACGCTCCACCTCCTGCAGAAGCCGCAGCCGGACACAGTCAGCCCGCGGCACTTCGCCCTGCGGGTGGCGGACGCCCGGGCGATGCGCGAGCACTTCCGCCGGCACGGGGTCGAGACGCAGGAGACGGGGCCGATCCCGCACTGCGACCGGTTCTTCGTCCGCGACCCGGACGGGAACCGGATCGAGCTGATCCAGTGGCTGGAGGAGTACGACCCCGCTACGAGCGGGGCCGCCGCGTTGGACTGAGCGGGCGTCCGTTCGGGAGGGCGAGGCTCCTGCCGAGCCGACACCTTCGGCTCGGCAGGAGCCTCGCCCTCCCGAACAGGGCTACCCGCGGGCGAACACCCAGACGAGCAGCGCGACCCAGGTGGCGGCGAACAGGAGCGGGACGGCGACCGCCAGCGGGCGGGAGATGGACAGCCCGTCCGGCCGCCCCGGGCGGGCGAACCCGGCCAGCGTCCGCCGGTACTCCGGGACGGCCCGCTTGATCCGCTCGTGGACGTGGACGCAGTACCGCCAGTGCCGGGACTGCACCACCAGCCACAGCACCGCGAACGCCAGCGCGGCCGCGGTCAGCGGGAGCAACACCCCGACCACCGGGTCCTTGTTGTACAGGATGGCGAACACCCCCAGGAGCCCGACCTGCATCGCGCTGAAGTAGTTCAGCCGGTCGTAGAACAGCTTCTCCTCGTGCATCCCGTGCTGCCACAGCCGGTTCACCTCGTCCGGGTGCGGCGGGGGTTCGTCCGGCTCGCCCATGCGGGCATCTTACTCCCGCGGCGGGATTCTTGGCCGCCGCCGGCCGGGCCGCGGATCAACCTGGTGGCCGCCCCCTCCGGAGACCCGACCGTGCTGACCGCCGTGTTCCCGCTCTTCCTCCTCGCCGGCCCCGCCGCGGCGGGCCCCGAGGCCCCGGCCCCGCGGCGGAAGCCGGCCGTCCCGCTGTTCGACGGGCTCGGGAAGCACACCCGCCGGGTCGCGGCGACGCCGGACGCCCAAAGGTACTTCGACCAGGGGCTGAACTTCATGTTCGCCTTCAACCACGATGAGGCGATCCGGGCGTTCGGCCAGGCCGCCGAGCTCGACCCGTCGTGCGCGATGGCCCATTGGGGCGTCGCCCTCGCCCACGGCAAGAACATCAACTTCCCGTTCTTCCCGCCGGAGAAGGCGAAGGCGGCGTGGGCCGCCCTGAACCTGGCCCGCGGCGCGGCGAAGGGCGAGTCACCGGCGAACCGGGCGCTCATCGAGGCGCTGGCGCACCGCTACGCCGACCCGACCCCCGAGGACACGAAGCCGCTGGAGAAGGCGTACGCCGCGGCCATGAAGGCGGCGTGGGAGAAGTTCCCGGCGGACGCCGACGTCGGCGCCCTGTACGCCGAGTCGCTAATGAACCTCCGGCCGTGGGAGCTGTGGACGGCCGACGGGAAGCCGGCCCCGGAGACGCCGGAGATCGTCCGCACCCTGGAGGCGGTGCGGAAGCTCGACCCGGACCACCCGCTCGCCAACCACCTGTACATCCATGCCCTGGAGGCGTCGCCGGAGCCGGGCAAGGCGGACGACGCGGCGGACCGCCTCCGCGGCGCCACCCCGGCCCTCGGCCACCTCCTCCACATGCCGTCGCACGTCGACATCCGCCGCGGCCGGTGGGCGGAGGCGGTCGAGGCGAACCGGCTGGCCATCGCCGCCGACCGGGCGTACGCGAAGGCCGTCCCGGAACAGGGCTTCTACCGGCTGTACATGGCCCACAACCACCACATGCTGGCGTTCGCGGCGGCGATGAAGGGGGAGTCGGACCTGGCCCTGCGGCACGCCCGCGGGATGGTCGCCGAGATGCCGAAGGAGTGGCTGGCGGCGAAGGGGAACGCGGCCATCGCCGACGGGTTCGTGGCCCAGCCGCTGGAGGTGCTGAAGCGGTTCGGCCGGTGGGACGACATCCTGAAGGAGCCGGAGCCGGCGGAGGCGTTCCCCTTCGCCCGGGCGATGCGGCACTACGCCCGCGGGGTGGCATACGCCGCCAAGGGCCAGGTCGCCGAGGCCCGCGCGTCGCAGAAGGAGCTGCGGGCCGCGGCGAAGGCGGTGCCGGCGGAGGCGACGGTCGGGAACAACACCGCGGCCGACGTGCTCGGCGTGGCCGACGAGATGCTCGAGGGCGAGATCCTGTTCCGCGAAGGGAAGGTGAAGGAGGCGGTCGCGGCGCTGACCGCCGCCGTCGCCCGGGAGGACAAGTTGCGGTACTCGGAGCCGCCGGACTGGTTCGTCCCGACCCGGCACGCGCTCGGGGCGGTGCTCCTCCGCGACGGGCAGGCGGCGGCCGCCGAGGCGGTGTACCGCGAGGACCTGCGGCGCTGGCCGGACAACGGGTGGTCGCTGCACGGCTTGGCCGCGAGTCTCGACGCCCAGGGGAAGAAGGACGGGGCGGCGAAGGCGCGGGCGCGGTTCGCCGAGGTGTGGAAGCGGGCGGACGTGGCGATCCCGGCGTCGTGCCTGTGCGTCGGGGGGTGAGTGCGACAAGCCCGCGGCGCGAGCAAGGGCTTCGGCCTGCCCTTGCTCGCGCCGCGGGCTTGTCGCGAGTCGCGTCAATGCGCCACCAGCACCGTGTACGTGTACTTCACCGTCTTTTCCTCGCCGGCCTTCAGCGGGAGGGTCCAGACCAGCTCGTTCCGCTTGTTCACCGAGTACACGCCCTCCTCCAGCAGGGCCGACTTCGGCGCCCCGTCGGCCCGGGCCAGGTCGCCGGAGAACCGCCGCCGGGCGACCACCTGCACCGCCTCCTTCCGGTGGTTGCTCACCGCCAACTCGCCCTCCACCGTCACCCGCCGGTACTGCCGCCCGCCGACCCACACGAAGTCCCGGTCCCCGTTCTTCGCCGTCCCCGCCTCGGTCTCCGTCGCCCGGGTCCGGACGCTCAGCGCCTTCTCGACCCGCAACACCATCTCCTCCCCGCTGTTCACCCAGTAGCTCGTCCGCTGGCCGTTGAACGCCCCGTTCGCGGTCACCGTCGCCGGGGCGGTGGTCATCGGGAACGGCAGCGGGTTCTTGAACCGCAGGGCGTCCCACGGCTCCCCGTCCGCGTCCCGGTCCGACCCCCGCCCGCGCCGCTCCGGCCGGCCGTCCTCGTCCCGGGTGTCCGGGACCAGCCACTCGACCACCCGCTCGTACTCCGCCTTCCCGCCGGCCACCACCACCGACAGGCTGTCGCCGTCCGCCAGGGTCCGCTTCCCGATCGGCTGGTAGTGCAGGTCCACGCCCTCCCCGGTCGGCGTCGCCCCGAGACTGGTGCCGACCGCCGACCCCCGGCGGTTGCCGATCGCCTGCTGGGTGACGACCGAGTTGCTGAGCGCGTCGATCTCGTACTGGAACCGGCCGGCGAGTTCCGAGAAGAACGTCGCCAGGCTCGACCCCGGGGCGAGCGGCGACCGGACGTGGGCGTACTGGACGCTCGGGTACCCGGAGATGAGCCGCAGCTCCGCCCCGTCCAGGTCGGCCAGCTCGTTCTTCACCACCGCCCGCTGCTCGACCGTCAGCGTCTTCGGGTCGGAGATGTCGACCCGGTAGCTCGGGGCCCACGCCAGCCCGGTCGTCAGGTACCGCAGAGCCACCTTCGTCTCCGCCTTGTCCGTCGCCCCGAGGGTGAGGACGAGCCGCGGCTTCCGCCGGACCACCGTGTCGACCGGCTCCCGCGACTCGACCGCCGCCACCTCCGACGGGTCGAGGTACTTCAGGCTGGCCCCGTCCCGGAGCACCAGGTACCGCCCGGCCCCGGGCTCGTCCGCCTTGGCCCGCTTCATCTTCAGGACGGTTCCCGACACCGGGTCGCGCTTCCCGCCCTTGAAGTGGACGGTCACGGCCTTCCCGGCGAAGTCGTCTTGGAGGTTACCCGGGGCGGCCTCGGCGACCGGGACGTTCACGTCCCCGGTCCTCACCGCCGCCTCGACCGGGGCGGCGCTCTCGACCCAGAAGGTGCCGTGGACCGGGGTCGGGACGTGGTCCAGGACGTACTCCCCCGGCTTCCCGAGGGTGACCTCGCACCGGATCACGGCGAGGCCGTTCTTGAACAGGTCGGCGGCGACGATCTTCCCGGTCACCGGAGTCTCCGCGGCACGGGACGGGGTGGCGGCGAGCAACAGGGCGAGGGCGGGGGCGACCGCTCGGGTGGTCCGCATGGGAATGACCCTTCGAGGGTGGGGCGACGCGGCCGGGTCGGCCGGCGACGGGCATGATACCGCCCCCGCCGGCCGGTCGCTCGTGCCGTTACACCCGCGTGACCCGGACTGTCGGGGTTTCGGACGCCGGCCGAAGAAGTGTCCGGTTCCTGGCGCTCGGTAGTCGTCTCGGGCACGCCACTCGCGGCATCCACGAAACAGCCCACCGGGATGGGTTCAACGTCACCCCGGTCCTTCGCCCGGCCACAGTTTTCGGTTCCACCCCACATCGAACTCCGACTGCTGGGAAGGGCGCTTCATATGTCCGGCACCGTACTTCTCGACTCCGCCGCTGTCGATCAGGAACTGGTTTGCGTCTGCTGCCACTGTCACCGGGTCCGGACCGGGACCGGCGCGTGGGAGCCCCGCTACGTGTCCGAGAGCGACGAGGTGAGCCACGGCATCTGCCGTGAATGCTACGGCCAGTTCTATCCCGGGTGCCGGCTCCCCCGGACGGCCGCCTGACGGCCGGGCGGCACCCGGGTCGATCACCCGGCACTGTGCCGCGCGGCCGACGCTGAGACTTCTGCTCCACCGGGAGGGCGAGGCTCCCCACCGAGCCGTGTGCCTCCAGCTCGGCGGGAGCCTCGCCCTCCCGAACCCCGGTCCGGTCCGCGGCTACAATACGGGAGTACACTCCCGCCGCCGGCGACCGGAGCCATTCCGATGATCGAAGACCCCGTCCCCCCGGTCAGCGGCCAGGTCCCCGACCCGCGCGACCCGGCCGCCAAGGCCCGCACCTTCCCGACCGGCCCCGGCGTGTACCTGATGAAGGACGGGGCCGGGAACGTCATCTACATCGGCAAGGCGAAGAACCTCCGCAGCCGGGCCGGGTCGTACTTCTCGAAGGAGGCGGCCCACGACCCGCGGATCCGCGACTGGGTCGGGTTCGTCCGGGACGTGGACTACATCGAGACCGCCGACCCGATCGCGGCCATCTTCACCGAGGCCCGGATGATCAAGGACATCCGGCCGAAGTTCAACAAGGACCTGCGGGACGACAAGACGTTCCCGTACCTCCAGATCCGGACGCGCGAGGAGTTCCCGCGGGTCGAGATCACCCGCAAGCCGCGGCGGGGCGGCGTCCGTCTGTACGGCCCGTTCACCGGGACGAAGCAGCTGCGGCTCGCCGTCGACGTGCTCCAGCGGCTGTTCCAGTTCCGCACCTGCAAGCTCGACATCGACTCGTCCGAGGGGCGGTGGAAGTGGTTCCGCCCGTGCCTGCTGCACAGCATCCGCCGGTGCACCGCCCCGTGCAACCTCCGCGTTAGCCGGGACGACTACCGCCGCCAGGTGAAGAAGCTGGTGTTCGTGCTGGAGGGGAAGAAGGACCGGCTGGTGCGGCGGATGGAGCGGGAGATGGCGGCGGCGGCCGAGGCGCTGAACTTCGAGAAGGCCCGGCGGCTGCGCGACGAGGTGGCGGCGCTGCGGAAGCTCGACCTGCGCGGCGACGCCAAGACCGACGTGCAGCCGGAGGTGTTCCCGATCGACCCGAAGAAGGGGCTCCGCGGGCTGCAGAAGGTACTCGGGCTGGCGACCGCCCCGCGGACGATCGAGGGGGTGGACATCGCCCACATCCAGGGGCAGGACACGGTGGCGTCGCTGGTGTCGTTCCTGGACGGACTGCCGTTCAAGCCGGGGTACCGGCGGTTCAAGGTCCGGACCGTCGAGGGGGTGGACGACTTCGCCAGCATGCGGGAGGTGGTGACCCGCCGGTTCCGCCGCCTCCGGGACGAGGACGAGGTGTTCCCCGACATCCTGCTGATCGACGGCGGGAAGGGGCAGTTGAACGCCGCGCTGGACGCGTTCCGGCAGCTCGGCATCGACCCGCCGTGCCTGGTCTCGCTGGCGAAGCAGGAGGAGGAGATCTTCCGGCCGGGCGAGTCGGAGTCGATCAAGCTGAGCCGGCACTCGGCGGCCCTGCGGCTGTTGCAGTACGTCCGGGACGAGGCCCACCGGTTCGCCCAGCACTACCACCACATGCTGCGGCGGAAGCGGCTGACGGGGGAGTGACGGACCCGCGTAGCCGCGACGCGGGTGGGTCGTTCACCCCTTCGGCGGCAGCTCGATCTGGTCCGGCTCCGGCTTCGCGCTCGTCAGCGGCAGGGTGTCGCCGAACGCCTTCTGCTGCTCCGCCAGCAGCTTCGTCAGTTCCTCGACCTTCGCCGCGTGCTTCGGCTCGCCGGCCAAATCGGTCACCTCGTCCGGGTCGTCCTTCAGGTGGAACAGCTGCGTCCGGTTGATGTGCGGGTAGCGGATCAGCTTCCAGTCGTCGGTCCGCACCGACCGCTGGAACGTCCGGTACGCCCCGAACACCACGTCCCGCACCTTCTCCGTCTTGCCGGTCATCACCGGCACGAACGACTTCCCGTCGAGGCCGTCCGGCGGCTTCACGCCGCACAGGTCGCAGACCGTCGGGAAGAGGTCGTACAGGTACGCGAAGGCGTCGGACTTCTTCCCGGCCGGGACGCCGGGGCCGGCCACGATCAGCGGCGCCCGCATGCTGTGCTCGTATAGGTTTTGCTTGCCGAGCAGCCCGTGCGACCCGAGGGCCAGCCCGCTGTCGCTGGCGAAGATCACGACCGTGTTCTGGTCGAACCCGCGGTCCTTGAGCGTCGCCCCGACCCGCCCGACCTGCGTCGAGATGTACGTGATCATCGCGTAGTAGTCGGCCAGCTCCTTCCGGATGTCGGCCTCCGGCCGCGGCCACCCGAGCAACTTCTCGTCGCGGATCAGCAGCTCGCCGTTGTTGAACGGGTGCTTCGGGAGGAAGTTCTTCGGCAGCTTCATCCGGGCCGGGTCGTAGAAGCCCTTCGTGTCAGGGTGCGGGGTCCGCGGGTCGTGCGGGGCGGTGAACGTCACGTACAGGAAGAACGGCTTGTCGCCCTTGTAGGTCTTGAGGAAGTCGACGGCGGCGTCGGCGAACAGCTTCGTCGAGTACCCGGTCCCGGCCTTCAGGTTCGTCTTCGGGTACTTCCCCTCCGGGTCGAAGGCGTGGACCGGCACCTTGTTCTGGTCGCCCATCCCGCCGAAGAAGATCGGGCCGCCGGCGTCGAAGCTGCGGGCGTAGCTCTCCGGGCCGTTGTGCCACTTCCCGACCCCGAACGCGTGGTACCCGGCCTTCCGGAACACCTCCGGCCAGGTCGGCACGCCCTTGAGCTGCTCGTTCACCCGGAACAGGCTCCGGCCGCTCAGGAACATCGCCCGGCTCGGGACGCACACCGCCGGCTGCATCGACCCCTGGCAGTAGGCGCGGGTGAAGGCGGTGCCGCGAGTGACGAGGGCGTCGAGTTCGGGGGTGCGGATGTCCGGGTTGCCGAGGGCGGCGATGGTGTCGGCCCGCTGGTCGTCGGAGCAGAGGAAGACGACGTTCGGGCGGTCGGCCGCGGCCGCCGGCGGGGCGAGGAGGGCGAGGCAGAGCAGGGGGAGGCGCATGGGAGGGTTCCGGGGTCGCGGCCGAGAAGTCGTTTCAGTGGGGCAGGCATTCTTGCCTGCCGGGCAGACAGGAATGTCTGCCCCACCGGGTTGTCACTCGCCCAACTCCCACGCCCACCCGCGCATGTCCGCGAGGCGGGCGTGGTCGGTCAGGTCGAACTTCAGCGGGGTGACGGTGATGTACCCCTCGGCCAGGGCCTCGACGTCGGTCCCGGGGTGCGGGTCCGGGCAGAGGAACTCGGGGCTCGCCCAGAAGTACGTCCGGCCGCGCGGGTTCACCCGCCGGTCGAACTTCTCGGTGTACGGGGAGGCGTTCTGCGGCAGCACCTTCACCCCGCGGATCGGGCCGCGCTCCAGCACCGGGATGTTCACGTTGAACAGCGTCCCGTCCGCCGGCCGGGTGGCCAGGATCTGCTCGACCACCCGCCGGGCGTACCGGGCGGCGGTGGCGTAGTCGTAGATCTTCTGGTCGTACTCCAGCGAGACGGCGATCGCGGTGCGGCGGTAGAACGCCCCCTCGATGGCGGCCGCCACCGTCCCGGAGTAGAGCACGTTGATCCCGGCGTTGCTCCCGGCGTTCATCCCGCTGACGATCACGTCCGGCGGGTCGGGGAGCAGCTCCAGCAGGGCGAGCTTGACGCAGTCCGCCGGCCGGCCCTCGACCGCCCACCCGATCAGCGTCGTCCCGTCGTCCTCGAACACCTCGCTGACCAGGAGCGGGTTGAGCAGGGTGACGGAGTGCCCGGCGGCACTCTGCTCGGTGGCCGGGGCGACGACGGTGACGGTCCCGAGCTTCTGCAGCTCCGCCCGCAGGGCCCGCAGCCCCGGGGCGTAGATGCCGTCGTCGTTGGTGAGCAGGATCCGCATCGCCTCCGCCTCCGTCCGGGGCACCCGGTCATTCAACGGAAACGGCCGGCCGGTGTCGCGGGTGGTACCGGGTGTGCGGGTCGTGCCGGGCGGGGCGGCGGGGCCGGTCCGGGAACTTGACGGGCGGGCCCCGGGTCCGTATCAACAGTGGGAATTTGACCGTATCGTGTGCCGGAGGGGTCGCCCGGTCCGCCGGTGGGGGGCACCGTGGAACCGTCCATCTTCGTCGACTTCCATCTGCCGAACGCCCCGACCTGGTTCTACTTCTCGCTCCTGCTCGCCGTCTCCCTGTTCGCCCGGTTCGCCCGCCCGCTCTCGCTCCGCAACCTCGACCTCCTCACCCTGTTCCTGTTCGGCCCCGGGTTCCTGATCCTCCAGGAGGCGCACGCCCGGGCCGGCCGCGGCGACCCCGGGGCCGGGCGGCAGCTCGTCCTCGGGTACGCGTGGCTGCTGGCCGCGTCGGCGTACTGGTTCGCCCGGTCGGTCCTCGACCTCGCCCTGGTCCGCCGGCCGGCGGCCGGCCCGAACCTGACCACCGCCGGGATGGTGTGCCTCGGGCTGGCGCTGTTCGTCGGCCAGGCGTCGGTGGCGGTGCGGCGGACGGCCGACCCGGCCGAGGGGGCACGGGTGGGGGCCCGGCCGGCCCCGCTGGAGAAGGTGCAGGACACGGCCGCGGCGGTCGTCAGCCGGGCCCCGACCGAGGCGGTCGCCCGGGCCACCGGGGACGACCTGCGGTTCTGGGGCGAGCGGACGCTGTGCATGGTCTGCCACGCGGCGGTGGTGGTCGGGCTGCTGATGATCGGGGTGCGGCACTTCCAGGACCGGGTGGCCGGGATCGGGATGGGGACGCTGTACCTGCTCGTCCCGTACACCGCGTTCGACGTCGGCCGGCAGCTGCACCACGTCTGGCCGACCGCGTTCACCGTCTGGGCCGTGTACTTCTACCGCCGGCCGGGGGCCGCCGGGTGGCTGCTCGGGCTGGCGGCCGGGACGAGCCTGTTCCCGCTGGTGCTGTTCCCGCTGTGGGTCGGGTTCTACGCCCGCCGCGGGGCCGGGCGGTTCGCCGGGTCGTTCGTGTCGGCGCTGGTGGCCAGCGTCCTGGCGACCGCCGCCGTCCTGTGGTGGGACGGGCGGCCGGGGTTCGGGCTGTCGGCGGCGCTGAACCTGCCGGGGTGGCAGCCGTGGGGGGTGGCGACGGCCGAGAGCCTGTGGACCGGGGTGCGGGCGGCGTACCGGCTGCCGGTGTTCGTCCTGTTCGTCGCGTTCCTGGCCGGGGTGACGGTGTGGCCGAGCCCGAAGAACCTGTCGCACCTGATCGCCCTGTCGGCGGCTCTGCTGGTCGGGGTGCAGTTCTGGCACGCGGACCGGGGCGGGATGTACGTCCTGTGGTACCTGCCGCTGCTCTTGCTGGTGGTGTTCCGCCCGAACCTGGCGGCCGCCGAGCCGCCGGCCGCGGAGCCCGGCGGCGGGGTCATGGCCAAGCTTGCCGTGGTGGTGCTGCGGCAGTTCCGGCCGGCCCGCCCCGACCCGCCGAAGGAACTCGCCGTGTGAGCCGGCCGGCGGGCCGCGACCGTCCCGCCGCGACCCGTCAGGTTTGACTTGGCGTGCGGGTTTGCACCTGACGGGTCGCGGCCGGACGGTCGCGGTTCGCCCGGACTCACCTTTTCCCCGCGCCCGGCCGATGCTACCGTCCGCCCCCCGGCGGAGGAACGGCATGGCGACGCGGTGGCAGGTCGGTCTGGGCGTGGCGGCGGCGGCGGTGGTGGCGGCCGGCCCGCTCGGGTACGCGGCCCACCGCCACCACCACCTGCGGAACCTGCGGGTGGTCGAGGAGGGCGTCCTGTACCGGAGCGGGCAGTTGACCCCCGCCGGGCTGGACCAGGTGGTCCGCGAGAAGCGGATCAGGACGGTGGTCAGCCTGCGGGCGGCGCGGGTGAAGGGGGCCGGCAACCCGGACGACTGGGAGGAGCGGTTCTGCGCCGCCCGCGGGCTGAGGCACGTCCGGATCGTGCCGCGGGTGTGGGGGGCGGACGAGGCCGGCGAGGTGCCGGCAGCTGAGGCGGTCGCCGAGTTCCTGCGGGTCGCCGACGACCGGTCGAACTACCCGATGCTGGTCCACTGCTTCGCCGGGATCCACCGGACCGGGACGATGTGCGCGATCTACCGGATGGAGTTCCACCGCTGGCCGGCCGACCGGGCGATCGACGAGATGCAGCGGATCGGGTTCGACCCGCGCGACATGGAGCAGGACATCGAGGGTTACCTGCGGGGGTACGTGCCGCGGTGGAAGGCCGGCGGGTCGGTAAAGTGAACCCCGGGGGCAGGCCGGGTGTCCGGCCGGTGCTACCGGGGGGTCGTAGGATGCGACAGTCGAAGTACACGGCCGAACTGTTGGCGCCGCTCGCCGCGGACGCGAGGTCGGTGGCCGAACTGCTGACCAGGCTCGGGCTGCGACCGAACGGGGGGAACTACCGCTACGTCGCCGCCCGCCTCCGCCTCCTCGGTATCGACACGGCCCACTTCGGCGGCCAGGGGTGGGCCCGCGGCCGGACGCAGGACTCGGACCCCGGGGTGGCACGGAACGTCGGCCTGCGGCGCCGGCCGGACGAGAACGTCTTCGTCGAGAACTCGCCTGAGACGTGCGGGGCGAGGCTGGCCCGTCGCCTGGTCCGCCTGGGGCGGGAGTACCGGTGCGGCGTCTGCGGGATTGACGAGTGGCGGGGCAAGCCGCTGAGCCTGCACCTCGACCACATCAACGGCGTGAGCAACGACAACCGGTTCGAGAACCTCCGGTTCCTTTGCCCGAATTGCCACTCCCAGACGGAGACGTATTGCAAGCGGATGGAGTGCCGAACGGCCCGGTGATGGAACTGGTAGACATACAGGTCTTAGGAGCCTGTGCCGCAAGGCGTGCGGGTTCGAGTCCCGCCCGGGTCACTCCGCGAACTCACCTCACCCGCCCGCCGGCGGGACCAACAACTCCCCCCGCGTCACGGTCACCGCCCGCCCGGTCAGCCGCACCCGGTCGCCGGCGCGGGTCACCCGCACCACCCCGCCGCGCTCCGACGCCTGGCACCCGACCATCTCCGCCTTCCCGAGTTTCTCGCCCCACCACTCCGACAGGCAGCAGTGCGCCGACCCGGTCACCGGGTCCTCGTCGACGCCCGCGGCCGGGGCGAAGAACCGTGACACGAAGTCGTACCGCCCGTCGTCCGACCGGGCGGTGACGATCACCCCGCGGCACTCCACCTCGGCCAGCCGGCGGAAGTCCGGCCGCAGCCCGCGCAACTCCGCCTCGGACGCCACTTCCACGAGGTAGTCGAACCGGCTCCGGCCGACCGCGACGGCGGTCGCTCCGAGGGCGTCGAGGAGCCCCGGCGGCGGGTCGCACGGGGCGGCGGGCGTCGCCGGGAAGTCTAGCTCGACCTCGCCGGTCGGGAGTGGAACGGCCGTCAGCTCGCCGCTCCGGGTGGCGAACCGGAGCACCTCGCGCGGGGCGGTCCCGGCTTCCCACAGGGCGTGCGCCGCGGCGAGCGTGGCGTGCCCGCACAGGTCGACCTCGACCCGCGGCGTGAGCCACCGCAGCTCGAATTCGGCCGCGGACCGCCGCACCAGGAACGAGGTCTCGGCCAGGTTCATCTCGCGGGCCACGAGCTGCAGCCAGTCGTCCGGCGGCCAAGTGTCGAGCCAGCACACCGCCGCCGGGTTGCCTGAGAACGGGCGGTCGGTGAACGCGTCGACGACGGCGAGCGGCGGCATCGGTCACTTCCCGAGCGGCTGGAAGAAGTCGGCCTTCTTGTCCTCGGCCTTCGGCCCGCGGACCCGGACGTTCCGCACCTTCCCGGTGTCGTCGAACGACCCGAACCCGACGTACCCGGACAGGAACGTCTTGTCCTCGGCCCGCATCACCGGCTTCGACAGGTCGTCGAAGTACACCTCGATCGTCCCCTTGGCGGTGTCGCGGACGAGCCGGACCTTGTGCCAGGTGCCGGCCTTCCAGTCGACCCCCTTGGTCGTCTCCTTGGCGAAGTTCTTCCGCGGGGCGTCGTTCACGACGAACACGTTGTGGGCGTTCGGGTCCGCCGCCCGCGCGATGTGGACGTAGTAGTACTTCTGCGGGTCGGTGAACCCGAAGTACAGGCACAGGTCCTGGTGCCCGTACGGCTCGGTCGTCGACTGCAGCTCACAATCCAGCACGAAGTCGGTGAACACCTGGTTCGCGACCAGGGCGATGTGGATCGGGCTGCGGTTCTTCGGGCTGTACGGGCTCTTGTACCCCTTCCGGTCGTAGGCCAACTCGAGGAACCCGGTCCCGTCCTTGTCGGCCCCGTGCTTCCACACGGCCGGGTCGCTGAAGACGAAGTCCTTCACCGCGTCCGGCCTGGCGAAGTCCTGCTTGTACAGCTCCTTGTACCCGGCAGGGACCTGGTTGTCGGCCGACAGCGCCGACCCGACGAGGGCGGCGGCAATGAGAACGGCGGGGAGACGCACGGGGCACCTCGGTGTTGCGGAACCTTTACGCGGCCGGCGTGAGTAGACTACACTCCTCCGGGGCGGTCAACTCTCGACGGAGGCTCGCATCCATGTCGGCCCGCGCACTGATCGGGGTCCTGGTCGCCGGGTCGGCCGCGGTCGGCCTCGCCTTCTACGCCCCGTGGGCCGGCAAACCGGCCGCCGACGCGCCGAAGGCCGAGGCCCGCAAGCCGCTGACCACGTCGAAGGTGACCGGGTCGCCGGAGCCGCCGCCGCCGTTCAAGGCCGCCCGCGTCTTCCCGAACGTCGCGTTCAAGCACCCGCTCCTGATCGCCCGCTGCCCCGGCACCGACCGCCTGTTCGTCGGCGAGCGGGAGGGGAAGCTGTTCTCGGTCAAGCCCGGCCCGGACGCCAAGGCCGACCTGTTCTTCGACCTCCCGAAGGAGTTCAAGACGCTCGACCGGCTCCCGACCGCCAAGGGCCTCCACGAGCTGTACGGCCTGGCCTTCCACCCGAAGTTCGAGCAGAACCGCTACTGCTACGTGTTCTACACCCTCCAGGCCAAGGACCCGAAGGTCCACAAGCTGCCGGACGGGTCGCGGCTGTCGCGGTTCACCGTCACCAAGACCGACCCGCCGCGGATCGACCCGGACAGCGAGGAGATCTTACTCACCTACCTCCAGGGCGGGCACAACGGCGGCGACCTCCACTTCGGCCCCGACGGCTACCTGTACGTGACCACCGGCGACGCCGCCAACCCGAACCCGCCGGACCCGCTCGGCACCGGCCAGGACTGCACCGACCTCCTGTCCTCGATCCTGCGGATCGACGTGGACCGCGCCGACCCGGGGCTGAAGTACGCCGTCCCGAAGGACAACCCGTTCGTCGGGGTGAAGGACGTGCGGCCGGAGATCTGGTCCTACGGGTACCGCAACCCGTGGCGGATGAGCTTCGACCGGCAGACCGGCGACCTGTGGGTCGGGGACGTCGGGTGGGAGCTGTGGGAGACCGTCCACAAGGTGGAGAAGGGGTCGAACGGCGGGTGGAGCATCGTCGAGGGGCGGCAGCCGATCAAGACGAGCCAGAAGATCGGCCCGACGCCGATCCTGCCGCCGGCGATCGAGCTGCCGCACACCATCGCGGCGAGCGTGACCGGCGGGTACGTCTACCGCGGGAAGAAGTTCCCGGACCTGGTCGGCGCCTACGTGTTCGGCGACTGGGAGACGCGGCGGGTGTGGGGCGCCCGGTTCGAGAACGGCCGGCTGAAGGAGATGCCGGAGGTGATGAAGCCGTCGGTCCGGGTGGTGGCGTTCGGGGAGGACAACGCCGGCGAACTCTACTTCCTCGACTTCGACACCGGGGCGATGTACACGCTGGAGCGGAACGAAGCGGCCGGGGCGAACAGCAACTTCCCGCGGAAGCTGTCCGACACCGGCCTGTTCACCGCCGACCACGCCCCGGCCGACGGGCTGATCGCGTTCCGGCCGAACGCCCCGCAGTGGCAGGACGGGGCGACCGCCGAGCACTACGCCGCGTTCCCCGGGGCCGGCAGCATGAGCCTGTTCGAGAAGCCGCGGCCGCTGCCCGGCCAGGTCCACTGGCACGACTTCCGGACGCAGTTCCCGAAGGACACGGTGCTGGTCAAGACGCTCTCCGTGCCCGCCGCGGACGGGAGGGCGAAGCGGGTCGAGACGCAGCTCCTGCACCACGACGGCGAGGACTGGCGCGGGTACACCTACGCGTGGCGCGACGACCAGACGGACGCCGACCTGGTCCCGGCGGACGGGGCCGAGAAGGTGTTGCGGGTGGCGGACCCGGTCCACCCCGGCGGCGCCCGCGAGCAGGTGTGGACCTTCCACAGCCGGACCCAGTGCCTGACCTGTCACAACACCTGGGCCGAGTACGCGCTGGCGTTCAACCCGGCCCAACTGAACGGCCCCGGCGCCGGCCGGCACGGCCGGCCGAATCAGCTCGTCCGGTTCATGGCCGAGGGGATCATCCGCCGCGTCGCCCCGGACGACAAGCCGCTCCCGGCGTGGGACGACGCGGAGGCGGCGAAGCAGCAGTCGCTGGTCGATCCCGCGCACGCCGGCGACCTCGACCGCCGGGCGCGCAGCTACCTGCACGCGAACTGCGCCCACTGCCACCGGTTCGGCGGGGGCGGCGGGGGGGTGGTGCTGGAACTGGAGGCGTTCCGCGAACTGAAGGACACGCACACGCTGGACGCCGCCCCGCGGCAGGGCGACTTCGGGCTGCCGGACGCGAAGCTGATCGCCCCCGGCGACCCGCACCGCAGCGTCCTGTACTACCGGATGGCGAAGTTCGGCCGCGGGCGGATGCCGCACCTCGGGTCGGAGCACCCGGACCCGCTCGCCCTCGACCTGGTCGACACCTGGCTGCGGTCGCTCGGCAAGGCGCCGGCCGCGCCGCCTCCGGCGAACGCGGCCGGGCTGCCGGACGGGTTGAAGTCGGTCGGGGCGGCGCTGCCGTTCGCCCGGGCGTTCCCGCGGCCGGAGTTCGGGCCGTCGCGCGGGGCGGTGGTGGCGGCGGTCGGGAAGCTGGAGCCGGGGCCGGTGCGGGAACTGTTCGACGGGTACCTGCCGCCGGACCCGAAGGGGCGGAAGCTCGGGGCGGCCCCGCGGCCGGCGGCGATCTTGGGGCTGGCCGGCGACGCGGCGCTGTTCTTCGCCAAGGAGGCGAAGTGCGCGACGTGCCACAAGGTCGGTGACCGGGGGGTGTCGGTCGGCCCGGACTTCACCGCGATCGGCAAGACGCGGACGAAGGCCGAACTCCTGGAAGGGCTGTTGCAGCCGTCAGTGCGGGTCGACCCGCAGTTCGCCGCGTACCTGGTGCGGACGAAGGACGAGAAGGCGGTGACCGGGCTGCTGGTGCGGCGCGACGAGAAGGGGGTGGTGGTCCGCGACGCGGAGAACAAGGAGCACGCGTTCGCGGCGGCGGACGTGGAGTCGGTCGCCCCGTCGCGGCTGTCGCTGATGCCGGACGGGCTGGTCGCCGGGTGGACGGCGCAGGAGGCGGCCGACGTGATCGAGTACCTGGCCACCCGGAAGTGACCCGCCGGTGGGCGAGGCACTCCTGCCTCGCTTGGACCGGGGTGAGGCAGGAGTGCCTCGCCCACCCGGAACCCGACCCATGATCCGCCCCGCGACCCCCGCCGACATCCTGGACGTCGCCCGGCTCATCCGCGAGCTGGCCGAGTACGAGCGCCTCCTCGACCGCGTGGTGCTCCGCGAGGACGACCTGCGCGACCACCTGTTCGGCCCGCGGCCGTTCGCCGAGGTGCTGCTCGCGGAGGACGCCGGCGCCGTCGCCGGGTTCGCCCTGTTCTTCCACAACTACTCGACGTTCGCCGGCAAGCCGGGGCTGTACCTCGAAGACCTGTTCGTCCGGCCGGGGTGCCGCGGGAAGGGTTACGGGAAAGCGCTCCTGGTCGCGCTGGCGAAGCTGGCGGTGGAGCGGGGTTGCGGCCGGGTGGAGTGGTCGGTGCTGAACTGGAACGAGCCGGCGATCCGGTTCTACGAGGCGGTCGGGGCGCGGCCGATGACCGAGTGGACCGGGTACCGGCTGACCGGCGACGCGCTGGCGAAGCTGGGCTCGTAGGGTGGGCCGAGCCGGGCTTTGACGGCGAGTCCCACCTTCTGTGGTGCCGCGGTGGGACTCGCGGGCGAAGCGCCCGCTCGGCCCACCCTACCGCGGCACCCGGATGGCCCCGTCGTGTAGCGCCGACGCCACCAGCACCGCGTCCGCCCCGGCGTCGCCGAGCCGGTCCACGTCGGCCCAGCCCTTCACCCCGCCGCCGGCGATCAACTCGACATCGACCGCGGAGAACTCGGCCCGGATCGCCCGCAGCACGTCCTCGGTGCCGGCCCCGGTTCCAGTGCCTACCCGTGCCAGGTCGAGAACGATCAGCGCGCGGGCACCCAACCCCACCGCCACCCTCGCCAGCCCGACCGCGTCCCGGTCGTCGGTGACTCCCCAGTCCGCCCACTTCCCGAGCAGCCGACCGGCCTTCAGGTCGATGGAGAAGGCGACCGGCCGCGGCCCGGCGAACGCCAGTGTCTCGGCCAGGTGGCGCGGTTCCGACGCGGTCTCCAGCCCGACCACCGGCCGGACGTTTGGCCTGTTCGGTAACAGCGCCGCCGGGCGCAGGTTGTTGATGCCGATGTCAACCCAGATCGGGTTCTTGTACACCCACAAGAGTTGGTCGACCCGCGGCGACACCTCCGAGCCGCCGCGGATGGCGTCGAGGTCGGCGACGTAGAACTCGGCCGCCCCGGCCAGGTGGAGCAGGTTGACCGCCACCTGGGTCGGGTGGACCGACCGCATCATCCGGCTTTCGATCGGGCGGTACTCGTCCCGCCGCCCGCCGACCGCCCGCACGACCGCCCCGCCCATCACGTCGAGGACGGGGATGAGGCGCGGCGGGGGGCGTTTCTCGGCCATCGGTCGGAAGATTCCGCCGGGTCGGGTTGGACGGTCCGGGGCAAAGGTTTATACTACTCGTTCCGAGTCGCCCGGGTCCGTCCCGGGTCGCTCGAACTGTTGCCCCAGAAACCGGGTTGGGGGCATTTCCTACCTCGTACCGGAGGGTCCGCCACCTCATGCGACACACCTGCGTGATCGGTGCCGAGTCCTCGAAGGGGGTCGTGTGGCACTCGTAGACGTGAAGGCCCTGCTCGAAGCCGGCGTCCACTACGGCCACCGGGCCAGCAAGTGGAACCCGAAGATGCGGCCGTACATCTACGGCAAGCGGAACCTGATCCACATCATCGACCTCCGGGAAACCGTCCGCGGCCTGCTCCGCGCGTACAAGTACCTGTCGCAGGTCGTGGCCCGCGGCGGGCTGGTGATGTTCGTCGGGACCAAGCGGCAGGCGAAGGAGATCGTCGAGCGGGAGGCCGGCCGGGCCGGGATGCCGTTCGTGTCGGAGCGGTGGCTCGGCGGCACCCTGACCAACTACCGGACCATCCGCAACCGGCTGAAGCGGCTGCAGGAGCTGGAGGCGATGTGGCTCCCGGCCGGGGCGAACCCGGCGAAGGAAGACCTGAACGGGTACATCGCCGGGCTGATGACCGAGGCCGGCAAGCTGGACCCGGCGAACGCCCCCGAGATGTCGGACATCCGGACGCACTCGAAGAAGATGATCTCGCACCTGAGCCGCGAGCTGCTCAAGATCCGGCGGAACCTGATGGGCATCCGGGACATGATCAAGCTCCCGGACGCGCTGGTCATCGTCGGCCCGAACAAGGAGCACATCGCGGTCAAGGAGGCGAAGCGGATGGGGGTGACCACCATCGCCCTGATCGACACCGACAGCGACCCGGACCCGGTCGACCTGCCGATCCCCGGGAACGACGACAGCATCCGGTCGATCGAGGTGGTGCTGGCGAAGCTGGCCGACGCCTGCCTGGAAGGCCGGGCCGCCCTGCCCCCGGAGCAGCAGGGGATGATCAAGCCCCGCCAGCCGGCCGCCCGCCCCGCGGCCCCCGCCCCGACCCCGGCCGCCCCGCCGGCCCCGGTCGGCGAGCCGAACCAGGCCCCCGCCCCGGCTGTCACCTGACTGCGGTGCGCCCGGGGTTCACACCCCGGGCTATTACCTCCCCACCCCTTCGGGGTTCAAGACAAAGCCTGTAGCCCCGCAGGGGCGGCCAGCCAATAGCCCGGGGTGTCAACCCCGGGCGGCCCGCCCCGGGACAGGAACGCGAACCGGAGACAGACATGGCGACGGTCACCCCGCAGATGGTGAAGCAGCTCCGCGACCGGACCGACCAGCCGATGGGGCTGTGCAAGCAGGCCCTCGACCAGAACGGCGGGGACATGGACAAGGCGGTCGACTGGCTGCGGAGCCAGAACAAGAACATGGGCGTCAAGCGGGAGGGGAACGAGACCGCCGAGGGCCGGATCGGCGCGTTCTTCGACAACGCCGCCAAGACCGCCGCGCTCGTCGAGGTGCGGTGCGAGTCCGCCCCGTCGGCGAAGAGCGACCAGTTCATCGCCCTGGCCAACGACCTCGCCAAGTTCGCCGCCACCAGCAAGGCCGCCGACGTCCCGGCGATGCTGGTCGAGCCGCTCGGGAAGGGGACCGTCCAGGACCGGATCAACGACGTGGTCGGCGTGATCCGGGAGAAGATGGTGCTCCACCGGTTCCGCAAGCTGGAGGGCGGCGTCTACGGGGCGTACGTCCACCACGACGGCACTGTAGGCGTGGTGGTCGAGTGCGAGGGGTCGGGCAAGCCGAACGACGAGCTGCTCAAGGACGTGGCCGCCCACGTCGCCGCCCTGAACCCGCCGTACGCCACCATCGCCGAGGTCCCGGCCGACGTGATGGCCAAGGAGGAGGGGTTGGTGAAGGCGGAGATGGACGCCGACCCGAAGAACGCCGGGAAGCCGGCCAACATCCTGGAGAAGATCGCCGGCGGCAAGCTCCGCACCCGGCTGGCCGAGGTCGTGCTGACCGAGCAGCCGATGGCGAACGCGGCGAAGTACCCGAACACCTCGGTCGGGGCGGCCCTGCAGAAGGCGGGGCTGGCCCCGGTCCGGGTCGTCCGGTTCAAGGTCGGGGCCGTGGCCCTGTAACCCATACCCACTCATCCGACGGGACCATTCCGATGCCTCATACCGCGAGCGCCGGGAAGCGGCTCCGCAAGTCCGAGAAGCGGCGGCGGCAGAACCGCACGGCCGCGAAGAAGATCAAGCTCCAGCGGCGGGCGGCCGCCGAGGCCATCCAGGGCGGGGACGCCGCCGCGGTCGCGACCGCGTTCAAGGCCACCCAGGCGGTGCTCGACCGGGCCGGGGCGAAGGGGTACATCCACCCGAACAAGGCGGCCCGGTTGAAGTCGCGGCTGGTGAAGCGGATGCGGGCCGCCGCGGCCGCCCCGCCGAAGGCGGACGCCGCAAAGAAGTGAGAGGATTTCAGATTGCAGATTTGTGATTGACGATTGAAAGACCGGAAGTCGCTGTGTCTTTCAATCGTCAATCACAAATCTGCAATCTGAAATCCTAGACGTGCAGTTCCGCCGTCATCCCGACCGCCCCGGCGTACCGCTTCCGAACCGGCTCGACGTGGTCCGCCAGGAACTCGTCCACCTGCTCCGGCGCCCGGCCGACGTACTGCCGCGGTTCGAGCGTCGCGGCGAAGTCGACCTTCCCGAACGCCGGCTCGGCCCTCAACCGGTCGAACAACTCCGCCGCCGAACCGGTGCCGTCCTTGACCCGCGCCGTCACCGCGTGGCTGTGCGTCCGCACCAACTCGTGGACCTCCTGCCGGTCGCCGCCGGCCCGCACCGCCGCCATCATCAGGTTCTCCGTGGCGACGTACGGCAGGTAGTCGCGGACATTCCGACCGACCACCTCGCGGTTCACCGCCAGCCCGTTCGCCAGGTTCAGCGCGATCCGCAGGACGGCGTCGGCGGCGAGGAACGCCTGCGGGAGGTACAGCCGCCGGCACGCGCTGTCGTCGAGCGTCCGTTCCAGCCACTGCGTCGCGGCCGTGTCCGCGGCCATCGACGGCAGGCCGATCAGGTATCGCGACAGCGAGCACATCCGCTCGGCCCGCATCGGGTTCCGCTTGTACGCCATCGCGCTCGACCCGACCTGGTCCGCCTCGAACGGCTCGTCCACCTCCTGCCGGTGGGCGAGCAGCCGCAGGTCGGTGCCCCACTTGTGCGCCGACTGGGCGAGGCCGCCGAGGGCGTCGAGGATCTGGGAGTCGATCTTCCGCGGATATGTCTGGCCGGTGACCGGGACGACCCGGGCGAACCCGGCCTTCCGGGCGACGAGGCGGTCGAGCTTCTTCACCTTCTCGTGGTCGCCGCGGAACAGGGCCAGAAAGCTCGCCTGCGTCCCGGTTGTCCCCTTCGCCCCGCGGAACGGCAGCTCGTCGCGCCGCCGCTCCAGCTCGTGCAGGTCGAGCACCAGGTCGTAGACCCACAGGCACGCCCGCTTACCGACGGTCGTCAACTGGGCCGGCTGGAAGTGCGTGAACCCGAGCGTCGGCTCGGCCTTCCAGGTCGCGGCGAACCGGCCGAGGGCGTCGACGACGGCGGCGAGCGTCTCGCACACCTGGTGGAGGCTCTCGCGCATCAGGATGAGGTCGGCGTTGTCGGTGACGAAGCAGGAGGTGGCGCCGAGGTGGATGATGTCGCGGGCGGCGGGGGCGGCCTCGGCGAACGTCTCGATGTGGGCCATCACGTCGTGCCGCTTCTTCCGCTCCCACTCGGCGGCGCGG
This sequence comes from Isosphaera sp., assembly GCA_013822345.1. Classification (GTDB taxonomy): domain Bacteria; phylum Planctomycetota; class Planctomycetia; order Gemmatales; family Gemmataceae; genus Gemmata. The sequence continues at coordinate 58,246 of PNKH01000031.1, forward strand.
GCGAGGTCGGCGTCGTCGAGGTGGGCGCGGAGGGCGGCCAGCTGCTCGGGCCGGACGCGCGGCGAGGTGCCGTCGTCGGCCGGCAGCCCGAGTTCGGCCTGGGCCTCGGCCAGCGCCAACCACAGCCGCCGCCACGTCCGGATCTTGCGGACCGGCCCCCACCGCTCGCTCATCGCCTTCGAGGCGTACCGGCCGATCAGCGGGTTGTCGTACACGTCGGGCGGGGTGGTCATGACGTGAGGGATTCCCGTCGGGTTTCGGGTGCGGTGCGAAAGGCGTGCGGAATACTTGGCGGGGCCGCACCGGGCGTGCCAGGCGGTGCGACGCGACGATTATCTTAGACCCGGCGGCCGGATCGGGGCCGGTCGGTCGGCGCGGGCCGGGTTCGTGGGGCAGACTCCACCCGACAGGAAGCCCGGCCGCGCCGGGCGCCGGTAAGGAGTACCGACCATGCTGACGACGTGGCTCTTGCGGCTCGGGACCGCGGCCCTGGCGGTCGCCCTGTGGGCCGGGACCGGGCCGACCGCGTCCGCGGCCGACGAGCCGACCCTGCCGCGGTTCTACTACTACCCGTACTACTACTACCCGCACAGCTACTGGCCGCAGAACAGCCCGCAGTGGCCGGAGCCGAAGGGGCACCCGTACGTCCGCCCGCCGGCGTACCAGGCGTACCCGCCGTTCAAGGAGCCGGGCTGGCGGTACGAGCTGTTCACCCCGATGAAGTACTACCGCGGGAACCACTTCTGGCTCGACCAGTTCTGAGAGAGTGTGAGTGGCAAGTGCGAGTGCGAGTGGACCTTCTTGAAGTGCTCGGCGATCTTCTCCATCATCACGTGCCACCCGCAGTCGTGGCACGGCGGGGCGGTCTGGTAGCACTTCGGGCAGTACAGCGGGCCGCCGTGCAGGAACTGCCTCACCCGCTCCCGGTCGGCCGGCGGGGCCGCCTCCACCGACATCGGGAACGTCACCGCGGTCTTGCACTTCTCGCACGGCCGGGTGTTGCTCCCGGCGATCACCCCGGCGTAGTGGTCGTGGATCCCCTTGTCGACGACCCCGCTCCCGGCGCACAGCGGGCAGGTCATCCCGAACTGGGCGATGATCGCCTTCCGGATGAACTCGCTCTTGTTCGGCAGGGCGTCCAGGAAGCGGGCCAGGTCGTCCTCGACCTTGAACGCCACGATCTGGGACTTCTGCGGCTTCTTGTCGGCTTTCCGGGCCATGACGGCTCCCGGGGTGGGGCGGGGTTTGCCCCATCGTATGCCCGCCGCCGGCCGGTCGCAAGCGGAACGGGTGGGAACGCAGGGCGGTCCGGTGTGCGGGGCTGGGTCGGTTTCACCCGCTCCCTGCCGGTCGCGGTTCGCCGGGCGCCCGGCGAACCGCGACCGGCAGGGAGCGGGTGCGGCACCACACCAACCACCCACACGAACGAAACGGCCCTGGGCGGGAACGGAAAGACCCGGCCGCGCGGGCGGCCGGGTCAGTGGCGGACCCCGGGTCGACTCACTTGTCGCCCTTCTTGCCGCCCTTCATCGTGATCTCGGTGATGTCGCCCTTGTCGGTCTTGATGTCGAACTTCAGCTTCCCCTTGGCCTTCTCGTTGCTCAGGGCCTTGACCGCCTTCTCCATCGTCCCCTCGGTGCTCTTCCCGTCCTTGTCGACCATCGACACCTTGGTCTTGTCGGTCAGCTTGTACTTCACCTCCTTGTCGCCCTCCTTGACCGTCACTTCCTTCGTCTTCTCGTCGAAGCTCACGAGGGTGACCTCGGCGGCCAGGACGATGCCGGCCATGAACAGCATGGCGGCGAGGGAGAGGAACAGCTTGCGCATCGCGGACACTCCGGGTGGGGGGCGGGGCGGTATCACGCTCCGCCGCGGCACCACGCCGGGCGGGTCATGATCGAACGGGGGGCGGGCGAGTCGGTAGACGGCGGGACGGCCCCGCGGTATTCAACGCCCGGCCCGGGCGCGGGTCAATGAGCGGCCGGAAGAATTCCGGACTCCTCACCCCGCCCGGGCCGGTGTCAGTCGGGGCCGAGCCTGTTATCATCAACCCGCGCCCCGCGCGAACGGTTCCGCCGCCTCACGGATTTTTCCGATGCCCCGCGCCACCCCCGCCCTCGCCGCCCTCCTCGGCCTGGCCGGGCTCGTCGGGGGCGCCGCCCGCCCGCCGGCCGAGGAGGAGGACCCCAAGGGCGGGGTGAAGAAGCGGGTCGTCGTCGACGACGGGCCGGACACCGCCAAGGCGACCCCGGCCGCCCCGGTCGGGAACCCGCCGGACGTCCGGCTGGACGAACTCGCCCGGGCGGCGGACGAGGCCCGCACCCCGGAACTGAAAGCCTTCTTCGCCCGGCACCTCGTCCCGTTCGACCGCGTCTCCGACAACACCGGCACGTTCCGGGTCAAGCCGATCCCGTTCCGCCGGGCCGAGTTCGGGCAGGCGGAGAGCATCACCGTCGCCCCGCTCGACGCGGCCAACCGGCCGCAGCCCGCCAAGGGGGTGGCGGTAGCCAATGTCCGCGGGGTCGAGCACTTCGAGCTGATCGCCGCCGCCGAGGCGGACGCCCTGGTGAAGGCGAAGGCGGAGCCGGGGGCCGACAACCTGGCCGCCGCCGAGAAGCTCCTGGCCGCGGCGCTGCGGTTTCACGACTACGCCCGGGAGCGGCAGCTCCGCCGCGGCAAGACGTGGGACGAGGTCCGCACCCCGCTGGCGGCGAAGCTCCGCGAGGTCCGGCTGGAGCAGCTCAAGGCGGCGGTGGCGGTCGGGGACCCGGTCCGGGTGCGGGACGCCGGCACCCGGCTGATGGCCGCCTACCCGAAGGACCCGGCGGTGGTCAAGGCGGTCGGGGCGACCCGGGTGGCCGAGGCGGACCGGCTCCTCGCGTCGGCCAGCCACGCCGACCACCTCCGGGCGAAGGGCCTGCTCGACGAGTTCGAGGACTCGTTCCCCGGGGCCGGGGGCGAGGCGGCCGCGGCCCTCCGGGTCAAGCTCCGGGAGATGGCGGCCAAGGCGTTCACCCGGGCGAAGGACAAGAAGGCGGCCGGTGACCTGACCACCGCCCGGGACGAGCTGACCCGGGCCGCCGCCCTCGACCCGACGGTCGAGGGGATCCGCGACCTCCAGCGGGAGCTGCGGACTGGGTACCCGATCCTCCGGGTCGCGGCCCGCCAGTTCCCGGAGAAAATGTCCCCGGCGACCGCCCGGCTCGACAGCGAGAAGCAGGCGGTCGAGCTGCTGTTCGAGGGGCTGCTGGAGGAGGTGCCGGACGAGAACGGGTCGGTCCGGTACCGCCCGGGGGCCGCCCTCACCCTGCCGGCGGTGGTGCCGGGCGGCCGCGAGTTCCTGCTCCGCGCCTACGAACGCGACCCGACCGGCCGGCCCGGGGTCGACACCAACGACCTGGTCGGCACCGTCCGGCTACTCGGTGCCCGCCCGGACACCTGGGCCGGGTACCCGCTGCCGTGGCTCGGCGGGCTCCCGGACCGGCGCGACGCCCAGGCCGTCCGCGTCCCGTTCGCCGCCCCCGGCCACCCGGACCCGCGGTCCGCCCTGACGTTCAAGCTACTCCCCGCCAAGTGGCTGGCCGACAACGGCAAGCCGGCCGACGACCCCGCCTTCGCCGAGCGGCCGTACGGGACCGGCCCGTTCCGCCTCCAGCCGACGACCCAGCCGGCCGGGGCCCGGGAGATGGTGTTCGTCGACAACCCGGTGTACGGCCGGTGGCGGGACCGGACCGGGCTGCCGCAGTTGCGGGAGGTCCGGCTGGTCGAGCTGGGGGGCCGCGACCCGGTGGAGGAGTTCAAGGCCGACCGGCTGCACGTCCTGACCGACGTGCCGACCGCCGACCTGGCGAAGTACGCGGCCCTCGGCGGGCGGGTGCGGGTGGTGACGGCGGCGGTGAACCGGCGGGTCCACGTCCTGGCGGTGAACCTCCGCCGCCCCGACCTGCAGAACAAGGCGCTGCGGCAGGGGCTGAGCATGGCGATCGACCGGAAGGGGATCCTGGACGCGGTGTTCCGGGCCGGGAAGGACGAGTACCACAAGCCGATGACCGGGCCGTACCCGCCGAACTCGTGGGCCGACCCGCGGGCGGTGGGCGGGCCGGAGCCGCTGTTCAAGTACGACCTGGCGACCGCCCGGGTCGGCACCTACCTGGCCGGCGCCGCCCCGCGGACCGCGTTCGAGCTGGCGTACCCCGACGACGACGCCAAGGCGGAGGAGGCGTGCCGGCGGATCAAGGCGCAGGTCGAGGGGCTGACGAAGGACGCCCCGGCCGGCCGGCGGCTGGTCATCAACCTGGTGCGGGTGTCGCCGCGGGAGCTGGCGACCCGGGTGCAGGACGAGCACCGGTACGACCTGGCGTACGTCCCGTTCGACTACCCGGACGACTGGCACCCGTTCGGGCTGGGGGCGGCGCTGGACAAGGACGCGGGCGGGCGGGGCGGGCGGAACTGGTTCGGGTTCCTCCAGCGGGACACCAACCCGGACGCCGAGGACCTGCGGCTCGGGCAGCTGCTGACCGAGCTGCGCGGGTACCGGGACGTGGCCGGCCAGTTGGCCCCACGGGCCGGGGAGGCCGGCCGGCTGTTCAACGACTGCGTCCCGTTCATCCCGCTGTGGCAGTTGGACCGGCACACGGTCGTGCACAGCTCGCTGAAGGTGTTCGTGGACGACGCCGGCGGGCCGGTGAACCCGCGGGTGCTGAACCCGACGACGCTGTTCCAGGGCGTCGCCCGGTGGCGGCTGGAGTAAGACCGATCGGGTTCGTGTCGGGTCGCCGCTTGCGGCGTTGCGGCGCGGCCGCAACGCCGCAAGCGGCGGACCGGCGCGGGCCGCCGACATTTTCCCCCCGGTGGCGTAGTCGCCCGGCCGGGGTGCCGCTATCATACCCGTTCTCTGTGAAGTGTCGGATCGAGGGGAAGCCGCCGTGGCCGTTCGCATTCGGATGAAGCAGATGGGCCGGACCCACCGGCACTACTACCGCATCGTCGCCATCGACGCCCGCCAGCCGCGGGACGGGAAGGTGATTGAGGAGTTGGGCAGCTACGACCCGCACGTCGCCGACAAGGAGAAGCGGGTGACGCTCCGGCCCAGCCGGATCAAGTACTGGCAGGGCGTCGGGGCGAAGGCGTCGGAGCACTGCGCCGCGATCTTCAAGAAGTTCATGACGAAGTGGGAGGAGATCGAGGCCCGGGACGCGGCCCGGGCCGCCGAGGAGGCGGCGAAGAAGGCCGCCGACCAGGCCGCCCCGGCCGGCGCCTGACCTGGGGCGCGGCCGCCCCGGCCGCTGCTTCCCGGAGCGACCCGTGGGACGGACGATCCGGTTCGACGTGCTGACCCTGTTCCCGGGGATCTTCGACGGCTACCTCGGGCAGAGCCTCCTCGCCGACGCGATCGCCGCCGGGCTGGTCCGGGTCCACACCTGGAACATCCGCGACTGGACGGCGGACAAGCACCAGCGGGTCGACGACCGGCCGTTCGGCGGCGGCCCCGGGATGGTGCTGGCGGCCCAGCCGGTGGTCGACTGCGTCGAGGCGGTGCGGGCGAAGGCCGACCCGCCGGGTCGGCTGGTGATGCTGACCCCGGCCGGCGAGCGGCTGACGCAGCGGACGGTCGAGCGGCTGGCGGCGGAACCCCGGGTGCTGCTGCTGTGCGGCCGGTACGAGGGGTTCGACGACCGGGTGCGGCAGGTCCTGGCCCCGTGGGAGCTCTCGGTCGGGGACTTCGTCTGCAACGGCGGCGAGGTCCCCGCGATGGTGGTCATCGATGCGGTGATCCGGCTCATCCCCGGCGTGTTGGGCGACGAGCAGAGCGCGGCCGACGAGTCGCACAGCGAGCCCGGCCGGGTCGAGTACCCGCAGTTCACCCGGCCCCGGGTCTTCCGCGGGCTGGAGGTCCCCGAGGTGCTGTTGAACGGGAACCACAAGGCCGTCGCCGCCTGGCGGCGGGAGGAGTCCGAGAAGCGGACCCGCGAACGGAACAACAGGCCCGACGTTTAGCCGCGACGCGCAGCGGAGCGGGACAACACAAGGTGCGGCGATGCTGAAGCCACTACTGGGCCTGGTCGAGCGGGCCAACCTGAAGACGGACGTGCCGGACTTCCGGATCGGGGACCGGGTGGAGGTCCACCAGAAGATCCTGGACGGGCAGAAGGAGCGGATCCAGAAGTTCGAGGGCGACGTGATCGCCCGGCACAACGGCGGGGTGCGGGAGACGTTCACCGTCCGCCGGCTGGTGCAGGGCGAGGGGGTGGAGCGGATCTTCCCGGTCCACTCCCCGCGGATCGCCCGGATCGTGGTGCTGAAGGCCGGGGCCGTCCGCCGGGCGAAGCTGTACTACCTCCGGGACCGGGTCGGGAAGGCGACCAAGATCAAGGACGACGCCAAGCGGCAGGGCCGGATCGACGCCGACCTGAAGGCCGCCGCCGAGGCCGCCTCGAAGGCCGCGCAGGCGGCCGCGGCCAAGGCGACCGCCGCCGGCGAGATGTCGAAGACGGCCCAGAAGAAGAAGGCGAAGAAGGAAGCCGAGGCGGCCAAGAAGAAGTGACCGTGGCCGGCACCCCGCCACCCGCCGCCCCGCCGGAAGGCCGGTTCACCCGGTGGCCGTGGTGGCGGCGGTGGTTCGGCCGGCGGAGCGAGCGGGCGGCTGCCGCCTACCTGCGGAAGCTCCGCTACCGCGTCCTCGCCGCCAACGTCTCCGACCCGGCCGGCGAACTCGACCTCCTCGCCCTCGACGGCGACACCCTGGTGGTCGTGGAGGTCCGGTCGACCGCGTCCGACCGCCCCGGCGCCGCGGACGACACCGCCGCCTCGGTCGACGACCGCAAGCAGCGGAAGCTGACCGGGGCGGCGCTGCGGTTCCTGGCCGCCCGCCGCCTCCTCGGCCGGGTCGCCGTCCGGTTCGACGTGCTCGTCCTCACCTGGCCGCCGCAGGCCCGCGAACCCGCCGTCCGCCACGTCCGTCATGCCTTCGAGGCGACCGACCGGTTCCAGATGTTCTCGTAGGGTGGGCCGAGGTCCGCTTCGGACCGAGTCCCACCACCCCCTCCGCCGCGGTGGGACTGGCGGGCAGAGCCCGCTGCGGCCCACCCTACCAGGTGACAGCCATGTCCGCGTTCCCGCCGGCCGAGGAGCAACTCAACCTCATCCTCCGCGGGGCGGCGCAGGTCGAGACCCGCGACGAACTCCGCAGGAAGCTCGAGCGGAGCCACGCCACCGGCAAGCCGCTCCGGATCAAGTACGGCATCGACCCGACCGGGTTCGACGTGCATCTGGGGCACACCGTCCCGCTACGGAAGCTGCGGCAGTTCCAGGAATTCGGCCACACCCCGGTGCTGATCATCGGCACGGCGACGGCGGCCGTCGGCGACCCGAGCGGCCGCGACGCGAGCCGGCAGGGGCTGACGCCGGAGCAGATCGAGGCGAACGCCCGGACGTACCTGGTCCAGATCGCGAAGGTGATCGACGTGTCGCGGGCCGAGGTGCGGCCGAACGGCGAGTGGTTCGGGAAGTGGGGGTTCGCGGACGTGCTGCGGCTGCTCGGGCAGACGACGGTGCAGCGGATGGTCGAGCGGGACGACTTCACCAAGCGGATGAAGGCCGGGACCGCGATCTACCTGCACGAGTGCCTGTACCCGCTGATGCAGGGGTGGGACTCGGTCGAGATCAAGGCGGACGTGGAACTGGGCGGGACGGAGCAGCTGTACAACCTGATGGTCGGCCGCGACCTGCAGCGCGGGGCCGGGCAGGAGCCGCAGGTGTGCCTGACGATGCCGATCCTCCGCGGCCTCGACGGCTGCAAGAAGATGGGCAAGAGCCTGAACAACTACATCGGTTTGGCGGAATCGGCCAGGGAGATGTTCGAGAAGGCGATGAGCATACCCGACGCGCACCAGGTCAAGGACGAGTCGGGCAACGTCGTCGAAACCTACGAGGTGATGCGGGAGTGGTTCGAACTCCTCACCGACCTGCCGACCGCGGACGTCGGCCGGCTCATGTCGGGTCACCCGATGGAGGCGAAGAAGACGCTCGCCGGGGAGATCGTCCGGTTCTACCACGGGACCGAAGCGGCCGGGGTCGCCCGGAAGGACTGGGAGGACCAGTTCTCGAAGGGGCGTGACCCCGACACGATCAACGAGGTGACGGTCCCGGCCGCCAGGCTCAAGGACGGGGCGATGCCGGCGGTGGATCTGATCGCCGAGGCGAAGCTGGCCGCGAGCAAGGGCGAGGCCCGGCGGAAGATCGAGGAGGGGGCGTTCAACTACGGCCCGGACCGCACCAAGGTGACGGACGTGAAGGCGACCGTGCCGGTCGCCGACGGCCTCGTCATCCGGCTGGGGCGAAAGATCCTCCGCGTCCGGCTCGGGTGACATCCGGCACTTCTTCCCGATTATTTCATTGTCAACCGCCCCGTCCGGCACTTACACTCCCGTCTCACAACCCTCGCACCCCCGGCCCGCGCTGCCACCTCGACGGCCGGGGGTCGCACCCGGTTGTGTGCGTCCTCCTCACCTCCGTCGCCGCTGCCGGCGGGTGCTCCTCTCCGAGGGAAGTGTCATGCGCTGGAACCCGTTCAAGACCCGGACCGCCCGCGCGCCGCGCCCGGCCCCCCGGCTGGCCGTCGAGCGGCTCGAGGCGCGGGACGTGCCCGCCGCCCAGCCGCTGCTGTTCACCATCACCCCGGGGCTGGCCAACAGCTTCCTCACCGCGTCCGGCACGGTCGAGGCGTTCGGCACCACGGCCCCGATCGTCCAGCAGGGCCCCGGGTCGCTGACGACCTCGTACACCGGCACCATCAACACCAGCTACGACCCGGCCGACACCCCGCGCCTGCAGTTCCTCCAGTCCGGCTCCGCGGCCGACGCCCAGGTGAGCGGGAACTGGCAGCCGGGGCCCGGCGGCGCGGCCGGGAGCGCGGCCGCGGACTACGGCGGGCGGGCGACGATCAACATCCTGTTCCTCACCGCCACCGCCAACATCGCCGTCCGGGACCTGGTGGCCGCCCTCTCCACCCCCGACCTGGCCGACCTGGCCGGGTCCGGGCCGACGCGCACGTTCGCCTCGAACCAGACGATCACCGTGACCGGCGGGACCGCCGACTTCCGGGTGACCGGGGCGATCTCCGCCGACGGGTCGGAGTCCCTGGCCGGCAGCTCGGCCACGAACACCGCCACCTCCGCCGGCACCTTCCAGGACCTCGGGGACGGCCGGTACACCCTGGTCGTCCCGGTCCGGCTGATGATCGAGGAGATGACGAGCGGGGGCACCAGCGCGACCGTCACCCTGCTCCTCCAGGGGACCATCCGGGGCACCGCCGAGCGGGCGGTGGTCGACCTGAACGGGGCCGCCGACGGGACCGACTTCGCCGCCGCCGCCACCGGCGGCGGGCCGGCGGTGAACCTGGTTGCGGCCGACGCCGCCGTCACCCGGTTCACGGCGACGACCGACCTGACCGGGGCGACGGTCACCCTCACCACCCGCCCGGACATGGCAGACGAGGTGCTCGCGGTCACCGGCCTGCCGGACGGGTTCACCTCGGCCTACAACGCGGACACCGGGGTGCTCCAGATCACCGGGGTCGGGTCGACCGAGGTGTACCAGACCCTGCTGCGGAACGTGACCTACCAGAACAACCGGGCGACGGCCACGGCCGGGGACCGGGCGGTCACCGTCGTCCTGCGGGACGCCCTGAACGAGAGCGTGGTCCGGACCACGACCGTGACCGTGGCCCCGCCGGCCCCGCCGGTGCCGACCGCGGCCGTGACCGCCGACGACGGCGGGGTGCAGGCGTCGCAGCGGCGGTCGCTGCAGGTCCAGCTCAGCACCCTAGTGGACGTCGGGGCGGGCGCCTTCACCCTCACCCGGCTGGGCACGGACGGGGGCGAGGTGGGGATCACCGTGGTCACGTCCGAGATCGTCCCCGGCCGGACGACGGTCCAGATCTTCTTCACCGGGACCGGGTCGGTGTTCGCCCTGGCCGACGGCACGTTCGCCCTGGCCGACGGGGACTACCGGCTCGGGTTCGACGGGTCGCTGCTCACCGCGGTGACCGGCGGGGTGGCGGTCGACGCCGACGGGGACGGGACGGCCGGCGGCCTCGGGGCGTTCGACTTCTTCCGCTTCTTCGGGGACGCCACCGGGGACCGGGCGGTCGGGGACGACGACGCGGCCCTGTTCGCCGGCACCCTCGGGCTGACGTCGGCCGACGCCGGGTTCCTGTCGTTCTTCGACTTCAACGGGGACGGGCTGGTGGACGCCGCCGACCAGGCCGAGTTCGACCTCCGGTTCGGGACCTCGCTGCCGACGCCGTAGGGCCGCGCCGTGCGGCGGGGCGAACCCCGCCCCGCCGTCACTTCCCGTTCG
>PNKH01000032.1 GCA_013822345.1 Isosphaera sp.
GGCGGGACGGTGGTCGGGATCTCCCCCGGGCTGGGCCTCGACGAGCACGTGTACAAGTACCGCTCCCCGGCCGAGCACCACGACATCCTCGTCTTCACCGGGAGCGGGCTGATGGGCCGGGAGGTGGACAACATCCGCACCTCCGACGTCGTCGTCATCGTCGGCGGGCGGAGCGGGACGCTCGGCGAGTTGGCCATCGCCTACGACGAGGGGAAGCTGATCGGGGTGGTGACCGGGACCGGCGGGATCAGCGACATGGTCCGGGACATCCTGGCCGCCTGTGCCAAGGAGACGGGATCGCGGGTGCTCTACGACGCTGACCCGGAGCGACTCGTCGTGGAGTTGCTCCGCGTGTACCGGACCGAGCACTACCGCCGGCCGTCGTGCTTCGAGGGCACGTGGCGGTACGGGGAAGGGACCACGAACCCGGCCGAGGTTCTCGCCGACCCGGTGTGTGGGATGCGGCTTCCGGTCGCCGCGGGCTACGCCGAACGGACCCACCGCGGCCGGCGGCACGTGTTCTGTTGCCCCGGCTGCGCCGCCGCCTTCGACGCCGACCCGGAAAAATATACCCGCCAGGCGGAAGGAGAGGTGGCCCGTGGCTGAGACGCCGACCGTTCAGTTCCTGGGCGCGGCCGGGACGGTGACCGGGTCGCGGCACCTGGTCCGGGCCGGCGGCCGGGCGGTGCTGCTCGATTGCGGGCTGTTCCAGGGGCCGAAGCCGCTCCGTGAGCGGAACCGGGAGCACTTCCCGTTCGCCCCCCGCTCGCTCGACGCGGTGGTCCTCAGCCACGCCCACCTGGACCACTCCGGGGCGTTGCCACTATTGGTCAAGGCCGGGTTTCGGGGGCCGGTGTTCTGTACCCCGGGGACGGCCGACCTGCTCGGCCCGCTCCTGCGGGACGCCGCGCACCTCCAGGAGGAGGAGGCCGCCCACGCCAACCGGCACGGGTACTCGAAGCACCGGCCGGCCCTGCCGCTGTTCACCGCCGCCGACGCCGAGGCCGTCTTCCCGCTCCTCCGCCGACAGCCTTACGGTGAATCGTTCCCGGTAGCCCCGGGGTTCGCAGCCACCCTCCGGCGGGCCGGACACATCCTCGGCTCGGCGTCGGTCGAACTGCGGGTCGATGGGACACACCCGGTCACCCTGGCCTTCTCCGGCGACCTGGGCCGGCGGGGCCACCCGATCCTGCGGGCGGCGGACCCCGTGCCGGCGGCCGACGTGGTCTTGGTCGAATCGACCTACGGGGACCGCACCCACCCGCCCGACCCGTCCAGCGAAGTGGCGCGGGTGATCCGGGAGGCGGTCGAGCGAGGCGGCGCGGTGCTGGTGCCGGCGTTCGCCGTCGGCCGGACCCAGGAACTGATCTGGATGCTCCGGAAGCTGGAGGACGCGGGGGCGATCCCGCCGGTCCCGGTCTACATCGACACCCCGATGGGGATCGACGTGACCGACCTGTTCTGCCGGCACCCGGAGGACCACACGCTGGACATGGCCGAACTGATGGACGCCGGCCGGTGCCCGCTCTGCTGCCGGCAGTACCACCTGACCCGGACCCCGGCCGAGTCGAAGGCGCTGAACGACCGGACCGGGCCGCTGGTGATCGTTGCCGGGAGCGGGATGGTGACGGGCGGGCGAATCCTCCACCACATGCGGCGGCGGCTTCCGGACCTGCGGACGACGGTGCTGCTGGTCGGGTATCAGGCCGAAGGAACGCGTGGGCGGGCCCTCCAGTACGGGGCCGACGCGGTAACAATCTTTGGGGAACGAGTTCCCGTCCGGGCGAAGGTGGAGACGGTCCACGGGCTGTCCGGGCACGCGGACCGGGACGACCTCCTCGCCTGGATGGGCGGGTTCTCGCGCCCCCCGCAGGTGGTCTGCGCGGTTCACGGGGAGCCCGGCCCGGCGCGCGGCCTGGCCGAGGCGGTGCGGACCCGATTCGGTTGGGACGTCCGGGTCGCGGCGGACGGGGAGACAGTGCCCCTGTCGTGAGGAACCCGTGGCGGGTGAGGCGGCACGCGGTTCGATACGCCCCCTCCCGAACGAACATCCGGGGCCGATACGGGCGGAGACGTTGACCATGACGGCGATCACGAACGACCCGGTCTGCGGCATGCCGGTCCCCGGCGGCGGGGCCTTCTCCGCCGAGTACCTCGGGCGGCGGTTCGCGTTCTGCTCCGAGTTCTGCCGGGACGCCTTCCTCGCGACCCCCGAGGTCTACGCCGGGGCCGCGGCTCCCACCGCCGGCCGGGCCGACGCCCCCCGACGGGTCGCGTACTTCTCGATGGAGGTGGCCGTCGATCCGGGCATGCCGACCTACAGCGGCGGCCTGGGGGTGCTGGCCGGGGACACCCTGAAGTCCGCGGCCGACCTCGGGCTGCCCGTCCTCGCCGTCTCGCTCCTGAACGCGAAGGGGTACTTCGAGCAGACCCTGGACCCATCGGGCAACCAACAGGAGCGGCCGTCGGTCTGGAACCCCGCCAAGTTCATCCGCCCGCTCCCCGGCCAGGTGAAGGCCGACGCCGAGCGGCCGGTCAACCCCGAGGTGGGGGTGACCATCGAGGGGCGGACGGTCAGGGTTCGCGGCTGGCAGTACGACGTGGTTGGGGCTACGGGCTTCGTCGTCCCCCTGATCCTGCTCGACACCGACTTGCCCGGGAACGACCCCCGCGACCGGGAGTTGACCGCTCACTTGTACGGCGGGGACGACCGCTACCGGCTGGCACAGGAGGTCATCCTGGGCGTCGGCGGCGTTCGCATGCTTCGGGCGCTCGGGCACACCTCCATCAGCCGGTTCCACATGAATGAGGGGCACGCCGCGCTCCTCGTCCTGGAGTTGCTCGGGACCGTGCCGGTCGAGCCGGGGCCGGATTGGAACTTCCACGGGACCCGGGCGGAGTGCGTGTTCACCACCCACACGCCGGTCCCGGCCGGGCACGACTCCTTTCCCTACGACCTCGTCGACCGCGTCCTGGGCGTACCGCTGCCCGAGCCGGTGGTCCGGATGCTCGGCGGTGCCGACCGGCTCGACATGACCCACCTGGGGATCAACATGAGCCGTTACGTCAACGGGGTCGCCAAGCGGCACGCCGAGGTGTCCCGCGAGATGTTCCCGGGCCAGCCGATCGGCGCGATCACCAACGGGGTCCACTCCCGGACCTGGACCTGCGACGGCTTCAAGGAACTGTACGACCGGCACATCCCGGGGTGGGGGAACGATCCGGCCGCCCTCCGCTCGGCCGTGGGCATCCCGAAGCCGGAGGTTTGGGAGGCCCACGCCCGCGCCAAGGAACGGCTGATCGACGAGGTGCGGGGACGGACCGGTGTGACGCTGGCTCCGGATGCGTTCACGATCGGGTTCGCCCGCAGGGCGACCGCGTACAAGCGGGCCGACCTGGTCTTCCGCGACCCCGAGCGGCTGGCCGCAATCGCCCGGGAGGTCGGCCCCATCCAGTTCGTCTTCGCGGGGAAGGCCCACCCAAGGGACGAGGGGGGGAAGGAGGAGATTCGCCGGGTCTTCGCGGCGGCGGACCGGCTCCGGGACCGGGTTCCGGTCGTGTACCTGGAGAACTACGACCTGGCGCTCGCCGGTCTGTTGACGGCGGGTGCGGACGTGTGGCTGAACACCCCGCGGCGGCCGCTGGAGGCGTCCGGCACGTCGGGGATGAAGGCGGCCCACAACGGGGTGCCGAGCCTGAGCACCCTCGACGGCTGGTGGGCCGAGGGGCACGTCGAGGGCGTGACCGGGTGGTCGATCGGCCCCGCGGGCACGGACCCGAACCGGGACGCCGACGCCCAGGACGCGGAGGACCTCTACCGAAAGCTCCGCGAGGTCGTCGTGCCGCTCTACCATCGTGACCGCGATGGGTGGATCGGGGTGATGCGGCACGCGATAGCGCTGAACGCCTCGTTCTTCAACACCCACCGGATGGTCCAGCAGTACGCCGCCAACGCCTACGTGTAGTTGGCCCGCGACGGTTGATCCGAGGGTAATCAGAACCCGCAACTAGGAGACGGACATGCGAACGACAGCCGTAGCCTTGCTCGTGTCGTCGGTATTGGTGGGCGGGTGCAAACAACCCGCGGCCACCGCGCCTTCGACTGGCCCCAACGGCGGGGACGTGGTGCCGATCAAGAACGGGACCGCCTACGCCGAACTCCTGGCTAACCCGACACCGGGGAGTTGATGGTCCACACCTGGGACAAGGACCTGAAGACCCCGCGGCCGGTCGAGAAGGAGCCGATCACCGTGGGCAGCGCCGACAACAGCGCCGAGGTGATGCCCCACCCGATCGCCTCGGACCCGGCCGGGACGTGCAGCCGGTTCTACGGCCACGCCGACTGGCCCGCGGCGGAACCATCCGTCACGGCTGGATGGCAATGCGCGCCGACGGGGGGTCAGAGGCACTCGTTCGACTGGCAGGGGGTGCTGGCAGGGCGTCCGGACGCACGGGCGGATGTGGGAGGAGATGGGCGAACATCGCCGCACGGGGCCGGGGCACGGCCTCGGGCGGTCCGGGCGGAGACCGCTGACCCCTCACGCCGGTGACTGATTGATCCGTGTTGTCGAACGGGAGAACTCGATGCGCCACCGCTCCTCTCACTCGTTGCTCGGCCACCTCGTGTGCCTGCTGCCGATCCTGCTGCTCCTGGCCCTCGCCGCCTTCGAGGTCCGGCTCCCCCTCCTGCTGCTGCCGGTCGTCATGCTCCTGTGCTGCCTGGCGATGGCCTACCTGATGGCCGACGCCTGCTCGCACAACCACCACCCGGCCCCGGACCGCGTCCCGGAGTCGCCCCCGGCCCCCGACGCTCCCGAGGCGATGACCGACGACGTCTTCCGGGTCGAGCGAGTTCGGCGGGCGGGCGCGGCCACCGTCCTGGAGGGGGAGTTGCTGGGCGAGCCGGGTGAGGTGTATGAAACGCTCAGGCGGCGCTACGAGGGCACCGGCACCGTACCGCTGCTCCAGGAGGGCGCGGACGGCCGACCGGTCGTGGTCCTCGTCCCGCGCGGGTCGGAGTCGGGTGACGCGCCCGCCCCGCGGCTGTGGGTCCACGCGCTGCTCCTCGTCGCCACGCTGGCGACCACCACCTGGGTGGGGGCGGCCCACGCCGGGGTGGACCTGCTCCGCGAGCCGGGCCGGTTCGCCGCCGGCCTGCCGTACGCGCTGGCGCTCTTGCTCATCCTCGGGGTCCACGAGTCCGGGCACTACCTGGCCGCCCGCGCGCACGGGATGCGGGTGAGCCCGCCGTACTTCATTCCGGCCCCGGTCGGCCTGGGGACGTTCGGGGCGTTCATCCAGCTCCGCTCGCCCGCGGAGAACCGCCGGGCGCTTTTCGACGTCGCGGCGGCCGGGCCGCTGGCGGGCCTCGCCGTCGCCGTCCCCGCACTCTGGATCGGGCTGCAATACTCGTCGGTCGTGCCCGCGCAGGGGTCGGGCGGGCACGCCGGGGGCGTGGACGCCGGCTCGTCGGTACTCCTGGCGGTGGTGGCGAAGCTGTCGCTGGGGGACGACCTGGCCCGGGGGCACGTCCTGGTGCTGCACCCGCTGGCCTTCGCCGGCTGGCTGGGGCTCCTGATCACCGCCCTGAACCTGTTGCCCATCGGCCAGCTCGACGGCGGGCACGTCGCCGACGCCATGTTCGGCCGCCGGCGCGGCGCGGCCGTCGCCGCGGCGGCGCTCGTGGCGCTGTTCGGGCTGGGCCTGTTCGTCTGGAGCGGGCTGCTCGGCTGGGCGATCCTGGTCTACTTCATCGCCGGCGCGAAGGGGCTCCCGCCGCTCGACGACGTCTCCGGACCGGGAGCGGGGCGCCTTGCACTGGGGTGGCTCACGTTCGCCCTCTTGGTCCTCATTCTGGTGCCCGTGCCCCACCGGTTGTACGAATCACTCAACCTCGGCTGCCCGTACCTCTGACGGCGGCCGGTCGCAGGGTGGTGGCATTGCGAACCAGAGGCCGCGAGACGGAAACGGCGTCTGGAACCCGGCGCGGCCGTCGCAAGTGAACCCGCGGTCCCGTTGCCCGGACGGGCCGCACTCGGGAGGGCGTCATGGACCTCTTCGCTCACAGCAACACGGGCTCGCCCTCCGGCGGACTGTTCCCGCCGTGGGAGGCACACCCGGCCACGGTCCACTTCCCGATCGCGTTCCTCGTCGGGGCGGTCGCGCTCGATCTGTACGCCTGGTGGCGGGGGCGGGCGGACCTCGCGCGGGTGGCGACCGGGCTCATGGCGGCGGGTGTGCTCACCGGGGTCGTGGCGGCCGCGACCGGGGCGGTGGCGTTCTTCACCGTGCCCGCGCACACCCGCGAGGCCCACCGCCTCATGTACTGGCACCTCGGGCTGATGGCCGGCGTTCTGACTCTGTTCACCGGGGTGGTTGTCGCCCGTCGGCGCGACGAGACGCCGGCTGTGTGGGTGCGCGTCGCCGGGCTGTTCGGGGTTGCGGTGCTGCTGGTCGGGGCCTACCTCGGCGGCAGCCTGGTCTACCGCGGCGGAGCCGGGGTCGATCCCGCGATCCTCGCCCCGGAGGTGCGGCACGGGCATTAACACGCCGGCGGGGTCGGTTCATCCGATCACGGCCGGGTTGTACCGTCTCTCGGGCCGGGCGCTTCGCGGGGTGCGGGCCGAACCCCCAATCGGGCGGCACTGCCCGCCGTGGCGTCGGGTAGAATTCGGTGGTGCGGGGAACGGCTGGCGGGCGCGTGACCCTAACTGAAGAGGTGCCTCATGAGTGCGGAATCCGATCGTCGCAACTTCCTCCTCGGAGGCTCGGCCCTCGCCGGCGGGCTCCTCGCCGGGTCGGCCGGGGCGCAGGACAAGCCGCCCGCGAAGGACGATCACGCCGGGCACGACCGCGGCAAGCTGGTGGCCGGCCTGCGGAAGCCGGGCGACCCGCCCGTCCCGGTCGAGTGCCCCGACGTGCCGAAGCTGAAGTGGGAGATGAAGGACGGGGTGAAGGAATTCCACCTCCGCGCCCAGCACCTGAAGCGGGAGTTCCTCCCCGACCAGTGGTTCGACGTCTGGGGGTACAACGGCAGCATGCCCGGGCCGACGATCGAGGTCACCGAGGGGGACAAGGTCCGGATCGTCGTCCACAACGAGCTGCCCGAGCCGACCATTCTGCACTGGCACGGCCTGGAAGTCCCGGTCGCGATGGACGGCGTGGAGTTCGTGACCCAGGACCCGATCGAGCCCGGCAAATCGTTCGCCTACGAGTTCACCCTCCACCAGAACGGCACGTTCGCCTACCACACCCACGTGGCCATGCAGCAGGGCATGGGGATGGTGGGCCTGTTCATCGTCCACCCCAAGTCGGCCCACTCCCCGCCGGTGGACCGCGACTTCGGCCTCGTCATCCAGGAGTGGGCCATCCTGCCGGGGTCCACGATCCACAACACCATGTCGATGGAGTTCAACCTCTTCACGCTCAACGGCCGGGCGGCCCCGTACATCACGCCCCTGGTCATCAAGCAGGGCGAGCGGGTGCGCATCCGCTTCTTCAACTTCAGCGCCATCGACCACCACCCGATGCACCTGCACGGGCTGACCTTCTGGATCACCGGCACGGAGGCCGGGCGCATCCCGGACACCGCCTGGATCCCCAGCAACAACGTCCTGGTGGCGGTGGCCCAGGCCCGCGACATCGAGTTCGTGGCCAACAACCCGGGTGACTGGGTGTTCCACTGCCACATGTTCCACCACATGATGAACTTCATGTCCTCGATGGCCGGCCCGATGGTGTCCCACATGAAGGGGCCGCCGGCCGGCACCGCGATGGGCACGAGCATGGGGATGCTCACCCGCGGGCCGGCCCTGAACCCGGAGTTCGGGGCCGCGCTCGGCCGGGGGACGGGGGAGAACACCGGGACCGACCGGGCGGTCGGGAACGGCCCCCAGCTCGGACAACCCGGAATGCCGGCCATGCCCGGGATGCCCGGCGGCCAGCCGAAGGGGGGCGGCCACGAGGGTCACGGCGGGCCGGCCAAGCTGGTGCCCGGCTTCCCGCAGAGCATGGGCGAGATGGTGATGTACACCCCGGCGCAGATCAAGAAGCTCAACAAGCCCGAGACCCGCGGCATGCGGAACGGGTGGTTCGGGGGGGTCGAGGGGCTGATGACCGTGGTCCGGGTGCTGCCGCCGGACCTGTACGACAAGGTGGTCTCCGGGAAGGGCGAGGTGGCCCCGGGGGCCAGCGTCCCGGGAGCCACTCCCGGCAAGGTGGTCGGCGGGGGCCACGAGGGGCACGACATGCCGAAGAAGGACTCACCGTCCAAGAAGGACGAACACGAGGGTCACAAGAAGGAGTGATCCGTCGATGTACCGGTCGATCCTGCCCACGACTCCTAAAACCTCCCAAAACCCCTGAAGGCGCGAATTCAGGGTTGATATTGCGGTGGAGTTCGGCTACGCCCCGTGCCGGCTGGCGGGGGGAACTTCACAGGGGGATGGAACATGTCCGCACGGAAGTGGGTCGTTCGGTTGGTGGTGCTGGCGGTGGTCTGTGCCGCCGTTCTCGGCGGGGTGACGGGCTGCGAATCGACCGGTGGTTCGGGCGGCTCGGTCGGGAGCGACGGGCACGTGGGGCACAGCCACTGACCCGGGCCGGGCTCCCGGTCGCGATTGCCCGCGCCGCCGCGACTTCGTAACCTGTCCGGCGGCGCGGGAACGACGAGTTGGTTCGGTTGCAAGTGGGGCACGAGTCCCGCGCCGGACCGATTCACACAGGGAGACGAGTGATGACGAAGTTCGCCATGCTGACCGCCGCGGTTGGAATGCTGGCCTCGACGGCCCCGGCGGGGGCGGCGGAAACGAACGTCGAGCTGAAGAAGGTGCACATGTGCTGCGGGGGTTGCGCCAAGGAGGTGGCCAAGATCCTCGCGAAGGTCGAAGGCGTCACGGGCGTTACGGTCGATCAGAAGACCACGAAGGCGCGGTTCACCGCGGCGGATGCCAAGGCGGCCCAGCGGGCACTCGACGCCCTGGCCGAAGGAGGCTTCCACGGGGACACGGGCGGCGCGAAGGACTTCGCCTTCAAGGACGACAGCGGTGTCAAGCCTGGCAATGTCAAGTCGGTCACGGTGACGGGCTTCCACAACTCCTGCGGCGGCTGCGTCGATTCGTTCCGGGAGGCGATCAAGGACGTGAAGGGCGTGACCGGCGACAACGCCAAGGCGAAAGTCACCACCGCCGAAGTGACCGGCGACTTCGACGCGGCCGAACTGGTCCAGGCACTGAACAAGGCCGGCTTCCACGTCAAGGTCAAGCAATGATTGGCCGGTCAACTGTATCGTGGGATCCCTGCTGAGGCAGTAGCAGCGGTCGAGCGAAAGACGACGGGCCGGACGTGTCTCCGGCCCGTCGTGCGTTTGACCATCGCGTCACCGCGGCTTCGGGGTGGCGTTGATGTGGCCCGGCGGGACCGGCTCCCGCGGGGCGGTCAGACCGTCCACAAGGAGCAGCCCGCGAACCTCGACCTCGGCCCGGCGGAACTCAAGTAGGGACCGGTTGTAGTCCTCGTTGAGTTGGAACACGGTCCGCTGGGCGACGAGCACCTGCGGGAACGCCGCCCGCCGGTTCTTGAACTGCTCTTCATACAACTCGGACGCCTTGCGGGCCTTCGGCAGGGCCTCGGTCCGGAAGTTCTCGACCTGGTCCCGTGCCGTCTGGTAGCGGGTGAAGGCGTCCGCCAGGCGCCGCCGGAGGTCGAGCTGGACCCGGGTCACCTCGGCCCGGGACCGGCCCAGGTCGGCCAGCGCCTGGCGGACCGTCCCCTGGTTCCGGTCGAACAACGGGAGCGGCAGGGTGAACGCGGCGTCGGCCGTGTTGTTCCGGGTCTCGAAGTTGTACCCGACGCCGCCGCGGACGGTGACGTTCGGGATCGGCTCCCGCCGCTCGCGCTCGACGATGATCTCGTCCTGACTCACCTTCGCCACCGCGAACAACAGCTCGGGGCTTTCCTGGTAGAGCCGGGCGAGCGCCTCGTCCCAGGTAAGCGGCGGGCCGTCCGGCTCCAGGCTGCCGACGAGGGGCTGCTGGGGCAGGTCCGGGACGCCGACGATGGTAACCAGGTGCGTCCAGTCCTGGCGGAGCCGGGCCTCGGCGGTCCGCAGCGCGACCCGGGCCTGGGACGCATCGACCTGGGCCTGGAGGAGGTCCTGCTGGTTCCCCTGGCCGACGTTGACGAGTTGCTCGGTGGTCTTGACCGCCGCCTCGGCGTTTTCCAGCAGCCGGCGCTCGTTCTCGACCGTCCGCTGGGCCGCCAGGACGCCGAAGTAGGCGGACGTGATCCCGTTGACCACCCGCAGCCGCTGGGCGGACGCCTGGATCTCGGCCAGCTCGGCCTCCTTCTGGTACTTCAGCCGGCTGAGCCGGAGCTTGCCCCCGGTGACGATCTGCTGCTGGAGGGTGAACCACCGGGCCTCGCCGAAGGTGTTCCCGGCACCGATCTGCTCGAACGTCTGCCCGACCGTCGGGTTGAACGGCAGCCCGGCCTGGGTGGCCTTCCCCCGCGCGGCGTCCACGAACGCCGCCGCCTGGACGAGCGTGGGGTTGTGAGCCAGGGCGAGTCGCTCCAGGTCGGCGACGGTGAGCGGGGCACCGGGCACCGCGACCGGAAACTCGCCCGGGGCGGTTCCCCCGGCCTGAGTCACCACTCCGGTCGGGCCGACCGCGCCTGGCGAGCCGACCGGAGCGACGGGCACGGCGGTATCTTGCTTGAGGGTCGGTGGGATCCCCCGCGGCAAGTCCGGGACGGGGTGCGCGGGTCGGGGGGACGGGTCGGGCGTCTGGCACCCCGCCAGCCCGGTCGCGGAGAGGGAAACGCCCAGCACGAACGTGCGGGCACCGGAAAAGGCACGCATGCGAGAACTCCCAAAGAACGGCTCCGAGGCCGGTGAGCGCCCGCCAGCACTTCCGGTCGTGACTCTGGATCGGCCTGGAGGGTTGCGGGGCTTGAGCACGTCTGGCGCGAATGCGCTGAAAAGATTGAAGGGGACGAGCGATCCCGTCGTGCGACGTGAGCCCGTCTGCATGGTTTGGGGGATCTGTGCGCGAAGAGTCCGGACGTCACGCTCCGCCGCGTTCCGCCGGGAACCCTGATTTCGGGTGGACTTGATCCTTAACCGCGCCGATACTATGACTACGCGTGTCACTCGGACACGCGGTTCTGGGGTTTGACCCACGATGTTGCGCCGGGCGTTGATTTACCAACTGATTCTCGCCGTGGCGGTGGGGCCTCTGCTCTGCTGCTGCTCGGCCGGGAAGTTGTTGGCGAACTCGCCCCCGCTGTCTGGAACTCCGGCGTCCTCGCACTCCCACGGTCCCACCGAGCGGGTTTCTCACTCGTGCTGCTCGCACAAGCACCAACCCGCGAACCCCGGCCAGAACCCCGCACCCTCGAAGAAGTCGGACCCTTCGAAGCCCGGTCACCCGGCGGACAAGTGCCCGTGCAAGGATGGGGGTGGCGAGCCGCAGGCGACCCAGGCCGATTCCGCCCTGACCGGCGTCTCGACCTTTCTCCGGACGCTCACGCTGGACCCGGTCGCGCCGTTCATTTCCCCGACCATCGGTGAAACGGTCGCGTCGTGCGTCGGTGGGCGTGACGGCCGACGATGTCCTCCCCACCACTCTCTGACGACCGCCGAACTCCTCTACGCGCACCACAACCTCCGCTGCTAACCCGTTCCCCGCGGTCGCGTCCCACTGCCCACGGGGCGTGACGTGTTCCGTCGTGACATTGTCGGCCGTTCCGGCCTGACCCCCGTCGCGCACGTTCCCCACGATCCACCTCCGACGCGGCCCGCCGCTGGACGGGGTGGGACAGATTCCGGTTTCAACCCAGCGGGTCCGGGTGCGTTCGTCCGGCCCGCACAACAGGAGACTCACATGGTCCGCAATCTCCTCGTTCTCGGCAGCCTCGGGGTCGCCCTCGTGGCGTTTACCCTCGTCGGGTGCAACAAGACGCAGCCCACGTCCGCCCCACCTCCCGGCGGCGAGCCGAAGCCCGGCGACCCGAAGAAGGACGGCCACGGCGACCACAAGCCGGGTGACGGCAAGAAGGACGACCACGGGGATCACAAGGCCGGTGACGGCAAGAAGGACGACCACGGCCACGCCCACAAGCCCGGCGCGCACGGCGGGACCATCGTCTCGCTGGGCAAGGACAGCTACCACGCCGAGGCCGTGTTCGAGAAGGACGGGGCGATCCGACTGTACATGCTCGGCAAGGACGAGTCCAAGCCCCAGGAGATCGAGGTCCAGGAACTCGTCGCCCACGTGACCCCGGCCGGTTCGACGGACGCGGTGCAAGTGAAACTCACCGCCGATCCGCCGAAGGGGACCACCGCTGGGAAGACGACGGTGTTCGTGGGCAAGCTGCCGCACGAACTCCACGGGAAGAAGGTTCAGGTGACCATCAACAACATCCAGATCGGCACGGAGCGCTTCCGGATCACGTTCGCCAACGAGAAGGCGCACTAGAGACCGCGATGCCGGCCGGGGTCGGCGGCGGTGAGAGGACCATTCCGTTTCAAGTGTCTACCATGCCGGCGGTCCCGGGTGCGATTGCCCGCGACGCGCCAGCACAGGAGGATTCCATGCTGCGTAAGGCTGTTCTGTTCGGCGGCCTCGCTATCGCCGCCGCGACCGTCGTGATCGTCGGGTGCGACAACAACCAGCCGCCGAGTGAGAAGGCTGCCGAGCCCAAAGCGCCGCCCGTGAAGCCGGACGAGGAGCACGGGCACAAGCCCGGTTCGCACGGCGGGATCATCGTCTCGCTCGGCAAGGACAGCTACCACGCCGAGGCGGTGTTTGAGAAAGGCCGGAAGGTCCGCCTCTACATGCTCGGCAAGGAGGAGACCCGGATCCAGGAGGTAGACGCCCAGGACTTGGCCGCGTTCGTCACGCCCGAGGGATCGACCGAGGCGGTCCCGGTCACGTTCAAGCCCGAGCCGCAGGCGGGCGACGCGAAGGGCAAGACCTCCCTGTTCGTGGCCACCCTGCCCGAGGAAATGTCCGGCAAAAAGGTGCAGGTGACCGTCAACAACATCCAGGTCGGGATCGAGCGGTTCCGGATCGCGTTCTCGAACGAGAAGGCGGCGCACGACGGCGACGGAATGCCCTCGAAGGTGGCCGACGAAGACGAGAAGAAGCTCTACCTGACGCCCGGCGGTATGTACACCGATGCCGACATCAAGGCCAATGGCGGCGTGGTCGCGTCGGTGAAGTTCAAGGGGCTGAAGGCCGAACACGACCTGAAGCCCAAGACCGGCGTGAAGATCTGCCCGGTCACCCTCACTAAGGCCAGCCCGAAGTTTTCCTGGGTGATCGGCGGCAAGACCTACGAGTTCTGCTGCCCGCCGTGCGTGGACGAGTTCGTCGCGCTCGCCAAGGAGAATCCGGACAAGGTTCTCGACCCGTCGGCTTACATCAAGAAGTGACGCGGCGGGTCGGCGGCAGGTGCGGGTTGGTCCCGCACCCCGTCGAACCCCTGACCGAAGCACGCCGGTCGAGTTCGGCCGGCATTTCCGGAGGCACATCATGAGAAACTCGAGCACGAGGTTCCCGCGTTTCGCGGTCATCGCGACCCTTGCCCTGATCTCCGTGGGGTGGGCGACGACCGACGTCCAGGCCGGTCCGTTGCGGTATCGCGGTCCCCAGGACCGCTGGCACGGCTCCTACTACTCCGCTCCGGTCTACGGCGGCCACTACTCCGCCCCGGCCTACGGGGGCGTGTACTCCTATCCGGGCACCACGTACTCCGTCGCGCCGGTGGTGCCACAGTCGTACTACTACGCCCCGTCGTTCGCCCCCCGCGTTTACCCGGCCGGCGGGTACTACTACGGTTCCGGCTACGGCGGTTACTACGGTGGCGGCCACTACGTCCCGCACCACCACCATCCCCACCACTGAACCCAGACTGGGAGAACCATGAACTTCAAGACGATTGGGGTCGTGTTGCTGGCGGCCGCGATTGCGGCCGGGGGCGGTTACGCCGCCTGGAAATACTACGGCCACGGCTGCTGCCGGGCCGTCGCGGGTGCGGACGAGCCGAAATCCGCTGGCACCACGCCGGAGCCGGACGACGCGGCGCTAATTGCGTCCCAGGGCTACTGCCCGGTTATGCCGGACACCAAGCTCGGCGAGATGGGAGAGCCCATCAAACTGATGGTCAAGGGCAAGGACGGGAAGGAAGAGCCGGTGTTCATCTGCTGCAAGGGGTGCAAGCGGAAGGTTCTGGCCGACCCGGATATGGCGCTCGCCAAGGTGACCGAGCTGAGGGCCGCTGCCGGGAAGTGACGGATCGGCGCGGGCGCAGCGGACGCGCCTGCGATTCTCACGGCTCGATGTTCGGGCCGATCAAGGAGGACTGAAGGTGATTAAGCAGTTGCTCGTGACCGTGCTGAGTGGGGTGACGGTGGCCCTGGTGGTGCCGCTCGTCACCGGGTGTTCGAGCCCCGGCGGGTGCCGGAGCTGCCGGAAGGAGTCGCCGGGGCCGCCCCCGGCCCCGACCCTACCGGCCGCCAACCCGAGTGTCGGGGCCGGCGGTCCGGCCCAGCCTTACGGGCCGGCGAGTGCCCCGACCACCGCCCTACCGTTCGGGGGGCAGAAGACGTGCCCGGTGACCGGCGAGGAACTCGGTTCGATGGGCAAGCCCATTGCCGTGACCGTGAAGGGCCAGACCGTTTACGTGTGCTGCCGCGGGTGCGCCGCCAAGGCCCAGGCGGACCCCGACAAGACGCTCGCGGCCGTCGCGGCCGACCGGGCGCGGTAGCACCCCGACATCGGCCGCAAGGCCGGGGGCCTCGCGCCGTCCCGAGTTTCGGGCGTTCGTGCCCGCCAGCCGACGTCCTGACCCGGGCGGCCGAGGTCCGATCCAGGTGACGGGGCGAACAGACCCTGCCCCGAACGAGGGAGACCGACCATGACACCCGTTCGACGCCCTCGGGTCTTCACCCGCAGCCGTCGGCTGTCGCTCGTCGCGCTGGTCACCGTCGGGGTCGCGGCCCTGCTCGCGCACGAGGGGCACGCCCCCCTCCCGACCAAGGGGGCGCAGGTAGACGCCGTTGCGGGCACCCTCCTCCTCACGGCGGACGCCCGCTCCGGTATCGACGTGGAGACGGCGGCCGTCGAGGTGCGGCCGGTCGAGGAGCGGGTGCTCGCCTACGCCTCGGTCGCGGCCCCGTGGCGCAACCACGCCTTCGCCACCGCGAAGGTGGCGGGGAGGATCGTCCGCGTGTCCGTTACGCCGGGCCAGGTCGTCAAGGCGGGGGACACGATCGCCGAGGTCGAGAGCATGGAACTCGACACCCTCCAACTCGACGTCCTCGCCGCCCGCAACGACATCGCCCTGTCCGAGAAACTGGTTGCCGCGCTGACGAAGTCCGCCGACCAGGGGACCGTGTCGGGGCAAGCGGTGATCGACGCCGAGGGCACCCTGGCCCGGCACCGCAACGCCCTGGATCTGGCCCGGAGCAAGTGGCTTGGCCTCGGCTTGCCCGCAGCCCAGTTCGACGAACTGCTCCGCCGCGGCGAGCCGCTCCCCGGCCTCGCCCTGCCCGTTACCGCCCCCGTGTCCGGCACCGTCGTCCACGCCGAACTGACGACCGGGAAGGTGGTCGAACCGACCGAACACCTGGCCGAGGTGATCGACCTCTCGACCGTCTGGGTCCGGGTCGAGGTTCTGGAGAAGGACCTGCGCCGGGTGGTCGTCGGCCAGCCGGTCGAGCTGCACTTGGTCGCGTACCCGGGCGAGGTATTCCGCACGACGGTGAAGGCGAAGAGCCAGTTCCTCGACCCGG
Source organism: Isosphaera sp. (assembly GCA_013822345.1). GTDB lineage: Bacteria > Planctomycetota > Planctomycetia > Gemmatales > Gemmataceae > Gemmata. Next base: position 15,797 of record PNKH01000032.1, read on the forward strand.
CGACGAACGTGACCACCGCGTGGGCCGAACTGAGTAACCCGAGCGGCCCCGAACCACGGTTCCGCCCGGGCATGTCCGGGCAGGCGTATCTCGTCGCGGTCGAGGAGGTGCCCGTACCGCCCGCGCTCGCGGCGGTCACCGGCGGGATGGGCGTGGCAGTCCCGCCGGTGACCCCCGGCAGACTCCGCCCGACGATCCCGGCCGACGCCGTCCTTCGTGAGGGGGTCGAGCGGTTCGTCCTGGTCGAGGATGCGAAGACGGCCGGGTCGTCCGAGTACCGCCGGGTGCCGGTCGTGGTCGGGCGCGAGGGCGGCGGGCGTGTCGAGATCCTCGCGGGCGACGTCTTCCCCGGCGACCGGGTGGTCACCCGCGGCGGGCACGAACTCGGCCCGTTCTTCACGCCCGGGGTGCTGAAACTCAGTCCCGAGGCCGAGCGGAACGTCGGGCTCAGGGGCGCGAGGGACACGTCCGGACGGGACGCTGCCCTCAAGGTCGAACCCGCCCGGATCGTCGCGATCGACGAGATCCTCGCCCTGGACGGCGCGGTCGATGTCCCGCCCGCCCGCCGCGGGTTCGCCGCGTCCCAACTGCCCGGCACCGTGCAGGCGATCCGGGTGGACCGCGGGCAGGCCGTGGCCGCGGGCGAGGTACTGGCGGAGGTGTTCAGCCCGGACCTCTTGACCATGCAGCAGGAGTTACTCCGGGTCCACCTGGAGGCCGCGCTCGCCGCCGACACGCTCGGCCGCTGGCGGAAGACCGGGGGCGGGGTCGCGGCCCAGCGGGTGTGGGAACTGGAGAGCCAGTTGAACGGCCTGAAGACCCAGTCGGACACCCTCCGGCGGAAGCTCGTGACCGCGGGACTGACACCGGCCCGGGTCGAGCAGGTTCTCGCCGACAAGCGGCCCGTCGGCGTCGCGCCGGTCCGCGCCCCGTTCGCCGGGGTGGTGGTGGACTTCGACAAGGTGCTGGGCCAGGCCGTGGCCGCGCACGAGTCGCTGTTCGAGGTCCGCGACGCGGCGGCCCGCGCGCCGGTCCGGGGGTTCGTGGCCGAACGGGACGTCGGCCGGATCAGGCCCGACCAGGAGGTTCGCGTCCGGCTCGTGGCCGACCCGGCCTTCGTGGGCACCGGCCGGGTGGCGCGGAGCGGGCGGACCTTCGGGGCGGAGAACCGCACCCAGTCCGTCTGGGTGGAACTCGACGGCGACCCGGAACGATCGCTCTTACACGGCCAACTCGCCAGGCTGACGGTCGTCCTCGGCCGCCGGCCGGCGGCGCTTGCGGTTCCACGGTCGGCGGTGGCCGCCGAGGGCACTGCGTCGTTCGTGTTCGTGCGGAAGCCGGACGGGGTGTTCGACCGCCGTTCCGTCGAGACGGGTCCGGCGGACGACCGCTTCGTGACGGTCACCCGCGGCCTGACCGAGGGCGAGCCGGTCGCGGTGGCCGGGGTGAACGAGTTGATGACCGGGTTCGCCTCGCTCAGGTAATGGGGGTCCGACCGTGCTGAACCGCGTGATCGCGTTCTCGCTCCAGAACCGGGTGTTGGTGCTGATCGCCGCCCTCGTGGTCGCCGCCGCCGGCCTCTACCAACTCGTCCGCACGCCGGTAGACGTATTCCCGGACTTGAACCGCCCGACCGTCACCATCCTCACCGAGGCACCGGGCCTTGCACCCGAAGAGGTCGAGGCGCTCGTCAGCCGGCCGATCGAGTACCAGGTGAACGGGGCGACCGGGGTGAAGCGGGTCCGGTCCGCGTCGGGCATCGGGCTGTCGGTGGTGTGGGTCGAGTTCGACTGGGGCACGGACATCTACCGGGACCGGCAGATCGTCGCCGAGCGGCTCCAACTCGTGCGGGAGCGGCTGCCCCAGGACGTGAACCCGGTGATGGCCCCGATCTCGTCCATCATGGGCGAGGTCATGATCCTGGGCCTGCGCCCGGCCGAGTCGCCGAAGACCCCGGAGGAGGCCCTCCAGAAGGGAATGGACCTGCGGACGTTCGGCGAGTTCACCGTCCGGAACCGGCTCCTGGCGATCGACGGCGTGTCGCAGGTCACGGTGATGGGCGGCTACCTGAAGCAGTACCAGGTGGTGACCTCACCCGAGCGGCTGGCGGCCCAGAAGGTCACCCTCCAGCAGCTCACCGACGCCGCCGAGAAGTCCTACGTACTGGCCGGCGGCGGGGTGATGGAGCGGGGCACGCGCGAATCGCTCATCCGGATCAGCGCGCAGAGCCTGACGCCGCAACAAATCGAGGAAACCCCGGTCGTCTGGCGGGGCGACCGGGCGGTCCGGATCAAGGATGTGGCCGACGTCCGGTTCGCCGGCCCGGTCCGCCGCGGGGACGGAAGCACCCTGGTCCGGGAGGGCGACCGCGTCGCCGGCGGCCCGTCGGTCATCCTGGCAGTCCAGAAGCAGCCGGGGGCGAACACCCTGGACCTCACCCCCAAGCTGGACGCCGCCCTGGCCCAACTCCAGGCCGACGCCCCACCCGGCGTGGTCGTGGAGCGCCGCGTGTTCCGACAGGCCGACTTCATCGAGACGGCCATCGACAACGTGATCGAAGCGATCCGCGACGGGACGGTCTGGGTGTTCGTCGTCCTGCTGCTGTTCCTGGCCAGCATACGGACGAGTGTCATTACCCTGACCGCCATTCCGCTCTCGATCCTGACCACCGTGCTGGTGTTCAGCTACTTCGGGATCACCATCAACACGATGACCCTCGGCGGCATCGCGGTCGCGGTCGGCGAACTGGTGGACGACGCCATCGTGGACGTGGAGAACATTTTCCGCCGGCTGCGCGAGAACCGGCTGAAGGCCAACCCCGACCCGGCGCTCAAGGTGATCTTCAAGGCGTCGAGCGAGGTGCGCAACTCGATCGTCTACGCCACCCTGATCGTCTGCCTCGTCGTGTTGCCGCTCTTCGCCCTGTCCGGACTCGAAGGCCGGATGTTCGCCCCGCTCGGCCTCGCGTACCTGGTCGCGCTCCTCGCGTCGCTGGCCGTGTCCCTGACCGTCACGCCGGTCCTGGCGTCGCTCCTGCTGGGGCGGGCGGGGGCCACGGCCCACCCCCGAGACCCGCTCCTGCTCCGCGGCCTCAAGTGGGTGGACACCCGAGTCCTCCGGTACACCCTCCGGCACCCGCGGCCGATCCTGGTCGCATCGCTCCTGCTGTCGGCGGTCACCATGCTCGCGGTGTTCGGGATGGGGTCCGAGTTCCTCCCCCCGTTCAACGAGGGGACGGTCACGGTCAACCTCCAACTCCCGCCGGGCACGAGCCTTGCCGAGAGCGGAAGGGTCGCGGCGCGGGCCGAGCAATCCCTGTTGCAGATCCCCGAGGTGGTGTCGGTGTCCCGGCGGACCGGGCGGGCCGAGCAGGACGAGCACGCCGAGGGGGTGAACACGTCCGAAATCGAGGTGCGGTTGACCCCGCACGAGCGGCCGAAGCCGGGGGTGGGGTACGCCCTCCTGCGGGCTGTCCCCGGCCTCCACGGGTACGGGGTCGAGAAGTCCGGCCGGCCGCACGACCAGGTGCTGGCCGACATCCGCGACCGGGTGAGCAGCATCCCGAACGTGAAGGCGAACGTGGGGCAACCGATCAGCCACCGGCTCGACCACGTCATGTCCGGGGTGCGCGCCCAGGTCGCGGTCAAGGTGTTCGGTTCGGACCTCCAGGAACTGCGGAACGCGGCCCAGGAGATCCAGGACGCGATGGCGAAGGTCCCCGGCGTGGTGGACTTGCAGGTCGAGCCGCAGGTGGAAATCTCGCAGGTCCGGCTCCGGGTGAAGGTGGATGAGGCGGCTCGGTACGGCCTCGCCCCCGGCGACGTGTCGAGGCTGCTCGAAACCGCCTACAAGGGCCGGGTCGTGGCGACCGTGCTGGACGCGGAGAAGTACTTCAGCCTGGTGGTGTGGTACGACGAGGCGTCGCGGAACTCGCCCGCGGTGATCGGCCAGACCATCCTCGACACCCCGTCCGGCAAACGGGTGTCGCTCGACCAGGTGGCCGAGGTGCTGGACACGACCGGGCCGAACACCCTGAATCACGAGAACGTGGCCCGGCGGGTAGTGGTGTCGTGCAACGTCCAGGGCCGGAGCCTCGGGGACGTGGTCGCCGACATCAAGCGGGCCGTCCGCCCGGTCGAAGAGAAGCTCCGGGCCAAGGGCGGGGAGTACCGGATCGAGGACGACGGCCAGTACCGCGCGCAGCAGGAGGCGAACAGCCGGCTCCTGGTGTTCGGTACGGCCGCCGTGGTCGGGGTGTTCCTGCTGCTGTGCCAGTGCCTGGGGTCGTGGCGGGCGGCGCTGATGGTCCTCGGCGTGAACATCCCGCTCGCCGGCCTGGGAGCAGTGGCGGCAATGCTGATCATTAACCGACCCGACCCTGCGGCCTTGCACGCCGCCCCGTGGTGGAAGTGGCCGGCGGTGTGGGCGCAGGCGACGACGCTCTCGGTCGCCCACTGGGTCGGGTTCATCACGCTCATCGGGATCGTCAGCCGCAACGGGATCATGATGATCGCCCACTACATCCACCTGATGCGGGAAGAGGGTGAGCCGTTCGGGAAGGACATGATCGTCCGCGGGAGCCTGGAGCGGCTGGCCCCGGTGCTGATGACTGCCAGCGTCGCGGTGATCGGACTGGTGCCGCTGGCACTCGGGGCCGGGCAGACGGGCAAGGAGATCCTCCACCCGCTGGCCGTGGTGGTGATCGGCGGGCTGGTCACCTCGACCCTGATGGACCAGGTCGTGACCCCGGCCGTGTTCCTCCTCTTCGGCCGGAAGGTGTACACCCCGGAGGCACCGGCCTCCGACGGCAGGCGTGCCGTCGGTTGGGACGATGCGTGGCTGGCCGAACGCCCGGAACCGTTACCGCGGTCCGGGATCGTCCCGCCGCCACCGCCGATCGCCCACGAACCGCCCGCGCCGGGAGCCAAGGGACACCCGGAGGCGAACGGGCCGGGTGGTCCGCCGGCCTCCGAACCGGCGGCGATACCGGCATCACAGTCCGCGCCGGCCCCCGAGGGATAGAGGCGCGGGCCGCCGTACACGCCGGGGCGGTGAGGATTGCGTGTTGCAACCCGTCCCTGGCCGTGTGGTAGGAGAGGCGGCTCGGTGCCGCCAAGGAGAGAGACCTTTCGATGATGCGATTCGTGTACGCCCTGGCGGCCGCTGCGGCGCTGGGCACCGCCTGGACCGCGACCGCCGACGACAAGAAGGAAACCAAGCTGACCGGCACACTCGTGTGCGGGAAGTGCAGCCTCAAGGCGACGCCGAAGTGCAGCAACGTCCTCCAGGTGAAGGAGGGCGACAAGCTCGTCAACTACTTCCTCGACGACAAGGGGAACGGCGAGCCGTACCACGAGGGCGTCTGCGGCGGTGACAAGGTCGAGAATGTGGCCGTCACCGGCACCGTCACCGAGAAGGACGGCAAGAAGACGGTCAAGCCGACCAAGGTCGAGTTGCCCAAGAAGTGACGTGGAGTCGGGGCCCGGTGTCGAACCCTTCGGGCGGCACCCGGCCCCGGCGGTCACCAGTGGCCCAACGAGGGTCCGGCGGGAAGCCCCGACCGCGGCCGGGGCCGGCACCCTCAGCGACACGAGGAACTGATGCAGCCCCAAATCACGATCTCGTCGGCCCAGTTTACGGGCTCACAAACACTTGAGACGGGCTGGCAATACCATCGGGCAGGGCAGCACGCCCAGGCCGAACAGGTCTGCCGCCAGTTGCTGCAGGCCAACCCCGAGGACGCGCAGGCCTTGCGACTCCTCGGCCTGACCTGCCAGGCACAGAACAAGCTCGCGGACGCCGAGGCTCATTACCGCCGGGCGTTGTCCCTCCAGCCCGACGACGCCGAGATTCACAACGACCTGGGGGTGGCCCTGGGCAGGCGAGGCGACCTCGTCCAGGCCGTGCCCTCGTTCGAGCAAGCGGTCCGGCTCATGCCGAACCACGTGATCGCCCACAACAACCTGGCACAAGTCTTCCTCCAGCTCGGCCAGCCGAACAGAGCAGCCTTCCACTCATCTGAGGTCGTGCGTCTCCAGCCCGGCAGTGCCGACGCCCACAACCAGATGGGGGTGATCCTCGCCCAGCAAGGTCAATTCGACCCGGCCATGAACTCGTTCGAGCAGGCCCTCCGGATCAAGCCGGACCACCCGGTCGCCGGCATGAATCTGGACAAGGTCCGATTTCTACAGCAGACCCAATTGCAGAACGCGACGAACCAGTTACTGGGAGCCATCTATTACAACCAGTTCCTGTCGATGGATCGCTACGCGGACCCGAAGAGGCTGTTGAAGTACGGCTACAAGGTCTACTCGCAGGGGTACGGGGACGGAATGATCCAGGAGATTTTCTCCAGGGTCGGCATAACGAACAAGAGGTTCATCGAGTTCGGGGTGGAGACGCAAGAAAACAACACGTTGTTTTTGCTGCTGTCCGGCTGGTCAGGACTCTGGCTCGACGCCCGGGCGTTGGACCTCGGGCCTGTAGCAAACCACATCAAGAACGGGACGCTCAAGTTCGCGCAGGTTGTCGTCACCGCCGAGAACATCAACGGTGCGATCCGCGAGCACTACGGGGTGGGGGAAATCGACCTGTTGAGCATCGACATCAGCGGTAACGATTATTGGGTGTGGAAGGCACTCGACGCCGTTCGCCCCCGCGTGGTGGTGGTCGAGTACAACTCGTCCTTCTCCCCCCTCGGCAGCATGACCGTCAAGTACATGGCCGACGACCAGGTCAAGCTGGCGGCGCGCCTCAACGACTTCGGCGCCAGTCTGAAGGCGTACGAGAAACTGGGGGTGGAGAAAGGCTACCGGCTGGTCGGGTGCGATCTGCGAGGGGTGGATGCGTTCTTCGTCCGCGAGGACCTGGTCGGCGATCGCTTCTGCGAACCATTCACCTCGGAAAACCATTACGAGCCGCCACGATTCTTTCCACCACGATTACCTCACAACATGTTCGCACAAGGGGAATTCAAAGAAATCTAAAGTGTGAAGAAAGCACGGCGGCGGTAGCCGCAACGCGACAGGGGGCCGGCGCACAGGCCGCCGCCCGGGTTCCTGGCGACGCACTACGGCATCGGCACGCCGCTCGCGGTGCTGGTCGCCCACGTGGCGTTCGGCACCATCCTCGGAGCCTTCTGTGACATCGACCTTCGCTGATCGTCAGCATGCCTCGACATTCTTCACGTGCCGAGGGCTGCGGCCGGCAGCGTCACCGAGAAGGACGGCAAGAAGACGGTCAAGCCGACCAAAGTCGAGCTACCCAAGAAATGATCGAGCGGAGTTACCCGAACGGGGCCGGACCGAATGCCGCCGCGGCGCTATTCGCGGACGGGCACCCAGCCGCCCGTCCGGGGCAGCTACCGCGGGGCGATGACACTCCACCACGGCGGAAGGCGGTAGTGTTCCGCCGCGAAGTATGGCCAGCCGAGCGGCGGTGGCTCCCCCGGGCCCCTCGAACCTGAATCCGGGCCGTGGGCCACTCGACTCGGATGTTGTTTCCCCCTCTCCGGAGATTGACGATGCGACACCTCGTTCCCCCAAGCCTGTGCCTCGTGGCCGTGGTCGTCGTCGCGGGGGCCCTCACGACGGGTTCCACCACACCAAGCCCGGCCGCCCAGCCGCAGAACGATCCCGTGAAGACGCTCCAGAAGGAGCGTCTGACGGCCCTCCAGAAGATTCACGACGAGTCGCTCCGGGCCTACAAGGGCGGTCAACTGCCTCTCGACCAGGTGCTGTCCGCCCACCTCGCGCTGCTCAACGGCAAACTCGACCTGTGCGAGACGAACGCCGAGCGGGTTAAGATTCACGAGGAGATGGTCCGGGTGGCCGAGGAGTTCTTGAAGAGCGTCCGGAAGCTGGCGGAAGCCAAGCAGGTCAGCAGCCTCGACGTGCTCAAGGCCGAGGTCCAACTTCTGGACGCCCGGATCGGGCTGGAAAAGGCCAAGGCCGCCAAGTGACGGGGTATTGCCAGGACGGGTGCCAACACCGGCACGCACAGGGCATCCACAGGATCGGCTGCATCGGCAGAGGGCTTGTCGTCACGACGGACGAGTAGAACAGCAATCGCTTGATGTACAGCCGGGCCGTAAGGCTGTGGACACCGACCCGCATCGTTGCCCTTCGGCTCGCCAAATCTCATAACCGAGTGAAGTGATATCCCAACAGGCGACAGGCCAATGCGATGACAGGAGCGACGCCGAAAATCCAGGACTATGCCGTCATCGGTGACGGGCGGGCGGGCGCGCTGGTGTCCCGGGACGGCTCCATCGACTGGCTGTGCTGGCCCCGGTTCGATAGCCCGTCGCTGTTCGGGGCGCTCTTGGACCGGCGGGTCGGAGGTGCCTGGAGCGTCACGCCCGCCCTGCCGGCCGAAGTCGAACGCCGCTACATCGACGAAACGAACGTGCTACAGACCCGGTTCCGCACGGCCACGGGGGCGATGACCCTCACCGACTTCATGGTGGCATTCTCCGAGGAGGACAAGCGGCGGCGGCTCATGCCGGAGCACGAGTTGGTGAGGCGGGTGGAGTGCGAGCACGGGGAAGTGGAAATCCTCGCCCACTTCGACCCGCGCCCCGACTACGGCCGGGCCGAGTTCCGCATCCGCGACGCCGGGGCGCTCGGCCTCCGTATTGACATGGGGTCGTGGCTGGTCGCGCTCCACGGCGGCGTGAAGTTCGCCCCGGCCGCGGAAGGCGGGGCGTCGGCGCGCGTCACGCTGAGAGCCGGGGAGTCTACCACCTTCTCACTCACGTACTCGGCCGAGGGGCCGGCCGTGGTCCCGCACCTCGGCGAGGGCGCCGCGGAGAAGCTCGCGCTCACCGTCGGGTGGTGGCAGCGCTGGGCGGCCCGTGCCCGTTACGACGGCCCGTACCGCGACGCCGTCGTCCGCAGCGCGCTCGTACTCAAGCTGCTGTCCTATGCCCCGTCGGGGGCCATCGTCGCGGCACCGACCACGTCCCTGCCAGAGCGGCTCGGCGGCGACCTGAACTGGGACTACCGCTTCTGCTGGCTGCGCGACGCCGCGTTCACGGCCCGCGCCCTCTTCGGCCTCGGCTACGAGGAGGAAGCCGAAGCGTTTTGCAGTTGGATGCTGCACGCGACGCGGCTCACCCGCCCGGAGCTGCGGGTCCTCTACGACGTGTTCGGCGAAACCCTCCCGAAGGAGACGGACCTGCCACACCTCGAAGGGTACGCCGGGTCGCGCCCGGTCCGCGTCGGGAACGCGACGCGGGACCAGCTCCAGCTCGACGTGTACGGCGAGGTCGTCGAGGCGTGTACATACTTCGCCGGGCGCGGCGGCGCGCTCGACCGCGACACGCAGCAGATGCTCCGCCACTTCGGCGAGTACGTCTGCCGCCACTGGCAGGAGCCGGACAACGGCATCTGGGAGCCGCGCGGGGTGCGGCAGCACTTCACCCACTCGCGGCTCCTGTGCTGGGTGGCCCTGGACCGCCTCCTCGCACTGCACCGGGCGGGTCGCATCCGCGGCATCCCGGCAGACCGGTTCGCGGCAAATCGGGAGCGCATCCGGCGCGACATCGAGGAGCGGGGCTGGAACCCGACGCTGGAAAGTTACACCGCGGTCCTGGGCGGGGAGACCCTCGACACGACCGTCCTCCAGATGGCGTTCCTGGGGTTTGCCGAGGCGTCTTCGGAGCGGATGCGGCAGACCTGCCGGAGGCTCCGGGAGCGCCTGGGCGCGGGGCCGGGGCTGATCTACCGCTACGAGCAGAGTTTCGAGGGCCGCGAGGGCGCGTTCGCCATGTGCTGTTTCTGGGTCGCCGATTTCCTCGCCCGGGGCGGCGGCAGCCTGGGCGAGGCGCACGACTCCTTCGCCCGGACGCTCGCGTACGCCAACGACCTGGGGCTGTTCGCCGAGGAGATCGACCCGCGGACCGGGGACGCGCTGGGCAACTTCCCGCAGGCGTTCACCCACGTCGGCCTCATCAACGCCGCCCTCTCGCTGGCGGAACGGGAGGAGCGGGACCGCCGCCAGGAAGGAGCCGCTGCCCGCGGCCGTCCCTTTCGGTAACATCACAACAGACGTACAAGTTTGGCGGGCTCAGAACAAAGGGAGGACGCTGTGAAGTGGAGATTATTTCTGTTGCTCGGGACCGCTTTGCTCCCGACTGCCGCGATAGGGGCGGAGGAAGGGAAGCAGCCCGTGAAGTGTGTGGGACACGAGGCGATCGTCACCGCAGTCGCCCTCTCCCCCGATGGCAAGGTGGCCGTTTCCAACAGCGACGATCGCACGCTGCGCTTTTGGAACACGGCCGACGGCAAAGAGATCCGGAAGGTGGAAGCCGGTTTCTGGATCGGCGGCGTCCGCTTCTCGCCCGATGGCAAGTACTTGGCCACCACGGCGACGGATTCGGTGCGCTTCTGGGATCCCGCGACTGGCAAAGAAGTCGGAAAAGACATCAAGGAACACTTGACCGTAAAGGAGCCCGGGTACGGTCTGGCGTTCTCGGCGGACGGCTCCAAACTGGTCGTTGCCTGCGGTACTGGGGCGGAGGTCTGGGACGCGAGGCTCGGCCGGAAGCTGCGGGATTTCCGGCCGAAGGACAAAGGCTTCGGCAATGCCCGGCAGGTGGCAATTTCGCCGGACGGCTCGCTCGTGGCCGCCGCCTTGCTCGGCGAGGGCGGCAGAGATACGGAGGAGGGGTTTCCCGCGGTGCGCGTTTGGGAGGCGAAAAGCGGGGAGGAAATGTTCAAAACGTGGGCTGGAACAAGCGCAGACGCCGTCGCGTTCTCGCCCAGCGGGAAGCAACTGGCGATTGGCGGGATGCTTCCTGACGGGGCAGACCACAACGGGGTGCTCGAAATCTGGGATCTCGACCCGAACGGGAGCAGGCTCCTTTCGCGGGTACGGGCCGACAAGCACGGCCTGTTCTGCCTGGCCTTCAGCCCGGACGGCAAGACCATCGCCACGGGCGGGACCGAGCCGGCGGTCAAGCTGTGGAACGCAACCACCGGCGAGTTGATCGGGAAGCTGGAAGGGCACTCCGACCAAGTTCACGCCCTCGCCTTCTCCGCAGACGGGAGGAGCCTCGCTTCGGCGGGAAGGGATAAGCTCGTCTTGATCTGGCCGATGGGAGGTGGCCGGAGGTAAACCGCCTCACGCCAAGAAGCAGCCGCAGCCCGCGGCGACCGTGAACAGGCTCCGGAGGCGCGTCGATGAACTTCGGTAGCTGGCTGCTGTGGGGCTTCGTGGGCACGGTCGTGCTGAGCGTCATCGTCGCCGCGAGCCAGGGGTTGGGCCTGACGCGGATGAACATGCCGTACCTGCTCGGCACCGTCTTCACGCCGGACCGGGACCGGGCGAAGCTGATCGGCGTCGCGTGCCACTTCGCCAGCGGCTGGCTTTTCGCCCTCGTCTACTTCGCCGCCTTCCACGCCCTGGGCACGGCGACGTGGTGGCTCGGGGCACTGGCGGGGCTGGTCCACGGCTCCTTCGTCCTGACGGTCGGCATGCCCCTGCTGCCCGCCCTGCACCCCCGCATGGCCAACGAGCAGTACGGGCCGACCGTGGTCCGGCAGTTGGAGCCGCCGGGGTTCCTGGGGTTGCATTACGGCATCGGTACGCCGGTTTCGGTGCTGGTCGCCCACGTGGCGTTCGGCACCATCCTCGGAGCCTTCTGTGACATCGACCTTCGCTGACAGTCGGCACGCCCGACCTCATGCACGGCCCGAGGGCTGGGGCCGGCACCGGCCCGAGGAGGACGGCAGGAAGACCGCCGGAGGAGAGTGCGCCGGCATCGATTCGGCACCACGAATTCGTGAAGAGGGGATTGAGATGGCCGGGTGTTGCGGGTCGAACGAGCGGTCGCGGGCGAGGAAGTTGCTCGGGCCGGTGGTCTGGCTGCTGATCGGGGTCTTCGTGGTCGGACTCGCAATCTGGGAGCGGCAGCCGCACCACCACGCTGACGTCGGGCCGCACGGCGGCCCGCTGGCCGACTGGGACGACGGGGCGATCCACTTGGAGATCGACATCGGCCGGGACGAGGAGACGGCGACCATCTACGCCCTCGACCGGTGGGCCAAGAGGCCGAAGCCGATCGACGCCAAGCCGCTCACCCTCACCCTGAAGACCGACCCGGAGAGGGTGGTGATTTTCGACCCGGACCCAGACGCGGGCGACCCGCCCGGCCGGTCCAGCCGGTTCACCGCGCGTCACCACGTCTTCTGGCCGCAGGCCAAGGTGCGCGGGACCGTATCCGGGACGGCCGAGGGCAAGCCGTACTCCGGCGACGTTAGCGAAAAGTAGTCCGCCGCGCAACTCGCGGGCGGGGGGTCGTTCCACTGCCGGGCGGTGCGGGCGGCGGGTCGTTCGACTCCCCCGCCACCCGCCCCACCAGAGGAGTTCAGCCATGCGAGCGTTCGTTACCGCGTGCCTGGCGGCGGTGGCCGTCGCTTTCTCCGCCGGCGTCGCGTCAGCCCAGCACGGTGGGGGCCACGGCGGCGGTCACGTCGTCGTTCCGGCCCACGCCGGGGGTCACGCCCCGGTCTACCACCCGCCGGCGCACTACGCCCACGGCGGGTACGCCGTCCCCTCCGGCGGGTTCGGCATCGGGGTGTACGCGGGGCCGACCTACGGGCCGCCGGTCGGCGCCTACCCCGGCCCTGCGGTGGTTCCCGCCCCGTACTACCCCGGGTACGGCTCCGGCTACAGCTACGGCCACCACCGACCTCACCGCCTGTTCCACCATTGATCCCGACTCGGGATCGCGCGGCTGCCAGGGCGGGTCCGGGGCCGATGGGGCTGCGGCCCGCCGGGCCGCCTGGTGGACGCGCTCTTCTGGAGACCGACGAACGATGCATGGCGACCCTTCGGCCCCACCGGCCATCCCCCGCCGTGGCATCGGATTCCACACGGCTGTTGCGGTGAACGTCGTGCTGCTCGCCGGCGTCGCCGGGTTCCTGGTGTTCGATGCCGCCCGGGAGACCCGACAGCGGGAGCGGGAGAAGGTAACCGCGCTGGACGAGGAGGCGATGACCCTGCACCAGGCCGTCGCCCACCTCACCCACCACTCGGCGGACGAGATCCAGGCGTTCGTGGACGGGGTGTGCGGGCGGATGACCGACGCGGCCTCGCCGGGTCATCATATCGTGGCCGAGGCGGGCGGGCGGGTGTACCAGGCCCGCGCCCACGGGCGGGACTCGGACGACACCGTCCGGACAGTCCGCGCGGCCGCACAGGCCCCCGACCGCCGGGGCGCGATCCAGGGGGAAGTTGTCGTCGTCGGGACGCACGACGAGGGCGGCGTCCGCGTCTTCGTGGCCGAGCGGCTGGACACCATCCGCCGCGAGGTCCGCACCCAGGTCGCCCTCCGGGCCGCGGGGGTGCTGGCGTTCGGCCTGGTGCTGGCGGCGGCCGTCAACCTCACCGTCTACCGGCTGGTGACCCGCCCGCTGCGGCGACTGGCGCGAACCCTCGGGGCGATCCGGGCCGGTGAGCTGGGGGCCCGGGCGGGCGCGTACAAAAGCCGGGAACTCGCCGTCCTGGCCGCCGCCGTGAACGACATGAGCCGGGCGCTGGCCGCGGACGAGGCCCGCCGCCGGGCGGCCATCGCGCACGCCCGGCGGGTGCAGGAGAACCTGCTGCCGAAGCCCGCCCGGGCGGTCCCCGGGGTCACGATCGCCGCCGTCCACCACCCGGCCGACGGGGTGGCCGGGGACTACTACGACGCCCTCCCGCTCCCCGACGGGTCGGTGCTGGTGTGCGTGGCCGACGTGGTCGGGCACGGGGTGCCGGCGGCGATGGTGGCGGCCGTCCTCAAGGTGCTGGTGCTGGACGCGGCCGAGGCCGACCCGGACCCCGGGCGGGTGGTGCGGCGGGTGAACGCCCGGTTCACCGCCCTCGGCATCCCGGACGGGTTCGCGTCGCTCCTGGTCGCCCGCTGGTGCCCCGCGCGGCAGACTCTGTGGTACGCCAGCGCCGGGCACGAGCCGGGGTTGTTGGCGGCCGGCTCGGACCCGCCGGTCCCCCTCGACGCGACCGGCACGCTGCTCGGCGTTGTGGAGGACGGGGAGTGGGCAAGCCTCGCCGTTCCGGCCGGTTCGGGGGCCACGCTGCTGTTGCTGACCGACGGGGTCACGGAAGCGATGGACGCGGACGGCGTCCAGTTCGGACGGTCCCGGCTGCGCGAGGTCGTTGCCGGGGTCGGGAGCGGGGATCCCGAGCGCGTGGTCGGGGCGGTGGACGCGGGCGTGCGGGAGCACCTGGCCGGCCACCCGCCGGCGGACGACTACACCCTAGTGGTTGTCCGGTTCGGGTGACCCGTCCGGCCGCGACCCGAGCCGGTTGAGCAGCTTGGGTTGGCGTCACGCTTGCCAAAATCCCAACGTTCGGCAGCCAATCGCCCGCCAGCCGGGTCGCCGTCCGGCCGCAACAGGATCCCAGCTTCGGCGGCAATGTCCTTCAGGATCTTGGTGAGCAGCCCGCCCGGATTCCGGACCGGGGACGACCGGGCGGTCTCCCGGAGTTGGCCCAGGGCGCGGTCGATCGGCCCCGGCCCGAGCCGCCGGACGCAGTGCGTCCACCACGCCCGGTCGTCTCCCCCGACCGCCTCGACGATACGCTCGACCTGGGCGGCCAGTGGTCCCGGCACCTGAGCCGCCCCATTACCGCACCGCCGCGGAATGCGGGGGGCGGCCGTCCCCCGGCGGAACACGGCCCACCAGTCACCGTCCGCCCCGGCCTCGCAGCTGAAGTCGGCCAGCAGTCCCGCCCAGTCGGCCTCCAACCGCCGGGCCGACCTGGCGAGCACCTTGCGGGCGTCGGCCGCGCTGGCCGCCTCGGTCGGCAACGCCCGGGCCAGGTCCGCCACCCGACGGCGGTGGACCGTCTGGTACGTGAACACCTTGGCCAGGTACACCGCCAGCCGCCCGGCCAGCGGCGGCAGCCGGTGGAAGACGGCCGCATCGAACCCGAGTCGGAACAGCCCGCGGCTGAGTAGTGCGGCCCGGAACGTCGGGCTGAGTTCGATGAACCCGTGCGGCTGCTCGTCCGCGTCGCCCGGCCCGGCTTTGAAGTAGTACACCGCCCCGAACAGCCGCCAGTCCATGTCCGCGTACGCCCGCCGGGCCGGGTCCCAGTAGGCGTTCTTGCAGCTGAAGTCGTACCCGCGGAGGACGGCGAAGTCCCGCCGCAGCCGGTCGTAGTCCTTCTTCGACGGGTTCCGCTCGCCGCGGCGGAGGAACAGCGACCGGAGGGTACCGAAATGGATGCGGGAGCCGCGGCCTCCCTGCTCGGCGTACAGTTGCAAGAGGTCGAACAGGAGGGCGTGGGCGGTCGGCCCCCCGACCCCGAGCCGGCCGGGGTAGGCGGTCCAGGAGCGGGTGACCGGCCGCCCGTCCTTGCCGCGGATCCTGTCGGAGTAGGTCATCGGGGCGAACGGGTCGCGGGGCGGTCGCTTGCCGAACGAGAACAGCGGGAACTCGGCCAGGTCGAAGTCGTAGCAGGCCGGGCCGCCCCACCGCCCAGTGACCGGCGCGTCGGCACCCGCCCCCGCCTCCGAGCTGGCCGACCCGGCGGGCGGCTCTGTAGTGGGCTGGACCTTGGCCATCAGCCGGGCGAGGACGGCCGCCAGCGGTTCCGGCCCTTCCCGTTTAATGCATTGATCTTTCTTCATTCTCCTCTTTCCGTGCCCGGTTCGATTGAGATGCCGGAGCGTTACCCTTCGGTTCGGGACTGTCGGCACGAACCCGGTCCCGCGCCCCGGGACCGAAAGCACGAGCCCCGACGGGCGGCCGGGACCGAAAGCACGAACGTGACCGCACCTCCGGTCAGCCAGTCCGGTATCGGGCGACCAGCCCGTCCAGGTCCGGGGCCGACCGCAGGTGGTCGAGGGCCAGCCGGACCAGCTCCTCGATGGTCAGCTTGGGGGCGCGGGGGTGCCGCCGGTGGTACGTCCGGGCCTGGTCCTGGAGCCAGGCGATCTGGTCGGCCCGGACACGGGTCGTCAGCTTGCACGTCCCGGTGCCCGGCTCGGCAGCCGCGGCCGGGGGACGGGCTTCGATCAGGGCGGCCGCCCGGTCGCCGGCGTCGGCCCGTCGGGGGGCGGCGAGCGGGACGGCCGCCCGGAGCTGTTCGCGGCTACTCATCCCCCAGCACCTCCGCGGTCAGGGCCCCCATCTCGCGGGCCGCCCGGGGAGCGGTCCCGGCCGGGTGCCGGGCGGCGTAGTCGTACACCGTCTCCCCGTTCGCCCGGGCCTTCGGGAACGCCTCCGAGCGGTGGACGCGGGTCTCGTACACGGCCGCCCCGAGCGGGGCCAGGTGGTCGTCCAGCCAGTCGTTGAGCACCTTCCGGCGGGCGTCCACCTGCGTCACGACCACCCGGCAGAAGCCGGCCGGGTCCAGTTCCGGGCGGTGGGTGAGGTAGGTCTGCACGGTGCGGAACGTCCGCCCCAAGCTGCGGACCGACTCGGCGTCGGCGTCGCACGGCAGGATCGCCCGGTCGGCCGCCATGACGGCGTTGAGCGTCACCAGGTCGAGCGTCGGCGGGGTGTCGATAACCACGGCGTCGAACCGGCCGCGGAGGTCACCGAGTGCCAGCCGGAGGGCCGTCGCACGGTTCGGGAGGGCGGCGAACGACTCCGGCTCCAGCCCCGGGTCGCCGGGGGCGACGAACAGGTTCGGGGTCGGGGCGGGGACGATCACGTCGGCCAGCACCCGGGCGGCGATGGCGTCGGCCAGCGGGATGAGCCCGTCCGGTGGTTGCACGCCGGCCCCCGGGGCGGCCGGGGCCTGGGGGTCGAGGTCGAGGAGCAGCGTGCGGCGGCCGGCGCGGGCCAGGCCGGCGGCGAGGTGGATCGCGGTGGTCGTCTTGGCGACCCCGCCCTTCTGTTGGGTGACGGCGATGGTGACGGTCATGGTTCTCCGTGAGGGTGGTTGCCGGCCGGGGTCCGCCCGGCCGTCACCCGGCAGCCTGCCACGGGCCGGGCCGTCGTGGCAAGTCCCTGCCGGGGGGTTACGGTTTCGCGGCCGGGATACGGCCGGTTCGCGGCCGGCATCCGCCCGGCGGCAGGCCGGTTGAGTAGGCTTGCGAGTGGCGCTACGCTGGAGCGGCCCGGTGAAACGGAGACTGGCTCTGCGGGGACGCAACCACGTCGAGGGATAGCCGGGCCGACGGTGCGTCGATGGACGCCGTTCGAGCGCCCCGGCGGGAGCTTCATCTCTCCCGCCGGGGCCGTTTTCGCTCAGGTTCTCGGGCTTCGGCCGGGTGTGCCCCGAACCAAACACCCGCAACCCCTGGTGTGAGGAATGTGGCGGACCACCGCAACTTGCAACGGGGCGGGGCGCTTGACAGTCAGCGGCCGTCGTCGGGCGGGCGCGCGGCCAGGGCGTTGCGGGTCCGCTCGACTTCCTGCCGCAGTTCCTCGGCCGGCGGCAGGGCGGTCTGGTAGCGGGACGCGAACACCTGGGCGTTGATCCCGGCCGTCGCGTACCGCACCACGGTGTCGCTCTTCTCGGAGCACAGGATGATGCCGATCGGGTCGGCCTCCCCCGGCTCGGTCAGGTGTTCCTTGGCGTAATTCAGGTACAGGTTGATCTGGCCGGCGTCGGCGTGGGAGAACTTCCCCACCTTCAGGTCGATCACCACCAGGCACCGCAGCCGCCGGTGGAACAGCACCAGGTCCATCTTGTACCAGACGGTGTCGATCAGGATGCGCTTCTGCCGGGCGACGAACGTGAACCCGTTGCCGAGTTCCAGCAGGAACTGCTCCAGGTGCTTGACGAGGGCGTCCTCCAGGTCGGTCTCGGCGTACTCGTCCGTCAGGTCCAGGAACTCCAGGAGGTACGGGTCGCGGACCATGTCGGTCACGGCGACGGCGTCCTCGGGCTTCGGCTCCTGACCGCGGCGGAGCATCTTCGCCCTGTCCTTCGAGTGGGCCAGCCGCTCGTAAAACTGGGTGGCGATCTGGCGGTCGAGTTGGCGGACCGACCACCCGCCGCGGACGGCTTCCTCCTCGTAGAACGCCCGCGGCGTGTCGTCCGGGACGCTCATCAGCCGGACGTAGTGGGACCACGGGAGCGGGAAGGCGTCGGCGAGGGCGGCCACCGCGGGCGGGGCCGCCGGCCCGGTTACACCCGATCCGCCGCCGGAAACCGGGAGCCGGACGCGGGCGCTCAATTTGGCCGACGGTGTCGGCCAAATCTCCCACCCCTGGTAGAACGCCCGCATCTTCCGCAGCCCGCGCGCGGAGAACCCGCGGCCGAACGCCTTCGACAGGTCGGCACCCAACCGGGCCAGGAGTTCCTCGCCGTACCCGGCCCGGGCGTGGCCGCCCTGCTCGTGCTCGACGATCCGCCGGCCGACCTCCCAGTACGTCGCCGTCAGCACGCCGTTGACCGCCCGGGCGGCCGCCCGGCGGGCCTGGTCGAGCAACTCGGCGATGCCGGCCCGGAAGGCGTCGTACCCGGCGTCGGCCGGGGCGAGGGAGCGGTTCGGGGCGGCTGGTTTCTTCCGCGGTCGGGTCACGGTCGCCTCCGGATCGCCAGCCAGAGCCGAGCCGCCCGGCCCCGCGCAGTCGCGGCCCGGCGGGGCCGTCTCGTGGGGACGGGCGGGAGCGTCACGTCCGACCAGTCGGCCGCGTCGGGGTCAGGGTTCGAGGCCGGCGGCTCGGGCGGCCGCGGCGGTTCGGTCTTCGGCTTCTTCCTGCGGATCAGCAACATCGGTCCTCCGTCGGGTCATTGTGGGCGGCCCGGCCCCATCGAACACCGGAGCCATGCCTCGGAAAATCCCGGGGGCGCGGGGGCAGAGCCCCCGCAACCACCGGGCGGGAGAGGGGTGAGGGGAGCGGGGTGCGATAAGAACCTTGGGAAGAACCGGCCCGGGCGTCCGTGCCTGGGCCGTGGGGCGGGTCAGAACGGGATGTCGTCACCGGACGGGGGCGGCGGGGTGCCGTCCGGTCCAGGGCCCGACGGGTGTTGCTGCTGGCGGAAGATCCACAGGGCGGCCTCCTCGCACACCTTGGCGGCGGGCAGGAGGTCGTCCCGGTTCAGGCCCGGTGACGCCTTCCACCCGTCGTCGGTCTTGTACAGCCGGGTCAGCTTGACGCTGTACCACGGCCCCGTGTCCGACTCGTTCCGCCAGATCGAGCCCCGCACCCGCCCGAGCCGAACCTCGTGAACGGGACGATCACCCGCGTGGGCCGGTTCGGACGTGGGGGCCGGCGGGGTCTCGGCCGGTCGTGGTTGGGTTGCTTTCGTCTTCGCCATCGTCTGGTCCTCCGTTGGGAACGGGGCCGGGCGCGTCCACCGGACGGCCCGGCCTTGGGAAAGGGGAGTGGGTGACCGCTCACGATCAAGCCGCCAGGACCGGCTCGGCCGGACCCGACGCCGCGGCCCGACCGCCGGCGTCCGACCCGCGAACCCGTACGGCGAGTTGCGGGGCCGCGAGCCGGAGCAGTCCGGACACCTTCGCGTCCGCCGCCGCCCGGTCCCCGGCGTACGGGATGTCCCGGGTCAGTGACGTTAGGGCGTCCACCAGCGCGAAGATCGTGAAGCGCTGGCCGCGGCCGGCGACCAACTCCACCGCCTTCTTGCCGAGCGCCTGCGGGACGTTCTCGCCGGCCAAGAGCTTGAGCGCCTCCTCGGCGTCCGCCCCGGCCGACTCGGCCATCGCCTTCTTGATGACCGCGGCGAACGTGTCGCGGCGTTCGTCCCGGCGGCGGACGAGGGCGTCGAGCATCCGCCGGATCTGGTTCAGGGCGTCGCCGACCTGGGCGGTGTGTTTCCAGGTCGCCTCGGCCACGTCCACCGCGTCCCACACGATGTGGTTGCGGCAGACCTGCTGGAACCAGAACGTCTGCACGCCCAGGGTGCGGCGGCCGACCTCCGAGTTCCACACGAAGAACCCGGGGGCGAACGCCTCGCCGTCGATCTCGACCCAGCCGGCCGGGTCGATCAGGAACGCGAACAGGTCCTGCTCACCGGCGTACAGCCCGGTCCCGCCGGTGCAGCCGGCCGGGGGCGGGGAGAAGTCCACCGCGAACTCGCGGACCGCGGCCAGCAGTTCCGCGTCCCACAGCCGGGTGTAGGCCGTCCCGTGCAGACTCCGCACGCGGCCGTCCTCGGTCAGCGCCTGGACCGGCTTGCCGCCGGTCGGCAGCGTCTCGTCGAACGCCCGGGCCGCGGTCTCCGGGGTGAGCCGGTTGACGGTGTCCTTGGCGACCCCGGCCATCCGGCACAGGCTGCCGAAGCTCCAGTCGTTCAGCTCGAACGCCCCGTCGGTACCGAGGGCGAGCCTCAGCCGGCCGCCGTCGGCGACGGCCCGGACCGAGCCGGGCAGTTGCCAGCGGTCGGTCCCGCGGGCCTTGCGGTCGCGGCAGTGGGCCTCCAGGGCGGCGAGGTCGGGGAACGCCTCGTCCGGCGTCCGCCGGAACAGCTCCCGGCTCGCCCGCGTCAGGTTCGTCTTGGTCATCGTCCGTCCTCCGTCGGTGGGAAAAGGGAGCGGCCCGGTCCACAGTGGACCGGGCCGCCGAAGGGTCGGGCGGCGAACTGGTGTAATCAAAACCGTGTCGCACCACGCCCCTCGACGGCCGGCCGCGGGCGGCGGGCGGTCGAGGGGCGGTCAGTGAGCTTCGTCTACCCGGGCGGGTCGGCTGGGGCCGGTCCCTCAGAAGTGGTGAACGGGATTTCAGCACGACCCAGGCGGCTAGTCAAACGCCGTGTCCGCGGCCGCCTGTAAACGCCCGAACGTCCGGCACCGTCGGGAGTTCCGGGCAACGGGCCGGCCGCCCGTTCACAGAGTGTAAACGCGGGGAACTGCCTGTCCCGATTGGAGTTGTCGCCGAACCCTGCCGCCCGCCGTCGGCAGCACACCCGGGTGCATCGGGTGTGGTCCTCAAAATGTGCTTTCCCGGCGGCCGTCACAAGAATTGTGATTTGCGAAGGGGGCGTGCCACTGACCGGGCGGTGGGGGCCGGTGCCGATGGCGGTTTAGTGGCTGAAGCGGCCGATCCGTACGGTGTCGATAGCGGATTCTGTGGAGTGACGCCGACGGGTCAAGCTCGGGTGAGCAGTGGCCAGACGGTGGGTAGGACCTGCGCGATCAGGCTTCTCCGCCTGCCCGTCTGTCGCGCGACGATGTTGCCGGCTGCTGCCGGTACCTCCAGTTATCGTCATCGTGTTCGCTCGGCGGTTTGCGGCTCTCGGACACGGCGGGTAAGCTGCCGTAGCGAGCAGGCTGCCCGCCGCCGGCAAGCACCGACCGGGGGCGCGGGGCAGAAATGCGACTGCCGGGCGGGGACGCCAGCAGGTGCTGGGCGTTGTGCCGACGGTCGAGACTATCGGCCCCAGCGGGCGGGCGCTGTTGGTGCCGCCGGCGGGCGGTGAGGTTCGCGCGGGTGGGACAGATGATCGGTTGTCGGGCCACGGCCGCGACGTTTCCGCTTGGCGAAATCTGGTCGCTCTGGCCGGCCTGGGATGGCGGGTGACCGCCGGCCGTGAGCGACTGGGCGCGGCGAACCGCGCCCCGCTGAAGCCGGATCACTCGACCGCGTCGAGCACCTCGTCTTCGGTGATCTCCTCCAGGTAAGACGCGGCGATCTCGTCCCAATCGACTTCGCCCAGGGCAGCGTTTAGCAGATCGGTGTACAGCCCGGCGTCCGGACATGGAATCCCTTCTTCCAGTTCGTCCTTGAGCCGTTCGGCCAAGGAGAAGCGGGCCTCCTCGATCCGCGTGAACTGGGATGTCGGTTCCGCGCCCGCGAGCACTTCCCGGGCCGCGTCGCGCCAGTATTCGGACGTCCCCGCGTCGTTGTCGAGCCACAGGCTCACCGCCCAGGTCTCGTAGTTCTTCCAGCCGTTGTATCTACAGGTCATATGTCCTCTCGTTGTCGTTAGTCGGGTTTGCGGCGTCACGCCGATGGCGTGCTGCTGCAAACCCTTACCGACTCGGTCCCGGCGGGGGTGAGCGGTCAAGGTGGAGGCCGGGGGAGGGGGATCACCCGGGCTACACAAGCGCAGCGCGGAAGCCCGGGGATACCCCCGGCTCGACCTGGACGGCGAGGGGGCCGCAGGTCCCCTCCTCAAAGAGGTGAGTACCGCCGTGGAGCGGGGACGGCCGGCGGCGAGTGAGAGAAGGCGGTCGTCAGGCGGGGCGAGTTCTGGAGTCACCTCGGCGACGACGGGACGGCCGTCACCGTCGGGAAGGTGCGGGACGTGCTGACCGCCTCCGGGCTCCCGATACCTAGGGTCCGCAGCCGGAAGCTGCCGGCGGTCTTCTTCAGGTTGACCACGCTCAGCCGGACCGGCCGGCCGTCGTAGTGCAGGACGAGGCCGGCGGCGTCGAGGAAGGCGTTCACGCGGGCGGTCACGTCCCGGGCCTGGCTGGCCTGGGCGGCGGACTTCCCGGCCAGGGCGTCCAAGATCGGCTGGAGTCGGGCCGCGGCCTCGGCGGGTGTCCCGCCCACGACCCGCAGGGCAGCCAGGTCGGTGACGGCTTCGGCCGAAAACAACTCGTGTGCCTTCGGCTTGCGGCCGGCCGGGGCGGTCGCGGACCGGGCCGGGGTGGTGGTCGTCGCGAACTCGACCCGCACCCAGCCGCCGCCCCCGGGGTGATAGACCACCGTCCGTCCCGGTTGGGCGACCTTCGGCCCGCGGAGTCCGCTCAGGTAGGCCGCCAGTACGGCGGTGAAGTCCGGGCCGAAGGTCACGCCGGTGCCGGCCGCCTGGCCGGTGAAGTGCAGGTACCGACCGCGGCCGGCGATCGCCAGGTCGGCCGCGGTCATCTCGGCCGTCCGCACCGCCTCCTCGAACGCCACCTTGAACACCCAACCGCGGGTCGCGTCCGTCCCGGCGAGCAGTTGCCGGG
This sequence comes from Isosphaera sp., assembly GCA_013822345.1. Taxonomy (GTDB): domain Bacteria; phylum Planctomycetota; class Planctomycetia; order Gemmatales; family Gemmataceae; genus Gemmata. The sequence goes on from PNKH01000032.1 coordinate 38,625, forward strand.
GGAGCGGCCCGAGGCCGGGTTCTGCGTCCCAGGTCCGCCACTCGTTCCCGGCCAGGTCGAGATAGACGGCGAACGGTTTCGGTTCGGGCGGGGCCGGCGCGCGCGGCCCCGTGCCCGTCGGTACGGGTTCCCGGCCGCCGCCGCGGGGTTCCCGCCCGAGGTCGAGCGGGCGGGACGCCGGGTCCGTGCCCGGCTGCTGCCGGCCGCGACCCCGGCCGCCTCCCGAATCGCCCGTCTTGTCCGCCATCTTATTCCCCTCGGTCCCGGCCATTATCCGCGTTCGCACACCCGTTTTCGACCCTTCTCTGCCGGCAGCGGTTGGTGCGGGCATTTCGTGAGCAGGGGGCTTGGCGCTGTTTGGATTACAATATAGAATCCAATTAGCACCCGCCACCCCAACTCGCTCACAAGTCGTTCGCCTGCCTCCCACGGAGAATCCGATGACCGCCCCGCCGCAACCCACACCGGCTGCCACCCCGCCGCCGGCCGGGCCGATCCGTGACATCCCACTCGACCAGATCCACACCGCCAAGCAGCCCCGCGAGGGGTTCGACGAGGCCCGGATGGCCGAGCTGGTGGCCAGCTTCAAAGCCGTCGGCCAGCTCGCGCCGGTCCGCGTCCGGCCCCGCCCGGCCGGCGGGTTCGACCTGGTCTTTGGCGAGCGCCGCTATCGCGCCGCCAAGCAAATCGGCTGGACATCAATCCGGGCCGAGGTGGCGGCCGGCGACCCGTCCCCGGCCGACGTGCTCCACGAGCAACTGGCCGAGAACTTGTTCCGCGACGCCTTCAAGCCGGTCGAGCGGGCCCGCGGGTTCCGCGACCTCATGCAACTGAAGGGGTGGACCGCCAAGCAACTGGCGGCGGCACTCGCCCTGTCCGAGGCGACCGTCAGCCAGGCTCTGCGGCTCCTCGACCTGCACCCGGACCTACAAGCCGCGATCGACGCCGGCCGGGTGACGGCCGCCGCCGGGTACGAGTTGGCGAAGCGCCCGGTTGCCGAGCAGCAGGAGGCGGCCCGGCAGGCCCGCCAGGGGCGTCCGGCCCGCGCGGGGGCCAAGGCGAAGGCCGCCAAGCGGCCGCCCCTGACCCTCTCCCTGCCCGGCAACCACTTCGACTTCGAGGTGGTCGGCAACCGGGTGACGGTCAAGGGCAAGGAGATCGACTCCGTCCGCCTGCTGAACGACGTGCTGCTCGAACTCGTCGCCGCCGTCCGCGCCCACCTCCGCTCGACCGAGCTTCCGAACGCGAACACGAAGTCGAAATCTCAACCGCTCGCCCCTCACCCCAAGCCGTCCGACCCGGACGGCCGTGCGTCCGCGTGACGCGAAGGAGGACTGCCGTGTCCCAGTTAGCCGTGTCCAAGTGGCTCCCGCCGGCCTTGGTGCCGCTCGCCCGGCGGAAGCCCGCGCCCCCGTCGGCCAGCCCCAACCCGCGGGTACCGTGCGTCGTGGTCCTCGACTGCTCGACCTCGATGGCCGGCGACCCAATCACCCAGGTGAACGCCGGGACGGCCGAGTTCGCCCGGTTCCTCAAGGCCGATCGCCTGACCGCGGCCGACGTCGAGGTCGCCGTGGTGACGGTCGGCGGCGAGGCGAAGGTCGCCCACCCGTTCACCCCCGCGGCGGAGTTCGACCCGCCGGTCCTGACTGCCGGCGGCGGCACCCCGCTCGGCCGCGGGCTGGCCACCGGCCTGCAACTCCTCCACGAGCGGCAACAGGTGTACCGGGACCTCGACCTGGACGCCCACAAGCCGTGCCTGCTGCTCCTGACCGACGGGGCGGAGACCGCCTCCCCGGACGAGTTCCGCCGGGCCGGGGAAGCGACCCGCGCCCTCCAGCAGCGGGGCCTGATCCGCTTCTACCCCGTCGGCGTGGACGGGGCCGACATGGCGGCCCTGGCCACCCTCACGGTGGACGAGCCGTACCGGCTCCGCGGGCTGAACTTCCAGGCCCTGTTCGCCTGGCTCGGCCGATCCCTCCGGTCGGTCAGCCGCAGCCGACCCGGAGACGACTTCGAGCCGGACGACCCCCGCGACTGTGGGATCGCCGAGTGAGGGGGAAGTAATCGTGAAGCTGCGGTGCCACAAGTCCGGCGACGTGCTCACGCCCGCCGACCCACTCGGGGTCGGCGGGCAGGCGTCCGTGTACGGCGTCGCGGGCCGACCGGACTTGGCGGTCAAGGTGTACGACACCCCGCCGACCGACCTCGGGGACCGGCTGGCCGCCATGCTCGCCCGCCCTCCGGCCGGGCTGCTGGACGTGACCGCCCCCGCAGCCGTCGCCTGGCCGCTCGACTCCGTGATCGGGGCGAACGGGCGGTGCGTCGGTTTGGTGCTCCCGCGGGTGACCGGACGGACCAGCTTCGGTGAGGTGGTCAACCCGGCCGCCCGCCCCGTCGGCGTCGGGTTCGGCGTGCTGGTGCGGGCTGCCCGGAACCTGGCGGCGGCGGTTGCGGGACTGCACGCGGCCGGCGTGCAGCCCGGCGACCTGAACCCGAACAACGCCCTGGTCGGGCCGAACGGGGAGGTCGTTCTGATCGACACCGACTCCGCCCAAGTCCCGGCGCCAAACGGACTGTTCCGGTGCCCGGTCGGGGTGCCCGAGTGGCGGCCGCCGGAACTGCAAGGGCTTCCGATCGGGTCGGTTGACCTCCGCCCGTGCCACGACTTGTTCGCCCTCGGGGCGTTGGTGTTCACGGCCTTGATGGACGGGAATCACCCGTTCGCCGGTGCCCCGGTCCGGGGAACTGCCGTCCCGGTGCCCGAGCGGATCAAACAAGGCTGGTGGCCGTACGCCCGGCGGTCGCCGTACCGCCCGCGCCGCCAGTCCCCGCCGTTCGCCGGGCTGCCCGGCGAAGTCCAAGCCCTGTTCCGGCAGTGTTTCGAGGCCGGGCACGCCGCGCCACTGGCCCGACCGTCGGCGACCACCTGGGTGGACGTGCTCGACCGTGTCCTGACCGGCCCGGTCGTCCCGCCCGCCGCGGCCACCCCGACCGTCACCGTCCCGGCTTCAACGATCTGGCCGGACTGGGTCCGCATCCGGGAGTGGGCCGCCCGCCGGTGGGGGCCGGTCCGGCGACGGCCTCGAACGGCGGCGGCCGTTGCGCTGCTGACCGCCGCCGGCGTCGCGGCGGGCGTGTGGGTGCAGAAACCGAAACAACCACCCGGCCCGGGCGGGAAACCGACCCCGGCCCTGTGGCAGGAACTCCGCCGCGAACCACGGCGGTGACGTTTTCGCAGCCCTACTGGTTGCCCGGCGCTCGCCGGGCGGGGCGGCGAAGACGGATTGATGGTTCGAGTTCGGGAGACTTCCCATGAAGAACGCAGTGTTCTTCGCGGCGGCCGTAACGGCCGCCACCCTGGCGGCCGCGGCCGCCAACGCGGCCGGGCCGGACGCGGCCCCGCCCGACCCGAAGGTGCGGATGGCCCAGATCGCCAAGGAGGAGGTCGAGTACGCCGAGAAGGCGCTCGCCAAGACCGAGGCGGACATCCTCAAGGAGGTGGACGAGGCCGTCGCCGGCATGGCCCTGGACAAGCCGGGGGCCGAGAAGCTGGCGGTCGACGGCATGCGTCGGGTGGCGGCCCGCGGTCGCGCCCTGGCCAAGAAGCTGGTCGAGGGGCACGCCGCCTACGCGGCCAGCGCCAAGGCGCTCAAGGGCGTCTACGCCCGCAGCCCGGCCGTGTTCCGGGACGCGGCCAAGACGTTCCGCGGGTACGCCGCCGAGGAGGAGTTCGAGGACATCCGCAAGGACTACCTCACCTGCGCCGAGACCTGGGAGTCGCTGGCCAAGGTGATGGAGAAGCGGGTCGAGGCGATCGCGGAGGAGGAGAAGGCGATCGCCGAGACGATGCGGATGGTCGAGCGGACCGGGGTGTTCCTGGAGCGGTTCGAGGCGCACCTGGCGAGCTATCCGGACCTGTCGGCCGGGGAGGACCGGCAGAAGTTCCTCGACCAGCTCCGGCGGTACGTGCAGACGTACGAGGGGCTGCGCGGGAGCCTGGGCAAGTTCAACGAGCAGCTCAAGAAGCAGGCCCTGGCCCCGGACCTCCGGCCCAAGGCCGGGGACGCGGCCGTCGCCAGCGGCCGGCCGGACGCAGCCCGGCAGCCGGCCGTCAACCCGGCGGTGAAGCCCGCGACCCCGGCCGAGCCGGCGGCCCCCGTCAATCACACCCCGGTGACGCCGGCGACAACCGCCGTCGCGGGGCAGGCTGACGGCACCGTGAGGATCCCGGTCGGCGAGTTCGTGGTTATCGAGAACGGCCGGGCCTACTTGGTCCGGATGTCGGTCCTCGCCCGCCCGGTGCCCGCCGCCGGGACTGGGAGCACCAGCCTGGCCATGACAGGCCGTTAGCCGTCTCTCGCCGGCCCGGGTATCGAACCCCGGGCCGGCTCCCCTCCCGCCCGCGCGGGCCGGTTGAGTAGGCCCGCGGGGCGTGGTAGGGATCGCCCTCGAACCGCAATCAAACCCCGTTTTTCCGTGGTGCCATGTCCACCCGTTCCAAACCGGTCGGCTTCCGCCTGTCCACCCCCGCCGCCAAGCGGCTTGCGGCCGCGGCCGCCCGGCACGGGCTGTCCCCGGGCACCTATGCCCGCCGGCTGGTGCTGGCGGGCCTGGACGACGACGCCGGCCGGCAGGCGCTGGACGAACTGGCCGCCGTCCGGGAGCAGTTGGCCCGGCTTCGGGCCGACCTGGTCCGGGTCGCCGTGGCCCTCTTGACCGACGCCGGCAAGGCCGAACTGGACGATGCCGAGGCGTGGGCCCGCGATCACCTTCGGGGATGACCTGTCATGTTGTGGGTGTTCGTCATGCTGTCGATCTCCGCGATGGCCAACGGCCAGGAGAACTACTACCTGTCGCTCGCCCGGGAGGACTACTACCTCGCCGGCGGCGAGCCGCCCGGCCAGTGGGCCGGCGGCGGGGCCGCCCTCCTGCGGCTGGCGGGTGACGTCCGCCCCGACCAACTGCGGCCACTGTTCGCGGGGTTCGCCCCGCCCGGCCTCACGCCGGCCGTAGTCGGGTCGGACCGCACCAAGCTGGTGGCCAACGCCGGCGCGGACGACCGTCAAGCCGGGTGGGACCTGACGTTCTCCGCCCCGAAGAGCGTGAGCGTCTACTGGGCCCAGGCCGACGCGGACAGGCGGGTCGCCGTCCAAGCCGCGCAGGCGGCCGCGGTCCGGGCCGCCCTCCGCTACCTGGACGAGGAGTGTGCCTGGACCCGCCGGGGCAAGGGCGGGGTCGAGGTCGAGCGGTGCGGGCTGGTGACAGCCCTGTTCGAGCACGGCACGTCCCGCGCGCAGGACCCCAACCTGCACACCCACGTCCTGGTCCTCAACGTCGGCGTCCGGGCCGACGGCACCACCGGCACCGTGCTGTCCCGGCCGTTCTACGAGGCCAAGATGGCGGCCGGGGCCGTCTACCGGGCGGAACTCGCCCACCAACTTCAACTCCGGCTCGGGCTTGAGTGCCGGGCGGAGAAGACGTGGTTCGAGCTGGCGAACGTCCCCCAGGCCGCCCTCGACGCCTTCTCCACCCGCCGGGCGGAGATCGAGGCGTCGTTGAACGGGTCCGGCCGGTCCGGGCCGCGGGCCGCCGAGTACGCCGCCCTCGACACCCGAACGGCCAAGGAGTGCCGCCCCCGTGCCGACCTGTTCCACGACTGGCTGGCCGCCGGCCGGAACGTCGGGTTCGGTCCCGACCAGGCCCGCGACCTCGAAGGCCGTGTCCGCCCGGATGCCGACCCGGTGGCCCGGCTCCGGGCCGTCCTCGCCGAATCGGCCGTGGCACTGGCGGATAGCCTCGGCCATTTCACCGAGCGGGCGTTGTTGCGGCGGACGGCCGAGGCCGTCCAGACCGCCGGGGTGCCCGTCGCGGCCGTCCGGGCGGCGGTCAAGGATTACCTGCACCACTCCCCGGACCTGGTCCGGCTCGGCGACAAGGACCGGACGCCCCACTACACCACGGCCGACGTGTACGCCGTCGAGCAGGGTCTGCTCAAGCTCGCCCAGGCCGGGCACGGCAACCGCCACCACGACCTCCCGAGCCGGACCGTCGAGGAAACGCGGGCCGCGTTCCCGCGGCTGAACGCCGAGCAGACGGGTGCCCTGCTGCACCTCGCCCGGGGCGGGGGCACGATCCGGGTCGTCGGCGGGCTGGCCGGAACCGGCAAGACGACACTTTTGGACGCGGCCCGCGACGCCTGGGAGCGGGACGGCCGCACGGTCGTCGGCGCGGCCCTGGCCGGCAAGGCCGCTCAAGGACTCCAGGACGGGGCGAAGATCGCCAGTGAGACGATTCACCGCCAACTGATGGACTTGGATTCCGGACGGCTGACGCTCGACGCCAAGTCCGTACTGGTGGTGGACGAGGCGGGGATGGTCGGCACCCGGCTGCTCGCCCGGCTGGCCGAACACGCCCGTAAGGCCGACGCCCTGCTGGTCCTGGTCGGCGACCACCGACAACTTCAGAGCATCGACGCCGGCGGGGCGTTCAAGGCCCTCGGCGACCGGCTCGGCCGGGCCGAGTTGACCCAGATCACCCGCCAGACGGAGCGGTGGGCGAGGGACGCCGTCCGCCAGGTGGCCGAGGGGGATGCGGCGGCGGCCCTCCGGAAGTTCGCCGACCGCGGGCTACTGACGGTTTGTGACGACCGGTTTGCCGCAGCCCGGCAGATCGCCGCCGACTGGGGGCGGGCCGGGGCGGTGGCACCGGAGCGTCACCTGGTCTTCACGGGCGAGAACCGGGACGCCGCTCTCCTCAACCGGCTGTGTCAGGCCGAGCGGGCGGCTCGGGGGTTTCTTCACGGCCCCGGAGTCGATGTCGGTGGCGACCATTATCGGGCCGGCGACCGGGTGCTGTTCACCCGCAACTCGAAGCTGGTCGGCGTGAAGAACGGCAGCCTCGGCACCGTGACCGGGGTCAACCCGGCGACCCAGGCCCTCCGCGTCCGACTGGATGGCGGGGCGACCGTCCACGTCCCACTCTCCGAGTACGCCCACCTGCGGCTCGGCTACGCGGTGACCACGCACAAGGGCCAGGGGGTGACGGTGGACCACGCCTACGTGCTGGCCGGCGGGGCCATGACCGACCGCGAACTGTCTTACGTCCAACTCTCCCGGGCCCGCCACACCACCCGCGTCTACGTGGACCGAGCCGAGGCCGGGACGGACCTCGCCGACCTGGCCCGGGCCATGACCAAGTCGCGGCAGCACACCCTCGCCCACGATGCCGTCCCAACCCAGGCTCCCCAGCCGAAGGCGGCCCCGACTCCCGATCCCGATCCGAAACCCGCCCCCCTTCGCCCGGAGGTATCCCGATGACATCCCGCTGGACCCCGGTCCTCGCCCCGCCCGCGCTGCTCCTGATCGCCGCCGCCTGCGGGCTGGCCGGCTACCGGCTGACCGCCGCCATCGACTACCCGATCTGGGCGATGGTTGTAGCCGGGGCGATCGCCGGGTACGCCGCCTGGACGGTCGGCGACGGCCGCTACTCCGACCTCCGCCAGCGGCAGCGGCAGGGCGGCCCGCCGTCGCTCGACGCCCTGGCCGGGCTGCTCGCCCGACTCGAACTGCTGTTCGCCTTGCAACTGCTGACGGCGGCCGCCGTGTACCGGCTCGCGGCCGGCGCCTGGCCGGACGGCCCGCTGGCCGCCTTCTTCCCGGACGGGCGGCCGGACCGCGGCACCGAACTGGCCGACCGGCTGGTCCGGGAGATGGGTCGGCTGGTTCCCGCCCTGCTCGCGGTCGGGGCGGTACAGCACGTGGCAAGCCGGTTGCTGTTCCCCGACCACCCGTTCGAGCCGTTCGCCCGCGGCCGCCAACTGTCCACCGCCGGGGCGGCCCGCCGGAAGGCCGACCGCGCCCGGCCGCCCGACGACCCCGGGCTGCCGTGGGGGGCGTGCCGGCTGCCGTCCGCGGCCGCCGTCCTGCACTGGCTGGTGGTCGGCACCACCGGGTCGGGCAAGACGCTCACCCTGCGGCTGCTCATGCAGGACGCCCTGCGGCTCATCACCCCCGGCTCGGACGCCCGGGCTCTGGTGTACGACGCCAAGCGGGACGCCCTCCCGCTCCTGGCCGGGATGGGGCTGTCCTGCCCGGTCAAGACCCTCAACCCGCTGGACGAGCGGGGGGTGGCCTGGGCGATCGCCCGGGACTGCACCGCCCCGGCCACCGCCGTCCAGCTCGCCGAGGTGTTCGTCCCGGACCAGGACCGGGGCGACAACGGCTTCTTCGCCAAGGCCGTCCGCGACCTCTTGTCCGGGGTGTTCACCGCCCTCGACCTGACGGCCCCGCGGGCCTGGACCCTGCGCGACGTGGTCCTGGCCATGACCTCGCCCCGGCTCCGGGAGCTGCTGGACCGGTTCGACGAAACCCGCGACCGGCTCCGGTACTTCGCCGACGACCGGACCCTGGCCAACATCATGGCCACCGTCAGCACCGAACTGGCCCCATACCGGGCCGTCGCCGCCGCCTGGGACCGTGCCCCGAACGCCATCAGCCTGGCAGACTGGGTGCGGGGCGAGTTCGTCCTGGTCCTCGGCAACGACGAGTCCGTCCGGGCCCCGCTCGACGCCATCAACCGGGCGATCGTCCAGCGGGCCACCGAACTCCTCCTCAACCTGCCGGAGTCCTCGACCCGCCGGGTCTGGCTGTTCCTCGACGAGGTCCGGGAGGCCGGTCGGCTGGACGGCCTGCGGTCGCTGCTCAACAAGGGGCGGTCGAAGGGGGCGTGCGTGGTCCTCGGGTGCCAAGCCATTGAGGGGCTGTGGGCCGAGTACGGCAGGGACGAGGCGAACGAGATCGCTGGGGAGTGCAACCACGCCGCCTTCCTGCGGGTCGAGAGCCCGGAGACGGCCCGGTGGATGGCCGACCGGGTGGGCGAGTTCGAGCGGCGGGAGGTGAAGCCGGGCCAGGCCGGCGGGGCCGGCCAGACCTCGCTTAGTGAGGACACGGCCCGGCGGCCGGTGGTGCTGCCGTCGGAGTTCCAGGACCTGCCGGTGACCGACCGGGCCAACGGGCTGACCGGCTACTACCTGAGCCCGGTCACCGGGGTCTACCGGCACACCACGCCGTCCGCCGACCTGACCGCCCGGTTGCTGCCGCCGGACGCCAACACGCCCGACCACGTCCCGCGGCCGGCCGACGCCCAGTACCTGCGACCGTGGGACGCCGACGACCTACGCCGGCTCGGCTTCGCGGCGGAGCCGCCGCCGGTCCCGCCGCCCCCCGCCCCGACGCCCCAGCCCGACCCGAAACCGCGGCTGAAGGTCGTCAAGCGACAGACCACGGACCGGACGTAATCGACCCCGCCCGTTAGACCGGGCAAGTGGTCCGGCCGACGAATGCCCACAGTTCGGCGACTGGCGGCCCCGGTCGTGACCTTCGACGAGGACCGACGATGTCGAGAAAAACCAGCCTCCCGCCCGTAGCGCGACGGCTGACGGCGACCTGTGAGACGATGACCTTCGTCCTCGGGGGGGTGCGGGTGACGGTGACCGCCAGCCGCCGCTCGGATCCCGCCGTCATCGTTCGGTCGTTTCGAGCGATCACCGAATTCGTGGACCCCGACCAGCCGCGGTTCGGGAACGGCCGTGACGTCCGTTTCGACAGCCTTCCTCATTCCGGGCTGACGATCCAGCGGCGCGAGGGTCCATACCTGAGCGGCCGTGACATCCTTCGCGCCCTGAACGCGGCCGCCGACCGGGTGGAAACCGAGAGGTTTCCCGAACCGCCGCGTCCGCGGACGTTCCCACCCGCCGTGCAAACCGACCCCATCCGGTTCGGCGCGGAAACGTTGCACTGGCGGGAGTTCGAGCAGCGGGTGGTGGCGCAAAGTGACGTGTCCCTCGCTTGGGACGACGCGCTGGCCGACGGCTTCAACCGCTACTTCTGCGACCGGGTGGCGGGGTGCCCGCCCAAGCCGATTGTCTTCGACTTCCGCCCGGGCACCCGGTCGCTCCTCGGCGTCCACTGCCGCGACCGCATCCGGCTGCGGGCCGACATCCCCGACGACGAAAAGTGGCGGACGCTGTTCCACGAACTCGCCCACTACCGCGTGCGGCATCACCGCCGCACCTTCGTCCGCGAACTCGCACTCGTGTACCGCACCTGGATCGCCTTCCGATCCGCCCCCGAGGCCGAGTCCTCCCCGAAGCACCCGACCGACAACCCCACACCACGGTGACCGATGGAGATCATTCACCAACGCCCGGCGGGGTGGCCGACCGTGGTCGGAGGCGGTGGCAACGCCCTCCCGTGCGGCACGCGGGCGGTGCCGGCACGGCCGCCTGCCGCCCCCTTGAGTGCCGCCGTCCGACCCAGGCCGAACAAAGCGAGCGCGGCGGCCCCGCCACAAACCGGTGACTGTTTCGTGGTCGTCAACTGCCGCGGGCAATGCTGGGACGGGGCGACGTGGGTTGACCGCTGGGACAAGGCGCTCCAGTTCCGCCGCCCGTCTTCTGCTTACGAGCTGTGCGACAGCGCCGCCCGCGAGGCGGAGCGGATGACCGGCGTGGCCGGCATGGTGAGCTACATCCCGCCCGGCACGCCGCCGGTGTCCCTGGCCCCCTTCCCCGACCTATCTCAAGTCGACTTGCGGGACTTCGCCCTCAAGCCCGAGGTGTGCTGAATCGCCAGCTTCTTGATCGTCCCGTTCCGGAGGTGAATCTGAACCTGGGCGACGCGGCTCATGTGGGTCACGCGGGTGATGTGGACCCAGATTTCGCTGACCACGCTACGGACCTTCGCCTTCAGCTTCCGCCGCACCTCTTTCAGTTCGTCGCCCCTCACCGATCCGAGCAAGCCGAGTAACGACTGCACTTCGCCGAGGTTGACCGCCTTGCAACTCGCGGCGTCGGCCTTCAACTCCTCCAGGCGGCGGACCGTCTCCCGCTTGGTCTTGTGCAACGTCTTGAGCAGCCCGACGTAGACTTCCGGTGTTTCTTCTTCCGGGTCCGACGCCTTCTGCTCGGCGTCCTGGATGCGGTGGTCGAGCACGACCAACTTGCCGGTGAGGTCGGCGATCTCTGCCTCACGCTCGTCACCCTCCTCTTCTCCTCCGAGGACATCGGCGGCTGTCAGTTCGGAGAGGGCCTGGAGGACGGCCTGCTCGAATGGCGGGTAGGGGAACGACAACCCTTTTCCCCGGCGCGTCGATCCGTTTGCCGTCGCCCCGGAAGTGAGGTAGCGGTACGGCCGCGTTTCCCCGCCGGCGGTGGTCGCCTGCCGGAACGTGTGGACCGACATCGTGGTCCGGTCCTCGGCGTGGAAGACGATCCCGGTGAACAGGTTCGTCTCGAACTCGCCCGGCCTTCCCATCACGCGGAACCTCGCCTTCATCCCGGCCTGGACCTGGAAGAACAGTTCCTCACTGATGACCGGCGGGAAATAGTTCTTGATCGGCTGGCCACAATCGACCCGCTTGTTCCCCTCTTCCCGCATCTGGGGTTGGAACTCTCCGAACGTCGCCCGGTTGGACAGGATCTGGAGGACGTAGGAATCACGCCACCGCCCGGAATCGCCGAACGGCGGGTGCTTCTTCGGGTTGGCGACCAAGTAGTTCAGGATGCGTTGTACCCCCATGCCCTCGGCACTCAACCGGAAGATTTCGCGGACGGTCGCCGCCCGGTCGGGGATGAGCTTGTAGCCCTTCTCGGTCAGTTCCAACCAGCGAGGGGCCATCCTGGTCATCGGCAGCCCTTGTGTCGCCGCCCGCTCCTTCTTCTTGGCCCAGGCGTCTTTCAACCGGAACGACTTCGTGGCCGACTCCTCGTGGGCACGGCTCATGTAGATGAGCGGTTCCAGAAGGGCGGCGATGTCGTTGATCGAGTCCTGCGTGTACGTCCGCCGCGGTTCGCGGGTGACTATCGAGACCCCGCTGTTTAGGATGGAAATGAAGAGCTGGAGCGCCGCGCCGACCTTGTTCCGCGAGAGCCGGTCGATGCTCTCAATGATCAGGACCGATCCCCTCAGCACCCGTCCGGTGCGGATCGCCTCCAGGAACTCGGCGAGGGCACCGACCTTGGCGTTGTTGCCCCGAAAGGCCGAGACGCCGAGATCGTTCAGTGTCAAGGTCTCGTCGAGCACCCAACCGTTCTCGCGGCAGACTTCGACGGCGAACTCGGCCTGGCGGCGGAACGATTCGCCCCTCTGCTGCTTTTTGGACGAGAATCGGATGTAGGAGAACGCTCGTGACATGGGAGCTTCCGTGCTTTTGCGGCGAACGACCATGACGGCACCTCGACCCGTGGGAAGTTTATGGTATTATATGCAAAGTGGCCAGCCGTTCGACATCGCGACGTGCATGTACTACACCGGGATCGACCCGTTCACGAACAAGCCGGTGAAGACGGCGAAGAACCTCGGCGACCGGAAGCTGCAGCGGGCGCTGATGCAGTTCTTCAAGCCGGAGAACTACTTCGCGGTGCGGGAGGCGCTGGTGAAGGCCGGCCGGGGCGACCTGATCGGCGGGTGCGACGGGCTGATCCCGTCCGACCCGCCGAAGGACGCGATCGAGGCCCGCCGGCGGTCGGCGAACAGCCCCGACCACTACCACGCCGTCCCGAAGACGGCCGCGAAGACTGGTTACCGCCCGAACCGCCCGACGCAGACCCGCCGAACGAAGCCGGGCCGCGGCCCGAACCCGTCCCCCCCGACCGGAGGCTAACGATGGCCGACGACAACCCGCTGACGGTGTTCGTGGCCGAGAACGCGCAGGTCGCGGACGCGGTCATCGGCCTGCTGGCCGGGGCCGGGATCCCGGCGGACGCGGTCGTCCCCCCGGCGGAAGCGTCGTCCGACCCGCTCACCGGGGCGTCGGAGGTGGTGTGGCGGCGGAACGAGTTCGAGGTCCGGGTCCGGGACGGGGCGCAGGCCGGGGCGGCGAAGGAGTTGCTCGACGGGGCACTGGCGGCGGCGGCGGTGCGGGCGGTGCGGGAGCGGCGGGCCGGGCGGACCGGGACGGTGGCGGCGGTGTGCGAGGAGTGCGGGGCGGCGTCGGAGTGGGCGGCGGCCGAGATGGGGACGACGCAGGACTGCCCGCACTGCGGGGCGTACATGGACATCCCGGACCCGGACGACGACTGGTCAGGCGTGGACACCGGGGCGGACGACGAGGAAGATGGTGACGGCCCGGAACCGGAGGAGGGGAAGACGTGACTGCGACCGCGACCACCCGGGTGGAGATCGACGACGCGATCCGCGCGAACCCGGGCATGCTCCGGGCGGCGGACGAGGCGACGGCGCACGTCCTCAAGCTGGTCGGGAATCTCACCCCGATCGGGGTGATCCGGTGGCGGGTCGCGCCGCACGACCCGGAGTTCATCGAGCTGAGGATGATCGAGACCCCAGAACTCGGCGGGGCCGTCGCCACCCACACCTTCCCCGCCCGATACTTGAACGACCCGGTCAGCCGCGACACCGCGGCCCGCCGCCCGTTCGGCGATCTACTCGAGAAGCGGTCGGCGGCGAACATGGCCCGGATCGACCAGCTCATCCGGGGCATGGATTTCGAAGCCCTCCAGGCCGCTTACGACGCGATCCGGAACCGGGCCCAGACCGGCACCACCCCGCAGGAGTAGCAATGGCAGGCAAGACGCCCACCGAACTCAACGACCTCATCGCCGGGCTGCGGACCGAGTTGGAGGTGCTGGCCGGGGAGGTCCGGGGCCTCCGGGCGGACTTCGACCGGAACGACCTGAACCAGCTCCGCGAGCGCCTGGTCAAGCTCGAAGCCGTCCTCCAGGCGGTCAACGTTCCGGCCCTACTCTTGCAACTCGGGGTGCTCCAGGAGCAGATCGCAGAACTACGGAAGTGGCGGGAGGAGGCCGACCGGCGGCGGTGGCAGGTGCTCATGCTGTTCGCCGGGTCGCTCCTCACCCTCCTCGTCCAGGTCGCCCTGCTCGCGGTCAAGAAGTAGCCATGCCCGCCGCCCTCCCCCCGTTCGCCGTCTCCCCCCAAGAGGCCGGCCACACCCTCGCCAAGGTCCTCCGCTCGCGCCTCGGTGGGCCGTCCTGGGCCGACGTCCGGAAGCTGATCGCCGCCCGCCGGGTCAAGGTCGGCGACGCCGTCTGCTCGGACGACGCCCGCCGGCTCAAGGAGGGCGAGGTCGTCGTCCTCCTCGAGCACCCCAAGCCGCTCCCGAAGGCCGCCCACCCCGACCGCCTCCCCGTCCGCCACCTCGACGAACACGTCGTCGTGGTCGAGAAGCCGGCCGGGGTGAACACCGTCCGCCACCCGGCCGAGCTGGAGTGGTCCGAGCAGCGGCGCGAGCTCGACCCCACCCTCGAAGACCTCACCCAGTGGGTCGTCGCGAAGCAACTCGGCCGGCCGGCCCGCGACCTCCCGCGCCTCCGCATCGTCCACCGCCTCGACAAGGAGACGAGCGGGCTGGTCGTGTTCGCCCGGTCGGTCCTCGCCGAGCGCGAACTCGGCCTCCAGTTCCGCAAGCACACCGTCGTCCGCCGCTACCTGGCCGTCGTCCCGGGCTACCTCTCGCCGCGGACGATCCGGTCCCGCCTCGTCCCGGACCGCGGCGACGGGCGGCGCGGCAGCACCCCGCACCCGACCCAGGGGAAGGAGGCCGTCACCCACGTCGCGGTGGAGGAGCGGTTGCCGGGGTACACGGTGTTGTCGTGCCGGCTGGAGACCGGGCGGACGCACCAGATCCGCATCCACCTCGCGGAGGCCGGGCACCCGGTGTGCGGCGACAAGGTGTACGTCAAGAAGCGCGACGGCACGATGTTCGACGACGCGAGCGGGGCGCCGCGGCTCGCCCTGCACGCGACCGAGCTGGGGTTCGCCCACCCGGCGTCCGGGGCGGGCCTCCACTGGGCGATGCCGCTGCCCGGCGACCTGGCGAGGTTCGTGGACGGGTTGCGGAACCGCCCCGCGTAGCCGCGACGCGGGTGCCGGGGTCACTTCTTCAGCTCGTACTTCTCGATCTTCCGGTCCAGCGTGGACCGCTCGATCCCGAGGATCGCGGCCGCCTTCGACTTGTTCCAGTCGGTGTGCTTGAGCGTCTCCAGGATGTGCCGCTTCTCCACCTCGTCGAGCAGCTCCGGGCGGTACGCCGCCGGGCACGGGCCGGCCGCCGCCGGCCCCCCGCCGTCCAGTCCGTAGATCAGGATGTCGGCCGCGTCGAGGACCGGCCCGGTCCCGAGCGCCACCGCCCCCTCGACCGCGTTCCGCAGCTCCCGCACGTTCCCCGGCCACCGGTGCGCCCCGAGCTTCTCCAGCGCCGCCGCGGTGAACCCCTTCAGCTTCCGCCCCGTCTCCCGGACGAACTTCTTCAGGAAGTGCTCGGCCAACAGCGGGATGTCGGACTGCCGGTCCCGCAGCGGCGGGACGGTGAGCTGGACCACCTGCAGGCGGTAGAACAGGTCGAGCCGGAACGTCCCGGCCCGGACCGCCTCCTCCAGCGCCCGGTTGGTCGCCGCCACCACCCGCACGTCCGCCTTGATCGGGGTGTTCCCGCCGACCCGCTCGAACGGGTGGCCCTCCAGCACCCGCAGGAACTTCGTCTGGGTGGACAGGGCCATCTCCCCGATCTCGTCCAGGAAGATCGTCCCGCCGTCGGCCGCCTCGAACTTCCCGGCCATCCGCTCGGTCGCCCCGGTGAACGCCCCCTTCTCGTGCCCGAACAGCTCGCTCTCCAGGAGCGTCTCGGTCAGGGCGGCGCAGTTCAGGCAGACGAACGGCCCGTCCCGCCGCGGGCTGCCGGCGTGGATCGCCCGGGCCACCAGCTCCTTCCCGCTCCCGCTCTCCCCGCGGATCAGCACCGTCGCCTTCGTCTCCGCCACCTTCCGCGCCTGCTCGACGACCGCGTTCAGGGCCGGGCTCTCGCCGACGATCTGCGACTCGACCTTGAGCTGGTCCCGGAGGCTCTTCACCTCGACCGTCAGGGTGGCCGCCCGGCGGAGCCGGTGCCACACCGCCCCGAGCTGGCGGGCCACCGCCAGGGTGAACTCCAGGTCGTCCGGGTTGAGCGGCAGGTGCGGGGTCGCCCGGTACAGGTGCAGCAGCCCGAGCACCTGGTTGTCGAACACGATCGGGGCGCAGATCAGGCTCGCCACCTTCAGCTCGGTGATGCTGTCCCGGTTCTTCAGGGCGGCGTCCGCGGCCACGTTCTCGGCCAGGATCGCCTGCCGGGACGACAGCACCTCGTGGCTGACGTAGTTCGACACCTTGTGGTACGTCCGGGCGACCGGCCCGCGGGTCCGGTGGACGACCGGGGCCGGCTCCTTCCCGTCCTTCAGGGACAGGACCGCGGCCACGTCCGCCGGGGTCGCCCGGAACACCGCGTCGACGACCAGGTCGCACAGGGCCGGGACGTCGGCCGCCCCGGCCATGTCCAGGGCCAGCCGGTACAGGACGGCCACCGCCTGGGCCGGGGTGGCCCGCGGCTCGCTCCGGGTGTCCTCCTCCCCGGCCGGGGCCGGCGGGTGGTACCGGGTCTGCCCGAGCCGCTTGCGGATCTCGAGCCCCTCGGCCCGCTCCGCCGCCGGGGCCGGGGCCGGCTGCATCCCGACGGCCGACCGCGGGGCCTCCGGCAGCTGCCCCATCTCGTCCACGTAGACCAGCCGGGTCCGCCCGACCCGCAGCTCGTCCAGCGGGCGGAGCGACCGCTCCCCCTTCACCGCCTCCCCGTTGACGTGCGTCCCGTTCAGGCTCCCGAGGTCGCGGACGAGCCACGCCCCGGCGTCCGGGAACACCTCGGCGTGCTCCCGGCTGCACAGGTCGTCCCGGACGATCACCTTGCTGGTCGGGGCCCGGCCGAGGGTGTACCGGTTCCCCGGGTGAAGGGGGGTGATGTCGCCGAACCCGTCCGGCCGGCGCGCGACCAGGAAGCCTGTCGGGGGCGGGGGCATGGGGGCGCGAGGTTGGACGCGGGGCGAGCCACACCCCACCATACGGGGCGGCCGGGGTCCGGGGCAACCCGGAACGGCCGCCGCCGGCGGGTTTCCCGGCCGGTGTCACCCGGGACCCGGGACAACGGCCGGGCGAACCGCGACCGTCAGGGAGCGGGTGCCGCCCCGCGGACGGACACCCGCTCCCTGACGGTCGCGGTTCGCCCGGCTAACGGCAGATGCGGGTCACTTCCGCAGCTCGGCCCCGTACACCGCCGCCGGCCCGAGCTGCTCCTCGATCCGCAGCAGCTGGTTGTACTTCGCGACCCGGTCCGTCCGGCTCGCCGACCCGGTCTTGATCTGCCCGCAGTTGGTCGCGACCGCCAGGTCCGCGATGGTCACGTCCTCGGTCTCGCCGCTGCGGTGGCTCATCACCGCGGTGAACCGGTTCCGCATCGCCGTCTGGACCGCGTCGAGCGTCTCGGTCAGGGTGCCGATCTGGTTCACCTTCACCAGGATGCTGTTCCCGCACCCCTCCGCGATGCCGCGCCTCAGCCGCTCCGTGTTCGTCACGAACAGGTCGTCGCCGACCAGCTGCACCCTCCCGCCGAGCCTCGCCGTCAGCTTCTTCCACCCGGCCCAGTCGTCCTCACTCAGCCCGTCCTCGATCGACCGGATCGGGTACTTGTCGCACAGCTTCGCCCACAGGTCGATCATCTCGTCGGACGAGATCACCTTGTCCGGGGCGCTCTTGAAGAAGCAGTACCCGTCCTTCCCCTTGTGCTTCGCCTCCTCGAACAGCTCCGTACACGCCGCGTCGAGGGCGAACGCCACCTGGTCGCCGAGCTTGTACCCGGCCTTCTCGACCGCCTGCGAGATGGTGGCCAGGGCGTCGTCGGCGCTGGGGATGTTCGGGGCGAACCCGCCCTCGTCGCCGACGGCGGTGTTCAGCCCCTTGTCGTGCAGCACCTTCTTGAGCGAGTGGAACACCTCCGCCCCCATCCGCAGCCCCTCGCGGAAGGTACTCGCCCCGACCGGGACGATCATGAACTCCTGGAAGTCGACGGTGCTGTCGGCGTGCTTCCCGCCGTTGAGGATGTTCATGAGCGGGACCGGCAGGACGCGGGCGTTCGCCCCGCCGACGTACCGGAACAGCGGCAGCCCGAGGTGGTTGGCGGCGGCGTGGGCGGTGGCCATCGACACGCCGAGGATCGCGTTCGCCCCGAGCCGGCCCTTGTTCGGGGTGCCGTCCAGGGCGAGCATCTTGGCGTCGACGGCGGCCTGGTCGAGGGCGCTGAGGCCGGCGACCGCCGGGGCGAGGCCGTCGAGGACGTTCCGGACGGCGGTCAGCACCCCCTTCCCGCCGTACCGCTTCTTGTCCCCGTCGCGGAGCTCGACCGCCTCGTGCGCCCCGGTGCTGGCCCCGCTCGGGACGGCCGCCCGGCCGACCGCCCCGCCGGCGAGGTGGATCTCGACCTCGACCGTCGGGTTGCCGCGGCTGTCGAGGATCTCGCGGGCCTTCAGGGCGCGGATGGCAGTGGTCATCGTGTGGGTGGTGGGGTGGTGGGTGGTGCTCAGGACCGGGTGGGGCAGACATTCCTGTCTGCCGGGCAGGCAAGAATGCCTGCCCCACCGGTTCGTGCGATGGCCGCAGATGGGATATGGGTGTGGGGGGGGAGTTCAAGAAGGAAGCCGACCGGCCCCGGCGTGGTGTGCGTCGTGGAGGGCGGCCCGCGGGCGTCATGCCCGACGGGTTCGCCCGGGGTACGTCTGCCGGGGCCGGCCGGTCGGGGCCGCGGGAAGGTCCGGGACCGGGCGGCGTCGGGGGCCGCGCGCCCGCTCGACCGGACCCGGTCGGGGAGGGGGGTCGACGGCAACAGAGGCTGCCGGACCGCACCCGCCCGACCTCTTCCCGCGATCCTGTCTCGCCGCCAGTGGTTGGGTGCCACCCGCGGCTCGACGCCCCTATTGATCGGCGGCGCCCGATCCGGGCTTGACGCGCTTCTTCACAAAACCCCAACCGCGGCCCGTCACCCCGCCCGCGCGACCGGCGCGTCGGCGAGGAACCCCTGGAGGACGGCGAGGTTCACCGGGTCCATCGCCTCGCCGGCGGGGCCCTCCTTCGGCGTCTCCAGAACCATCGGCAGGTGGGCGAACCGCGTGTCGGTGACCAGCCGGCGGAACGGCTCCGGCCCGATCATCCCGAGGCCGATCCCGGCGTGCCGGTCGACCCGGCTGCCACGCCCCTTCACGCTGTCGTTCAGGTGGAACAGCTCCAGCCGCGACAGGCCGACCACCCGGTCGAACTCGTCGACCGTCGCCGCGTACTCGTCGGCGGTGGCCAGCCCGTACCCGGCGGCGAAGACGTGGCAGGTGTCGAGGCACACCCCGAGCCAGTCGGCGTCCGTCACGTGGTCGAGGATGGTGCGGAGGTGCTCGAACCGGTGCCCGAGGCACGTCCCCTGCCCGGCGGTCGTCTCCAGCAACACCTTCACCTTGACCCCGGGGCACCGGCCGCGGACCTCGTCCAGCCCCGCCGCGACGCGGGCCAGGCCGGCGTCCTCCCCGCTGCCGGTGTGCGCCCCGGGGTGGGTGACGAGGTAGCTGAGGCCGAGCGCCTCGGCCCGCTCGACCTCGACCGCTAACGCCGCCACCGACTTCCGGAACGCCGCGTCGTCCGGGGCGGCGAGGTTGATGAGGTACGAGTCGTGGGCGGTCGGGAACCGCAGCCCGGCGGCCGCGACCGCAGCCCGGAAGGCGCGGACGTCCGCGTCGGCGAGCGGCTTCGCCTCCCAGGCGTTCGGGCTCTTGGTGAAGATCTGGACCGTGCCGCACCCGAGGGCGGCCGCGGCCTCCGCGGCCTTGCGCAGGCCGCCCGCGACCGACAGGTGGGCGCCGAGGACGGGCATCGCGAAACTCCGTGACTGGACAACCCTCCTCCCCGGTGTATGATTCCCCCGACCCCAGGTCCGTGGGAAACCCCCGTGAACCCGTCCGCCCCGAGCACCCCGATCACGATTACCGCCGCGCAGGGAGTGCGCGCCATCGTCGTCACGGTCGGGTGAGCGGGGTCGTCGGAACCGAACCAGCCGACCCCGGAGCAGACGCTTCGGGGTTTTTTGTTTCCCGCGCCGCACACACGGGGTCGCACGCCATGAGCCGGGTCTTCGTCTACGACACCACCCTCCGCGACGGCAGCCAGGGCGAGGGGGTGAACTTCTCGCTCCAGGACAAGCTCCTCCTGACGCGCCGGCTCGACGAGATCGGCGTGGATTACGTCGAGGGCGGGTACCCGCTGTCGAACCCGAAGGACGCGGAGTACTTCCGGGCGGTGCGCGAGCTGCCGCTGCGGCACGCGAAGGTGTGCGCGTTCGGGATGACCCGGCGGAAGAACAGCCCGCCCGAGACCGACACGTGCCTGAAGGCGCTGCTCGACGCGGAGACGCCGGTGGTCACCATCGTCGGGAAGACGTGGGACTTCCACGTCACCGACGTGCTCGGGACGACGCTCGACGAGAACCTGCGGATGATCGCCGACTCGGTCGCGTTCTGCCGGGCCGCCGGCCGCGAGGTGTTCTACGACGCGGAGCACTTCTTCGACGGATACCGGGCGAACCCGGGGTACGCCCTGCGGACGCTCGCGGCGGCCGCCGGCGGGGGCGCGTCGGTCGTGATCCTCTGCGACACGAACGGCGGGACGATGCCGGAGCGGGTGGCCGAGGTGGTGGCGGTTGTGCGGCGGGAACTGGGCTGCGCGGTCGGCATCCACTGCCACAACGACTGCGACCTGGCGGTGGCGAACACGCTGGCCGCGGTGCGGGCCGGGGCGACGCAGGTGCAGGGGACCGTGAACGGGATCGGCGAGCGGTGCGGGAACGTCGACCTGGTGAGCGTGGTGGCGAACCTCGCCCTGAAGTACGGGTACGAGGTGCTCGCCCCGGACAGCCTGTCCCGGCTGACCGAGACCTCGCGGTACGTCTACGAGCTGGCGAACATGAACTTCCGGCCGGGCCAGCCGTTCGTCGGGCAGAGCGCGTTCGCCCACAAGGGCGGGATGCACACCCACGCGGTGGCGAAGGACCCGACGACCTACGAGCACGTCCGCCCGGAGGCGGTCGGGAACGAGCGGCGGATCCTGGTGTCGGAGCTGTCGGGCCACTCCACCATCCTGGCGAAGACGACGAAGTACCAGGTGACGCACGACAAGGCGCTGATGACGAAGATCCTGACGCGGGTGCAGGACCTGGAGAACGAGGGGTACGAGTTCGAGGCGGCGGAGGCGTCGTTCGACCTGCTGGTGAAGCGGCAGGCCGGGCTGTACCGGCCGTGGTTCTCGCGGGTCGCGTACCGGGTGGACATCGACGCCGGGTGGGACGGGGTGGTGACGACCGAGGCGACGGTGAAGGTGCAGGTGGACGGGAAGGCGGAGCACACGGTGAGCGACGGGGACGGGCCGGTGAACGCGCTGGACGGGGCGTTGCGGAAGGCGCTGCTCCCGCACTTCCCGCGGCTGGCGGAGATGCAGCTGGTGGACTACAAGGTGCGGGTGGTGAACGCCCGGGCGGGGACGGCGGCCCGGGTGCGGGTGGTGATCGAGAGCCGGGACGGGGCGGACGTGTGGGGGACGGTCGGGGTGAGCGAGAACGTGGTGGAGGCGAGCTGGCTCGCGTTGTCCGACAGCTTCGAGTACAAACTGTTCAAGGACGCGGAGGCCCCGACCGGAGGTGAGGCATGACGCCCGACCTGGAGATGGCGGTCCCGGAGCCGGTGCCGACGCCGGACGACCCGTTCGCCCTCGGGTGGAGGCACACCCCCGACGGGTCGGCCGACTGGCGGGTGCCGCTGACGGAGGACGACCTCCTCTACCCACAGGAGGGGGATTTCGTCGTGAACAACGCCGCCCACGACGACGACCGCCGTTACCTGGTAACGGTGTTCCGGGAGCGGGTCGCCGGCCGGGAGGGCTTGCGGGTCTTCGGCGACCACCTGATCGACTTCGGGGTGCCGGGGCTGCCCAACCTCGGCCCGGACGTGATCCTGCTGAACAGCGAGCCGCGGGAGTGGGACCGGCACCGGGCCGTCTTCCCGGTGACGGACATGGCCGCCCGGCCACTGGTCGTAGTCGAACTGACCTCGCCGACCACGCGGAAGAAGGACCTGACGGAGAAGCCGGGACTGTTCTACCGGGCCGGGGTGCCACTACTCGTCCTGATCGACCTGCGGTACGGGGGCGGGAAGCGGCCGGGCGGGATCGCCGCGTTCCAGGCCGGCCCGTCCGGGTACGAGGTCCTACCTACGGAACCGGACGGGCGGGTCTGGGTCGAGGTGGTGGACGTGTTCCTCGCCGCGGAGAACGACCAGGTCGTGTGCTACGACCCGGACGGGAACCGGATCGAGAATTACCACGGGCTCCGCGCCCAACGGGACGAGGAGCGGCGGCGGGCCGAAGCCGAGAAGGCCCGGGCCGACGCAGAGAAGCAACGGGCGGATGAGACCGCCAGGAAAATCGCGGACCTCGAGGCCGAGCTGAAGCGCCTCCGCGGCGACGCGAACTGAACCCCGAACACCCCGGACCACATGGCGACCGAACTGGCGAAGGCGTACGACCCGAAGGCGGCCCAGGAGCGGTTCCTCCGCGAGTGGGAGGACAAGGGGTACTTCCGCTCCGACCCGGACGGGCGGAAGCCGTTCACCATCGTCATCCCGCCGCCGAACGTGACCGGCGCCCTCCACATGGGCCACGCCCTGAACAACACCCTGCAGGACGTGCTGATCCGGTGGCGGCGGGCGCAGGGGTACAACGCCCTGTGGATGCCCGGCACCGACCACGCCGGGATCGCCACCCAGGCGGTGGTGGAGCGGCTCGTGTTCGCCCAGGAGAAGAAGACCCGGCACGACCTCGGCCGGGACGAGCTGGTGCGCCGCATCTGGGACTGGAAGGGCCGGTACGAGGCCCGCATCCTCGGCCAACTGCGGCAGATGGGGGCGAGCTGCGACTGGCGGCGGACGCGGTTCACGCTCGACGACACCTGCGCCCGGGCGGTGCGCGAAACCTTCTTCCGCATGTTCCGCGACGGGTACATCTACCGCGGCAAGCGACTCGTGAACTGGGACGCCCACCTGCAGACATCGGTGGCCGACGACGAGACGTACACGGAGGACACCAAGGGCGGGTTCTGGACGTTCAAGTATCCCGTGAACGGGGTGACGGACACCTACATCCGGTTCAGCACGACGCGGCCCGAGACGATGCTCGGCGACACCGCCGTGTGCGTGCACCCCAACGACGAGAGATACAAGTCCCTCATCGGCAAGACGGTGACGATCCCGCTCAACGGCCGCACCATCCCGATCATCGCCGACGGCCAGCTCGCGGACCCGGAACTCGGCACCGGGTGCGTGAAGGTGACGCCGGCCCACGACCCGAACGACTACGCCTGCTGGCAGCGGCACCCTGAGATCGGGATCATCAACATCCTCAACCCGGACGGCACCCTCAACGACGCCGGGGGCGAGTTCAAAGGGATGGATCGGTACAAGGCCCGCGACGCCGTGGCGAAGAAGATGGAGGAGCTCGGTTTCTTCGAGGGGAAGGAAGACCGGGTAGTGCCGCTGAAGTATAGCGACCGGTCGAAGACGCCGATCGAGCCGCTGCTGTCGGACCAGTGGTTCGTGCGGATGGGGGACCGCGACGACGGCAAGCCGAGTCTGGCGCAGATGGCGATGGACGCGGTGACGAGTGGGCGGGTGAAGTTCTTCCCGGAGCGGTACAAGGACGGCTACCTGGCGTGGCTCGGCGAGAAGCGCGACTGGTGCATCAGCCGGCAGCTCTGGTGGGGCCACCGCATCCCGGTGTGGGTGCTGCAAAGGACTTGGCAGACGGACGACGAATACAAATGGCACCCGGAACTCGTCGAGAAGATCGCGAAGTGGAAGCAGGAAGGGCGGCTCGACAGCAAAGACACCGAGGATGACGTGATGGTGGACCGCATGCTCGTATGCGTGCGGGATGAGGGCGACACGGAAGTGACGGAGGCGCTGGAGAAGTTCGGGTTCTTCCGGCGTGACCCCGACGTGCTCGACACCTGGTTCTCGTCCGCCCTGTGGCCGCACAGCACCCTCGGGTGGCCGGAGCCGACGCCGGAGGTGAAGTACTACTACCCGACCTCCGTGCTCTGTACGAGCCGCGACATCATCACCCTGTGGGTGGCCCGGATGGTGCTCACCGGGCTGTACAACCTCAACGACATCCCGTTCCATCACGTGTACATCCACGCCCAACTGCAGGACGCGTTCGGCGAGCGGATGAGCAAGACTACGGGGAACGGCATCGACCCGCTCGACATCATCGAGCGGTACGGGGCCGACGCCCTCCGCTTCCAGATGGTGGCCCTCGCCGGCGACACCCAGGACAGCCGGGTGGCGGTGTCGAACGTGTGCCCGCACTGCGACACCCTGGTGCCCATCAAGCAAGAGCACCTGAAGGGGCGGACCAAGAAGCTCGCCTGCCCGAACTGCAAGAAGCCGTTCCGGCCCGGCGGTCCGTGGACCAGCGACGACCCGGAGCTAATGACCGCGAAGCAGGCGTCGGAGCGGTTCGACCAGGGCCGGAACTTCGCGAACAAGATGTGGAACGCGACCCGGTTCCTCCTCCTCAATCTCGATGGGTACACCCCCGGCCCGGTCGACGTGGCGGCGCTGCCGACCGAAGACCGCTGGCTCCTGTCGCGACTCGCCACCACCACGAAGGAGGTGACCGCCGCGCTGGAGGCGTACAAGTTCAGCGAGGTGGCCCGGCTCGTGTACGACTTCGTGTGGTCCGAGTTCTGCGACTGGTACATCGAGATGTCGAAGGGCCGGCTCAAGGACCCGGCCGCCCGGGAACCCGCGCAGCGGGTTCTCGCCGGCGCCCTCGACGGCATCCTCCGCCTCGTGCAGCCGGTGATGCCGTTCGTGGCCGAGTCGCTGTGGCAGGCGCTCAACGAGGCCGCCCCCGAGCGCGGGCTGCCCGCCCCCGCGAAGGCCGAGGAGAGCGTGTGCATCGCGAGGTGGCCGGCATACCCCGATGCCTGGATCGACGCCGGCGTGGAGACGCGGTTCGCCCGGATGCAGGAGCTGGTGCGCGGGGTGCGCGAGGTGCGGAACCGCTACCAGGTGGACGACAAGACCCGCCTCGACGTGGCGGTGAAGTGTGCGGACGCGGTGGCCGCCGATTTCAACGTGCTGGCCGCGTTCATCGGCCCGCTCGCCGGGATCGCGAACCTGACCGCCGGGCCGAACACCGCGAAGCCGAAGCAGGCCGGCGGGATCGTGCGGCCGGAGTTCGAGGCGTACGTGCCGCTCGCCGGGCTGATCGACCCGGCGGCCGAGGCGAAGCGGCTGGAGAAGCAGATCGCCGACAAGCGGAAGGCGCTCGACGCGATCCGGGCGAAGCTGGCGAACGAGAAGTTCGTGAGCGGCGCCCCGCCCGAGGTGGTGCAGCAGCAGCGCGAGTCGGCGGCCGACCTCGAGAAGCAAGTCGCCGCACTGGAGGAGAACCTGAAGGACATGCAGGCGGCGTGACCCCCGGCGAGCCGGGAGCGTGAGCGACCGGAGGCGCCCTCCGGTCGCTCACGCTCCCGGCTCGCCGGCCCGACCCGGGACCATGACCACCGGCTTGACCGTCCCGCCCCCGTGCGGCACGACCGTCCCGACGAACCCGCCGTCCGAGTCGAACGCCGCGACGTGCTGCCTCGGGTTCCCGAGCGGGTACGGGAGTTGGCACCGCACCAACTGTCCGTTCCGCAGCCGCGGGACGACTTCCGCGCCCAACGTGACCCGCGGCAGGCCCGACACCGCCTCCGACATCGGCCGGAGCGCGACCGACGCCGGCGCCGCATCCACCCCGACCCCCTGCTCCGCCGTGAACGGCCCGACCCGCGTCCGGCGCAGCGTCTGCACCAAGCCGCCACAGCCGAGCACGTCGCCCACGTCCCGCGCGATCGAGCGGATGTACGTCCCCTTCCCGCAGTCCACCTCCACGTCCGCGAACGGCCACTCGTACCCCACCAGCCGCACCGCGTCGATGCGGACGGGCCGCGCCGCCAGCCGCACGTCCTTCCCCGCCCGGGCCAGGTCGTGCGCCCGCTCCCCGGACACCTTCAACGCCGAGAACGCCGGCGGCACCTGCTCGACGGTTCCGACGAACCCGGCGAGTGCCGCCTCGACCTGCTCCCGCGTCGGTGGCACCACGCCCAGCGTCTCGGTCACCGCCCCGTCGGCGTCGTCGGTCGTGCTCGTCGCCCCGAGCCGGAACCGCGACGCGTAACTCTTCCCCATCGCCTGCACGTAGTCCGCCAGCCGGGTCGCCGCCCCGACGCATACCACCAGCACCCCGGTCGCCAGCGGGTCCAGCGTCCCGGTATGCCCGACCTTCGTGCCGCGCGGGAACCACCGCTGCACCCGGTTCACCACGTCCCGCGAGGTCATCCCGCCCGGCTTGTCGATCACCAACAGCCCGTTCACCGCCGCCCCCTTCCCTTCCCGGACACGGACCCGAGAATGGACACGCCCCGCCGGCCCGAGGTTCCCGGCCGATGCCGCCGCCCACCTGTGTGATCTACAACCCGGCGGCCGGCCGCGGCAGGGCCGAACGGCTCGTCGCCGAGTTCCGACAACTCGCCGGCGACGCGGTCGAGCTGCGGCCGACCCGCGAGCCGCGGCACGCGGTCGAACTCGCCCGCCGGGCCGCCGACGACGGGTTCGCCAAGGTCGTCGCGGCCGGCGGCGACGGCACCGCCCACGAGGTCGCCAACGGGCTGCTCGCCGCCGGCCGGCGCGATGTCGTCTTCTCCGTCTGGCCGGTCGGGTCGGCGAACGACCTCGCCTTCTCGCTCGGCATGGACGTCTGGTGGGCCCGCCGCGCCGGGCGGCCGCCGACCGAAACCCTCGACATTGATGTCGGCCGGGTCACCGCCGGCGGCCGCGAGACGTATTTCGTCTGCGCCCTCGGCGTCGGGTTCAACGGGATGGTGACGGTCGAGGCCCGGAAGACGCGGTGGCTGAAGGGGCTGCCGCTGTACGGGTGGGCGTTCCTCAAGGCGATGGTCAAGCACTTCGCCACCCCGACCCTGACCGTCCGGTTCGACGGCCGCGAGGTCACCACCCCGACGCTGGCCCTGTCGGTGCTGAACGCCCAGCGCGAGGGCAACTTCCCGCTCCGCCCGGCCGCCGACCTCGCCGACGGCCAATTCGACTACATGCACGCCACCCGGCTGACCCGCTGGCACCTCGTCCGGTATCTGCCGCGGATGGCCGTCGGGAAGTTGCCGGAGCGGCACCCGCTGCTGCGGCTCGGGCGGGCGGCGCGGGTCGAGGTCGAGGGCCGGACGGACCTGTGCGCCCACGCCGACGGCGAGTTCGTGTGCGTCCCGGGGGACGGGGTGAAGGGCCTGGTCGCGGAGGTGGTGCCGGGGCGGCTGAAGGCCGAGGTGTACCCGCCGGCGCTGTACGGCCGGCGGGCGTGACGCGGGGCGTCAGTTGTGCGGGATCTCGATCCGGCACCAGCCGAGGTCGAGGTACGTCGCCTTGTTGCTGTCGTTGTTGAACACCTTCGGGTGGAGCGAGTAGATCACGAACCGGCCGTCCTTCACGTCCTCGACGAGCCCGGCCGTCCGGAGCACCCCGAGGTGGTGGGACACGTTCACGATCTCGACGTTCAGGGCCTTCGCCAACTGGGTCACGTTCATCGACCCGGTGCGGAGGCACTCGATGATCCGGATGCGGTTCGGCTCGGCGATCGCCTGAAGCATGTCCGCACACTGCTTGGCTTGCTTCTGGTCGGTCATGGCAGCCACCTACTAACGAGTAACACGGTCGGGAGAGATGGCGAACCGATGTTCGCCACCGGACAGTTCGGGCGGAACTACCGGACCCCGCGGCACATGGAATCGCACCGCAGGCTTATCCGATAATCATATTTACTCCCCGGCTCCCCGGAAGACAAGCCCACTAGTCCATTCTTTTTTCCGAGCGGGCGAATTCAGAGAGGTGTCGATCCGCGGAATCCGGACGTGATGACGAAAATTGTTGCCTACAGTTTAACCGGCCGTCACCCCCCACCCCGCCGGCCGCAAAATGGCGCCCCACACGGCGGGCCGTCGCCCCGGCAGTTCGTCGCCGCCGGCTTGCCGGCCGTCGGCAGCCCGGCCAGCCGCTCCACGTCGGCCCCGCCGCACACCGGGCACTTGACCGGCTCGGCGGTTTTGGCGGTCACCAGCGTCTCGAACGCCCGGTCGCACGTCCGACACGCGTACTCGTGCAGCGGCATCGTACCCCCCGCCGGGACGGCCCCGGTTACTTCCGACGCTTTTTGTACAACTCCCCGGCCCGGGCCAGGATCGCCTTCTCCTCCGGGGTCAGGCTGTCCCGCCCGGACCGCGACACCTTCGCCAGAACCTGGTCGACCCGCGCCTCCAGCGACTCCTCCGACCCGCCCGGCGGGTCGGCCGCGTCCTTCGGCCGGGGCGGGCTCTCGACCGCCGCCGCGACCGGGGTGGGGGTGTCGGCCGGCGGGGCCGGGACGACCCGCAGCTGCGGCCGGGCCCGCCGGGCGGCCCCCCGCGGCGGCCGCGAGAACAGGGACGTGAACCGGAAGTCGGTCAGGTGGTACACGGCCCCGAACAGGGCCCCGCCGAGGTGGACGACGTAGGCCGTCCGCCCGCCGCCCGGCCCGAACACCCCGAGCGACCCGAGGGCGTCCAGCCCGACGAACAGGGCGGCCAGGAGCCACATCGGCATCGGGATGACGAAGAACAGCAGGACCTGCTGGCTCGGGTACCGGAAGGCGAACAGCACCACCACCGCCGACACCGCCCCGCTCGCCCCGTAGCACCACGCCCACGGGTCCAGGTTGTGCAGCGGCAGGCCGGACACCTGGGCCAAAAGGTACACCC